>CAMAUV010000113.1 GCA_945861415.1 Akkermansia muciniphila | reverse complement strand
TGTTCTTGCCTCAGGTGACTCGCGTCACATTCACGCAGCAGGAGGATGATTTCTTCGGGCTTATCTCTTTTTTGTCGGTTCATTTTTGTAGGATTTGGTTGTAACAAATCCTCTCCCTCAACATGGACCACTTTTTCTGACGGCGGCCAGGCCGCCGGAATTTGCTTAATTGTTCCGCGCCGACTAAACGGTGCCGCATGCGGGAGTTCAGATACAGCCATGATTGGCAGAATCACTGGAGGCAGTCGCGGCCTGCGGAAAAATGCCGCCCAAGTCTTGCGGTGTATCTATTCTGTATCTGTTTTGGACCGCATTTTGCCGCTATTCTGCGCAATCCGGCGCAACCCGCTTCCTCATTCATTCCTTCCGTAAAGTCTTTATTTTCAACGATTTAATGTGGCGCTCCCGACAGGATTCGAACCTGTGACCGACGGTTTAGAAAACCGTTGCTCTATCCGCTGAGCTACAGGAGCCGCGCTAAAGGCACGTTGGCCCATGGTTTGCCATGACTCAAACCGAAATTACACTTTCGGCGAGGCTTTTTGTCAGTCTGTTAAGGCTCTGCGCATTGCACGGCTGACAAGGGCGCTAGCGAGGGCGTCCCCTTTCACTTTGCTAACTGTCGTATCGTCTGGGTGGCGGCCGCGAACTGGAAGTCGCATGGACCGCCGGTCGCAACCTCATCAGCGAATGGCAATACCCAGCAAGGCGCCGACAGCTTCATGGCCACCTCTCCACGCGCAGCGCTGCGGGGACTCGATGAAGAAACCCTCGTCCGCCCGCTCAGTTGGCAGACCGGCATATTGGAAAGCAGCGCGCCCTCCCCAATGCAGTAGTTTTCTACAGCGCCAGACCTTACAATGCGGATGGACTCGCGTGGATCGACGGGAAACGTATTTCGCTTTGCTGCGGCATTGTGTCCCGCCATGGTGGGTTCTCACAGAAGCGCTGCACTTCACGGCATAGGCGCGGGATCCTGCTGGGCTGGCGCAGGGTCGGGAAGCTTGATGGTAAAGACAGTCTCCAGCCCAGGGGTGCTGTCGACGAATATGCTTCCGCCGTGAGCTTCAATCGCACGGCGCACGATACTTAGACCGAGGCCGGTTCCTTTGATTTTCTGACCATGGTGTTTCGCGACGCGGTAAAACCGTTTGAAGATGAACGGCAGATCCGCCCGGGGAATGCCGACCCCGTTGTCACGGATGGTGATCAATGCAGTGTTGCCGTGGCGGGTAAAGTGCACTCCAACTACGAGGCTGCCGGGCTGGTTCTCCTTTAGTGCGTTTTCGATCAGATTGAAGAAAATCTGATCCCAGTAAAAGCGGTCGCCGTGGATTTGGTCCTCGGGAGCGGGAGGAAACCGGAGGTCGAGGGTGGCCTGCTTGGCCTCAATCAGAGGCGTGAGCCGCTCAACGACGTCTTGAGCGCAATCGCGGCAGGAGAAGGCCGTGCCGCGCAGACTTGGTTGACTCCTCTCTCCCGCGCTTTCGAACTTGGATAGCGTCAGCATGTCCTCAACGATACGGGCAATGCGCTCCCCGTGCTTTTGCATGGTAGTTAGCGATTTTCGCATGATCGCGGGGTCATCAATCACGCCGTCGAGCATGTTTTCAAGGTAGCCGTTAATGATGGAGAGAGGCGTACGGAGTTCGTGGCTGGCATTGGCGACGAAGTCTTTTCGAATCTGCTCAATCTCGTGACTATCGGTTTCATCACGGATGACGACGCGCATGTGGGCCGGAGTTTCTTCACCAAAAAGACGCACCGGCGCGGCGGCGACGACAATGTGCCGCTCTTCCAGCACTCCATCCCGCAAGAGTTGCAGCCGGAACTGATCCTCGCTCCACTTCACCCCACTGCTGGCACAGCGACTGATGAAGCCGAGGATGCGGTCATCGGCAATCAGGGCGCTCAGCGTTTGGCCCGCCGGCGGGAAGGCCGGGTGAAAGAGATCACGGGTTTCATGGTTGGCGAAGACGATCCGCTGTGCGTTGTCGATGAGGAGACAGGCGTCTCCGAGTCCTTCGAGCACACTTTCCAGCACTGCATTGAGCTGCCTGTCTGTGGCATCGGCACCCTTGGAGCGGGAAAGGCGCCGGTAGTGCCATGTCACTACCGCGAGAACGGCGGAGATGAGGCCAAGAGCAATCAGAGCGGTATTCCTAGCCGGGTCCACAGGAGGTCAGGGGGCGGGAGGGACCGGTGCCGGGTTGAGCGTAAACCGGTAGCCATAGCCTCGGACAGTCTGAATGTTATCAGCATGCTTGCCAAGTTTCTCACGCAACCTCTTCACGTGGGTATCAAGCGTGCGAGTGAGAGTGGTATCGGAATATCCCCAGACTTCACGGAGAAGAACGTCACGCTCTTGGAGTTTTCCTTTCGATTCGACCAACAGGCGAAGAAGCTTGAATTCCGTAGCCGTGAGATCGACCTGTTTGCCTGCGAGGAAAAGCCTGAGGGTATTTCGCTCGAGAAAAAAATCCCCGGCACGCAAAGTTGCGTCAGCTTTCACCTTTTGCGTGCGTTTGAGCAGCGCCTCAATGCGAAGGACAAGTTCCTTGGGGCTGAAGGGTTTTGTGACGTAGTCGTCAGCGCCGAGTTCGAGACCAGCGATGCGGTCATTCACCTCACCTTTGGCGGTGAGCATAATGACAGGAATGCCGACAGTTCGAGGGTCGGCGCGCAATTCTTTAAAGACCCCGAACCCATCCAAACCAGGCAGCATGAGGTCGAGAACAACGATATCCGGCAATTTCTCCTTCGCCAACTGGACGGCGATGAGGCCGTTCTCTGCTGTGATTATGTTAAACTGCTGCCGCTGGAGATTGAGGGACACAAGTTCCAGAATGTCAGTTTCATCATCTACTACTAATACCGTTTGCATAATAGCTTTATTTAGTGAGGTTTTAATTGGATAGAACAGAAATTTCGTGACAAAATCGTTTCACGCTCGGCCTAACGTGGAGGGGCTGCAAAGTTGATGGTGATTGTCGCCACGTTCGGTTTGTAATTAGAGGCAGCTGAGATTTCCGCAGCGTAGTCTCTCCGGGCCGAGGCATTCAGTGCCTACCAGCGGTACAGGGACATTTAGCTTTGCCTTGCATGCGGTAAAGTAGAATTTGATTTGGTCTAAGAGGACGTTGGTTCCCGTCATTGCCGGAATGGTGAGGTGAGCTGGATTTCTGGACCACCACCTACCAGAATCCATGCCCATGAACCAGAAGCAACGCAAGCGCTACACCGCCGAGTTCAAGACCCAGGCCGTCGAGCTGCTTGAGACCGGCCGGCCCGTCGCGGAGATCGCGGAAGAA
>CAMAUV010000112.1 GCA_945861415.1 Akkermansia muciniphila | reverse complement strand
ACGCTGCGGACTTTTACCCGAACGAATCACCTGCACCAGCAGGGTATTCTCGTCCGGACTCAACTTGATAGCGATCGCGTGCCTCATGCAGACACACTGCCACACCAGTGTCAACTATATGTTACACTATTTTACGCGCACTACACTAGTAGTTGATTTTTCTCAGACGATTCTGGAAGTCTTCCGGGCACTAAAATTGGGGAAGAGATTATGATTTTTGCAAAATATTCTGTGAGATTATTGAAGTTATGCTACACATTCCCCATTATTTCGGTCTCACCGACCATACCGATGCAGCCCAATCCACTCCAACCGGAGACAGATCCTTATCCCCCGATGCGAGCGGCCCAGTCCGCCGACCAGTGGGCGCGCCGACTGTTTTTAGTTCCTCCTAGGGCAAAGTGGTTACCGGTCGCCTTGGAAAAAGTGCTCGGCACCCCCGGTCAGCCAGCCATGCGCCACCTTAAGCAGGAAGAGTCCGGCGAATGGAGTATCGAGGAATGCCAAAAGCCCGGCTATGTGCCGCTGGCCGAATTTCTTACGGAACCGGCTGCCACCATTTGGGCCTTCGTTTCGGTAGCCCAGCAAAGCCTTACCGCACTGTCCACATTGCATGAAGCAGGGCTGGGCCACGGAAATCTCACCCTGGCCACGCTACTAGTAGATCGGACTGGCAACGTGGTTCTCGCCGGGCCGGGCCTTCGCCAATTGGCCTATGGCGAGGAAAATTCCGGAGCAGAAAGTCCGCCCGCGCTGCCGACAGCAGTGGCGTGTGATGATCTGAGAAACCTTGGCCGCGTGTTACGTGAGGTAATCTGCGGTAACCCGGACGCGAAGGTCACGGCCACCCGGCCGGAAATCGGACCCATGGTGGCCGCATGGATTGATTGGCTGGCCAGTCCGCCCCTTGGGCGCGCGGCGAGATCAGCGGTGCATGCCTCCACCGTACTAAACGATCTCCGCATGGGCAAAAGAGACCACAAGCCATGGGAGGACGCGGAGGAAGCTCACTCTTATGTGCTCTGCAGTTCATCCAAAGACAAGGAACTGAAGGCAAGGAAAATAGGTGCCGGGCTGGTTGATGGAAACAAGGGCGGAGGGAATTTGAGGAGCGCGCTGATATCAATCGTCACCTTCGCAGCGCTCCTTGGCGGAAGTATCTTTGCGATCAATTACTGCTTCGAAGACAAGAAAATAGATGCGCCACAGCAATCCCCGATTGGAGGCCTGACCGGCCCCGGAACGCCCCCCGGAGTAGAACTTGACTTCGACGCCATCGCCTCCGGCTACGATCCCAGCACTGTATCGCTCGAAGTGATCGATAAACTGATGTCTTCCCTGCCTGAGATAAAGGGTGTTGGCACATCATTGACTGACTGGGCAAAGAAATTGGAGGAACAGCGCGCAGCAACACGCACGAGTGAGAACGCGGCTTTGCCTCCCGGAAAAGGCGATGCCGCAAACGAACCGGAATGGCTCTACACACCGGACGTGCTTCCCATCACCGGTCAGCCTTCCAGCGGCCGCGCACCGGGGGACTACTACATTGTCTGGCGGACGCACCAATTCATCCTGACTCAGGAGGAATGCTGGGCGCTTCAACGGGCTATTATCAAAAGTGCAGGATACTGCGGGGTGCAATTGATCTCATGGACCGTACTGCCCAACCAGGCCGGCGTGGTGGTGCGGGTGCCGCCGCTGCAACCTATCTCCGACGAAACCCTGCTGCGCCGCATCGCGCTGCTGCGTGGGGAAAAAGTGGCGAAAGGGGTTGAGGAGCAACTACTCGCCGCAGGAAAAGACGGAAAGACTGCGGGAGCTGACAAGGTGCGCCTGCAATGGAATGCCAGCATCGGTTCGGCGGCTGGATTTCTTAGCGTAGTGCGTTCGGTCCGGGTCGTTAGCAAGGAAGCC
Organism: Akkermansia muciniphila; assembly: GCA_945861415.1. Lineage (GTDB taxonomy): Bacteria > Verrucomicrobiota > Verrucomicrobiia > Verrucomicrobiales > V1-33 > V1-33. The sequence goes on along the minus strand of CAMAUV010000112.1, from coordinate 1,741 downwards.
CTCGGCAACATCCCGCTGTGGAAACTAAAGCCCTCGCGCATGCATTTTCTCCAGCCTGACACCAACCAAATCCTGAATGCTGCGGGGATCATCGATACGGCATCCATTCGCGCCAAACTGGCAGCTTCTGCGGGAGACTGGCCATTCTGCGGCTTTGCAGCTGCTCAGCGCAAATACAAAGGTTCGCTTTACGGTGTCGCCGTTCTGATGCAGCCCAATCCTTACCGGTCGCTCGCCCCAGCGACTAAAGAGGAACTGCTCAGTGCCCTCGATCTGTGGCGCCGTTATCTCGTAGATTTCCCGGGCTCGCTCAAAAACACCCCAGAGACTGCCATCGAAGCGGCAAGTAAGGTAACTTCACCCGCGGTTCCCACAGTCCCCCAACAACCGAAGTAACACGGGCATCCGCATCATTGCCCTTAGTCGGCGTAGTGGGCAGGCGGCACTCAAAACTAAGCGACTGCTTCGCTTCCGGAGTGCTCAGATTAAAGTCGATGGTGATCTGCACACTGGTCGCGTTCGAACTCGCGCAGGTCGTGCTATTGTAGTAGCTCATCGTGCCCAGCTTAAATTTCTTATCGGGTGCCACCCCGGAAAAACTATCACCGCAGAAAGAAATTTCGTTTTGCTTCTTGTCATCCGTTGCCTTGCTGGGTGCATTCGATTCGATATTTTGGTTCTTTGTCCATGGTTGTCCATGGTTGTTCGGCTGTGTTGGTGGTGCGCTCGCGGAGGAGCGCGATGATCGCGTGGGACCGGTTGGGGCAGCTCATGGAGTCAAGGGCTGCCCAGTCGGTCTCCGGCAGGTAGAGCGAGCAGGATCGCCCATCTTTGAGGATGGCGGGCCTGCCCTGTAGGCGATTGGCGGGTTTCGGTTTCATGGTGGTTTCCAGCCTAGTTTTGAGCATTGCGCCGCGCCACGCTTACTGCTTTGTTGGCAACTTGGTAGTTCATCCACGACTTTTAGGTTTGTCAGACACCCATTTAAAAATATTTTGTTGGAGTGGCTTGCAACGGTGAAATCCCGCGCCAATGTTAAGAGGGTGCAGTGTTGACACCTTTGCAGGGGAGCGATTGTAAAGTATTGGCTCTCAGCAATTTAGCGCGGTTAGCTCAGTGGTAGAGCATTACCTTGACACGGTAGGGGTCACTGGTTCGAACCCAGTACCGCGCACCATATTGGGAATCAACGGCTTATGAAAGCTCATAAGAAGGAGTGAGAACGAAACTGAGAACATTTCCAGCTTCGTCCAGAGACGTTCACTGGTGTTTCGAGTTGAGATTCGCCGTATCTGTCCGTCGCATACCCGTCGACTATTTGCACGCAACGCCCGGTCAGTTTCGGACACAGCGAAGCAGACCCAGCCAAGCGTGGATCGAATTGCATGCCATCGCTGCTGGTGTCGGTCTTGAGGTTGGGCGCATGTGCGAAACCTTTTACGGGATCAAGCACTCCACTGCCTGCAGGCCCTAAGGGGATTTCGTCGGTGCCCTCGGCGGGTGCGGCGGAATTGCGCGGCATTTCTAATTTGACGAGATGGCTAGGTCGCGCCTTATTGAAATACCATGAACGCCAACTCTTCACCCTTGGGTGAGAGGCAACGGATTGCTGGACCGTTTTTTGTTTAGTTTTGGCTGAGGATTCCGGCCTTGAATTGGGCCGGGGTTTGGTAGTCGAGGGCGGAGTGTTTGCGGTGGAGGTTGTAGTAGGATTCGATGTAGGCGAAGAGTTCGGTGCGGG
>CAMAUV010000111.1 GCA_945861415.1 Akkermansia muciniphila | reverse complement strand
AGCGCTTCCATCTGCGCGGTGGCGTCTGTTTCCGCGAGCGCACTAGCCTGCCAACTATCGGGCGGCTGATGCTCCAGCACCGTGCGCGCGGCGACGCGGATGTAGCGGTCATTGCTGCTGAGATTCGGCCATGCGGTCTCGATGGCCTTAGGGTCTTGCTTGCCGTGGAGGGCCTCGAGCGAGCGGCGGAGCTGGCGGGCGGACTCCGGTGCGCTAATACCCGAGCCTCTGCCGGAGCGCACTGGTTCGCTACTTTCCTTACCTGCATAACTCACGCGGTAGAGCCCGCTCTGCACGCGGCGTCCGCCGATGGCGAAATACATTGCGCCGTCCTTGCCGATGACCGCGTCCGAGACGGGCAGCGGGCCGCCGGTGATGAATTCCTCCTTCGTCGCTGTGTAGGTCGAGCCACTCGGCGTGAGATGAACTGCGTAAATTTTGCCCCAGCTCCAATCGAGCGCGTAGAAAGCCTCCTGATACTTCTCGGGAAATTTCGCGCCGTAGCCGAAGAGCGTACCCGTGGGCGAGCCGGGGCCGATGTTCAGCGTGGCGGGCAGATTGTCGGCATAGAATTCAGGGTACTTCCCTGCCCCGTTGCGCCAGCCGTATTCACCGCCGCTGACGACATGATTGATGCGCGTGGGGCGATACCACGAGGTGTTGAAGTCATACTCCATGTCCGCGTCGTAGGTGAACAGCTCGCCGTCGCGATTCACACCAGCATCGTAGATGTTGCGGAAGCCGCTGGCGAAAATTTCAAAGTTTTTTCCGTCCGGGTCGAGGCGGTAAATGATGCCTCCGGGTGCCATGACGTGGCGGTTGTGTCCTCGGCCATCGGGCATCCTCAGAAGCAAATGATCGTCGCCCCAGAGCTTCGCGACCGGAGACGTGGCTGCAGTGCCTTTCACCGGGCCGTCGCTTATGACGGCGTTGTTGCCCGTGATGAGGTAAAGCCCCTTGCCGTCCGGCGTGGGAACAATAGCATGAACGCCGTGGTCACTGCCCGCCGCGAATTCGTGCAGCAGTTCCAATTTATCCAACTCGCCATCCGCATTGCTGTCCGTTATGCGATAAAGGCCGTTGGTGACCTTTTTTTCGTAATCGTTCACACCGAGATAGAGTGCGCCGAAGGCGAACTCCATGCCGTTCACGCCGCGAATCTGCACCGGTAGCTTCTCGATATTTTTTGGCTCCAGCGGACTGCCCGCAGCGGGCGGCGCGAAACGATACAGCCCGCCATACTGGTCGCTGGCTAGGATGCGGCCTTTGTCATCCACACACAGCGCGACCCACGAGCCATGCTCGCCGCTAGGCACCGAATACAGCAGCTCAACTTTGAACCCCGGCAGCGTCGTGATGCGATCCACGGGTGTCGCTTTGTTCTCGCCAATGGCCAAGCCTGCTCCCTGCACAGGCTTCGCCGCCGGTTTTTCCGCTGCTGGTTTCGCCGCAGGCTTCTTCGCTTCGATGACTTGCGCATCGTTCGGGATGTCCGCTTTGGCAAAAGGTTGCGCTCCGCCGTCCGGCAGTTCTTTCAAATCCACCTCCTTGATTTGCACCGTCATCGCCGGGCCAGCATGGATTTGAAGGGCGAGCAATCCCGACAACGCACGCTTCGCTTCATCGTGGTCGGTGAGTTCCGCTGTCACCTTGCCGTCGATTTTGCAAGTCAGGCGATTTCCCTGCGCGAGCACTGAGTATTCGTGCCATTCCGCCACGTCCACCTTAACCGGTTCGCGCTCGGTCACCAGCCACTTCTGCCCCTGAGGATCGGTGACCACGCTCTGCCCGTTCTGCGCCACGATACCGCGCCCGCGCTCTTCATAGACCATGGCGTTGTTCACAGCCGTCGGATGCATGTCGCACTGATACCCGCCGATGCTCCACTTTCCGACCTCCGGCAGTTCCTTGCTGCGAAACTGAATGCCTGAGTTCACGCCCATGACCTTCGCCTTCACGCGCAGTTCGAAATTCTTTAGCTCGCCGCCACGCCAAATGAGAAACTGATTGTAGGTCAAATCCTGGGGCGACTTGGTGCGACCGGTGATGCATCCATCCTCCACGGACCACAGCGCAGGATTTCCGTCCCAGCCGGCGAGGTCTTTACCGTTAAAGAGGGGGCGGAAACCGCCGGTCTCAGTCTGGGCATGAGCGGTGGCGAACAACAGGAGCAGCCCGAACAGGCCAGTGAGCAGACGATGTTTCATGCGATGGAGTTTAGAGGATTGGTTGAATCTGAGATGCTTTTCCCGGAAGGTAGCGGCGGGTTCAACTGCGGAAGCTTAGAGCCAGCAAGAGAGCGTTGGGCATCATTCTTTGTAACCCTACGTCTCCCTGCGGCGGAGAAAGGCTGACACGCCGCGCTACCTGTCCGGATTTTCAACAAAGCTCCTACGATACCCCGCGGAGCGCGCGGTTGAATTCGAATGCGTTGCCGCTGTGAGCGAGGGCTGTTTCGTAGTCGATGATCTCAGCCTGACACGCGCTGACGAGGGCCTGGAGCAGCGAGCAGTTGGCGGGATCGTCCCCACGGCGCAGGTGCTCGGCGAGGGCGGGGATGTTCATGGCGCGGATCCATTCGCGCGCCGCCCCGTTCACTTCCATGTGCTCGCAGACAAGGATGGAGCCCGTGCCGCTGGCGGCAGGCAGGAGGCGCTGACTGAGAATGCCAACGGTCTGGTTGGAGAGCAGGGAAAGCATGACCTCGCGGTCGCCCGGAGGGACGAGGTTGGCCAGCCGATCGAGAGTTTCCGTAACGTTAGGGCTGTGCAGAGTCGAAACGACGAGGTGACCGGTTTCTGCTGCTTGGAGGCAGGTGATGGCGGAGTCGGAGTCGCGGATTTCTCCAACGAAGATGACATCCGGAGCTTGGCGCAGGGCTTTTTGCAAGCCGGTGAGGTAGGTAGCGGTGTCGAGGCCCACTTCGCGCTGGGTGAAAAAGGCGGCGTTGTCCGTGAAGAGATACTCAATGGGATCCTCAATAGTCACAACGTGCCCGGGCCGCGTCTTGCTGAGGTGATCGAGGCAGGAGGCGACGGTGGTGGATTTGCCGCTGCCGGTGGGCCCGGTGATGAGCACCAGTCCGGCGCGGCGTGTGAGCCATCCCTGCAGAAGTGCGGACGGCAGGCCAAGGCTTTCCATGTCGGAAACGTGCGTGCGGATTTGCCTAAGCACCGCGCCGAGACGGCCCATGCGGCGGTGCAGATTGACACGAAAACGCGTGCCATCCGTGCTGAACCACGCCGCGTCCCGGTCCTGCACCGTCTCGGGCGAGACTCCGCAAGCGGCGCAGAGTTCCTCCATATCGCCACGGCTCACCAACTGCTCATGCTGATGAAACGCGCCGTTCACTTTGATGCGGGCGTGCTGCCCTTCGGCGAGGAATAAATCGGAGGCTTCCCAGTGACGGGCGAGAGTGGTGAGTGATTCAAGAAAGGCGGACATGTTGCGGTATGAGAGCGGATTTCAGCGTAATGGGCAATCCCCAATATGCGCCCATAACAAGAAACGCTGCCCTCAGAAATTCCAAACAGTTTGTCAGGTTTCCACTTCCGCGGAAAACTTAGCTCTTCCGTTCCCCGCGGCCACGGTCATTAGGTCTTTCCTTTCACCTATCCGAAACCTATGAGCCGACGCTGGAGAATTGCCGGAATCAACTTTGATCACTTTCACATGGGGGACCTGCTGCGTCTTGTAGCGAATCATCCCAACGCGGAGATCGCCGCCATCTGCGATGAGCAGCCGGAGCGTATGGTGGAGGCCCAGCGGAATTTCTCCCTACGGGACGACCAGGTTTTCACAGACTACCGAGAGTGTTTGGACAAGACCAAACCGGACGCCATCATCCTGTGCCCCGCGGCCTCACGTCATGCGGAGTGGCTGGAGAAAGTGATCGCCGTGCACCCCGTGCCGGTCATGGTGGAAAAGCCCTTCGCGGCTTCCCTCGCCGAGGCGGACCGCATGATCGCCTGCATGAAGGCCGTGAATCAGTCGCTGGCCATCAACTGGCCGCTGTGCTGGGTGCCGCCGCACGCCACGGCTTACCGCCTAGTGCGGGAGGGTGTCATCGGTTCACTGCGGGAGGTCCATTTTTACGACGGCAACCGGGGCCCGCTTTACCACGGCGCAGACAAGATCAAGCTGGAACCCACGCCGGAGCGGAAGGCGGCCAGTTGGTTTTACAAGAGGAGCGAAGGCGGGGGCTCTATGCTCGATTACCTCGGCTACGGAACCACGCTGGGGACGTGGTATTTCGACGGAGCGAAGCCCCTTGAGATGAGCGCCATGATGTGGGGCGCTCCGGGCCTTGAGGTCGATGAGCACAGCATCACCATCGCCCGGTATACCTTCGGATTGTCGAAGTTTGAAACTCGCTGGGGCACCGACAGCGATCCATGGATGCAGCAGCCGCTGCCGAAGTGCGGGTTCGTGCTCAAGGGCGAGGACGGCAGTATTGCCAGCTATGACGGAGAGCCGCAAATCCGCGTGCAGAGCCGCAGCAAACCGGAAGGCTGGGAGGTGCCCGTGGATGTCGCGCTGCAGCCCATGCAAAATCCGATCCAGTATTTCCTCCACTGCCTCGAAACCGGCGCACCCCTCGCTGGACCGCTGAGCGTGGAAATTTCCCGCATCGGCCAGCAAATGGTGGACGCCGCGTTCCAAAGCGCGCAGGAAGGACGCGCTGTGAAACTTCCCGACTGAAACCGAATTAGAATTTCAAAATCATCATTACTGGCGTCCTACAGTGCTGAAGGCTGCTTGAGTTAGATGCGAGTGGAAATGGGCTGGCTGGACGGCGGGAACGGGCTGATGTGGAGTTGTTATGTCAACCAAACCAATCCATCCGTCATCCGCCCAGCCAGTCCGTCATCACATCAACGTGCTGGGGCAACTCCGCAAGTACATTCCGCGTTCCATCGTCAATGCGGCCGCGCGCGAACACGGTGTGGAGGCCAGGGCGCGGACCTTCAGTGTTTTCAGTCACATGGCGGCCATGATCTTTGTGCAACTGGCTCACGCGCTCAGTCTCAATGATGTCTGCGACT
>CAMAUV010000110.1 GCA_945861415.1 Akkermansia muciniphila | reverse complement strand
CAGCGGTGCAGCGTGGCTACCGAGATTTGCTTCTGCTGGCAGAACTGTTCTTGCCTCAGGTGACTCGCGTCACATTCACGCAGCAGGAGGATGATTTCTTCGGGCTTATCTCTTTTTTGTCGGTTCATTTTTGTAGGATTTGGTTGTATCAAATCCTCTCACTTAACATGGACCACTTTTTCTGACGGCGGCCAACCGCGCCGGAGCCACCGGGCGTGGCACCTCATAGGACAGCATCCGCCTAATACTGCGGGCCAGCACACCAAAACCTCAACGCCGCCCCGCCACTTTCCACCTCCTCCCCCCTCTTAAACCCAAAGCTTGATGTTCAATCGGCACGGCCTATCGGATGCCTGTGAATTATTTCCTATTTTGAACTGGCCACGCCTCTGCGGTGGCTTATAACTACCAGATATGAAAATTGTTCCTATAGTGATCGGATTTGCTGCCGGAGGTCTCTGTGTGTTTCTCGTAAGCCAAAACCTTGGCGCCAAAAAAGAGATTGTTACCGAGACGGAAACACCAATAACTCTGGCGAAAGCGCAACCGAAACCGTCACCGGTCGAGACTCCGAAGTTGAGCGAAGCCAAGATCGCGACCACCGAGAAGCCAGTGGAAGTCGAGTCCAAGTCGGATGCGGACAAGCTTTTCAATGATGCCAAGCCGCTGCTGAAACGACTTACCGCGGGTTTCGAGCCCCAGCGGCAGGAAATGGTCGAGCGCTTAGCCGAGCAACAGATCAAGCGTATGATGGCCCTTGCCAACCTCAATCCCGAGCAGCAGGCAGCCCTGAAACAACATCTGCTCGATTTTTCTGAGAAAGAAAAAGGCAAATGGCAGGCGATGCTTGATGGTAAGGGTGACATGGAGGACATGATGAAAATGGGCCGCGGAGCCGCCAATTCTCAAAAAATGCTCGATGAATGGGCCAAGGCCAATCTAGAAGGTGAGCAGGCTAAAAGCTACGAAACCGGTCGCCTCGGTGAAAAGGCTAAGTCTATCACCGATAATGCCAATGCGCAGATTGATCGGATGAATAAATCCCTTGGCCTTGATGAAACTCAAAAGGACGAGATGTTCCAAATACTCGTTCGTAGCGACAAGGATTTTGATCCTTCCATGCAATTGGAGGGAGTTACTGGCGGTAGCGGCGTGCCCAATCCACTATCGCGCGATGAGGCCATTGCGGCCATACTTAATCCCGAGCAAAAAGAAAAATACCAATCGCAGCAACAGGAGCGCGCTAAACGCTTCGAGGGTTTTCGTAGAGCGCTCGGTCAGCCCGAATCTGCCCAAGGTCAGTAGGTTTCTTCTCAAGTTTTTGGTGGGCTGAGAAGTGGTGGCGGCTAGGCTCCTTACCTTCTGCCTTGGAGTCGCGGACATGCGAGACAAACCCCGTCATCGGTCAACCCTGACGGTCACAAGCACAGGTGCCCGGCTCACACGCTTGATCTTTTCAGGTGAAGGGATCACCGGGATTTGCCTCACTTGGCGGGGCCTGACTTAATCCGTCCAGCTTCTGTCTGCGTGCCTCTTAGAAAGTCCCGTATCAGGCCGCTCTTCACCGCATATTACACGTTTTCACTCAGAGTGCCGGTGGTCCGGAGCATCTTCAGTGCATCTAGACTGTGTGTCACCATTCCCAGAACCTTAGCCTGCGCTACGCCGCCCGAATTATGAGGTGGACCCGAATCTCCGGCCACTGGACGACTAAGCTAAGCTATGGTGGCGCGGTTCCGGGAGAGTGGCGGGGGTCATCGGTTAGAGCAAGGGTGAAGGGGGTGATGGTGAGGGCGCCCGGAATATGTTGGCCGCAACGGAAGGCGCTGCGTCCCACGGAGCGTAGCGGAGGGGGGCGCAGCGCCTGGAGTGAAGGCTAACATATTCCGCCGCCGCCGGGGGGGGCAATCATGCGGCTTCGGGCAGTTGCGCCATGCCGCCGTCCGGGGCCGGGTGGCGTGTCTGATACACGACCTGCGGCGTGCGATTTCCATGCGTCTCGTGGGGCCGCCAGTCGTTGTAGCGCACAAACCAGCGGACCAGCCCGGCTTTCAACGCTACCATCGTCGCGTGCTCGTAGAGATAGATTTCCTCATATTTCACGCTCCTCCACAACCGCTCGATAAACACGTTGTCCATCCAGCGCCCGCGGCCGTCCATGCTGATTTTGATCCCGAGTTCCAGCAGGCGGCCGGTCCATTCCAGGGAGGTGAACTGGCAGCCCTGATCGGTGTTGAATATCTCAGGAAGGCGACCTGCGCTGCGGATGGCCTCCTCCAGTGCGGTCAGGCACATTGTGGTGTCCATGGTGCTGGAAAGCGCCCAGCCGAGGACTTTGCGCGAATGCCAGTCCATCACCGCGCACAGGAAGGCGTGGCCTCCGGGCATGGGCACGTAGGTAATATCGGTGCACCACACCTGATCAGGCCGGTCGATCACCAGATTCCGCAACAGATAGGGATATTTCCGGTGCGTTATATCCGGAATGCTCGTGCGCGGACGACACTAGATCGCCTCTTGTCCCATCTCCCGGCTCAGGCGCTGCAATCGCTTGCGATTAATCTTCACCCCGTGGTCCCGGGCAAGCATCGTCACGAGGCGGCGACTGCCCAGACACGGGTCTATCATATAGGTCTCATCCAGCAGGCGCTTGATCCGAAGATCCTCGGGGCTCTGCGCCACGGGCTGATAATTTACGGACGAACGGGCCACGTCCAGGAGTTCACATTGCTTTCTCATGCTCAATCGGGGATGATTTTTATCCACCAGCTCAATGCGATCCCTCACAGACCGAGCTGTCTTGATTTTTTTCGCAGAAAGTCCACCGCCAAGGTCAACTCTCCGATCTCGGAGTGCAGGGTGGTGCGTTCCGCGTCGAAATCCTCCGCCGCGGCCTTGCCCGGGCCGGAGCCGAAGACGCCGGCGGCGCCCTCGGACATGACTTTCTTCCATTCCGAGACCTGCACGGGGTGCACATCGAACTCCCTGCCGATCTGCTTGATGGTTTTGACGCCCTTGAGCGCCTCAATGGCGACGCGGGCCTTGAATTTGGGTTCGTGTCTTTTTCGTCTGGCTTTCATTTTTGGTGGTGTGGTTGGGGTTACAGCCCGCACCAAGCCTCCACAAACTATAGCTTAGCTCCTGGCCCGAATTTCCGGGTCCGCCTCAGTAGCCGTGCTGGATAAGGCACACTCGCCTGCATAGAATTGGCGCCATCAAAGGTCCCGGTAAGGGAACTGATTTTACTGTCAGTCTACTCCCGCTCGGTCTACTGTAAATCAGGATTTGGGAACGCTACTTCAACACTGGGAGCCCGGGCGTGATGAACCCCGGCAGCCCGACTAGGATAGGGCTAAAGAACCGTTGAAGACCGATCGATGCGGCAGCAATTAGGGATTCTGAATAACTCTTAAGAAAAGTCTCGGGCTGGCAAGAAGCGGGCTTTCGAATGGCCCGTAGGTGGTGGTGCTACCACCCGAAGGGATCGTGTCATCAATGTCATTATCAAAGTTTAAGAGGTCGCTGGAGTATTTCAACGTATAGGTCCGACCGGGCTTGGAATTCCACGCCAACGTCCACTTATTGGTGAGAGTGCTATATTGCACCTGCGTGAAATCCAATGGCAACGGACTGAGCATATCACCAATACTCCGGCCCCTACCTTCATCGTAAATTTGAGCAATATCGTCGTCTGAGAGCGATCGACTCCAGAAGGCAACGTCATCGACTTTGCCATGCCAGGTCCGGCCAGCGGCATCAGGGTTTTCACCGATCATCATTGGGTTGCCTCTGTTTTCGGGATACGCGGTTCCACCACCTTCGCCAGTCAAGGCCCCGTCTATGTAGATCTTGTAGCCGCCTTCTGCCTTTACCACGCAGACCACGTGGTGGAATGTGTCAGGGTCCACCACTAAAGGGGCACTGCTATTGATATCACCGGGGCTACCGCCCGTAAACGCGAAAACCCCTTCACCACCTCTGCGGTGCAGTCGCCAGCCCCCTCCTTCACCCTTCGCTATTAGGCACTGCCAACTCTTGGTCAATGATTCAGCAGTATACCAAGCGGAAACGCTGAAGTTCTTACCGGCGAAGTCGAAGTTGTTCTCATCGCCATCTGCTCTGAGATGCTGGTTGTTCCCATCCAAATAGACTGCATTCCCAAACTTGCCCGGCACTAATGTAGGGCCATTGACCGGCGTAGCGCTGAAGCCTCCCTTCGTGCTGACGAAGTCATCGTCCATGGGCCAGTAGGCATACAAACCAAACGCAGGTCCGCTATTGGCAGTCGCAGGACTAGTCCCGTTGGCGACCTCTATACCATCGGCGACTCCGTCGCCATCGGTATCAGCTAACTTAGGATTCGATTGGTGGGTATTGAGTTCAGCACCATCCGAGAGGCCATCCTTATCTGTATCCGCCAAGAGAGGATTGGTGCTTGTGGTGTTCACCTCAACTCCATCACTCAGGCCATCCCCGTCCGTATCCGCAACGTTGGCTTTGGTTCCGGCTGTTTTTTCATTAATGTTCGTCAGCCCGTCAGCATCAGGATCCCCGCTCGCACCGTTGACTCCCTCAGCACTGTTAGGGTCCAGACCATAGAGAGTCTCGTAAGCATCCGGCAGGCCGTCACCATCCGTATCGGCTGTGACCTTCTCCATGGTAAAGACGGCAGGACTGCCATTACCGGTGTCGCCCAGCGCCACTACTCCCGCTATGCCCGGTCCACTGATGCCAATTTCAAACCAGTCGCCGCCGCCTTCTTCACCACCCACGAAATCAATGGGGAAATCCCCAACTTTGATGATAGTGAAAGGCGTGGCGAAATCACCGCAACAGTTATTTTGCGCAGTGACGGTACCATCCGCCGTATTAAGCACGGTGTAGGTAGTGTCATCAGCTCCGTGATGAAGCGTGTAGCTTCCGGGTAGGGTAAACCTGACAAAGGCATTACCCCGGACGGTAAAGTGATCGCCGCCACCACCCAAGTATGCGCGGTTGTTACCCAGCCTGCCGCCACCGCCGTGATCCATGATCGGTTCAATGCCGTCGTCCGTGCGGATTGGTGCCGGAGATCCGCTATTGTTCACATTGTAATTGTTCAGCGCGTTAGCGTTGAAGATTACGCCCGCATTGTAGTGGTTCTCACGGTAGTTCCAGCCCGGAGCGCCAGGGGCATAGAACGCACCAGCCTCCCCCAAGAAGGGCAAAAAGGTAGGCTGAACCGTGACGGGAAGG
>CAMAUV010000109.1 GCA_945861415.1 Akkermansia muciniphila | reverse complement strand
CGCTTCCAGCGCTACACGGGCTTTAAATCCGGCATCATGTCTCTTTCGTTTGGCTTTCATTGGGTGGGTATTGCGTTCGCGGTTTCGTGCGCCAAGGTCCAGCCCAATCATAGCTTAACCAGTGGCCTGGTTTTCGGCGTCCACCTCAGGGGGGGCTATGCGGACAGAGCCGATGGATTATTCCTGAGGCTCGGCAATAAGCTTGGTAGAGCGGGACCGCGAAAAATGTGCTACGAGGGATAGCTCCGCGCGGTGCTAACATATTGCGTTCCATGCTCTGTAGCAAGGCTTTCATCATCTCAAAGCACTACGGCATGTTACGCGGCTGTCAATTTTAGGGCGGCTTTATCCCACTCGGGGTGGCATGCACATCCAGCCATTCCTGCAGGATGACGACAGCGGCCGCTTGATCAATGACTGAGCGGTGGGTGCGGGCTTTGCATCCGGCGGCTCGGAGGTTGGCGGCGGCTTCTTTGGTGGTGCCGTATTCGTCATGAAAGTGAATCGGAGTGCCGGCGGGAAGCCTAGCCCCAAGCTTGGCGGCGAAGGCGCGCACTTTCTCCGCGCTGGGGCCTTCGGTGCCGTCCTGCCTTATGGGGAGTCCCAAGACGACTTCTCCAGTGTCGCACTGGCGGAAAATTTCGGCCAGCCTTTCCATCGCGGCTGCAGCAGGCCGGGCCGCGACGGTCTCCACGGGATGGGCAAGGAATCTCAGTGAATCAGAAACCGCGACGCCAATACGGGCATCTCCGTGGTCAATGCCGAGCACGGTTTTCATCTAGTTCAGCGACGGGTCATCCGGGGCTCGAGAGACGAGGCGGAACCATGGTCCCATGCGGTTGAGGATGGCGGTCCAGAGACTGCTGCTGTTGGCGGGATCGGCGACGGAAGCGTCTGGCTTGGCGACGATCCACGATCGTTGTTTGATTTCATTTTCGAGCTGACCGGCTCCCCAGCCGGAGTAGCCTACGAGTGCGCGCACGTGTTCGCCTTCCTTAATCCGGCGCATGGCATCCTCTCTGGTCAGATGGGTCTGATAGCTGAGGCCTGCGGACGCCTCCCAGTTGAGTGAGGCAAAGGTCAATTGTCCGGTCTCGACCGGTCCTCCTAGAAATACAGGGATAGTTGCCAGAGCGGCAAAATCAGAACTGGTCAGTAATTCCCCGGCGGTCTGACCGGTGGGCTGGTTCAGGACGTAGCCGTATGCTCCGAGGTCATGGCGGTGCTCGGTGAGCAGGATGACTGTGCGGTGAAAAGTTGGCTCGCGCAGTGAGGGCTCAGCAAGCAGCAACGAGCCTTTGAGACACAACTGGGAGGGCTCCTCATGGCTCATAGCAGAAGGCGGCTAGCGGGGCTGAATCAACTGGTTGAATTCCTCCTCGGAATTTCCGGAGGGAGGCACTGTGCCTTGAGACTTCTGAGGCGCTGGAGGCGCACTGGGTGCCTGGTCGATGGACGGTAAATTGTCGGAGATGCTGCTGCCGGCTCCGTTGAGTTGAAAGGTCACCGTATTCCATCCTTCGGTGGCGGCCATGAAGGGATGTGGACGGCCGGCGCTGCGCACCAGCGCCATGATGGAATCGTGCGCGCCAAAAGTAACAGCGCCGCTGATTTTGCCGTCGGGTGAGGCGGTGAGGCTGCCCCCGATTCGGAGTTCCCCTGGGCGCTCGCCTTTCAGGTTTGTCAGAGTGAGTCCCTTGAGGGGCGACCACGTGAAGTGACCGGTGAATTCCGGGAATTCCATGCCTTTCGCAAAGTCTGGACGCTGCATGTGGTTGGCGAGGGCGGGCACGAAGGGCAGGGACCCCAAGAGGAAGCCGGTCACGCTGAAATCGCCTTCTATCGTGCGTTCCTCCTTGCCGGTGAAGGTGGCGGTGAAGGTGGCATCCTTCACCGCAGCAAGGCCCGAAATCCGCTGCTTCCAGAAGGATGAAAAGAACGTCTCGACGGGCACTTTGTTCATGTCCAAGGATAGCCTAGCGCTGCCGTTGACCTGCAAGTCGATGTCCCCGTCAGCGGAAATCACGCCGCCCTCGCCCGATCCAATACCGCCGTTGGGCACGAGCATGCTACCCTCCAGTCGGAGCGCACGCCCGTTGAGTTTCCAGTGCGCTTCGCGAACATTCATGACTGGCAGGCCCTTCAGTGAGAGCATGCCCTTGAGGAGGGATCCTTTCAGTCCGCCAGTGAGCGGCAGAGTGATGGCAGCCTGGGCGTCGCTGAGACCTTCGACCTTGTTCTCCGTGTCGAGGGCCGGCCATTCGATGGTCAAATTTCTGGCAATCTGAATGTGGTCGAGGGAAATGATATCTGGATCGGGGCTGATGCCCATGCGCCAGCCGACGTCTTTGGATTTTTCCCTGCCTTTGCTGGTGGGCCGTATCCACATGGTGTCTTCGCGGAGGAGCGCACGCTCGGGATTAAGCCGAAGTTTGATATCGTCGACCGTCAGCCGTGTGATGCCCCATGAATCGGAGACCCATGACGCGGAGGTTAGGGAGGCATTGAGATTGTTTAACTGGCCGTATTCCAGCAGATCTTTTTCGTAGAGGTCGATGCGTGCTTCGCTGGCGGCGAGCGAGGACTCACCACCGTCGTAGATGCGGGAAACCTTGACCGCGCAGCCGAGTTCATCTGTCAGTCGACGGTTGAGTGCGTCTCTGAAAGTGTCCCCTTCCAGCCGTATTTTTTGGAACCAACGGAAGCTAAAACACCCGCCGGTGCTGAGCGTGGCGAGACTTATCAAAATGATGGCGATGGTCCGGCGGTGGCGGCGGCTATCATAGACCGGTTGTTGCGAGCGGCGGCGGCGCTTTTTCCCCTCGGGAGAGCGCAACTGCTGCATCATTTCATCCACAGAATAGTGGTTTTGTGGCAGTGGGGCGGGATTGTCGCCATGCCCGCGTTTGTTAGGCAGCGAGCGGCGATGATCCCTGGTCGATTCTTCAGGAGGGAGGCTCACAAGATTGAGGTGAAAGGAACGGTCATTGGGTCGCCTCCGTTACCCTAGGTGTAAAGGGAAAACGCGACTTAACGTGGCAGGGTCGGCCCGCTACCGGGGGCGTCGAGGGCGACGCCCCCGGTAGCGGCTTCGGCGTTGCGGGCGGCGGTATTCACCGAACCGCCGGAGGGGTCGATAATCTTGACGCTAACAAAATAAACGACGGCGGTGCGGGTAGAGCGGCGCACGTTGGATTTGAAGAATCTCCCAAGCACTGGGATGCTGCTGAGGACCGGGGTTTTATCCTGAATGGTTTCCTCTTTGCCTTCCGTCAGTCCACCGATGGCGATAGTGGCTCCGTCATAGACGAGCACCTGTGTGGCTTCGGAGTAGCGGCTGAAGACTGGCTGGATAATCCGGTTGTCGGTGAGCAGAATGTCAGGGTTTTGCGGATCGGTAATCGGGGCTCCGTAGTTGATGAAGCCATCAAATTCACTGAACATAATGGCAAGGTTCAGGTCTACGGTGTAGCCGTCATCACCAACGGTGGCTTCAACTTCAAGACTGGCGCCGATGTCCCGTTCCTCGAAGGAACTGGGCGTGGCTGGAGTGACTGGAGCCGTGGGTGGTCGATTCGCAACGAGGAAAAGGTCGCCGTTGGGGTCTATATTAAGGCCAACGCCGCCGCCGCCGACAGTTTGCGGAATTTGGGGTGGATCAAACTCTGTAGGGTAAAAGAACTTGCGACCTGAAAAGGAGGAGGCCTTTTGACCGCTTTTGAGGATGATGGAATTCGCCACAGAAAGGTCTATGCCTTTCTTCTGATCCAGCCCGCGGAAAAGAGCCTGGAAGCGGGGATCAGTGAAGGCTCCGGCCACTGCCCCGACATAAGGGGCACGAGGCTGAATGAACGTCTGTCCGCGGAAGGACTGTTCAATCAACTGGTCGATTGAGAGCGTAGAATCAAGGTCGTAGGAAGTGCGCAGTCCCATGGTCACCGGGTTGGAGGTGACGTTGAAGGGAACCTGAACACTCGTGAAGGACCTTGAGCCGATGCCGGCGTTGTCGGCGCTCCCTACGGAACTGACACTGGAGTTTCCAAAGGTGCCACCGGAGCCGAAGACCCGGTCCCCGCGGACGTTGAAGGCATCAATCAGAAAGTCGCCGCCGATGTCCCGCAGGGTGCTCTCGCTGGTTTTGAGCAGGATGGCCTGCACCTGCACTTGTTTCTGACCGGAGAATGCCAGTCCGTCCACAATGGCTGCGACACTGTCGAGATTGTCGACAGTATTGGTGATCGTGAGGAGATTCTGGCCGGCAGCGTATGCGGCCCGGGAACCCTGAGGGAATGGGATGCCCTGCTGTTCAAAATAGGTCTTCGCATCCATCCGGCCAATCTTGGGCTTGCCAGTGTCCGCCGGGGCGGCAGCGAAGGGATCGGTGGTGGCGGCATCATTGAGGGCGGTGGCAGCCCCGGTGGAGAGGAAGCCGGGCGGCACTTTGAACTGGCGGGTCTCCATCGCTCCGCCGCCGATTCCGGTGGAAACGGTGACTACATTTCCTTCCACGCGGTAGCGGGTGCCGCTCATGTCACAAATGGCTCGAAGAGCATCACCGAGGCGGCTGTTGCGCAACTCAAGGGTGACCGGCTTGGCGGTAGCTTCGTTGCCGGAAAAAATGAAGTTTACCCCGCGCGAAGATTCCTCTCCGGTGGAGGGATCTACGGCGGCACTTTGTTTGGCCAGATAGCGCAGGGCTTCACTAACAGGGGTCTCCGTGAGGGCGATGCGTGGGAGAATCAGGCTCCGCAATTTCACGACAGCGGAACTGCCGGTGATGGGCAGCTCAGATCCCGTCGCAGAGAGTGGTCTCACCCGCGCCAACTGCGGCACCGGCGTCTCCCACTGGCGGTCCACATCCGTTAGCATCTTGGCCCGGGTATGATCACGGGCGGTTTCCATGTAGCGGGCTTTATGCTTTTCCACCTCCTCTAGTCCGCGGCGGGCAGCGGTGTTGGTGCCGTCGATGGCCGCTACCTGATTATACATGGCTTCGGCCTCATCGAAAGCTGCCAAATCCATCAACTGCGAGGCTTGGCGGAGCATCTTCTTTACTTTGGCCACGTCTTCGATAAGGCCCGGGGTTAGTGAGGGATTGTGACGATCGGGATCGTCCAGTTGTTTGAGCAATGTCTGTGCCGGCTTGTCATTCGGGGCCATTTCACCGCCGAGGATGGCGTTGAGCACTTCCTTCGCTTTGGCGTATTCGCCACGAGAGGTGTGTAATTTGGCGCACTGCACGCCGGCTGAGGCAAACTTACTGACGGCCGAACTGCGCAGGCTGGCTGTTGCCTGGGCACCGGGGTTGAGCATCAGCGCCGCCTGACGGTATTTCTCCGCGGCGCCGCACTCGTCCTTTTTGATTAGGAGATCGTCCCCTTCAGCTATTAGCGATTCTGACTGCCCTTGAGCATGTAGTCTGCGGGCAGCTTCGTCCTCCGCCAGTCGAGAACCTCCAGATTTACCACTATCGACGAGCGCAGCGGGGGCTGCGCACAAGGTGAGCCACAAAATCCCGGCTGCGGCTGAGTGCCGCAGGAGGACTATGGAGGGACGGGAGGGCGTGTAAGGTTTCTGCACCGGATGGATCGGATTTTTCCCTAGAGAGGATTTAGACTAGGCAAGTCTGCTGGAAAAGGCACGGGAAAAGTTTAGAATTTTGAATTTTTCCCGGGTGTGAGGTGGACCCCGAAAACCAGGCCACTGGTTAAGCTATGATTGGGCTGGACCTTGGCGCACGAAACCGCGAACGCAATAGCCACCCAATGAAAGCCAAACGAAAGAGACATGATGCCGGATTTAAAGCCCGTGTAGCGCTGGAAGCGC
>CAMAUV010000108.1 GCA_945861415.1 Akkermansia muciniphila | reverse complement strand
GGGACGCCCGCACCGAACTCTTCGCCTACATCGAATCCTACTACAACCTCCACCGCAAACACTCCGCCCTAGACTACCAAACCCCGGCCCAATTCAAGGCCGGAATCCTCAGCCAAAACTAAACAAAAAACGGTCCAGAAATCCGTTGCCTCTCAGCGTTCCATCCCGGCATGAGCTCTCGCCCAGCTTTTCTGATTGTCCCTTCCCTGCTCGCCACTGCTCTCTCCGCTCTCGCTGCCGCACCGAAGTTTACCGGCGTCTTCAGTTCCGGCACCGAAGGCTACGCCTCCATCCGCATTCCCGCCGTGCTGGTCACCAAAGCAGGCAGCGTCCTCGCTTTCGCCGAGGGCAGGTTGAAGCCGCAGGACTAGGCGGAGAATGATATTATCGCTAAACGGAGCACTGACGGAGGGAGAACGTGGAGCCCGCTCAAAGTGCTGCACGACGACGGTGCGCACTCACGCAACAATCCCACCGTGGTCCAGGAGCAGCAAAGCGGCCGCATTTTTCTCTGGTATCAGCGCATCCCCGGCCACCTCAAAGAGCACAGCAAAAACACCGCCACCGGGCTCTAGGGCCCCGATATCTCATCCTCACTTCAGATGACGACGGCGTGACATGGAGCAAGCCGCAGGATATCACCGCCACCACCAAGCGCTCGCAGCGCGCCACCACCATCACCAGCGGCCCCGGCGTCGGCATTCAGCTCACGCGCGGCCCGCACAAAGGACGCCTGATTCACGTCGGCACGGACAGCACCGGACGCAACCGTGGCACCGTCTGGATCAGCAAGGACGGCGGCGCCACATGGCCCGTGAAGCGCGAACTCTGGCCGGCGGGTTCGCCTACAGCATGCCGGTAAGGCTTGCCGATGGCCACGTGGGCGTGATCATTGTAGTCGACGGTTACGAGACGATCCAGTTCGCCCGTTTCCCCGTTGAATGGATCGCTGAGTCCGATGAAAAATGAATGGAAGTTTGCACCGCTGCCTAGCCAAAGCAATCCTTTGGTCGCGGTCAAAATGGCGCAGGGGATCAACTATTTCCCACCACCGCTGATAAAGTGCAGCGGGTCCTGCTGGCGTTTCGCTTCCGCAAGGAACGCCACGGTTTGCTGCTGCGTGTCATAGTGCAGGTAGCAGTTGAGGGCGACGCGCTTCGGGTTATCACTGCCGAGAAAGTAACCGTAGGTATCTATGTTTCCTTTATGCGCCGGGTAAGCGCGCTCGATCCAGTCTTTGATCTTTACTTCCGCGGCGTAGTTGTCGGACAGTTGATCAAAGGGCCCATCGCAGTAGTCATTGCGCTCCACGCTGAGCTTACCTACGCCCAGCAGCACTTTGCGCTGCTCCTGTTGCCAGAAAACAAAGCCGGTGCGCCTTCCCGCCTGCAGTTCTCCACTCAACGGATGAAAGGTCTCCGCCGGCCTTTCCTCTTCATTCAGCACCCAGAGGAAGTAGTTTCCGCGGGTATTGAAGAGCAGAAAAAACGGCAGCCCGCTCTCATCCAAAGTGCGCTCAATAAAAACCTCCTCATTCATCACCCGGAAATCCCGCGGCGGATTCTGGGCGATGCGATTGAGCAAAAACCGCACCGATTTCCCGCGAAATTTAACCTCTGCCGTGAAGGCATCTGGGCAGGTGACGACCACGCCATCCCCGGGTCCGAAGTGGCCGGTGACCGTCAGCACTTTTTCTCCCGCAGGCCTTTCGGATAGAAATTCCCGCCACTCGGAGTAGCCAAAATGCAGCAACCCCTTCTCCCGCTGACCGCTCGCCAGCCGTAGATTTCCGCGGAACTCCCGGCCCCCGGCATGCAGTTGCCAGTAAAAATAATTCTCCGTGGGATAAACCCTCACTTCCGCCGGCAGGCGTTCCCAAATCCCAGCCAGCACCGCCATCCGGTCCGTCACATCCAACCCGTCAAAGCGCCAGCCTTCGATCTGCGGCTGGTGTAACACAATTCCCGGCCCCTCGCCAGCAAACACCTGCAGGGCGGTGACGGCGAGAACTGTGGACATAAGGGCGGCCATTTTCATGCCGATGCATGCGTCGCTGCATTTCCAAATGCAAAGCCGCGTAGGGAAAATTTTGCATGCTGCGATCTTCCCGTTGGAGGAATCTAAAATGTTCGCCTGCGAAAACGCCGCCGGTCCTTTGGGCGGAGCGGGATCAAATTGCAGCGGAAAGATGCGGATAAAGTTTTGGTGGACGATTCGGACTCATCATGTCCGTTGATCTAGGTTCCGGAAGAATCCGGACAGACTCACGATGAATCTCTTCCTCCCAAAACGCACCGTCATTACCCGCCGCGAAACCCTGTGTCGCATCGCTGCGGGTTCCATGTTCTTGGCCGCGCCCGGTGCTTTCGCCGAGGCGCTGACCCGCACCCCATCGTCCACTGAGGGGCCTTTCTACCCCGACCGCCTGCCGCTGGATACCGACAACGACCTGCTCATCATCAACGACGGCGTCACACCCGCCGTGGGAACCGTGGCTTACGTCTCCGGGCGCGTGCTTGACGCGAAGGGCAAGCCGTTGCGCAATGCCACGGTAGAAATCTGGCAATGCGACAGCGCCGGTGCCTACCTCCACAGCGGCACCGATAATGCCGATAAGAAGGACAAAAACTTCCAAGGCTTCGGCCGCTTCAGCACCGGCAGCACCGGCGAGTATCTTTTCCGCACCATCAAGCCCGTCAGCTACCCCGGCCGCGCGCCGCACATCCACTTTAAAGTCAAATATGGCGGCAAGGAATTGCTCGTGACCCAGCTCTACAACAAAGGAGAGGCCGAGAGGAACGCCAAAGACGGCATCTGGAAGCGCATCGCCGACGAAAAAGCTCGCGAAAACTGCACTGTGGATTTCGCCCCGCTTCCGGGCGCCAAAGCCGGTGAACTCGCCGCGAAATTTGAGATCGTGCTCGGCTTCACGCCGGAGGGTTAGGCCGGGGTTCCCGTCGGCACTACTCCAGTAGATTAGATTATTAGTTCCTTGATCACCTTAGCCGGTTCCACGCCGGTGAGGCGCTGGTCGAGGCCCTGGTGTTTGAAGGTGAGGCGCTCGTGATTAAATCCGAGCAGCTGCAGCACCGTCGCGTGGAAGTCGTGAATGTGGCAGGGATCCTTGACGATGTTGTAGGAGAAGTCGTCGGTCTCTCCGTAGATGGCGCCGGGCCGCGCGCCGCCGCCGGCCATCCACATAGTGAAGCATCGCGGGTGGTGGTCTCGTCCGTAGTTGGATTTGCTGACGCCGCCCTGGCTGTAAATGGTGCGGCCAAATTCTCCGCCCCAGATGACCAGCGTATCGTCGAGCATGCCGCGCTGCTTGAGGTCTTGGATGAGGCCGTAGCAAGGCTGGTCCACGTCCGCGCACTGGTCGGGCATGCGTTTGGCGAGATTGCCGTGGTGGTCCCAGTTGTTGTGATAGATCTGCGTAAAGCGGACGCCACGCTCGGCCAACCGACGGGCCATTAGGATGCTGTGAGCAAAGCTGCCGGGCTTGTCGATGTCCGGTCCGTAAAGTTCCTTCGTGCTGGCGGGCTCCTTGCTCAGGTCGGTCAATTCCGGCACGCTGCTCTGCATGCGGAAGGCCATTTCATACTGGCTGATGCGCGTGTGGATTTCCTCATCGCCCACGATCGCATAGTTTCGCTCGTTCAGCGCTTTAATGGTGTCCAGCGTGCGACGGCGCACGGCTGAGGTTACGCCGTTGGGATTGTTGATGTAGAGAATGGGGTCTTTGCCGCTGCGGAAGGCCACGCCGGAATGCTCACCGGGAAGGAATCCGCTGTTCCACAGCCGCGCCGAGATTGCCTGGATTTGCTCTGTATTCCGTGGCTGGGCGACGAGCACCACAAACGTAGGCAGGTCCTTGTTTCCGCTACCCAGACCGTAGCTGGCCCACGAGCCAAGGCACGCGCGTCCGGTAACCTGATTCCCCGTCTGCATGTAGCTGATGGCGGGCTCGTGGTTGATGGCCTCCGTGTGCATGGAGCGGATGAAGCACATGTCGTCCACCATTTTCGATTTCCACGGGAGCACCTCACTCACCCACATGCCGGACTTGCCGTGCTGTTTGAAGGCATACTTTGACGGTTGGACGGGGAATCGGGCCTGGCCGCTGGTCATGCCGGTGAGGCGCTGACCATTGCGGATGCTGTCCGGCAGATCCTTGCCGAAGAACTCGTCCATCTTCGGCTTATAATCGAAGAGGTCCATCTGGCTGGGACCGCCTACCATGTGGAGGTAGATGACGCGTTTCGCCTTCGGAGCGAAGTGAAGGAGTGGACCGCCGGGCTCGGAAGCCTCCGCCATGTCACGGCCAAGCAGCGAACCCAGCGCCGCAGCGCCTACAGCATTCATGCCCCGGCCGAAAAACTGGCGGCGGGTCTCGGTGGTGACGTATTCAGATAGGATGGACATGACGGGATGGATTTCCGGTTTGTTCTATACTCCGCGGCAGGGGCAGTTCTTACGCACACCACAGCGAGGATTTGCCATTCCCTTTCGCTCGGAGCGTTCCAGGGGAAAGCGTGTCGATTGTTACCCGTCCGCTGCTTTTTCTTGTGCCCCTGCTGCACGCGTTCGCCGCCCCACCGGCGCAGGTGCGCTTTGCCACCTTTAATACATCCCTTTACCGCGATTCATTGGGCGCCCTCTTCGTCGAGCTGTCCAATCCCGCCTCGGCCAATGTGAAGGTGAAAAAAGTGGCTGAGATCATCCAAAGGGCCGCTCCGGATGTCCTGCTGGTCAATGAATTTGACTGGGATCCGCAAACCGATTCCCAGGGGCGCACCACTGTGGATTTGTTTCATGACCATTTCCTCGCCGTCTCCCAAAACGGTCAGGCAGCGCTCAATTTTGCTTATCGCTACACGGCAAAGCCAAACACCGGATTTTCACCGCGGGACAAAAACGAGGATGGCCTCATCACCGCAGCCGATACCGGCGGCGTGCTCGTCGATTTCAACAATAATGGCCAGAAAGTCACGACCGCGGGGACTCGCGAGTATGGCGACGACTGCTTTGGGTTCGGCGAGTTTCGTGGAAAGTACGGTATGGCGGTGTATTCCAAATTCCCCATCCAAACTTCTGCCGTGCGCACCTTCCGCCGGTTCCTCTGGAAGGACATCCCGGGTGCCCTGCTGCCGGACATTTCCAGCACGCCCGCTCCGCAGGACTGGCATGATACGACGGAGCTTGGAGTTTTTCGCATCAGCTCCAAGAGCCACTGGGATGTGCCCATCGACCTCGGTGGCGGTATCATCGCGCACTTCCTCTGCGCGCATCCCACTCCGCCGACCTTCGATGGCTCTGAGGACCGCAACGGGAAACGTAACCACGACGAAATCCGCTTTTGGGCGGACTACATTGATCCTGCGCGCTCCACATATCATCGAGATGATGCAGGAAACTCCGGAGGCCTGCCGGTGGCTACGCGCTTTGTCCTTGCGGGCGATTACAATGCGGATCCGTCCCGCGGCGAAAGCATCGCGGGTGCTGCGCGGCAGTTTACGGGGCACC
The DNA here is from genome assembly GCA_945861415.1 of Akkermansia muciniphila. Taxonomy (GTDB): domain Bacteria; phylum Verrucomicrobiota; class Verrucomicrobiia; order Verrucomicrobiales; family V1-33; genus V1-33. Next base: position 1,792 of record CAMAUV010000108.1, on the reverse strand, counting down.
CTTTCATCGACAATACAGTGGTCCCGTCCGCTTCGCTTTTCGGCAGTGCCTCCACCAATACCGCCAGCTTCTCCGGCGGGCTGAGGGTAGATTACGTGCTGCCTTCGCGGGCCGGATTTAGCATTGCCGCCGCCGGCGTGTTCTGGCCGCCCGCAGGTCATGCGCTCGCTACTCTTGCTTCGGAGGCCAGTGACCACCGGCTGGTCTGGATAGACCTGCGCCCGAATCCGGAAATCGCGGAAGCCGTGGCCGGCCTGAGCGCCGCAGGGGAAAATGGCGCTGTCCGCATCGCCTTCCGCGCATCGCCGGGCTATGCCTATACCCTCCAGGAAACGGCCGATCTCATATTAGGCCCGTGGCAGCCAGTGCCGGGTGCCGTCGTGAATGTCGCTGGAGATTTCAGCGCTGCGGTCACGGTCGCCGCATCCGCTCCGGGCTTCCGGTTCTTCCGCATCGCCGCGGCTTTCATACCTTGAGGCATGTTCGGAGCGAGTGGCCTGACTTTAGCCAGTCCTCTTGGCTCAGGTTGGCAGGCCAGTTCGAAGCATTGAGCCGTGCGGCGCCTACGCTGCCCTGAAATGCGTATAGGCTGGCGGCCGCCGTCCGTGTCACCGTGGGGCATGAAGCACCTCATTCTACCCGCCCTCCTGCTTGCTGTGGCCCTCTACCCGTTGGGTGCCTCTCAGAAGTCGTCGGCTCCGGGACTGAGCCTTGAGAGAAAGGGTCACCTGCTCACCATTCGCGGGCCCGGCATTCCGGCGGAGGGCATTGTCGTGAACTACCTTGAGGCTTACTGCCGCAGCGGCTCTGCGGATGCGGACTGGGTCAAGCACACGGTTATCCCTCACAAATCGAAGGACACTAAAGTAACGCCGGGGGAGATCCGGATTCGTGATGTGCTGGTCGATGGATTGGAAGTGGTTCACGTGATCACCGCGGGAGTGGATGAGCTGACGTTCGAGATCACGGCGCACAATCCCACGGCCAAAAAGTCCGAAGCGCAGTGGGCGCAGCCCTGTGTGCGGCTGGGACCGTTTTGCGGATTCCCCGCCACATGGACGGGGCCCGGCCCGGAGGACTATTTGCCGAAGTGCTTCCTCTTTATTGACAGCAAACCCGTGAGGATGCCCACACCGGTTTGGGCAAAAGAGGCGCGCTACACGCCCGGTCAAGTTTGGTGTCCGGAGGACGTGCCCCGCACGGATGTGAACCCGCGCCCGCTCAATCCCCAGGTGCCATCCTGCGGGCTGATCGGCTGCTATTCCGGCGATAACAAATACCTCTGGGCGGTGGCCTTTGAACCGTATCAGGAACTGTTTCAGGGGGTGGCCCGCTGTCTGCATAGCGACTTCCGGCTCGGCGGCGTGGAGCCCGGAGCCACGAAGAAGGTGCGCGGCAAAATGTATGTGATACCCGCGGATATGGAGGCCTTGCTGGCCCGCTACTGGAAGGACTTTCCGGATCAGGTGAAATGAAACAGGTGCGACCGCGTCATGGTGCGCACGGCTCCCAGGAACACACTCCCCTTCGCCCTTTTCGGGCGTTGGCCAGTGTTTCTGGTCAATGGCGAACAGTGGCAGGTAGAAGCAGGGGAGAAGTAGAGATAGCTGCCCACGTAGGCCGTGAGCAGAAGGGTGATGATGGTTCACTGGCATCCCATAGGCCAGAAAACACGGGGGTGCCTCCCCCGTAGAGACGGCGGCTGAGTAACTAAATTCGTTGAGGGGTCGAGTTGTGATTTTCGAGGCCTGCCCCGGCGATTCGGCTCAGTGCTGTCCCATGATCCTATCAT
>CAMAUV010000107.1 GCA_945861415.1 Akkermansia muciniphila | reverse complement strand
CGGCACGGACGCCTGCATGCGATAGGCGAGTTCGTGCTGTTTGATGCGCGAGAGAATCTCCGGGTCGCCGTAGTGGTCGTGCTGCACGGAATTGAGCGCCGCGAGGGCATCGAGCTGCGCGCGCCGGTCGGCGCGCGAGACGCCGGCGGGATTGGCGAGATAGAGCACGGGATCGCCCTGACTGCGCAGCAGGACGCCCTGATGTTCGGACGGCAGGAAGCCGCTCCCCCAGAGCCGGCCGAAGAGACTTTGCTCGGCGTGATCGCTGTGTGCGTGCATCACCACGTAGCCTGGCAAATCGGCATTGCCGCTGCCGAGTCCGTAGCTCAGCCATGCCCCGAGGCTGGGGCGGCCGGGGACCTCACTGCCGGTTTGAATGTAGGTGATGGCCGGATCGTGATTGATGGCCTCGGTGAACGCGGTGTGCACCACGCAGAGTTCTTTGACGACCTTCGCGGTGTGAGGCAGCAGGGAGCTTACCCACACGCCGCGGTCGTTGTTTTCGTATCGGGTGAACTCGTATTTGCTGGGGCACACCGGCAGCGTTTTCTGGCCGGAACTCATGCCGGTGATGCGCTGGCCGTCGCGCACTTCCGCGGGCAGGTCTTTGCCGTAAAGGTCACGCATCTTCGGCTTGTAGTCCCACATGTCGTGCTGGCTGGGGCCGCCGCTCATAAAGAGATAAATGACGCGCCGTGCCTTGGCCCGGTGATGAATGCCGCCGGCGAGGTCGGTCGCCGGAGCCGGATCCGCGGCGCCGCCGGCCAGCGCGCTGCGGCCCAGCAGTTGCGCCATGGCGGCGGTGCCGAGGCCGAGAGCGGCCCGTCCAAAGAGGTGCCGTCGCGTGATGGCGAGATGGAGATCGTGTGCAGTCATGAGAGGATGTCAGGAAAATGAAGTGGTGTCCGGGAGGGAATCAGTAGAGCAGAATGGCGGCATCGCTGGCGAGCACGACCGCAGCGACCTGCGCCCACGCGGCGTGCTCGACGGGGTCAAGACCGTCGCCGCGCCCGCAGTGGCCGGCTTTCAGCAGGGCGGCGGCATCGGCGGGCGCTTCCCGGAACCGCCGCCGCGCGGAATCGAGCAGGGAAAGGCAGGCGGCGCGCTCCTTTTCCACCGGTGCCCGGGAAGCGATCAGCGTGAAAACGAGATCGAGCCGGGCGCTGTCGGAATCGCGATTCCGGAGCAGCCGTGCCGCAAGGGCATGGGCGGCCTCCACGCGCTGACGTTCGTTTAAGAGCCCAAGCGACTGCGTGGGCGTGCTGCTGCGTGAGCGGCGCACGCAGGAGGACTCGCGGCTGGGCGCATCGAACAGCGACATCATAGGATGCGGGCTGGTGCGCTTCCAGTAAACATAGAGACTGCGCCGATAAACGCGGGCATCCGTGTCAGGAACATAATCCTTCGTGTTGCTGCCGGGGTGAGCCAGCGCGGTCCAGAGGCCGGGCGGCTGATCCGGTTTCACGCCTTCCCCTCCCATGTGGGGGTCCATCAATTCACTGGACCAGAGCGCGACGTCCCGGAGCACCTCTGCATCGAGTCGCCACGAAGGTCCGTGCGACACCATGCGGTTCTCGAGGTCGTCAGGCAGTCCGCGCCGCCGTGAGTCCTGCTTGAAGGCCCGGCTCGTGACCATGAGTCGGAGCATGTGCTTCAGATTCCAGCCGGAGTCGTGGAGTTCGACCGCGAGCCAGTCCAGCAGTTCCGGATGGGTCGGCTGCTCGCCCTGAAGACCGAAATCCTCAGCCGTGCGCACGAGTCCAGCGCCGAAAATGCCCGACCACAGACGATTCACGAGCACGCGGGCGACGAGCGGATTGTCCCGCGCAGTAATCCATTGCGCGAGCCCGAGACGGTTGCGCGGCGCTCCCTCCGGCAGAGATCCCATGGCTGCTGGAACTCCGGGCTCGAGCGGATCGCCGGTGGCGAGATCGTATTCGCCGCGGGAAAGCAGCCGGGTGGGCCGGGGCTGCAGAAGTTCCCTTGCCACCAGTGTGGTGGTGAAGGCGGCCTCCAGTTCCGCGGTGCGTTTTTTCAGATCCGCGGCGGCCTCCGGTTTTGCCGTCAGCGCCGCGCGTTCCTTCTCCAGCAACTTCCATTGCTGCCATGCATTTTGGTCCGCAGGCACTTTTGCGACCGGTGCATAGTCGTATTTGTTGCCGTCCAGCGGCGACTCCTCCGTGCTGTTGAAGAATGCCAGCAGACGGTAGTACTCGGTCTGAGTGACGGGATCGTATTTGTGAGTGTGGCAGCGCGCACAGATGAATGAAGCGCCCAGCAGCACCGTGCCCATCGTCTCCACGCGGTCGAAGTTGTTCTTCGCCTGAAACTCCGCGGGAATCGCCCCGCCCTCGCCGGTTGAGGGATTCATCCTCACAAACCCTGTCGCGGTGAGTTGCGCTAGCGTCGGCTCAGGCAGCAGGTCGCCGGCGAGTTGATCGCGCAGAAATTCGTTCAAGGGCATCCTGTCGTTGAACGCCATCACCACCCAGTCACGATAGGGATAAATCCCGCGGCGATTGTCGAGATGGAGTCCGTGGGTGTCGCCGTAGCGCACGGCATCGAGCCATTGCCGCGCCTGGTGCTCACCAAAGCGGGGACTGGCCAGCAGGCGGTCCACCATCGCTCCGTAAGCATCCGGCGACGCGTCCGCCAGAAACGCCGCCAGTTCCTCCGGCGCGGGCGGCAGGCCGGTCAGAACGAGGGCCGCCCGGCGGGCCAGGGTGGCCCGGTCCGCTTCCGGCGCCGGCTCGATTCCCGCCACGGCGAGCTGCTTCTGCAGGAAGCCATCGATGGCTCCCGGCTTTCCGCCGGTGTCAGGTTTTTTCGGCGGCACGTAGGCCCAGTGCGCCTGGTAATCCCCGCCGGACCGGACCCAGCGGGCGAGAATGTCGCGCTCCGCTTCCGTCAGTTGCTTTTCCGCATCCTCCGGCGGCATGGGGTCGTCCTTGTCATGAATCCGCTTGAGGATTTCGCTCTTCTCCAGTGCTGCGGGATCGATGGCGCGGTAGCCGCCGAGGTCCTTTGTTGCCGCCTCCCGAGAGTCGAGCCGGATGTGCTTCTTGTCGGCATCCGGGCCGTGGCAAACAAAACACTTTCCTGAAAGTATCGGCAGCACTTCGCGGGAAAAATCCACAGTTTGCGCGATGGAAGGTGCGGCGGACAGCAGGGCAGCGGCGATACAGATGGCTGATTTCATCATTCGGCTACCCTGCCTCACCCGGGCACTCAGTTCAAGCTGAGAATTGATCGAGTGCGCCGTGATAAGACGAAACCTGCGCCGGAAGGAACGATTTTTTGAGCAATCCCGCAGCGTGCAGTTGCGGGAGCCACTGGGCATCACAAACATCCGTTTTCTTGCCAGGCACCCCCATCGCTCCCCGATGAACGCCTTAATCGGGCACTCCATCTTCACCTTTGGGTTTATTGGTGCTCGACAAGCCTTTCCATTATATCCATTGCATTTTAATACTTTTTATTCTAAGTATATCGTATATGAAGATTCAAGCTCAGCCATCCCCGCAATTTGAAGCCAAGTGGAGGACCTACACCGCGGCCGGCGCAGCTGCTGCAGCGGCCGGATTTGTCGGAAACGCACAGGCCGCCATCGCCTTCCTCGACTTGAACGACATTGTCGTTATCGACGTTATCGATAACGACCCTACTCCGACCACCTTTTCTGTCGACTTCAATGGGGATGGCCAAGCTGAACTCAACATCGGGCAAAATCTAAATGGAGCGACTCACTGGGATGCCGTGTTCATACCTACGGGGTCTGCCACGCAGCTCTACGGTAACCTCCCCGGCGGTTTCCTATACCCATCCCGCCTCGCAGCAGGACAGAGCATTGGGGCTGCTGCCCCATTCAACCCTGTTCCAACCGGCAAATTTGGAGGTTATCTTGCGTGGAACAATGGTTATTCCAACAGCAAGTGGGCGGGGACTCCCGGAGGACCTCCAGCTACAGGTTTCCTTGGAGTCCGTTTCCGGATCTCCGGTCTTGATCACTACGGTTGGATCCGCATGTCGGTGGAAGGGAATGGCCCGCCGACACCCAATGCAATCACACTGCATGACCTCGCGTATCAGACGACCCCGGGCGTTGGCATTGATGCTGGCGCTGTACCTGAGCCGGGCGGCCTCGGCCTGCTGGCACTGGGCGGCCTCGGCGTGATGTCAATGCGTCGCCGCAAAGGGGCGGCTGCCTGACTTTACCATTTTGAGTGACTAGGGAGGGAGACAAGGCAAAGGCCCGGCTTCATTTCCGGCAGCCACACGCCAAAATGTCTTTCCTCATGACGCCGTCAGCTTCAGCTTATGATGTTCGGCCCCGCCGCGTATTACTTGTCGGTTGGGACGCCGCTGACTGGGAGCACATCGATCCCCTACTAGAGCAGGGCTTGATGCCGACCCTCCAAGGGTTGATCGACCGAGGCACGAGAGGAAACTTGGCCACCCTCCAGCCGGTGATTTCGCCAATGCTGTGGAATTCCATCGCCAGTGGAAAGACGGCCGACAAGCATGGAGTGCATGGATTCATCGAGCCCTCCCCCGATGGGAAGAACGCAAGGCCGTGGACGAGCACCTCGCGGCACTGCAAAGCGATCTGGAACATTCTGAACCAGCACGGGTTGCGCAGCAATGTTATTAACTGGTGGGCCAGTCACCCGGCGGAACCGCTGAGGGGCATCGTGGTGAGTAATGCGCTGCGCACTGCCCAGCGGAACCGGGACGGGGTTTGTATCGCTCCACCACATTCGGTGCACCCGCCAGAGATGAACGAGTTCTTCGCGCAATTCAAAGTATTTCCTGACGAACTCGGCGAGGAACACATTCTCCCATTCGTACCCCGTGCGGTCGAGGTGGATCAAGAGCAGGATTCGAGACTTCGTGCCGTTGCGGACACGCTTTGTGACTGCGTCACCGTTCAGGCGGTCGCCACTGAGGCGATGCAGAAGGAACCATGGGACTTCACGGCCGTTTATTTCGAAGGCATCGACCATTTCTGCCACAGCTTCATGCCGCTGCATCCTCCGCGAATGGAAGGCGTGCAGGAGACCGAGTTTGAACTCTACAAGGGAGTCATTGAGGCAGCCTATCGCTTCCATGACATGATGCTGGAGAGGCTGATTTCCTTAGCCGGACCGGAGGCGACGGTGATCCTGTGTTCCGACCACGGCTTCCATTCACGACGGCGGCCGCGCATTACGCCGCGTGAGCCGGCGGGTCCGGTGGTGTGGCACAGGGAATTCGGAATATTCGTGGCGGCGGGACCGGGAATACGTCAAGGATCCAGCGTATTCGGCGCCACACTGCTTGACATCACGCCCACTCTGCTCGCTGTCTTCGGCATCCCGTGCGGCAAAGACATGGATGGGAAGCCGCTAGCTGACGCGCTCGACGAAACCTCGCCGATTCTGCCCAGGATTACGTCGTGGGAGGAGGTGTCCGGAGAAGCCGGGCGCCACCCGGCGGAATTTGTTCATGCGGTCGACTCCGCGAGCGATACGGACATGATGAAGCAGTTTGCAGCGCTGGGTTATGTGGATGAGAAAGCAGCCCGGGGGGGCGTCGATTCTGCCGAGTCGGCTCGGGCCGAAGCCCGCTACAATCTCGCCCAGGTCCACCTTGCCTGCGGGCGCGGCACCGATGCGATGGAGATTCTGGATTGCCTCGCGCATGAATACCCGTGGGAAACGCGTTATCTCAACCAATGGGCCACGGCCTGTGTAGAAGCCGGTTATTTCAAGCAAGCGTGCGAAATCCTCAGCGCTGCCTATCCAGAAGGTGGAGAGACGCCGCCGCCACTGGCCCGCCTTGTCTTTGCGAGGGCCCGTGCCGGCATCGGAGACAGCAAGGGCGCCCTGAGACAGGTTTCGGCCCTCGCAGGTATTACGCGGAATTTTCCTAATCTCCAGTCCGACATCGGACACATCCTGATCGATGCCGGCAGGCTCGATTTGGCGGATAATGCATTTCGATCAGCACTGGTCTGCGATCCCCAGAATGCCGGAGCGCTTCAGGGGCTCTCCAGTATCCACCTGCGCCGTCGAGAATACCCGGCCGCTGCGGACCGCGCAATGGAAGCCCTGTCACTCATCTATCAGCAGCCGATCGCTCACTTCAATCTTGGCGCAGCGCTCGCCCGGATGGGCGAAACAAAACGCGCGGGAGAAGCCCTTCGGCGTGCCATTCAAATGCGGCCGGGCATGCTCGACGCTTATCGCTGGCTGGCCGCTATCGAGTCGTCCGGCGATACCGGCGACAGCGGGGAATTCGTCGCCCAAGCGTGCCTAGAAACGGCCCGAAGCCTCTCGCTAGAACGGGCCGCGCGCGCGTCCGCGGTCCGTGCTAGGAGCACCGAACTACGCCCGCTTCCAGTGATTCCGTCTCCCGCCGAACGCCGTGCCCGCGCCGACCAAGAACGTCCCTTGCCGACGGTGCCCATCGGACCATCACGATCATTCACCATCGTTTCCGGCCTCCCGCGTTCCGGCACTTCCCTGATGATGCAAATGCTGGCCGCGGGCGGACTGCCCCCTCTGACCGACGGCCTTCGATCCGCTGACGACGACAATCCAGAGGGCTATTATGAGTGGGAGCCGATCAAGAGGATCAGTGCTGAGCCGGAAGTGCTTGACCATGAAAGCTGCGTCGGTCGAGCCATCAAATGTATCTCCGCGCTGCTCCGCCACCTTCCGCACCGGCACCGGTATCGTATTATCTTCATTTCCCGTCCCGCCGCGGAAATAGCCCGCTCCCAGCGCCGCATGATCGAACGTCGCGGCTCCACAGGCATGGAGGGTTCTGATGAGGAGATATCAGCCACTCTCAAACTTCACCGCGAGGAGACTCTGAGCTTTCTGCGGGCGCAGCATACCCGGTTCGACGTCCTGTTGGTTAATTATCCAGATATCATCGCCGATCCGGAGTCGGTCGTGCGACAGGTTACTGATTTTCTTCCAAAGGAGCTTCTTCCAAATCCATCAGCCATGGCAGGCGCGGTGAAATTCGAGCTTTATCGCAATAAACTCGCTCGCTGAGAGGATCCGTGGCTGGCTGGTCTTGTTTTTCATGGCGTAAGTCGGCGCATTCTGCGGCCCGTTCTGGCGGCGGCTAGGCTCCTTTACCCTCTGCCCTTTTACTTTTCTGACGAGCAAGTCATGCCGCGCAGCGGACGAATTTGATTCGCTGAAATGCAGGGCGCAAAAATCCCTCTGGTCTGCGCTGCTGTTAGGTGGTGGTCAGTTCATGAGGCTCCGGATAGCCGCGCTAGGGTTTCCGCTTACTCTGGTCCTACGGGACGGCGGGTGCGCTGGACATGCGCAGTATGAAGTGGACCCCGAAGTCCGGCCACCTACTGGCTAAGCTAAGCTAAGCTGCCCGGCGCGTCCCTGTAGTTAATCCGCCTGCCCAGGATGTCAAGCTTGGTGCGGGGGGAGGGCCGATTTTGGGAAGCTGGAGCGGAGGGCGCAGCACG
>CAMAUV010000106.1 GCA_945861415.1 Akkermansia muciniphila | reverse complement strand
AGCGTGAATCGCACCGTCACGCCCGTGGCATCGCCGAGTCCACCATTTCCCACAGTAAGGGTGTAGTCGAACGGCACGTCCTTCACCGCCTGCGTCGGAGCCGCGAGCGCTACAGTGAGATCGGGCACGATGGAAGCCAGCGTCGTCACCGGCAGTGGCGATCTGTTGTTTCCTTCATCGCCTTCGGCCACTGCGTTTGCCGGATCAATGACCGCCGCCCAGCCGGGAAGCGTGAACGTGCCCGGAGCCGCGGGGCTGACAGTCACCGTCAGCGCCTTCGTTTCTCCCGCCAGCAAAGCCCCGCCCGTGAAGCTCACCACGCCGCTGCTTTTCGCGACGCTGAATCCCTCGCCGCTCGCGGAGGAATACGTCACGCCCGACGGCAGTGTGAAGTTCACCTGCACGCCAGAGGCATCCGCCGTGCCGCTGTTTTTAGCGGTGAGGGTGTACGAAAAGTCCGCGCCGACGGCCGCGCTGGCCGGGCCGCTTGCCGCCACCGAAAGATCTGCAGAAACTTCCGGAGCGAGCGCCACCCCGCGGAAGACCGTATTCACTGCCGCTGTGGCCAGCAGAGTCGGTGTTCCCGTTAGCGCCGCATTGTAGCCGGAAGTGTCGTCCAGACTCACTAATTCACCACCGCCCGCTGCGGTGCTGCCGCCTTTGCGAATGGCGAAAATCTTCACCGTGCCCCCGTCCACGCGCGCCGTCAGACCACGATAGTCATCAGGATCAGTGCCCACCACGCCCGACGCTGTCCATGCGCCAGCCACGAAGCTCCACTTCTGAATGCCCGCGACATCATCCACGACATACATCGTGTCGAAGCCCGGCGCGCCCGCATCGAGGTCGCAGAGGAAGTAGGCATACGGTCCGCCTGCAGTTGGGAAACCAGGCAGATTTGTGATTACCTGTCCGCTCGTGGTCGGGAGGCCCGCGCCCACGGTGCCCACACGCACCGCCGAGCCTGACGAAGTGGAAACATAAAGCTGCCCGCCGAAGATGTTCGCCTGGCGCAAGTTGGCGACTGTCGTGCTCAACTGCGTGGAGGTCGTTGCCCCAAGAGTGAAGTAGCGCATCCCGCCCGCACCTCCGCATGCCCAGAAGTCCATGCCGTTGGTGCTCACCGCACTGCGCGGATTGTTCGCCGTCGCATAATCGGTCAAGCCAGTGGTCGTATCCACATTTCCCGCAGCATCAATGCGCCCGATGGTCCGCGGCACCGCGGTGGCCGCCGTGCCGCTCAGCGAAGTCGCTCCGCCCGTATTCGATGCATAACCTGTCAGAACGCTGAACTTCCCATCAACCGAACGGGTGATCAGCCCCTCCGAAGTCGAAGTGCCGCTGGCGATCAGTTGTTTCTGCGCCCCGCTCGCCGTCTCCGGAAGCGCAATGCTCTGCACCAGCACTCCGGCGGACGTGTATTCGTCGAGAAACACCGGATTCCCCGTATTCACCAGGGCCCCCGTGCCATTACCGATGCGGTAAACCACAAGGTTTCCCGGCGTGACCGGTGCCGCGGCGGCCCAAGTGAGTGAGGACAGAAAGACCGCTAGTGCCGGCCGTTTCACCGTCTTGCGGACACCTCCGCGTTTCGATTTAGGTTTGGAGGGAGGACGTGGTGCAGCGGATTTTTTCATGGCAGTGTGGAGAGGTGGTAGAAAATCATGCCTGAAAGTCGGCAATTACACGCCGGCCATTAAGCTCCCCATGCATTCACACTCCGTGGCCTCCGGCAAATTTCTGCATGCAACGTCTCAGTCACTGGAGACTCCGGCACCTTTGAGCCGCGGCTGCATGACAGAAATTTCAGGTAAGAGGCTGTGTTTCACCGCAGAGGCCGCGGAGAAGCGCAGAGCAAGATTAACTCTGGATCCTCTGCGCTCCTCTGCGTCCTCTGCGGTTATTTGCACAAACATGAACATAAACGACATCTCTGCCCAAATCCTCGACGCCTCCATCATCATTCACAAAAGGCTCGGCCCCGGCCTGCTGGAGTCCGCCTACGGGGCCTGTCTCGCATACGAACTGCGGAAACGCGGTCTCAAGGCGCTCACACAGGTCGCTTTGCCGGTCGTTTACGACGATGTGCAACTTGATGTCGGCTACCGGCTGGATGTGCTCGTGGAGGACAGCGTGATCGTTGAACTCAAAGCCCTGGAGCATGTGCTCCCTCTTCACGAGGCGCAGTTGATCACTTACCTCAAGCTGTCGGACAAACGCCTCGGCCTGCTCATCAACTTCAACGTCCTGCGTTTGAAGGACGGCTTCCGGCGTTTTGCGAATAATCTGTGAGGGGAATTTTAACCGCAGAGGACGCGGAGAGGCGCAGAGGTTTTTGAGGAAGAGCCTCTGCGGACCTCTGCGCTCTCTGCGGTTAAAAAGTCACCGGGCCTTCGTTGGCAGCCCGATTTGTTTGATCTCCAGCTTCGTCGCCAGTTCTACCACATCAATAACGCTCTGATAGGGTGAGGTGCTGTCGCCTTTGATGACGAGGGGGAAGTCCTCAAATTTGGTTTTGTGGGCTTTCAGGCGGGCTTCGATGTCGGGCAGGGTGAGGCGCGCATTGTCCATAGTGTAAGCACCGCTGCTGTCCACGGTGATGGCCTTCAGTTTCTGTTCAGCGTCTTTGTTCTTAGGGGCGGCGCTTTTGCTGGCGCGGGGCAAGTTGGCTTTCAGACCAGACACCGTGGCGGTGGTCATGAGGATGAAAATCACGAGCAGCACGTACGCGAGGTCGAGCATCGGGGTAATGTTGATATCGTCGTAGGGTTTGTCTTCCTGAACTTGCATGGCTTTGTGTAATGTTTAGCCGGAAGCTGACTGGCTGCGCTTTTCGCGTGGTGACAAAATTGCAACGTTGCCGCGTCAGCCTGAAGCAGAAGCGCGTCACAACCGGCGGCATCGCGGTCTATTGTGCGGCTCCTGACTTCGCCCGAAGATAGGCGAGTTCCTGGTAGCGGGCATAAGCCTGGGCTCCGATGGCGGCGCGGAGTTGATAGTCGGCGAGGGGCTGCTCGCGCTTCCAGCGGTCTTTGTATTCAGTGGTGGAAGGGTCGGCAGAGTCGCCGCCGAGGGTGGTGTAAAATTGGTCGGCAATGGCGATGGCGGCAGCGGCTTGCTGGGGATTGAGGCCGGTCATTTCCTCTGGAGGCAGTGCGAAAACGAGCGGCAGCCGGGCAGCCGAAGGTGCCGGGGCAAAGCGGAGGCGGACAATGGGGGCCCGGGAGGAAGGCTCCGAAGCGGAGGCGGACACTACAGGCAAGTCAGCTGGAGAGCTGGTATTGACGGTAAGCGGATGGGGAGCTGGGGACGGGGGACCGGCGGCGCGCCCCGATGCGGCGCCGGGGACACGGGGGCCTTCAGCCGGGATTTTGATCATCGCCGAAGAACGGCCTGCCCAGCTGACCTCAGGATGCACCTTCAACAACTGCCACACGGCAAGGCCGGCGGCAATGAGCATGGCAGCGGCGGGCAAGTGGCGCGATGCTTTCATGGACACGTAATCCGTGGAAAGAGCAGGACAGGGACGCTGAGTGAAGAACAAAATGCGGCGGACGGTTTCCCGCCCGCCGCACGTGGTTTGGTGTGTGTGGCTAACGATCGGACTGATGGTCCAATGAATTGATCAGAACGGACTGCCAGGTGTCACGGGGCCACCTTCGACAGCGCGCCCGACTTGCATCGTGCTCAGCAGGATGCCGGAGACGGCGGCATCGACGTTCTTGATGCGGTCTGCGATCTGATTGGCGATGGCGGCATTGGCGTAACCGGCACGATTCAAAACATGCATATAGCTCCAGAAGGTGTATTTGCCTTCACGGACGTTCTGCGCTGTGTAGTCGAAGCCGTTATACTTCATGGTGGCACCGGCGCGGATGGCCACGGTGGGTGCGCTGGTATAGCCGCTGCCGCCGCTGGTAATGGTAACGCCAGTGACGACGCCGCCGCTGATGATGGGCGTGCCGGCAGCGCCCGAGCCGCCGCCGCCGCTGAAGGTGACGAAGGTGCCGCCGCCGTAGTTGGTGCCGCCATTGGTTACAGTGACGCTGCTAACCGCGTTGCCGGTAAGGGTGCTGGTGGCGGTGGCCGCTGTGCCGGGCAGGGCAGCCTGCGCGTCATTAATGCCCGCATAGCTCACGAGGTGACCTGGGTTGGCGCTGGTGGTATTGCTGCCCGGAGTGTTCATCCCTGTGACAAGCTGACCACCGCCGGCATAGCCGGAGTGGCCAAGCGGGTAGGGAGTGCCGAGCACTACAGTTGCGGGCCACGGGACGAGGTCAGTGACGGTGCCACCGCTGATGATGGGCTGATATTGGGTGGGGCTGGAGAAGACACCAAAGAAGCAGTCGGCATAGGTAACCATGCGGGTGCCCGAGTCTTCGTCGCGACCGGTGCCATAAACGGCGGTGCCGGCATCTGCGGGATTGCCGGTGAACTGAGAGAGCGGCAAACCACCGGAGAGCAGCGAGGCGGCGAGAATCGGGTTCATGTTGTCCAGCGTGGTGGGAGAGCCGTGGTTGCGAAACCACTGGAATGGCAGCACGCCGACGACGCGGGCAGTCATGACAGGAGCCTTGAATTCCGTCGTATTTTGGAAACCGTCATGCATGGCGATATCACAAGTGACCGGTGCATCATAGCTGGGCGTGGTGACCTGTGTGCCGGTAGTGGACTGCGGGGAAGCATTCACCAGCCACTCAGGCAGCGCTACGTTCTGAACGATGGTCTTCACTCCGCCCACCGCACCGGACCACTGGCACTTGATGATCACGGGCGTGCTGGTAGGGGCTTTGGTAGTGCCTGTAAAGATAGTACGGTTCGAACTGGAGAAGGCGCTACCGGTGTAACCGAAGGTGTAGCCGGACTCGAGAATGTTCCCAATAGCCGTGTTGGCTGCTCCACGGAAAGCAGTTGACCCGGTAATGCGGATGACCTGTTGTGCGCTGGCGGTGGAAGCGAGGCCGGCGAGAAGGCCTGTGAGGGCGAATTGTTTGAGTGTCATATAGTTTAGTTTGAGTGAGTTGGTTGGTTGGTTGGTTTGATTTCTGGTTCGGAGTTGAATCAGGCCGCGCGACGGCGGCGCAGGGTGAGCAGGACCGCACCGGCCAGCGCGCTGAAGGTGGCGGTGGGTTCAGGCACCGGAGCGAAAACGGACGGACTGGTGCTGAAAACGAGTTGGCCGCTATTGTTGAGTCCGAAGGCCCCGATGAGCGTGCCCGGTGAGCCGGCGGTGCCTGGGCGGACTTCAAAAAGGTCGAGCACCGCGTAGCCATTCACGCCGTCGTATTGGGCCGGAGTGGCGGGGATGTCGCCCATCGTGATGAGCACGCTGGGATTGAAGTAGCGGAAGCTGACGCTAGGGGTGAAATCCTCCTGAGCGGTCCAACTGCCAGCCGTCGCAGTGTCAATAAGAGCCGAGCTGGGGCTGCCGGCGGCAGGGGCATTGCTCAAACTGCCGGGTGCGCCGGAATAGAGTGTGGAGATGGTGTTGGACGGCACCTGTAGTGCAAAAGTGGTGCCGCGGGGCCACGGGGTGGAAGCCGTGCCAGGAGTGGACTCCGCCCGGGAAGCCCAAATGGTGCGGGCCGGGGCTACACCAACAGCAGCTGCACCGGTGGTGCCGACGATTCCAAAGGACAAATCCGAACTCGAAGCCCACCCGCCGCCGTAGGTGCTCACGAGGTCAGCCGTGCTCAGCCCTGTGACGACGAAGGAGCCGGGGGCCGCTCCGTAGTAGTTGGAGGCCGGGCCGATATTGACTTCCAGGTTTGTGCTGGCTCCCTGGCCGCCGCTGGCGCGGAATCCAAGAATCAAATCGCCTGCGATGGCGGTGACGGCTTGTGCGGGTGAAGCCAGAAGGAGTCCGGCAAGCAGGGCGGGCGCAGCGGCCCACAGTGTCTGTGTTTTCATGTTTTTCATTTTTTGGGTTGAGTAATGGGCGCCGGCGGTTGGTTGCTTTTACCGGCAGGCACCGGCTTACTGGTGCCTGCCATGCTGTTAGAGAAGCATTCGGTTTATTCCATTAATCTGCGGCGACACTTCTGACACTGTCTGAATTGACACATATTCGCCCGGTTGTGTTACGGGGCCTGAGAAATGCGGTAGAAGCCGCGTTCTGGGGGAGGGGCATTATCCGTAAACGTGAGCATTCCAGAGGCCGGGGACTGGGTGCTGCCCACCGGGGACCAGCTAGCCGCCGCCATGGTGGTGGATCGCTGGAGGATGTAGTTTCCGGCGGGAACTTCATCCAGAGTAATGGTGTAGCCCGTGCCGCTGGCGGCGATGGCGGGTTCGCCCAGTTTAACCGGGCCGGTGGGGCCTGCCGCGAATTTGGAGATGTCTGTGGTAAACACCAGCTTGCCTGCGCTATTGATCCCAAAGCCTCCGGTCAGAGTGGAAGCGGCACCCGCAGTGCCCGGACGAACTTCGAAGAGATCGAGCACGTTGTAGGCCGTGCCGTCGTAAGCGGAGTTTACTGTGAAGAAGGCATTCACCGGCTTCATCACTGACGGATTGAAATAGCGGAAGCTGACTCCGGGAGTGAAAGTCTCCTGCGCCGTCCAGCTCCCGGTTTCGCTGGCGGGAACCTTCACGGAGAAGGCGCTGTTTCCCGTAGCCGTCCAGCGGTCCATGCTGCCGGGAGCCCCCGTGTAGAGCGTGCTGATGGTATTCGAGGGCACCTGAAGGGCGAAGGTGGTGCCGCGCGGCCAGGGGGCGGAGGCCGTGCCAGGCACTGCTTCCGCGCGGGAGGCCCAGATGGTGCGCGCGGGAACGCCGCCCACAGCCGCCACACCTGTGGTCCCGGCAATGCCCCAGAGGAGATCGGCGCGGGTGGCCCAGTCGGAACCGTAAGTGTCCACCAGGTCAGCCACTGCCAGTTTATTGAGGACGGAGACGCTGCCCGGGGTGGCTCCGGTGAAGTCTGAGGCTGGCCCCAGATTCACCTGAAGGCAGGTATCGGCCCCCTGCCCACCGGTGGCTTTGAACCCGAGGATAATGTCCCCGGCGGCAGTGGTAATCGCGTAAGCTCCGGTTGTGGAAAAAACAGCTGCAAGCAGGCTTGTGATAAAGGCGGTGGCTTTCATGTGTCAATTTTGTAGGATGAGAATTGTGAGCATGGACAAACTAAGCGTCCGCCATGTTGCGTAGGTTTATGCCCTCAAAAGGCACGCTCCATTTCTTCTTTAGAGAGGCCGAATCACAAGATTCGTTTTTGTCACAGACCCGCCATGCCTGATTCCCACGCTTCTGTCACCCTTGCCGGGTAATCGTCGCAAATTTGCGTTTTTGCACTCCTGCAACACGGCGAAATGTTACAATATAGACATGCGCCCGGCCAACGAAGAAAGCGTTGCCTCATAGATGACCCCTACAGCGTCGCCCAAATTTTACATCTTGCGACGGTCACAC
This sequence comes from Akkermansia muciniphila, assembly GCA_945861415.1. Lineage (GTDB taxonomy): Bacteria > Verrucomicrobiota > Verrucomicrobiia > Verrucomicrobiales > V1-33 > V1-33. The sequence goes on along the minus strand of CAMAUV010000106.1, from coordinate 1,647 downwards.
CTGCTCTGCACCTTAAACTCTCCAGGTAAATATGGAGAGTTGCCATGAGAGTTCTGGGATTACAGTTATTTTGGCTGTGCCAAGATCTCTCAATTAGACTTGATTTCCCGGACACTGGTCATTTCCTGCATTATGGATCGGCCGAAACAAGGACATGTTCCCTATGGCTATCGCTGGCAGGGTGGAGAACTTGTTGGCCAGCCTGAAGAGGTTCGAATTCGGCGACAGGCGTTTGAATTGGTGCTCTCGCTTCGTTCCTGCAGCGCGGTGGCAAGAGAGTTGAATGCGCGGAATATACCCACTCGTCGAGGTGGCGAGTCGAGCGATGTTCAGATCGCCCGGATATTGAACTGCCGGACGGGCATTGGTGTTTACCGGGCGGAATCGGCTGCAGGTGTCGGGGACGAAGTGAAATGCGACCCCATTCTGTCGAGGGATGTCTGGAATAAGGTGCGGGCGATTCTCAAATCACGATCAAAAGGGAAGTCGAAACGATCCGACAAGACTTCAACGGAAGCGGCACCGGCTCTTTTCGCCGGGTTAGATCCACATTTCTCTCGCCGAGTTTCGGTATCGCCTCACCGTGGCGAGGGAGAAGCGCGAGAGTATTGAGCGCCTCCTCAGCGACCGGGCAATCAGCAGGAAACGGTTTGAAGAAACTCAACCGCCCGTGGAACGGGAGATCAGGGATCTGGAAGCGCGCATCAGCCGTCTTGAGGAGCAGCTTCCTCCCGCCGGCACTGGATCACTCCCGCAATTTGGCCCAGCAGAATACCTACGCTTGTGGGCCTGACGAGAAGTGAGGCGATAAGATAAGTTTTCATTTTGACGGGTGTTTTGCCTGTCCTCTTCCCCGCCCCCTTCTGAGATGCGGAGCGCCGGGAAGCACTGACGGCACTCCGCAAGCGCAAGCGGGCTCCGGTAGTCAGGAGGGCTGAAATGTTAGGAAGCGTAAGGAATCTTTTGCTGAGTCGCTCATAGGTGCGAGTTTCCCGACCCGCAGGGGACAGGCGCGCATCCTGATGAAAAGTTTTCTGTCCCATTTGTCCCCTGCCTGCCTGCCCCGTGGCGAATCCCCGTCGGGCGTGGTGGTTCTGTCCCTTTTCCGTCACTGCTATCACAGCCTCTATCACTACCTTTCCCCTTATAGAATGAGGGGAGGTGATACCAGTGATACCAGTGACGGCAAAAACCTGAGTTGCGGCGATTCGCTTCAAATTCCGTCTCGCCGATCCCGCCGCCCTGGGTGCTGGCCATCGTCCCTCCCCTCAGGTCCCAATCCCTTGCCGTCCACCCTTCCCGGTGTGCCCGGCGATAGACGGCGCTCTTGGCAATCCCGGGGTTTTGGGGGAATAGAACCCCGCTTGGCACAAGCTGAAACAGCCTGAACCATCCTGAGCAAACCGCGCCCGGGTGTTATAAGTTCTGTTATAAGCTGGCCGGGTTTTACGGGTAACTCGTTGAAAATAAACTGGTGGAGGCGACGGGAATTGAACCCGTGTTAATGTAGAAGACTTTGCCGCGCGAACGAAGGTAATACAGCAAAGCTCCTACCGGACGCCCGGGGGCATGCTGACTAAAAAAAGCCGGAGCCCAGTGAAGGACTCCGGCTTTCGCGGAATGTTTATGGAAGAGGGAAGGATCAGG
>CAMAUV010000105.1 GCA_945861415.1 Akkermansia muciniphila | reverse complement strand
CAGGGACGCGCCGGGCAGCATAGCTTAGCTTAGCCAGTCGGTGGCCGGACTTCGGGGTCCACTTCAAATCCAAACTTTAGCGTGTAGCCAAGCCCCAGGCTGGTATCTTAACATTTCTTTGCTATACTTTTCCACCGAAAAACATATGTGCGGTATTATTGCTTACGTTGGTCCCCGTGAAGTGCGTCCTATTCTCTTTGATGGCCTCGGCCGTCTGGAATACCGGGGCTATGACTCAGCGGGGATTGCGGCCATGACCGCCGGAGGCATCGAAGTTCAGAAAAAAGCGGGGCGCATTGCCGATCTCTCACGGCACGTGGGGAAACCAAAAACGCCATCGCACTAGGGAATCAGCCACACGCGCTGGGCCACGCACGGTGAGCCGAGCGACGTGAATGCCCACCCGCACATGGACCACTCCGGCAAGCTGGCGCTGGTGCACAATGGAGTGATCGAAAATTACCAGCCGCTGAAGCGTGCGCTTATTGAGGAAGGCCACGAGTTCAAGTCCGCCACGGACACAGAAGTGCTGGCTCATTTGATCGGAAAACATTACGCAGATTCTGCAGAATCAAACGGCCGCCGGCTGACCGACGCCGTGCGCAATGCGCTCCAAGAGGTCAAGGGCACGTATGGCATCGCGGTCATGCACGAGGATCACCCTGGCCTGATCGTCGGAGCCCGGCGAGGGAGTCCGCTGGTGCTGGGCATTGGGGAAAATGAGATGTTCCTCTGCTCGGATGCGACGGCTCTGGCGCCATACACGCAAAAGGTGGTCTACCTTAAGGATTTCGACGTGGTGGAGGTTCGCAGCGATGAGTTTGGCATCGAAACGATGGGCAGCGGCGATGCGGACTACGAAGTGAAGAGGCTGGAGTTCGCCCCCGAAGCAGCGGAGCTCGGGGAGTTTCCGCACTTCATGCTCAAGGAAATCTACGAGCAGCCGCAAACGATCGAGAACGCGATCCGCGGTCGCCTGAATCCCGAGGAGGCGAGCGCGCAGCTCGGCGGTCTGAACATGACCCCGGCACAACTGCGGGACATAGACCGCGTAATCGTTCTCGGCTGCGGCACGGCGCTTCATGCGGGCATGATCGGCGCGCACATGCTGGAAAACATGGCCTTCGTGGCGGCGGAGACGGATTTTGCCAGTGAGTATCGCTTCAAGAACCGCCCGCTGGAGCGGAAGACGGTGTTCTTCGCCGTCAGCCAGAGCGGTGAAACGGCGGATACGCTGGGCGCCATGCGCGAGGCCCGGCGCAAAGGATTTCTCGCACTGGGCATTTGTAACAATGTGGGCAGCACCATCGCCCGCGAGAGCGACGGCGGCGTCTATATGCATGCGGGACCGGAGATCGGCGTCGCGGCGACGAAATCATTCGTGAGCCAGACCGCCATTTTGGGACTTCTCACGCTGTGCCTCGGGCGCATGAGACAGATGTCTGCCAGCACCGGCCGCGAAATAATCCAAGCATATGAGAAATTGCCCGGCCAGATCATGAAGATCCTGAAGCAGAATGAACATATCGCCGCGCTGGCGAAGAAATACTGTCAGGCGCACAGCATGTTGTTCGTGGGCCGGCAGTATAACTACCCCGTGGCCCTGGAAGCCGCGCTGAAGATGAAGGAAATCAGCTACATCCACGCCGCCGGTTTTGCCGCCGGGGAACTGAAGCACGGCATCATTGCGCTCATCGATCCGCAGACGCCATCGGTATGCATTTGCCCGGAGGACAGCCTCTACGAGAAGAATATCAGCACCATTCAGGAAATCAAAGCCCGTCGCGGCCCGGTCATCGCCGTCGCAACGGAGGGTGACACGGAAATTCAAAACCACGCGGATGATGTCATCTTCGTGCCGCGCACCGTGGAAATGCTGCAGCCCATTCTGAATATCATCCCCCTCCAGCTCTTGAGCTATCACACCGCCGTGGCGCTTGGTCGCGATGTCGACAAGCCAAGGAATCTGGCCAAGAGTGTGACAGTGGAGTAGGTCGCGGCTGCGGGAAACATGGCCCGCGAAAATCACTCAAAGTTGTCAAACGCGGACAGCATTTCTCCGCATGTTCGGGGATTTACCTATACCCAATAGGGGATATTTGCCGGGGCCAAATTCAGGGAATTCCGCTCGCGACTTTCCGGGAAGCTGCGCTCCTGTCACCATGTCAGCCTTGGCATTTCCTACATCTAACCTAATACCCATGAGCGAACGAACTGTAACACTGGAACCTGCAGCCACCAAAGACGACCGCGAAATCGTGCAGCAACTGAACGCGGTCTATCACCGCATGAAGGAACAGGTCGGGAAAGTGATCGTCGGCCAAGTTGATGTAGTGGAGCAGATGCTCATCGCCATCTTCTGCAAAGGTCACGCGCTTCTGGAGGGAGTGCCCGGCCTGGCCAAGACGCTTCTCGTTTCCACGCTCAGCCGGGTGCTCGACCTGAGCTTCAAGCGCATCCAGTTTACTCCCGATCTGATGCCCGCCGACATTACGGGCACGGACATTCTGGAAATTGACCAAGCTAGTGGGAAGCGGAACTTCCGTTTCGTCCACGGCCCCATTTTCGCCAACATGTTGCTGGCGGATGAAATAAACCGCACGCCGCCCAAGACGCAGGCTGCACTCCTCGAAGCCATGCAGGAGCGCCAAGTGACAGTTGGCGACCACACCTATGACCTGCCGGAGCCCTTCTTCGTGCTCGCTACCCAAAACCCCATTGAGCAGGAAGGGACCTTTCCGCTGCCCGAGGCGCAACTCGACCGCTTCATGTTCAACATCCTCGTTGGCTACCCCTCGGAGGCGGAGGAACAGCAGATCATCAAACAAGTCACTGGAGCTCCCGCCGCGCCGGTGCAAAAGCTCCTCGACGGCCGCACCGTGCAGGAACTCCAAGACGTGGTTCGCCGCGTGCCCGTGGGCGATCATGTCGTGGAATACGCAGCGAGTCTCGTCCGCGCCACTCGCCCGAAGGAAAAGGATGCGCCTGGATTCGTGAAGGAAATGGTCAGTTGGGGTGCCGGTCCTCGCGCCGGCATCTCCCTCATCACCGCCGCCAAAGCCCGCGCCATCCTCCAAGGCCGCTACCACGCCACTACCGGCGACGTCCAACACTGCGCCTTCCCCGTCCTCCGCCACCGGATTCTGACAACGTTCAACGCTGAAGCCGCCGGCGTGAAGAGCGACCAAATCATCCGCATGTTACTGGAGCACTTTAAGCCGAAGGCGGAACTGGAGGTGTGATTTGCCAAACTTATAGACTCAGGCTGGATCATGGGCCTCGGTGTATGTCCGTTCTTTGGTTTCATGGCATGGCTCGTAGATTACACCGATGCCAAAAACCAAAAGGAGCGCAGGGAAAAATCCGAAGGGAATAGAACTCCCAAAGCCGAAGAGATATGGTAGTCGGCATAAGCCATAACCCATGTCCTCTCCGCCAACACTCGAAGGTCTCGGCGGGCCCGAGTGAGTTCCGAATAGTAAATCATAAATTATAAACCAAGAATCCTAAATGCCCACTCTCCCCGAGACCACATGGATGCGCCTGCTGCCGGATGAAGTTGTGGCGACACTTTCGCGTATGGAGTTCCTTGCCCGCGCGAAAAAGAAGGGGGCGATGTCCGGGCGGCACACGAGTCCGAACAAGGGCTTCAGCGTCGTCTTTGCCGAACACCGGCAGTACATGCCCGGCGATGACATCCGCGACCTCGACTGGCGCGTCTTTGCCAAGAGTGACCGCTATTATATCAAGCAATACATCGAAGAAACGAACCTGCGCGCCACCATCGTGCTGGATTGCTCGGGCTCGATGAAATACCGCGGCGAGCAGGCTTGCGAAGTGGGCGGAAAAAAGCTAACGAAATTTGAGTACGCCCAGCATCTCGCTGCCGCCATAGCTTACATGATGGTGAAGCAGCAGGACGCCGTCGGCCTCGTGACCTTCGACGACAAAATTCAATCCTACATCAAAGCCGCGAGCCGTCCCAGCCAGGTGCGCCTCATTCTGAGCGAACTCGACAAGGCCGTGCCCGGCAACGACACGCGACTCGCCACTACCCTGCACGAAGTCGCCGAGCGCATCCCGTCTCGAGGTCTCGTCATCATTATTAGCGACTGTTTTGAGTCCGCCGCGCAGATCATCGAGTCTTTTCACCACTTCAAATTCCGCAGCCACGAACTCGTGCTCTTCCATGTCATGGCGGAAGAGGAACTCACCTTCCCGTTCAGCCAGAGCCAGGAATTTAAAGACCTCGAAGCCAGCGGCGCGCGCATTAAAGTGGACCCGCGCACCATTCGCGCGGCCTATCTTCAGAAGGTAAAGGAACACGTCACCGCACTGGAAAAAGCCTGCGGCCAAATGCAGGCCGAATACGTGCCGCTGACGACGAAATCTATGTTCGTGAAAGCCGTCGCGGATTTTCTTTCCCGCCGGGCGAAGAAACGGTGATTAATGGCGAAAAATGACGAATCCCTAATGCTAAAATCCGAATGACGAAGCACCCCACCAGCAAACCATCTAGGGTTACGCCACTGCGTGATTCGTCATTCTCCCTCCGTCATTCCTTCGTCATTCGCCATTCTGGTTTCGTCATTTTCGCGCCCGCTCTTTCTCAGTCAGCCTCCCAACTCCAGCCCGCGTGTCCTTTCTAAACAGCCTCCTCCTCGCCGGCCTCGGCGCGATCGCCATCCCGATCATCATCCACCTGCTCTCCCGCAAAGCAGCGAAGGTGCTGGACTGGGGAGCGATGCGGTTCCTACTTGATTCCATCGAGTCGCGGAAGCGCCGAATTCAGCTTGAGGAGGCCCTGCTCATGGCCGCACGGTGTTTGCTTGCGGGGCTGCTGGCACTGACCATGGCGCGTCCGTTTGCGCCGCCAGGATCGCAGGTGCCGTGGGTCGTCGTCCTGCCAGCGTTCCTGCTTTCGCTGGTGGCTTTTACCACCTCCATCGTGCTACGCGGAAGCCGGAGATGGTTCTGGATTCTCATGATCGCGGCCGTCGTGCTCGCCGGCGCGAGTGCCGCGGCGGTATATTGGGAGCGGATTTGGAATTTGAAAGGCTACGGCACAGCCGGCACGCGCGACATCGCTATCATCGTGGATTGCTCCACTTCCATGCAACTCAAGGCCGGTGGCAGCGCGGGATCGAGCTTCGATGCCGCTGTCGCTGAGGCTAAAGAAATCGTTGAAAAAGCCGGCGGTGGTATCGCCTTCAGCTTAATCGCAGGTGGACCAATGCCGATGGCGCGCATCAATTCGCCGTTAGTGAACCGCTCGGACATGCAGGAGGCGATCAGCAGCATGAAACCCGTGCGCGGACGCATGGCCGCGTTCGATGCGCTCGCATCGGCAGCCGTTTCGCTCTCCCGAGGCTCCAGTCCGAACAAGGAAATCATCATTTTCACCGACGGTCAGAACATCGGTTGGGACACGGAGAACCGCGCACGCTGGGACGCGCTTCTCGCCGGTTTCGACACTTTCAAAACTAAGCCGAAGATCATCCTGCGGAAGTTCCCGATGCCCACGTCCTTCCGCAATGCCGCCATCGCCGGCATTACTTACTCCCGCGACGTCATCGGCACCGATCGCCCCGTGACTATCGAAGTCACCGTCGAAAATACCGGCACCGAAGCCATCACACCCGGCGGCGTAGAACTCAAAATCGGCGACAAGCTCCTCAAGGATTCCGGCACCGGCCAGCTCCAGCCCGGCACGAAAGCTACGATACGCTTTCTCCATCAGTTCAAAGATCCCGGCAGTTTTGTGGTCGCGGCCACAGTCAAAGCTAACGACGAACTGGCGCTCGACGATGAAAGCGTGAGCGTCTGCAACGTCATCAAGCGGCTCGGCATACTCATCGTGGACGGCAATCCTACCGAGCGGTTCCTCGACCGCGCCGGCGCCTTCACCGCGCTGGCGCTCGCGCCCGCCACGGTGCTTGCTGATCCTACCATTCCAGAAGACAAGAGGCCGTCCGTTTCCATTGATCCAGAAGTCCTCCCCCTGAGCCGCCTTAGCACGCTACCCTCCTTCAAAGACTACGGCGTCATCATTCTATCCGATGCCGCCAAGCTCCCCGATTCCACCGCACGGCGCATCGCCTCATGGGTGCAAGGCGGCGGCGGCCTTATGGTGCTACCCGGAGCACAGGCCCTGCCAGACTTTTATAATAATTGGCGTACCGCCGAAGGTCAGCGCTTTCTCCCCGCCTCAATTGTTATGGAAAATATTCCGTCGCAGCCGTCGGGCATTTCCCTCTCCACCTTGACCAACCCCGCGCTGCGTATGGTGGCTGATGCCAAGCAAAGCGATCTCGGTGCCGCGCTGATGAAACGCTACTGGCGGCTCGAGCCCGACGCCGCCAACGGTGGGTCCACCGGAGGCCGCCTCAGTAATGGCGATCCGTTTATCACTTCCGTTAAGTCTGGCTTCGGCAGCGTGGTCATGGCCTGCGCAAATTTCGATTCGGCCTCCGGCAATTTACCATCGCGTCAGGCCTTCGTAGCACTCGTGCATCAGTTGGTTTATCACCTCGCCAACCCCGGCGGCCAGCCGCTCAACTTCCAGCCCGCCGCACAGTTGAATCTTCCTCTGTCCAGCGCCGCCGCCGAGGGCGGTTTGAAGGGCGAATATTTCAAAGGCCGCAGTAAAGAAAATCCCGTTCTTGTGCGCATTGACGGTGCGCTACAATTCCAGTGGGGCGGCGGCCGCCCCGCGCCAAGCGTACCCGAGGATTTCTCGGCACGTTGGACCGGCGCCATTGTGCCCCGTTACTCAGAGGAATACACCTTCGACGGCTGGGGCGATGACAGCCTCACCGTCACCGTAAATGGAAAACGCATGTTCGAGCGCACAGGCCAAGGCCGTATCAAACTGGAGGCTGGCCGCTATTATCCCATCGAGATCGAATTAACCGACGACAGCGGCGGTGCCGCGCTAGAGTTAAAATGGAGCAGCCAAAGTCAGCGGCAGGAAATCGTCCCCGCCGAATGCCTGACCCCCTTCCCTCCGAACACTGACGCCGCCGAGTCTTCTGTCGGCCGGCTGGAAGTCATCGGGCCCGACAATCGTCCGCGAAAAGCAGCAATGCTCTTCAATGCCAGCGGCCTTGTCGCCCGCATAAGCGATGACGTCGTTCCGGGCCTTTATCGCATCGCCCTGCCGAAGGAAAAGCAGAAAGAGTTCGCCTCCCTCGCCTCTGCCGACGGCAGCATCCCTTTCACCGTCACCGATGACGCAACCGAGAGCCGCCTCACCCCACTTGGCGACAATGAAATAAAATTCATGCGCGACCGCCTTGCGCTCGTGGAGCCGAAGAACGCCAAGGAAATTCTCGACATCATGGCTGGCCGCCAGTTCGGTGAAGAACTCTGGAAATACCTCGCCGTCGGCGCGCTCTTCATCCTGCTCATGGAAATCGCGTTGACCCGCTGGATCGCCATCTCCCGCCGCAGCGGAGAGCAAACCGTTGTTAGCTTCGAGGACAAATTCGAGCCGTCCGTCCAGTTTAAAGCTGCTCTCAAAGAGGTGAATCAGGGAGTGTCGGTATAGCGGTCCTGTGGCCATCCCAGTTGGCGGCAGCGGGTCCAGTCTGTCTGGCGCCTGATGTACCGGGGTTGATGGCCAGTAGCGCCCCGCGAAGAAAACGTAGAGTTAGAGACGAGCGGATCATTCTTACGTGGCGACTACTTCTGCGACTAGTTTCCAGTCAGAAAAGGCGGCGGCATTACACTTTGTAAACTGCCGCGCATGGGCAAACTCTTAAAACCTGTCTTCATCAACCTCCCGAGCCACCTTATCAACCGGCAGCACGTGAACTCCCTTGAAGTGCACGGGAACTTTGTGATCGTGGGTTGTCATGGCTCTCCCCAAAGCATTCCCTGAGGCTCTGCGGAGGAGGCGGATGGAGTTTTCGCCGCCATCTCTCCGGCCCTCTACCCGGAAGGAATGACGCCATTCGAGCAATGGGCGGTGGCCGACGCGTCTGATAAATAGTTCTCAGCACAGAAAGGAATATCCTCTCCCTCATTGGCAGGCAGCGGGTGGTTCGCTCAACACACAATAAGAAATGTGTTTTTAGAGCCCGAGGCTCTTCGGCTCCTTCTTGAAGTAGGACTTGCGCAAAATGACCGAACGGCGTGCGATCATGTCCAGATTGTAGCGCTGCAGGGCGAGCGTGTCGGTGTTGGCCTGGATGGCGACCGCTCCGGCGTACGCTTGGAGGCGGCTGACATTGGCGATGAGTCCATCGATTTCTTCCAGCACAGCCTTGGTCCCGCGGCCCTCTTCGCATACTATACGCAGTCGACGCTCTTCACGGTCCGACCAGAGAAGGGCCTTAGGGAGTTTGCCCGGGCCACCGGAGAGATGGCCGCTGGGGAGGAATGCCGGGGCTCCATGCGGTTGGTCGTCGTAGTAGCGGGGGACTTCCGAAAGCGGCTTCTCTGCCACGCCGCGGCCGTTTGGCTCGATGATCGTCGGGGTAATGAAGATCATGAGATTTTTGCGGGCACGGTCCTTATAACGATTCTTAAAGGCCCAGCCAAGAACCGGTAGGCGGCTCAGCACCGGAACTCCTGCACCGGATCGGCTGTCAGTGGCCTCATCAAGGCCAGCGATAGCCACTGTGTAACCGGATTTGACCTTGAGCGGGGAAGTATAAACGCGGCTGCTGGGCACCGGGTAAGGATTGCCGCCGATGATTTCTTGGCCAATGACATTGGCGACCACGATCTTGGTCTGCATGAGCACTTCTCCGGTCTCCATGCGCTTAGGCAGGATGTTGACGGTGGTGCCGATGGGCATGAAGGCAACGCTGTTGGTGCTAGTGCCGCCGCCGCCTGCAGAGGTGCTGGCAGAGGAGGCCAGCACGGGGAAGTTTACTACACTGCGCATCGTTACAGCCCGATTGTTCAGCGTCAGCACACGAGGATAGCTCGCCGTGCTAGTGTCGCGATCCTTCATCAGGAAGTTGAGCTTCACATTCATGTCTCCCGGCGTCAATACCGCTGAGTTGGGCAGAACAGTGCTGCCGATTCGATTGAGATCTAATGAGGTCTCTAGCCCGCTAAGTTTAAGCGGGAATCCGCCGTCCAGAGTTCCACTCCAGTCGATGCCCATTTGGTTCTTGGGATCTTTGGTGGTCTCCACAAACTTGAATTCCACGGCAATCAGAGGCTGGGGTGTGTCTAGGGTGGCAATGTAGGCGCTCACCATCTGGTGCTGTTGGCGCGTAGCGACAACAAAGAGCGTGTTGCCGTCTGAATTCCACACCACTTTAGCTTCCACAGCCTCCTTCTTGTCTTCCGAATTCGTCGGAGGACGGGAAGTGAGGCGCATGGGAGAATTTGAGAATTCGTCCACGTTGGTCGTTCTCGCCACGTTGAAATCCAAGCCGCTGGTGCCGATGCCAAGGAGCTTTTCCACGTTCTCTACCAAAGCCTTGGCTTCCACGTTGAAATTTGTATTGATGCTGCCGAGGTCCATACCAAAGCCTCCTCCTCCTCCTCCTCCTCCTCCAAAACC
>CAMAUV010000104.1 GCA_945861415.1 Akkermansia muciniphila | reverse complement strand
GGTGAAAACCCTGATGCCGCTGGCCGGACCTGGCATGGCAAAGTCGATGACGTTGCCTTCTGGACTCGATCGCTCTCAGACGACGATATTGCTCAAATTTACGATGAAGGTAGGGGCCGGAGTATTGGTGATATGCTCAGTCCGTTGCCATTGAATTTCACGCAGGTGCAATATAGCAGGATCAGCAATAATTGGACGTTGGCGTGGGATTCCAAGCCCGGTCGGACCTATACGTTGAAATACTCCAGCGACCTCTTAAACTTTGATAATGACATTGATGACGCGATCCCTTCGGGTGGTAGCACCACCACCTACGGGCCATTCGAAAGCCCGCTTCCTGCCCCCCCTGTCACCCCGAAACTTTTCTTCAGAGTTATTCAGAATCCCTAATTGCTGCCGCATCGATCGGTCTTCAACGGTTCTTTAGCCCCCTCCTATCTTGGTCGCGCTGTCGGGGATCGTCACGCTCGTCAGCCAAGTGCATTCAGCGAACGACAACGATGAAATGAAGAAGCCTCATGGGAGAGTTCAACTCAGATAAAGTTAGGAGAATGCTCCGGACCAATTCCCATCGAACAACCCCTAATAGTGGGAGCCCTTCATCGCCCCCTGCGCGCCGCAGGGATTACAGACTCCCCGAACCAAATTCTCCGCGAAGCTCCCCCGGCGTAGGGTGCCGCCATTTGCTCGGGGGTCCCAGCACCCGGGGGACGCAGTCGCCACAAATCTTTCGCCCCCCATACGCAAGTCCCTGAGCAAATGCGAAGCAGGAATCAATTCAAGACGCCTCGAAACCTCCGGTTCGTAATTTGTTCGGATGGCCCCGAAAAGAAAAAAGTCCGTTTTGTGTGGGAGGAGCCTGTGGGAGGCTCATCCGTTAGGACTCGCAACCCATCAATTATGAGGGCTAAGTCGGTAGGGATCGAACCTACTGCGACGAGGTTCTTCCATCCCATGACATGGCGTTACTTTTGTTGTTCGACCGCAGCAGTCTTCAAGGCGCTGGTGACCTGGGTGCGCATGGTGGTATTGGTGATTTTCGGCAGCATCTCAACGGCCGCAGTGGGATTGTTCGGGGCAACCGCCCGGATGTAGCCGGCGACGGTGGCATCGCGCATATCATTGGGCGGGGCGGTTTCCAGCCAAGTATTGAACTGATTCGTCTGACCATTGCGTCCGAGTTGAGTGCCGACGCTGGCGGCGGTGTAGGTTTGCAGTTCCTTGTCCCGGATGTTACTCAGTTCGGTCAGCGCCTGCGTGGGTTCCGACTGGCTGCGGGAATTAACGTATGCGGCATAGAGTTTGTCTCGCTGTCCCTGATCATCGAGCTTGACCGCGGCATCCTTGATCTGCTCCGGTGTAGCTTTACCAAATCCCCATCCGGGGCCGTTGCTCTCGGTGTCGAAAAGTTCCTTCCGCACATCCTTGTTCTGGGAAGTCACCCATTTCAGTGCCGCGCCGGCATCCTGCTCGCCCCACTGCACCACGGACATTCGCACGTTATCGCGAGCCTTGTGTCCCGGAGCCTGCGCGAGCGCATACTCGAGCGCCTTGTCCGGATAGCGGTAAAGAAATCCCTGATAAACGCGGGCCTCTGCTTCCTCACGCTGCGCCGGATCTTCGATTTTTTCCAGCTGCTTGAGCGCGGCATCGGGATCGGAAAATGCCAGCGCAGAAATACTGTCCATGATGGACTTCTGCTTTTGCTCGGGATCGTTGAGGGAATCACGGAGTTGCTCCACCAGCTCGGGATCGCTGCCGCCGAAACCGAATGACATCATGGTGACATAGTCCTGCTTAGCTTTGGCGTCACCATCTTTGGCGAACCATGCTAGAGCCGCCGGACGGTCGCGCATCAGCCACTGGTTCATGGTGGCAAAGGCGGCGATCCCACGCAGTTCTCCTGTTAGCTTCACTGCCCGCTCCATGGCCAGCACGGGATTGATCTCTGCAAGGCGCGAATAGGCCGCTATAAGACTGATACCGGAAATGGGGGAGCGAATGCTGCCTTTGGCTTCCAGCTCGGCGAGCAATTCCTCCAATTCCGCCTGATCCATCTCCATGATTTTCGTTGAGCGCTCAAACAGAGAGCGGATACCGTTGCGGGTGGGCTTAATGGAAGCGCTGAGCCGATCCTGCGCCGGACCGTTCTTTTTTGCCGAAGGCTTTGCTTTGCCATGCATCCTACTGTCCGCCGACTTTTTGTCAGCGCTGACACGGGATTCCCCGCTCAGCCGGTCGATTTCAGAGCCATTGAGAAAGTAAAGCCACGAGCACACCCCAAGGGCTGCCGTGAAAGTAAGAAGAAATGGGAACCATCGTTTCATGAATGCAGATGAGAATGGGAAAAAGTGATGTAACGCGATAGAGACTATGGATTTCCGGAAGTAATGGGAGGGGGACCACCGCGTCCACCGCGGCGCATGGGCCACAAGCCACCGGAGGAGGGCTTGGCCGGACCTGCTTTGATTATCTCCTCCTTTAACTGAGGGGTGAGCGTTTCCGTGGCGTTGATCCATTCGGTCGCTGCCCCCTCATCGCGGCGGAGCCAGTTCCGCGCCTGCGCGGTGACCTGAGTAACTCTAGTAACGGGGTCGCTGATAGTGGACGCCCAGATTGTGCTGGAGTCCGGCTCTTTGCTGCCCAGTTCGCGCACCATGCCGGTGATGGCGGAGTCCTTTTCTTTGCCGGGCTCGAGGGAATCAACCCACTCAGAGGCTGCCTCTGGGTCCTTCTTCGTCCAGTTGGTGGAAAGCTCCGTGTAACTGCCAGGTCGCTGTTCCGGCGTGATGTTTTCCAGGTAATCCACTGCTTTTGCCGGATCCTTCTCGGCAGTTTCGCGCATGGCCATTTCCCAAACGCTGTTGGCGGCTTTGGGCTGCAGGTCCCCAGTGAGTTTGGCCACACTATCATAGTCTAACTCCTTCACTTCCCCGCGGAGGCCGCGCACCGCGTTGGCCTGGGCGTCCTCCGGCTGTCCTTTCAGCCACTTCATGGCATCGTCCTTATCTTTTTTGACCCACGCATTCATCGCAGCCTCGTAGGTAGCGGAGCGCTCCTCCGGCCGCTGGTGCTCCTCAGCAAACTTGATGGCCTCCTGTGGATCTTTCTCTGCGAGTATTCGCCCGGCCCGCCAGTTGATGCTGTCCCGAGCGGACTGACTGTCTCCCGCCTCGGCATAGGCACGGAGGACAACGTCCATCGGATTCGCATCGGGATCATTCTGCGCCATGTTCAGAATCATGGTCGGGCGGCGCTCCGCTGGTGCTGCGGCAATGAGCCGTTCCATGGTGCCGCTGTCCAGCTCGGCCATCCCGGAAACGACAGCGTCCAGCATCATCCGTTTCATTTCGTCCTGCTTCGGGTCTTTGTTATCACCATCGGCACCGGCATCCACGGCCCACTTGATGAATCCGTCCGGATCCTTCTCCAGCCATCCACCGGCCAGCGAGGCGGAGCCCACAAACTTCGTCACCGGGTTGCCGGAGTTGTCCTGCTCAAGCTGGACGCGAGCGGCGTTGGGGTCCAGTTCTCCCCAGCGCGAAAAAAGCGCAGCACTGAGGAACGCACCGTAGACTAGGTTCTTCTGGGAACCAATGACCGCGCTGGCTTCCTTCATGTGCGAAGCGGGCAGCGACATCACTTTGTCAAGCAACTCGAAGAGCTGGCGGGACGACATCATTTTACCTTCGAGGTTGGAGAGTTCCAGCACGATGGCACTGGCTTCTGCCGCTGAGACTCCAGGAGCGATGGAAGAAACTGCGAAGCCTCCACCATCAGTAACAGTGCCACGTGCAACTTTGGGTTCAATTGTCGCCTCTGCGGCAATCCTCTCCTTCTCCGCAGAATCCTTTTTCGCTGCCGCAGCCTCAAGACTGGCAGCCTCCTGAAAGCGGCCGGAGAGAGGAAGAAACGCGAGAGCGACGGCGGCGGCGAGGGCGCTGAGGATTTGGGCAGGGGCGTTCATAGGTGCTGGGCGGCTTGAAATTGAGAGATGGCGAAATAGCCCGAAGGTTACGCGGGTTACCCCCAGCGCGACATCGGCGAAACTACGCGCCCCTCCATCTTAGCGGCCCTCTGCAGTTCGGCACCCGCTTTTTTAATGAGTTTGTCCCCCTCCTTCACGCCAGTCCCCGGAAAAGCGCGGCGGCGACATCCCGCGGCTCACTCGCGGGACCGTCGGCGACGGACTGCTGCGGCGGGCCGTCGTGATCCGGAAACACCAAGGCCTTCATGCTCAACGTGCCATTCTTCAGCGCCGTATGCACGCCCACCGGCGTCTGACAGCCAGCCTTCAGCAGCTCAAGGAAGCGCCGCTCTGCGGTGATGGCCGCGAACGTCGGGGGGTGATTGATCCCTGCGAGAATTTCGGCGAGCGCCGGGTTTTCACCATACGTTTCGATGGCCACGGCGCCTTGACTGGCGGCAGGCGGAAACGCGGGCGCTGCAAGGATGCTCATGTGCAACTCCGCACCGAATTCCTTTGTCACTTCACGAAAAAGGCCCAAGCGCACCAGCCCCGCACGCGCCAGGAGCAGAGCGGTGATGCCCTTGTCCTCCGCGACCTTGCGAATCCGCGTAGGCACATTCCCGCGAATGTCCGTCACCGCGAGATCCGGGCGCAGCCAGCGGAGCTGACGGGCGCGGCGCACGCTGCTGGTGGCCACCACACTGCCTGCTGGCAGGACTTCTAACCCACCGGGTATTTTGGAAATGAGCACGTCTTCAATGGGGGCCCGGGGTAAGACCGACGCGATGCTGAATCCCTCGTCCAGCAACGTGGGTACGTCCTTGAGACTGTGCACGGCCGCGTGGATAGTTCCAGCTTTAAGCGCCTGCTCCAGCTCCTTGGTGAAAATGCCTTTGTCTACTACCGGATGGTCGCCCTTGCTGAACTCCGTCAGTTTCAAATCCGGGCGCAGGTCGCCGATGGTCTTGATCACTTCATGGCGCACCGCCAGCGCGGGCCATGCCGCTGCGAGAGCGGCCTTGGTCATTTCAGTTTGCGTCAGGGCCAGTTCGCTGCCGCGAGTGCCCAGGATGAGTTCGGTCATAGACCATCGAAGGAGCGCCGGGGCGGTGCGTGCGCAAGCCTCAAGTCAATCACTTCGGCAGCAGGTCCTCGATCGCTTTCAGGCCACCCTCCACGCCCTTTTGCAGCAAACCGCCGCCCGTTTCCACCCCCTGCTTCACGGCTTCCGCGCCCGCATCGATCAAGTCCGGCGCTCTCTCAACCACGGTCGCCGCCGCCTCCGATGCCACTTTACCTACGGCCTCCGCGGCCTTAAGCGCCGCCTCTGGCGTCATCTTGAGCACCTCGTCCACCGTAGCATTGAACCACGCTTTAGCCAGCCTATCGGCAAGGTCCTCCTTCGGATCATCCAGCGTGCCGCTGAGCGTAAGCCTCGTCCAACGCAGCGCCGCATCGTCGCTAGTGATGAGCTTGCGTTCTTCGGACGTGACCAGCAACTTATCCAGCGGCAGAAACACCTCCTGCTCGGCTCCAGCCACATATTGAAAAGTCCCCGGAACAATACCCAGCAGCAGCTCGCCACGCAGGGATTCATCCGCGCCAATGGCCACGCGGCCTTTAAGGCGCAGTAGGCCCGGAGAATCGAGCAGGAGATTCTCTATCCGCCATGAACCCTCCGGACTGCGCATAAACGCTGCTTTCGCTTCCTTGAGCGCGATGCGCATGAACGCCTCTTTCTGCGTTTTGCGTGCGAGAATGGCCAGCACGGGAAGGCCCTCCACCACTCCCTCTTCAATGCCAGCCTTGCCCACCCACAGCAGCCGCGAAAAGTCAGACGGATCACCCGAAATTTTCAAATCGCCGGAGGCCTTGCCATGCAGGCGCTTGATCCAGTCCTCCGGCACCAACCGCGCGAGATCCAGCTTCTTAATGCCCACCTTCAGATGGAGCGCCGGGGGCTGACTCAGTGTAAGACTTCCCTCCGCCGTGATGTCCGCGCCGACACTGTCAGCGGAAAACTCATCCAGCGAGACCTCACCGGACTGGAGGGTCGCGGAGAAGTTGCGGAGTTTTACATTCTCTCCCGGCAGCATGCTCACGTCCAGAGTGCCTCCTGTGCCGGTAGCGAGGAAGAACGAGTTATCGTCCGCCGGTTTCACGTCGAGCGAAATATTCCGCGCCTCCACCGAACGCGCCGGGTTCTTCCACAGCAGGCCAAACTGATCCACCGTCACGCCCTTCACCACCGTGCGGTTGGGCAGAAAACGGGAGAAAAAACTAGGGTTGGAACTCCCCGGCGCCGCTGCTGCCGAAGGGTCATACGTTTCTGCAGAAGCACGCGGGGTATCGCTGGAAAAATCGAGAGAAACGCGTGCCACTTTGATACTTTCCACCTGGATGAGCCGGTCCCAAATGGCCCCCGTATTGACCACCGTGCGGATGTCATGCACCTCCACTTTCGCGAACGCAGAGTCCGGCCGCCCCGTTGCTTCCGCCTTTGGCACAAACGCCGACGAGTCCTGCCACTGCACCCCATCAATTTGCACCTCCGCGTCCACTCGGTTGGAAAGTTCCGCGCTCACCCAGCGCCGGAATTTCTCACTCTGCATATAGCTCTTGATCCACATATTAAGCCCCAGCCACCCGGCGATGATTAGCATCACCAACGTTCCCAGTGCGATCCAAAGCCACTTCATGCCGCTCGCTAAGCCTGCGCGGCTCCCCCTGAGTCCCCGGCGGGAACGCCCGCGGCGCACCGGGGCTTCAGCGGCAACAGCAGAGGCAATCGGATTATCAGTTTCAGTCATGCAGTGAGTGCCTACAGTGCAGCATGTCTCCCCGCAGAAAAGAGGGATTTCGTCTGCGCAAGGCCCCGGCCGCTGAGCGTCCGATGGCATCCCGCAGCCCCGGACGTGGGCAAAAGAGGCTTGCCTGCGAGGTGTAAACATGGCAAAGGGGCGGTATGACAGGCGGGAGACGCGCTGAGGGTGGGCATCTGGGTGGCGACGTTTTCTCAGAAATAACCATATGCCGGCCACCGCGCGGGTAAAGTGGCCGATGGACAAAGCTTGGGATCTGCTACTCTAGCGGATTCACCTTTGCTCCAGCAAAACTTTCTCATCCATCTCCTTTTCCCAACATGACCGTCAACGGCGAGCCTATTTCCGAAGCACTCATCACTGAGGAATTTCACGCAATCAAAGCTCACTACGAACGCATGGGGAGAGTCTCCTGCTGTGACCGGGATGAGGAGTTCCGCGGGTATGCACAGCACAACGTTGTAGCGCGCGTGCTGATCAATCAGGAGGCTGAGAGCCGCTTTCCGGGTGTGGCAGAGGAGGAAGTGGCCGCCGCGTTTGAACGCATCATGGAGGAGCAGGGCGGCAGGGCGGCGTTCTTTGCCCATGCGGGACTCGCGCCGGAGCAGGAGTCCTTGGTGCGGGATGATGTGCGGTCAGGGCTGCGCGTGGACAAACTGATGGAGGCCACGTGGCAGTCGTCGGCCCCTCCGGATGAGGCCCAGCAGCGCGCATGGTATGAAGCCCACCTGCAGGAGTTTCTCACACTGGAGGAGATCAGCGCGGTGCATCTCTTCAAACAGGTGGAGAAAGTGGAGGACCGCCAGACCATCTACGACCTCCTGCGCCGGCTGCGGGCGGAAGCGCGGGCGGGAGCGGACTTCAAAGCCATGGCACTGGAGCACACCGACAAGGAGGACAAGGTGGTGGATCTCGGTTGGTTCAAGCGCGGGGACTTCATGGAGGAGTTTGACCTCATCATGTTCTCGCTGGAGGAGGGGGAAATGAGTCCCGTGTTTGCCAGCCACTGGGGATTCCATCTCGCCAGAGTCACCGGACGCAGGGCGCCGCAGCCGCGCCCGTTTTCGGAAGTGCAGGAGGCGGCGCTCCAATTGATGGTGACCGAACAACGGCAGACAGCCACACAGTCGCTGGTCGCGGAGCTGAAGTCTCGCGCGGAAATCTTGCCGTAGTCCGCGATTAAGTGCTGGCACCCGCCACAAGCGAGCGCCCAAACCACCGGCGAATGGAAAAACCAAAGATAACTCTCGTTCCTGCAATTTCGCCCGGCAAGCAGCGCCTGCTGCTGGCCATGGCGGCCTCCACGGTGCTCCTCGCGCTCAGCTGGGCCAGCCTGCGGATCCGCTCCCAGCAGGTCCGCATCAATCAGCTGGAAACCGCAGAGAAACCGCCAGCCGGAGAAAACCGCAAAGCCCTTGCCCGCCTTGAATCTCAAGTGGCCACCGAAACCTCTCAGCGGAAGCGGGCAGAGGAGTCCGCGGCTGCCCGTGAAACCGAACTGCAGGGGATCATCACCTTTTTGAGGAAAGAACTGAATTCCGCCAACGACGCCATTGATCGCCTGAAAGCGGAAGCGGCAGCCCAACCTTGATTGTCCGCCGGCCAGCGTCACTATTTCCGCCTTACCATATAGCCGCTTCTGCTCCATGAATTTTTCGAGCGAGCCGCACAACGATGGCCGGACCATGTAGCTGTGGATGTGCCGCCGGGAATCGGACGGCCAGACCGGATGGGAATCACTCATGCAAAGCTTTCCCGGCAAGCATGCGCTCTCTCACTGACCATGGAGCCGGCAGTCTGTGAAGAATGCGTGGTCGCCATTTTCATGCACCGGAACTCCCCGCTGATCTATGCAGCTCAGCTGGCGGTGCTGCAATCTGATACCGGTTATGTCTGCATCGACCCGGCCTCTCCGGATGAACGGATACGCGAAATTCTTGAAGATTCGGAAGCCGTTGCCATCCTGATGGATACCGATGGACATCTGCGGCTGCAAAACGCAGCACCCCATCAGCGGAACGTATGCAATGCGGGTGCGTTACGACCGTTAGCACGGGACCGCACCGGCCCGTAAGGGCAGGAATGGCACAATCCTGCGAGTCTCGCGGATGTCGTTTCGCACCACAGGTGGCACCACTGCATTGAACTTTAGAGGGCGAGGAACAGATTCGAGAATTGCGGATTCCCTGAATTAGATTTGTTTCTTCATAGCGGCCCAATAGTATCAGCCCCTCGCTGCCTGCTCCGCAGAACTTCCCGTTCATTCCGCAACACTTCCGGGCCGCCGATTACGAAAGCGATGGCTGAGTCGCCGGGGGCCGGCGCAGAGAGGCGCGCAGGCGGGAAACCGCCCAGCCCCTTGCTTCCGGCAATAGACAATTCGGCACAGGAGCAGGACGGAAGGTCAATGGGCTCGCCCCAACCAAGGAACTAATGTGAAGGCGGCGCGAACCGCCTTGGGGAAGTGTGTAAGAATTCATTCGATCTGAATATATCACGCAGGTGTATAATTTCCATAAATATATTATATTTTTCTGTTAATTACGAACTTCTATCACAGGAAAACAAGCGAATGGAGAAAAACCCGCAACTGCGGCGCGAGATTCGCAGATAAAAAAGTGTGTCTTTACACCCGCTACGCTGCGGTCACGCGCTGCTGCCACTCCCAATCTAGTGTAGTGCGCGTTTAATGGCGTAACGAAAGGAGTTTTTGCCTTGCCCGGCTGACTTTTGCCAGGATGTCGGCGGCTTTGGTGGTCCAGACGAAGGGGGTGGGATTGCTATTGTAGCTGGCGATGTAGGTTTCAATAGCCCCGAT
>CAMAUV010000103.1 GCA_945861415.1 Akkermansia muciniphila | reverse complement strand
GGGATTGGTTCAAGCGATATAACGAATGGCGTCCGCATGCCTCCCTTGGGAATCTGACGCCATGCGCGTATTATGATCAGAGGGTGGCAGCGGCGCCGGCGGAAGCGCTGAGCGCGGCATAGGAAACAATCCTAACTTCTGCCCCCCCCATGCGGCCCCGATTTTGGGAAGCCTCCGCTGCGGGCTGCGCACGGCCCTCCGCTGCGCTCCGGACCGTGCTGCGCCCTCCGCTCCAGCTTCCCAAAATCGGCCCTCCCCCCGCACCAAGCTTGACATCCTGGGCAGGCGGATTAACTACAGGGACGCGCCGGGCAGCTTAGCTAAGCTAAGCTTAGCTTAGCCAGTCGGTGGCCGGACTTCGGGGTCCACTTCACGTCGAAAATAGTCTCGGTGGATTCTGGGCGTCTCCGATTGTCTGCGGTTGGTCATTTCCGTTCATTACTCAGCGGGGACCGAAATTGCGCTGCGCGATTGTTTGTAACTTGCGGACAGAGTTGCGCCACCCCCAGTTACTCCCGCGTGACGACTTCATCCATGTTCAGCAGGACGTTCGCCGTTACAGAGAATGCGGCGAGTTGCGCGGCATCAAGGGCGGCATCGGGTTTGCTGTCGCCTTGGGTGATGAGCTTCTGGGCGGCGGCTGGGTCGGCGGTGTATTTGGTGAGGCGCTTTTCGTAGCCGGACTGCAGGAGGGCGAGGGTTTCGGCGGGGGCGCGGCGGCCCGTGACCTGGCGAAAAGCCCATGCGATTCGGACGGCGGGTTCGGTGCCACCTTCTTTCATAATGCGCTCGGCAAGGCGGCGTGCTGATTCGACGCTGGTGATCTCATTCAACAGCGCTAGGGCCTGGAGTGGCGTATTGGTGCGACTACGTTTAACTGTGCAGATTTCGCGACTGGGGGAATCGAAGAGCTGCATTACGGGCGGGGCGGCGGTGCGCTTCCAGATGGTGTAAAGCGTGCGGCGGTAGAGGCCTTCGCCTTGGTCGGATCGGTAATTGCGCATGTTCCCATAGACGCTGGTCTCGTCCCACACGCCGAGGGGCATGTAGGGGCGCACGCTGGGGCCCCCTTTTTTATCGACTAGCAGGCCGCTGAGGGCGAGCATTTGGTCGCGCACGGCTTCGGCACTGAGGCGGATGCGCGGACCGCGGGCGAGCAGGCGGTTTTCGGGATCTTGCTCAAGGAGTTTCCTCGTGACTCGTGAGGACTGGCGGTAGGCTTCGCTGGTGAGGATAAGCCGCTGCATGGCCTTCATGTCCCACTTCACGCGTACGAATTCCGTGGCCAGCCAATCGAGGAGTTCGGGATGGGACGGGTGGTCGGCTTGCATACCTAGGTTCTCAGATGTCTTCACCAGACCGAGTCCGAAGAAGCGTTCCCACAGGCGGTTGACCCACACGCGGGCGGTGAGTGGGTGCTCCCCGCTGACGAGCCACTGGGCGAGGCCAAGGCGATTGTTAGGCGCGCCTGCGGGCAGCGGTGGTAATACGGCGGGCAGGGCGCGGGCGACTTTGTCGCCGGGCTTGTCGTATTCGCCGCGCTTCAGGATGAAGGCATCGCGCGGTTGAGTACGTTCCTGCATGACCATGACGGTGGGCATGGAGGTTTCGTAGTCGGTGAGTGACTTCTTGACGCCGGCGACAGCAGCATCGGCTTTGATCGCGGGGTTGTCGGTGTTGGCACGGTAGAATTTGGCTAGCGCGTCCTTTTCCGCAGTTGTGCGCTGAGCGACGGGATTTTGCAGAGCAGCGAGGACGTTCGTGGGAACGGCACCTCCCTTCGCCTTCACTAGCTCGGGCGGCATTGAGGTGGTGGCGACTTTGAATCGCCCGATGTTGTGACCGGCTAGCGCGTCGTGGCGCAGGGTGATCTTGATCTGTGCGCCGTTGGGCACTTCTATGGGAGTGCAGGCGAAGACGCCGGTGCGCGGCTCTTTCTTCGTGGGGCCGTCCACAGCCCAGCCCTGCTTGTTCTTCATGCCTTTGCCGCGCTTTAGTTTGTCCTTCACGATGAGTTCCACCTCCCAGCCTTTCTGCTCGTAGTCGGCGCTGGCAGAGATGAAATTGGCGGACAGGGGCTCCTTGAGGCCCGGCGCGGTGATCTCGGCATCGATGTCGCTGAGGACGTAGTTGCCGTTGGAGAAGCGTCCGACGCTTTGCGCGGGCAGGGAGGCATCGGGCAGCGCATCAATCTGCACGCCGGTAAACGTGCCCGCACTTAGCGGGGCCGTGATGATATAAATTTCGTGGTCGGGATTCTTCCCGCTGGCGAGCCATGTGCCATCCGGCTGGCGGGTGAGGGTGGCACCGCCTTCGCTCTTCACGCTCTCATTGAGCAGCGGGCGCCACGCGTCTTTCTGCCCGCCGAACTGGGCGAGGAACTGCGGCTCCCACGCCGCCTGGAGCGCGGGCAGTTCCTTTTCCGCTTCCTCTATGCGTTGCTCTGCAGCCTTCACGGCAGCCCGGAGTTCCGCGTGCTTGTTTTCTTCGCCTGGTTTGGGGACGGGCAGCAAGGGCTTGGAATTCGAGTCGCCATCCAGCACGCCGCTTTCGTCGTTGGAATTGAAGTAGGCGAAGAACTGATAGAATTCCTTCTGCGAGACTGGGTCGTATTTGTGATCGTGGCAGCGACAACAGTTGAGCGTGAGGCCCATCCATGTGAGCCCGGTGGTCTCCACGCGGTCGATGACGGTCTCTGCGAACCATTCCGCTTCAATACGCCCGCCTTCGCCATTGAGCCGGTGATTGCGGTTGAAGCCGGAGGCGATGATCTGTTCGCGCGCGGCATTTGGCAGCATGTCGCCTGCGAGTTGCTCGATGGTGAAGCGGTCGTAGGGCATGTTCGCATTGAAGGCGTTGATGACCCAGTCCCGCCACACCCACTGCTCGCGGCTGGTGTCGGTTTGGAATCCATTGCTGTCGGCGTAGCGCGCGAGGTCGAGCCAGTGTGCCGCCATGTGTTCGCCGTAATGCGGCGAAGAGAGATATCGGTCCACCATGCGCTCGTAGGCATCTGGCGCGGTGTCGGCGAGAAATTGATCCACCTCCGGCTGCGTGGGTGGCAGGCCGGTGGCATCGAAGACCACACGGCGGATGAGGGTTTCTCTCGGCGCCTCCGGCTGCATTCTTAGGCCTTCCTTTGCGAGTCGGACATTTAGGAAAGCATCCACGGGATGCCCCCCCGCCGATGGGGCTTCCGGGCGCACAGGTTTTTCAAATGCCCAGTGTCCTTTGTATTCCGCGCCCTCTTTGATCCACGTCTCCAGTGTCCTCTTCTCCGCCGCTGTCAGAGATTTGTGCGAGTCCGGCGGCGGCATGACGTCGTCTTCGTCGGTGGTGTGGATGCGCTTGATGAGTTCGCTCTCCTCCGGCTTGCCAGGAACGATGGCGAGCGCGCCGGACTTCGTGGGCTTGAGCGCGAGCGTGCGGCCATCCAGTCGCAGTCCGCCTTTTACGGTGGCGGCGTCCGGCCCATGACACGCGAAACACTTATCAGATAGGATAGGCCTGATGTCGCGGTTAAACTCGACTGCAGCGTCCGTGCCCGAGGGCAGGAGGCTGAAAAAGACGGGTAAAAAGCGGAGTGAGAGTGGTCGCATGAGTGTTTTCTATGTCAGCCCGCGTCCGAATTCCACACGCAAAAGCAGGTGCTTTGTTTACGCGCTAGCAGCCGTGCGCCCCGCTTTTTCAGGCGATCCACTTTTGCGCTTCCTCCGCCCAGAGCACGAGCCTCGCCACGGCCCCGATAAGGCGGAAGAAGGGGGCATCAATCGGCCGGGTATTGAATAGCTGGTCTATAGGTTTGGTGTAATTAACCGCAAAGTGGAGAACGTTACCGGCGAGGAGACCGCTGAGGAGCCATGGGTTGCGGCGGACGCCTCTGCTGAACGCGCTGCGAAATTCGCAGCGGTAGTTGAGCGCATTAAACAACGGCCTTATTGGTCAGCAAGGTAGAGCTCTCACTGCGCATGGGTTTGACGGGCGCGCCAGTCTGGACGCGCCAGAGAAAGTAGCCGAAGACGGAGATGAACGACGGGCCGGTCATCACGGCCATGCGCTGGAGTATGGTTCGCGAAATGAGGGGTTCATCGCGAGGAACCCGTGGCCGGCGCATCTCGGCATCTTCGCTTGCCTTCACGACGAGATTCGCGGTGACAGCGCCTTCAATGACGATGCTGGCAGGGTATTTGGCCTAAATTTTGCCAGGTAGGCATTGGCTTCAATGCGGCTAAGCCATTCCGGAATGAGTTCACCATGAATGCAGCCTCATCAGGCTAAAGCGTGCACGGGGCTGAGAGGTCGGGAAAAGGCACGTCATCGAAATCTTCTTGATAGATGCGGAATCAACCAGCCGGCGTTTTACTTCATGGCCGAGTCGGAGCGAACGTGGAAGAAAAAATAATGTCCGGTAACGGAAAGTCGGGTTGAATCGTCTATGCAGATGTTGCGGCACGCCCCGCGGCGACTTCATATCAACAACCCACCAAACCCCATGAAACTAAAACTCACGCTTCTCACTCTCGCCGCAGGCTTGCTGGTCCTGCCGGCATCCGCTCAAGACGACAAGAAACCCGAAGGCGCACCGCCCCCTCCTGGAGGCGGTGATCGCGGCGGCCGCGAGGGCGGCCGTGGACGCGGGACTCCTAATCCGGAAATGATCAAGAAGTTCGACAAAGACGGCGACGGCAAGCTGAGCGAAGATGAAATCAAGGCCGCTCGCGAAGCTCGCCAAAAGGAAACGCTCGAAAAGTATGACGCCGACAAGGACGGAAAGCTGAGCGAGGAAGAGACCAAGAAAATGAGAGCCGAAAACCAGGGCCGCGGCGGCCAAGGCGGACGCCAGCTGGATTCGGAGACCCTCAACAAGTATGACAAGGACGGTGACGGTAAACTCAGCGAAGAGGAAGCCATTACTCTCCGCGCTGACCGCGAAAAGGAAATGCTCGAAAAGTATGATGCCAACAAGGACGGCAGCTTGAGCAAAGAAGAGCGCCGCAAGGCCTTCGAGGAAATGCGTGCACGCCGTGGTGGTGGCGGGCGTCCGGGCGGCCCCGGTGGTCCTCCACCGGGCGACAAGAAGTTAGAGGAAAAGACCAACTAGTCCTTCCTCCCGGCGGCTACATACAGCGCCGGCTTTCAGCGGCGGATGTGCGGGGCAGCAGGCCCGGCCCTCCGTCGCTTTCTTTTGCCTAGCAAGGAAGACTCGACCACTGATTGTGGATGAACCGCAGAAGCGCAGAGCGCGCGGAGTAGGGATGCGGGTGAAACCAGTTAAGCCGCCGATTCCGACTCCGTGCATCTTCTCATTGTCTGCGCCTCTGCGGTTCGTCTGATGGAGGATTTTAACGACTGGCCCCGAGTCCCGGGTTGCGCCGTTATGACTCGGGAGCAGGGCAGGGGATAGAATGAGCAGGAATCCCCGCCACTATCGCAACGATGACCAGCGCCGCACCCGCCGCGCGATGAATGAGCGTGGAATCGAAGCGGAAAAGGGCATGGGGCAAAATTTCATGTCCGATGCGACAGTGGCGTGCTGGATCGTGGAGCAATTGGAAGCAGGGCCGGGGGATACCGTGATCGAGATCGGTCCCGGCATGGGGGCGCTTACAGAACATCTCGTACAAACCGGTGCCCGTTGCATCCTGCTGGAAAAAGATGACGAACTGGTGGAACTGGTGCGGTCAAAATTTGGCGGATTGCCCCATGTCACGGTCCTGCACGGCGATGCGCTGGAGTTTGACCTGAGGCCGTATTTCAAATTCCAGCCGCTCAAGGTGCTGGGGGCCTTGCCCTATTCTGTGGGAACAGAAATCGTGCGCCGCTGGATGGAAAACCCAAGCCCGGTGCAGCGGGCAGTCTTCACGTTGCAAAAGGAAGTCTGTGACCGCCTGTGCGCGCAGCCGAATTCCTCTGAGTATGGCCTGCTGAGTCTCCGCACGCAGGTGCGGTGGGTGGCGAAGATGTTGCGAAAGCTGCCGCCGGACATTTTCGTTCCGCGCCCGAAAGTGGACAGCGGCGTTGTGCTGCTAACGCCGCGACCCCGGGCGGAACTTCCCGTATTCGACGAGGCGATATTCGAGCGTCTGCTGCGGGCGGGATTTGCCCAACGCCGTAAGATGCTGCGCAATTTGCTCCCGCCCGGGCCGCAGCCATGGGAGCAGTTGGCGGCCGAATCCGGCGTCTCTGCCACGATGCGCGGACAGGAACTCTCTCTCGCCCAGTGGGTGGCACTGACCAACGCGTATGACACGCACGAACTCAAAGGGGTGGCGCAGCGCGATGAGGAAATGTTTGATGTGGTGGACGAACAGAATCAAGTAGTCAGGCAGGCCACCCGGCGCGAAGTCCATGCGAACGACTGGCTGCACCGAGCGGTTCATATTTTCGTGCTCAACTCCCGCGGTCAGGTCTTCCTGCAACTCCGTAGTCACTTGAAGGACAAAAAGCCTAGCAAGTGGGACAGCAGCGCTGCCGGACATCTGGATGCAGGAGAGGACTACCTGTCCTGCGCGGTGCGGGAACTGGAGGAGGAAGTGGGCGTGCGGACTTCCCCGGAGGGACTCACATTTGCCGGCAAGGTGCCGGCCTGCAGGGGGACCGGTGGGGAGTTTGTGGAACTCTATACGGTGCGCCATGATGGCCGGTTGCGCTGGCCGGCTGCGGAAATTGAGACCGGCCAGTGGTTCACGCCGGAAGAGATTGACGCGTGGACCGCTGCTAGGCCCGGGGATTTTGCCGACGGTTTCCTCGAATGCTGGAAAATCTGGCGTTCCCTCTCCCGCGAAGTGAATAATTCCGCAGAAGGTGCGTCTACATAGCCCGTAACGGTGGTGGTCTGCTCCATCGCCAGAAGTTTTAAACTACAACACTCTCATGGAAACATCGCTTACTCACGATCAGGAAAGCTTCATGCGCTGGATGGAAGCCGGCGATGTCACCGGCCACGCTTCCGCTGCCGCCGATGTGCCTGCTGAATGGCTGGCGATGCGCGCAGAGGCAGCCCGGCTCGGCGAAGCCATGCGCGCCGCACTTCCGCCGGAAGTCGAGCCGCCTGCAGCGCGGGATTTCAATGCGGAGGTCATGCGGGGAATTTGCTAGGCTGGGCGGCGAAAGAGGAGCCGAGGCTTTCCACTTGCGGCCTTAGGGGGGAGTCCCATGCTCGCGGCTCCTCGTTACCCTCCATGAAGATCACGCGTGCCCTCATTTCCGTTTCCGATAAAACCGGCTTGGCTGAATTTGGCCGGGGGCTTCATGACATGGGTGTGGAACTGGTCTCCACCGGAGGCAGCGCCAAATTCCTGCGGGATCAGGGGCTTCCGGTGGTCGAAGTTTCCGACTTCACGGGTTATCCAGAGTGCTTTGATGGCCGCGTAAAGACGCTGCACCCGCGGGTGCACGGCGGGTTTCTTTACCAGCGTGAAAATCCCGCGCACCTCGCTCGCGCGAAGGAACTGGATGTGCCGCCCATTGACCTCCTCGTGGTGAATTTGTATCCGTTTGAGGAAACCATCACGAAGAAGGGCGTCACTCTGGAGGAGGCTATCGAGAACATCGACATCGGCGGGCCGGCCATGCTGCGGGGGGCTTCCAAAAATTACCAGAGTGTCACGGTGGTCACGGATGTTACAGATTACCCCACGGTCCTTGAGGAGATGAAGGAACACGACGGCGCCACCACCCTGAAAACGCGGGAACGGCTGGCCATCAAAGTGTATCAGCGCACGGCCGCTTATGACCGGGCTATCGCGGATTTCCTCAACAAGGAACAGGAGACCGAAGCGTCGTTCAGCGTGAGTCTGCCGCTCTGTCAGGAACTGCGCTACGGAGAGAATCCACACCAGAAGGCGAGCCTTTACGGTTCCTTCAATGACTACTTCGAAAAGCTGCAGGGCAAGGAGCTCAGCTACACCAACATCATCGATATCGAAGCCGCGACGGAGCTGGTCATGGAGTTCAAGCGCCCCACGGTTGCCATCCTCAAGCACACCAATCCCTGCGGTGTGGGCTGCGATGACGAAGACCTGCGTGCGGCGTGGGACAAGGCTTTCGAAACCGATAAGCAGGCTCCCTTTGGCGGCGTCATCGTTACCAACCGTCCGCTGACCGAACGTTTGGCGCGGGTGATCAGCGAAATTTTCACTGATGTGATCATTGCGCCTGATTTCGAAGCGGGAGCCCGCTCCATGCTGCAAAAGAAGAAAAACCTGCGCCTCATTCAAGCCAATGTGGAGGCCTACGCAAAATGGATGGATAAGAATCCCGTGGTTCGCAGCACCCCCGGTGGTCTGCTGGTGATGGACCGCGATGTAAAAGCGCTGGGTCTGCAAAACATGGAGGAGAGAGTGGTAACGCAGCGGGTGCCGAGCAAAGAGGAACTGGAAGCCATGCGTTTTGCATGGCGTGTGGTGAAGCATGTGAAGAGCAACGCCATCGTCTTTGCGTCACACGATCGCACGCTTGGCATCGGTGCCGGCCAAATGAGCCGTGTGGACAGTGCCCGTATCGCCGTGTGGAAAGCCAAAGAAGCCGGGATTTCCCTCGATGGCAGCGTTGTCGCTAGCGATGCCATGTTCCCTTTTGCCGATGGCTTGATCAGCGCGGCGGAAGCGGGAGCGACCGCGGCCATTCAGCCCGGAGGCTCCATGCGGGACGAGGAAGTGATCGCTGCAGCCAATGACCGCGGGCTCGCTATGGTCTTAACAGGCCACCGGCACTTTTTGCATTGATCAGGGGAGTTAGGTCAGTGGTCTGTGAACTGTGGTAAAAGGGCGCGGGTGCTTCCCCGGGGCTCCTTCGGGTGCGTGCGGCCCTTCTCCCCGAGTCCTCGCCTCCGGACATTTCGCTTGCTGGAAACCCTGCAGAGAGTATATGCGCCGCGTCTTCGAAGCTGGGGGGTATAGCTCAGTTGGTAGAGCGTCTCGTTCGCAATGAGAAGGTCAGGAGTTCGAATCTCCTTACCTCCACCACTTTAAAGATTAATGGGTTACGCAAACGAGACCTATCAAATAAGAACGGATGTAAGAACGGATGTAAGAACGCATCCATAGGCGATTTTGCGTGATTCAGCAGCCCGGAGTGGCGTCAATATCAGGAACTGGAACGCAGAGAGACAGGGCTTAGGCTACGGGCGTGTATCTTCCAACGTGGGGGCTGTTGGTTGATGCTTCACGTGGGCATTGTCTGCTGGCTTATAGCCGGTTGGCCATCGCCAGTTTGTTCGGCTTTGGTTTGTGCAGTCTTCCAGTTATAATCGTCGACCACCGCTTCTTGAATAAGCGACAATTTGAGGTGAGCTGGATTTCTGGACCACCACCTACCAGAATCCATGCCCATGAACCAGAAGCAACGCAAGCGCTACACCGCCGAGTTCAAGACCCAGGCCGTCGAGCTGCTTGAGACCGGCCGGCCCGTCGCGGAGATCGCGGAAGAACTCTGCATCAGCTCCAACCTCCTTTACTCGTGGAAGAACGCATCACGGCGCGCGCAGGTCGGGAGCGAAGGACCGCGAGCCGTAGGCGAGCGGGACGGAGCGGACGACCTGCGCGCGTTGCGCCGGGAGGTCGCCCGCCTGCGGCAGGAGAATGACATTTTAAAAAAGGCCGCGGTCATCCTCGGAACCAAACCCCAGCCGAACTCCGCGCCATGATCGACAACATCCGCCGCACCACCGGTCATGGCATCCGGCCGATCTGCGAGG
>CAMAUV010000102.1 GCA_945861415.1 Akkermansia muciniphila | reverse complement strand
AATTACGCCTCCGGAAATGCGCCTTGTGCGCCTGTTCAAGGTCGAACTGACTACTGCGAGTGACCTCCGCGGAGAAAACTCCTGCCGCCGAAACGAAAAGAATTTTCCGGGCCGAAAAACGGGGCTTCTAAGTCCGACAGGCTGCTAGGCGCGGCAGTAGCAGATTGTCAGCGAAGACGCGGTGCTGATCAAAGACGCCGTCGTTGCGGCTCGACCAGTGCACGGAGACACGGCTTGTCGGAGATTGCTGGCCGGCGCCGTTGATTTCCTGCATATACGTGCGCATTTCAAGAACGTAGAGCCTGCCCTTGGCATCGAAGGCCATGCCCATCGGCTCCGCGATGTCCGGTTCGCTGACTAACAGTTCTAAACGATACCCCGGAGGCAGCAGAAACGTTTTCGCCTCCTCTTGTGGGGTTCGGGCCTGCACCGGCGGCACGGGAGAAAATTCCGGTTCCGCCTGTGCCCGCAGCAATGGCTGGAGGGTGAGGAGCGTGGCCAGCGCGAGGAGAGAGGTAGACACTCAGACAGTCATCATGCTACGAACGAAGGTGGCTTTTCGGAAGTTTCAGACACAAAAGAGTTTGCGAGAGACGACGCCGGGGGCGGGAAACATTGCATTGCGGCGCGTCCTAGGCTGGCCTTGCTGCAATACACTGCATCTATGCTGTGCAAGGCTGGAAACAATGCGTAAAGGCAGGCCGGCGGCCTGAGATATTCTCCTCGTGCGCGGGCCCTCCAGCGCTGCAACGCTTACTTCAATATCTTGAGACGGAGATCCTTGAAGTGCACGAACATGCCGGGATCGTGCAGTTGCAATTGGATCATGCCTTTGTGCAGGCGCTTCTCGTCCGGAAGATGCTCGCTGAACTCGGAGGCGGGCTTGCCATTGATGAAGAACTTTAAGGTATTGCCTTTGACGATGAGATGCACCGCATTCCATCCGTCCTTCACGATATCCGCCTCCGTCACGGCGCCCTCGATCTTCGTCAGCGCGGGATTGTCGTTCGCGTCAATGACGAGGCGATCGCCCCGAAAGCAGGAGTGTTCCTTGCGTCCCGGCACATGGAAGTCCCATGCCCCCAGCACCTTCCGCCCGCTTCCGAGGTCACCGAGATCGGCGTGGTAGCTCTGGAACTTCCGACGGCCAGTCTCATCAGGACGCGCCCGCACGCTGACCCCGCTATTCCCCTTGCCCGGGAAGCGATAGCTTAGTTTCAGTTCAAAATCGGCCAGTTCCCTGTTCTCAAAGACTAGGTATCCGCGCCCCTTGTCGCCCTCGCCCACGATCGCGCCATCCACCACGCTCCAAGCCTTAACAGCCGCAGCAGGCATTTCCTCCCAGCCCGTGAGCGTCTTGCCATCGAACATGGGGACAAAGCCCTCATTGTCGGCCTGCGTGTCCGCTTTCGATTCCACTTTCTTGTTCTCAGCCATGAGCGCGTGGACCAAGGCCAGTGAGAGCATACAGCCTATCGTCGTGAAGAGTTTTCCAATCATGATTTTTGTGATCTCAATTGCGCTCGTCCGTGAGTCAATGAGGGACTGTGCAGGCCCCGGAGCAGCGAATGGATAGCAGACCGGACGCGCGTGCGGCAATTTTGCACCCGCATCGGAAGCGATGTTGCAGGCCCGACTACGAAGCTACTTCCGCGTGCCCCTGCGCCCTGAGCGCAGCGCGGATTTTTTCCGCTGCAGCGTCAAGGGCAGCTGGCTCGGCTTTGCTGTCTTGGCGCGCGAAATCCATATCCCGAATTTCATCAATCGGGGTGAGGTGAATGTGCAGGTGCGGAACTTCCAGGCCGGCGATCATGACACCCACTTTATTGCAGGGAAAGGCGCTCTGGATACCCCGGGCTACCTTTTGCGCAGTTTGAAACAGATGGGCGGCGAGGTCCACCGGGGCATCTGTCCATGCGTCGATTTCCTGCCGTGGCACGACAAGGGTATGGCCGGGACGGATGGGAGCGATGGTTAGGAAAGCTACACAGTGCTCGTCTTTCCAGACGAACCGCCCGGGAATCTCGCCGTTAATGAGGTGGGTGAAGAGTGACATTGGATGTTAGGATTTGGGAAGGAAGTAAGCCTGATGCTTTGCGGAGACGGGCAGACCCATCTGCTCCATGACCTTGAGCATATCCTCCCAACATTTCCGCTTCTCTGCCTGGGCCGCCACCGGGCCATCCGCTTCGCGGTGCAGAAGGTAGGAAGGATGATAGGTCACCATAAGAGGCACACCACGGCAGTCCAGCCAGCGCCCGCGTACGGATCCTACCGTTACCGGCCGCTGGAGCAGACCTTCTGCGGCGGTGGCCCCGAGCGCTACGATGGCCCGCGGACGCACGATGGCGAGTTCCTCGTGGACATACTCCAGACAACTGAGCATCTCCGGGAGTGTAGGCTTGCGGTTTTTAGTTCCTTGGTCCGCGCTGGTACTTGGCCGGAATTTGCAGACATTGGAAATGTAGACCGCGCTTCGCTCAAGGCCCATGGCTTTGAGTATCCTGTCCAGCAACTGACCCGCCGGCCCCACGAAGGGCTCACCCATCTGCTCCTCCTGAGCACCCGGCGCTTCGCCGACCAGCATCAGTCCCGCTTCGGGGTCGCCGGTGGAAAAGACCATTCTCTCCCGCAGCGTACCGAGAGCTTTAGCGGCAGGGGAATCGGCAGCGCGTTTTGCGAGGGCATCCAGAGCCGCCATGCGCTCCTCGCGGCTGAGCGGGGGAGTTTGCGGCAATGTGGGAACCGACACGCTTCTAACAGGAGCAAGGACGCTCCGAGTGACCACGACACTGGCTGATTTGGCGTCGAGGGAGACCACGGCACCCTGCTCAGTGGCAGGGGGGGTGGACGAGACCGGCGAAGCATGGGGTTTAGAGGCTGGCGCTGCGCGATGCGCCCGGCCTGGCTTCATGCGGCAGATTTCCCGGAGGGCCTCCCGGGCTTCCGGCCGCATAAAAACCCGGGACTTTCCCGAGCGGGCTTGCACTTCCAGATACTCGGCCAGCACTTGCAGTGCGGGCAGCGGATGGAGAATGGGCTCGGAAATAGCGTCGGACATACCTTCCCCGTAGCTATGGAGAGAGATTTTCCTCCTGCCTACCCCAAAAATGCGACTGGTGGATTTTTATTTGTATTTCGATTAAATTTGCAAAATTTACATAATATTAACGCTCTATTGTTATTTAAACACTTGTAGTCAGTCTCTAGTCAAAATAAATCGTCGTGCCCTCAAAACCAATGACCAACCTACGATTCTTAGGGATTTACCCCGGTATATCGCCCTTATGCTTACTAGTGCGATGTATTTTGGCACGCCCTCCTTTTCTATGGACCTCCCACTGGACTATCTGTCAAAGATAATCAGAATCTGATTACGGCTGTGCGTTGGGCCATGCTGGTCATCGATACGGGCATTTATATCGCTGGCGGAGTGCTTTTCGGCCGTTCGCGCCGGTCGGCGTTATTACCTACCTCCCGGCCGGCACCGTGCTGCCGAATATTAAGGAAGGAAGGATTTCATCTGGCATGCGCCGGCCCCCTTTAGATGACAGGGGCATTTGGGCATCAATTAAAGAATTCACCGACATTCGAATCGAAAAAAGCGCCGACGGGATCGCCAAGATTTCGATCAACCGCCCGGAAGTGCGTAATGCAATCCTTCCGCTAACCGTGGAGGAACTGCTGGAGGCGTTCGGCCTCGCTAACGAAGACCCGGCGGTGGGCGTTGTCATTCCGTGCGGCGAAGGCGACATGGCTTTCTGCTCCGGCGGCGACCTAAACGTGCGCGGTCACGCGGGCTAAATCGGCGGCGACGGGGTGCCTCGACTGAATGTGCTCGAAGGCCAGAAAAAGATCCGGAGAATCCCC
Source organism: Akkermansia muciniphila (assembly GCA_945861415.1). Lineage (GTDB taxonomy): Bacteria > Verrucomicrobiota > Verrucomicrobiia > Verrucomicrobiales > V1-33 > V1-33. The sequence continues at coordinate 5,964 of CAMAUV010000102.1, read as the reverse complement.
AAATCGGTAAGCGCCATGGTGGCGGGATATGCCATCGGCAGAGCCCACGTGCTCCATTTGGTCTGCGACCTGACGGTTGCGGCGGACAATGCGCGCTTTGGCCCGACGGGCCCGAAGGTGTGAAGTTTCGACGGCGGCCTCGGATCGTCTTATCTGGCCCGCATCGTAGGGCAAAAGAAAGCGCTGGATATGGGCCTCGTCAACGCAGTGGTGCCGCTGGCGGAACTGGAAACGATGACGGTGAAGTGGGCGCGCGAAATTCTCCAGCACAGCCCGCTGGCGCTACGCTGCCTGAAATCCGCGCTCAACGCGAGCTACGACGGCCAGATGGACCTCCTCGATTTGGCCGGAAATGCCATGCTGCTCTACTACTTGAGCGAGGAGGCCAAGAAGGGGAAGAATGCATTTCTGGAGAAGAGGATGCCGGACTTCTCGAAGTTTCCCCGGTTACCGTAGGCCATGACGAAGGCCGAAATCCGAAACCATTCAGCGCTATGCGTTTCCCCATTCCTTGTGAATCCGGGCTTCTGATTTAGTCATTTCCTCGTGGCTTTGACATTCTCATTTCGTCATTCTTATGTCGCCATTCACCAAAATGTGAAAGCGCTTCATTGACCCCGTCCGCCTTGAGTTGCTTGGAGAAAAAACCCTGCCGCTTACTGTTTTCCGGGCGTTGACAGTCAAGATTCGCTACGGAATATGCACCAATGAAGTTGACTGCTGTCTCTCTCGCTGCCGCACTGCTAGGCGGACTGTGCTCCTGCACAGTTCCAGCCCCTGTGGGGCCCGGCATAACGAAAGTCAAGACCTACCGGCTCAATCCATCTAAAGCCCCAGACACTGCCGAGCAGGCCATCGTCTTCGAACAAAAGTATTACCTGCATGGGGCGGTGAGCGATGCCGATCGCGATGCCCGGCGAGGCACCTGCTACACTTTTTTCTTCACTCCGGCGGACAACCGAATGCCGGTGACGGCGAGGTTCGAATACCGCCAGCAAACCACCGGGTTCAAAGTGCATGCGAAAGAGCAAACGGTGCGGCCGGATGCCAAACTGCTACGCTTCAATGTCAGCGGGACCGATTTTCTTGAACGCGGGCAGTTACTCAGCTGGCGGGTGACGCTCTCCCAGGGCGGCCGCAGCTTTGGCCAGCGTCAGTCTTTCCTTTGGAACTAATCCTCAACTCTACCGACCATGAAATTCCTCGCTCTCAGCCTTGCCGCCGCACTATGTTTGGCCCCAACTCTCACCGCCGCGCCCAACCGGGTTGTCGCCAGTGTCTACGGACGCCCTATTCTTTCCTCTCAGGTGGATGACCTGCTCCGGGCTAAGACAATGGACCTGATCGGCAAGATCATGACGCGAGAGGACTTAGAATCTGAAAAGAAGATGCTCCGCGCAGAAGTGCTGGAATCCCTCATCGACCAGGAGCTCATCCTCAAGGAATATGAGCCCTTCGCGGCGAGATTCGATAACAAAGTGGACGCCCATTCTAAGGAACGGGTGCGCAAGATCTTCATTGATGGCATTTTCAAAGGAGATGAGAAAAGGTTCCGCACGGAAATGATCGCACAGGGATTGAGCTATGCCAAGTTCTTCGAGCAGCAGCGAAAAAACGTTATTGGGGAAATGATGCGCGGCCAGCTCGCAAAAACCGATGACCTTTATGTCACCGAGCAGGAGAAGACTGCCTACATCAGCAAAAACGCCGCGCGGTTCCGCGATGGCGACCAACTCAAACTCTGGAGCATCACCGTTCCCTCCGGAGTCGCCGGCAAGACCCCGAATGATCAACTCGCGCTCGCCCGCGAAATTCATGCCAGCCTTATAGGAGGCGCTGACTTTGCTTCGCTCGCGAGGACCCACTCCGCTGACAGCAGACGCGAAACCGGCGGGGCATGGGGTGTCGTGGGGCCCAAAGATCTCGCCGGAGAATTCTGGCCCGTCGTTTCGAGGATCCCCGCAGGCAAATACAGCGAAGTGACCCCGCTGCTGGGCAACTTCTACATCTTCTGGGTGGAGGCCAGCATCCCCGGAGAAATGCGGCCGCGGGCGGAGATCGATAAGGTTTTGGAAGGCCTCATCCTCTCCGAAAAGAAGCAAAAAGCCTCGCAGGAGTGGGTGAAGAAACTGCGCAAGAAAGCGATCATCGAATACAAATGAGCCAGGCTGCACGTCCAGTCATTGGCATTACCCTCGGAGACGCAGCCGGAATCGGTCCTGAGGTGAGCGCCGCTGCATTGAGCAGTGGCAGGCTCGACCAGAGGTTCGCGTATCGCCTCATCGGTGAATACCCCCGCGCAGAGCCCGGGCGACCGGATGAGCGCACAGCCCGGGCCGCCGTGGATTCCCTGGAGGAAAGCGTTCGCCTGCTTCGCTCCGGGGAGATCGCCGCTGTTGTCACGGCCCCGGTGTGCAAAGCCTCGCTGGCTGCCATCGGCTACCCCTTTCCGGGCCAGACAGAGTTTTACGCGCATCACTTCAACACCCCATCTCCCGTCATGTGCCTCACCGGCCCCAGCCTGACGGTGGGTCTCGTGACCATCCACGAACCGCTGCGCCGCGTCCCGGAAATACTGACGATAGAAGGCGTTGAACACACCGGCCGGTTGCTTGCGGACTTCGTGCGCCGCCGCGGAAAACGCTGGCCCCGCATCGCCTTTGCCGGCCTCAATCCCCACGCCGGTGAAGAAGGCCACATGGGCAGCGAGGAAGCGGACATCATTCGCCCAGGAGTCGAGCGTCTGCGCGCAACCCACACTGACGCCACTTTCTCTGACCCCCTGCCCCCTGACACCCTCTTCTACCACGCCGCACGCGGCGGATGGGACGCGGTGGTCTGCATGTATCATGATCAGGGACTCATCCCGCTGAAGCTTCTCGATTTCGACACCGCCGTAAACATCACGCTGGGGCTCCCGTGCATCCGCACGAGCCCTGACCACGGCACTGCCTTTGATATTGCCGGCAAGGGCCGCGCCAATCCCTCAAGCATGATTGCCGCGATCAATCTCGCCGCGGAAATGTGCATCCCCGCAGGGGCTTAATGACAAATTCCGAAGGTGGACTGATTCGACGTTCGCAGGTGCCGGGCGCGGCTTGGCAGGTGGCGCGCAAGTCCAATCTGCTAGGAAGTTTCGACGGCCGGATTTGCTATTGAGCGCGAAGCTGGCGGAAAAGAGAGCTTTTCGCCAATTACCAACTTCACCCTCCCTGCTTGATGAGGCTGATGCGCTTGATGGGGTTTTCGGCGACGACGCTGCCCTGGGCGTTGCGGTTTTTGATATCGATTTCGGCGAAGGGGAATTCCTCCTCTGTCTTTCGCAGCCGCGGGGCGGGCTGGAAGTGGATCATGAGGCGCTGTTTGTTGCTGGTCTCTGGGCTGTTGTGCGCGGCGAGATATACCAACTTGCTGCCCTTGGTACCTTTGGTGAGGTCGTAGATGGTGTCGCGGACGATGCCGCCCATCTGGAAGCGTTTAGCGAAGTAGCGACCGCGGGGACCGTCGCGGTAGATGACGGAGAAGACTTTCTCGCGGTCGAACAGGTTGGAATAGGCGGGCCGCGGGCCACAGAAAGCTTTTTCCGATACCTTGCTAACTTTGACGGTGCCATCTTCGGAGAAGACGATGATATCGTCGAGGCGAGAGCATTTGCAGACGGGATCGCCGCTGCGTTTGAGGCCCCAGCCGATGTAGCCGTCTTCGCGGTTCACATAGAGGGTCTCCGTGGCGACGGCAACATCGCTGGCTTTGAGGGCAGCGCCGAAGGTGGCGATCTCAGACTTCCGCTCGCGTCCGGTGCCGTATTTCTTTTTGAGTTCCTTGAACCAGTTGACGGCATACTTCGTCAGCTCGGCGAGGCAGCCTTGGATTTCTTTGATCTGGTCTTCGATGGCTTTAATCTGATTGTCGGCCTCGAAGCTATTGTACTTGGAGATGCGCTTAATTTTGATCTCGGTAAGGCGGGCGATATCGTCATCCGTGGCCTCGCGGCGGAGGTGCTTGAGGTAGGGCTTCATGCCCTTCCATATGGCGACCATGACGGCTTCCCATGTGGTGCATTCCTCAATGTCGCGGTAGATGCGTTTTTCGATGAATATCTTCTCCAGTGACATGTTGTGCCACTTTTCCTCGAGGTCGCCGAGTTTGAGTTCCAGCTCCTGGCGGAGAACATCGCGGGTTTGGTTGGCTGCGTATTTGAGGAGGTCGTTAACGGAGATGAAGATGGGGGTGTCGTCCTGAATGACGACGCAGTTAGGGGAGATGCTAACTTCACAGTCGGTGAAAACGTAGAGGGCGGCGAGCATGTCGTCCGCGCTGGTGCCGGCGGCGAGATGGACGGTGATGTTGACGTGCTCCGCGGTGACGTCTTCGACTTTGGCAATCTTGATTTTCCCCTTCTCGTTGGCGGCGAGGATGCTCTCGATGAGGCTGCCGGTTGTAGTGCCGTAGGGGATTTCGGTGATTTCGAGGGTGTTGGTTTTTTTGGACTTGGTGATGCGAGCGCGGACTTTGACTTTTCCGCCGCGGAGTCCTTCGTTGTAGTCGGTGGCATCCATGAGACCGCCGGTGGGGAAGTCGGGGATGAGTTTTACTTTCTTATTCCGCAGGGCGTCGATGGCGGCGTCGCAGAGTTCGTTGAAGTTGTGCGGGAGGATTTTGCAGGAAAGGCCGACGGCGATGCCCTCCGCGCCCTGGGCGAGGAGGAGGGGGAATCTCATGGGCAAGGTGACGGGCTCTCTGTTGCGTCCGTCGTAGCTGGAGGCCCATGTGGTGAGGCGTTTATTGAAAGAAACCTCGAGCGCGAACTTGCTGAGGCGCGCTTCAATGTAGCGGGCAGCGGCGGCTTCGTCGCCGGTGTAGATGTTGCCCCAGTTTCCCTGCGTCTCGACCATCGTCTGCTTTTGACCGATGCCGACGAGAGCCTCTGTAATAGCGGAATCGCCGTGGGGGTGGTATTTCATCGTCTCGCCGACGACGTTGGCGACTTTGTTGAAGCGCCCGTCGTCCATGGTCTCCATGGTGTGGAGGATGCGGCGCTGGACGGGTTTGAGTCCGTCTTTTATGTGAGGGACCGCGCGCTCAAGGATGACGTAGCTGGCATAGTCGAGGAACCAGTGACCATACATTTCACCCAAGTGGTGGAGATTCCGCGGAGTGACTTTGGTGGTCACGGCGGTCATCGGGTGGGCGTGGACAATCTCGACTTCATGAGCTGGGGAGATGTCCTCGACGGAGCTGTCGGCAGGAGTGTTGAACCTCTCCGCGTCGGGGGCGGCGGGCTCCAGGTCGAGAGGAAGCTGGTCGTCGGAGTCAGGATTGCGAGGTTTGGACGGCATATCCGGTCTGGTTGGGTAAGAGGTCTAGGAGGACTGAGGCCAGAAACCTAAGAGATGCAAAAGAAATGTGGCGGCGTCCCTAGGCTCGGCTGGTTATCGGGGTGTCCAGATTATGGAGGTTATTAATTTTAACATCATTTGTGCCAAATTACCCCATGGCAGATCGTGGTCCGCTCTTCCTTTTGGCGCTCCTGCTCCTGATGTTAGGCATCGCCGAAACAGCCGAGGCGGGGCACCACGGGTTAATTATTGCCAACTTCGGGCATGATTTTTATGAACTGGGAAAGGCTCAGGGACCTTCTCTGGAATCCGGATCGTAGCTTTCAGCGGGTGACCTAAAAGTGGGCTATGGTTGCGAAAGAGCAGGGCTCTGCTGGCTGAATATTTTCATGTGTGGCGGCCAGTATTGCCTAGATCGCGGAGTCAGTGGAGAGACCGAGTATGAGCCGATAACCGCTGATATGGTCGCAGCCGTATTAGACCCATCCTCAAAAGTTTTCGATCCTAACACTTGTACTTTCCATAACTTGACATAGTTACCAGGCAGTTGTGAGCCGCCCGGTCGTCATGCCCAATTTCGAAAACGCCTCGCTTGCCGAGGTGGAGACGGCTGTGCGCTGCACGC
>CAMAUV010000101.1 GCA_945861415.1 Akkermansia muciniphila | reverse complement strand
CCAGTCTCGACGTTGTCATTGAGACCGTCCCCATCGGTGTCTTTATTGGTCGGGTTGGTATTGTTGGCTAATTCATTGATGTCGAGAGAACCATCGCCATCGAAGTCTCCGGTATTCGCGCCCGGCCCCGGGCCTGCCTCGAGGCCGTTGAGATCGGTGAGATTCGGCGGCTGGGTGTTGGCCAACTCCCACTGATCATTGAGACCATCGCTATCCGTGTCTTCCGGGACAAAAAGCTCCAAAGCCTGGATCTCCGCCTGCGTCAGCGCTGTATTGTAGAGCCGGCCCTCGTGGATGAGGGCGTTGAGCGCGCCATGGGTTACGGAATTGTTAGCGGTGTGGCGCGGGCCAAAAATGATCTCATATTCACCCGGTGCCCAGGTGACGAAATTTCCAATCTGATACTGGCCCATCTGGATGCCATCGCGGTAGCCGGTGATTCGAACCTGCCCTCCGCCGAGATCCTGGTAGCTGATCGCCAACTGGATGATGGACGGGCTGGGCGCGACCGTTTCGAGCGCGACGGCCTGGTCGAACTGGCCCGCCGGTGTGCGCTGGAAACCGCTGCTGCCGTTCATCCAGCGATTCACGTCCCGCTCGCCGAAAACAATGGCGTCAAAACGGTCGCCGCTTTGCATATCGATGGCGATGGCGCCTCCGTGTCTCGCCACGGGGTCGAGTCCCTGGAGGGTGATCCACGAGACGAGCGTCTTGTTGCTGATCGCGCTGCTGGCGGGAAGGGCCGATGCGTGAGCCCAGCCGGTGGCTGTCGTGCCGGAACCATTGATGTCGAGAGCACCGTTGGAGAGGCTGGCATTGCCCTCAAGCACGATATCTGCGAAATTCCTGGTGGTGTCCGCGAGTGACCCGTTTTCGAAAGTCCACTGGCCGACGAGAGCGGCCTTGGAAAAGGATGCGAACAAAGTCGCGGCAAGTAGGATAGAGAGTATTTTCATGTTAGCGCGGGCCTGTATTGAGGTTGGAAAAGTGAGTGGTTGCGGCATTGACGAATACAATTTTCAATGCACTTTTATCGAGCGAGACGGAGTATGTCACTGGAACTTTGCGGCAAACTTCTGAAGAATTGCGCCACCGACTTCCATGGGAAAGCAGAAAAAAATAGCCCTCCTCATTGAGTCCTCCCGGGCTTATGGCCGCGGTCTGCTCCGGGGAGTGGCCTCGTATCTGCACACGCATCCGCACTGGTCCGTTTACGTGCAGTCCCGCTCGCCTGAGGATGCGGTGCCGCCTTGGCTGGATGGCTGGGAAGGCGACGGCATCATCGCCCGCGTCGAGAGTCGGGAAATGGAGGCCGTCCTCCTCCGGACCGGGCTTCCCTGCGTGGATGTCCGGGGCGCGTTCGACCTCGACATGCCGCTGGTGGAAACTAACGAGCACTCGACCTGCCGGCTGGCGTTCGAGCACCTGAGCGGCTGCGGATTCCGGCACTTTGCCTTTTGCGGGTTCGAGGGAGCCAATTACTCCGAGCGCCGGCTGCGCTATTTCCGCGAGCTGGTCGAAGCTGCGGGGAATTCCTTCGCGAGTTACCAGAGCCCTCTTCCCCGTCGGCCGGGTGCGGAACTCATGCTCTCCTCGCGGGAGCAACTGGCTCTGCTCAGCACGGACTCTCTGGCCGGATGGCTCCAGGGTCTGCCGAAGCCCGTCGGACTTTTTGCCTGCAACGATGTCTGCGGACAACAGGTGCTCAATGCCTGCCGCGAGCTGGATGTGGCCGTGCCGGAACAGATCGCTGTGCTGGGCGTGGACAACGACACGGTCCACTGCGAACTCGCCGAGCCCCCGCTGAGCAGCATCCAGCTGAACGCCAAGCAAATCGGCAGCGTCGCGGCCAGCCTGCTCGACGACATGATCGAGGGCCGGGTAAGTCCTCCGGCAAAAACCTTCATCGATGCCGCCGGGGTGGTCGTCCGGCAGTCCACGGACATCATCGCCGTGGACGACCCCGTGGTCGCGAAGGCCTTGCGTTTCATCCGCCAGAATGCCCATCTCTCCATTTCCGTGGAGGATGTCGTGGGTGCCGCAGGAGTCTCGCGGCGGCAGTTGGAACGCCGCTTCCACCAAACCCTCGACCGCACCCCCAACGATGAAATCCAGCGCGTCCGCCTTCGCCGCGTGAAGCGATTGCTCGTCACCACGGAACTGTCCCTGAACGATATCGCCGGGAAGGTGGGATTCGAGTATCCCGAATACCTCAGCACCGTCTTCAAAAAGGCAGTCGGCAAGAGCCCCATGGCTTTCCGGAAGTCAGCAGGAGAGTAATTGGCAGGGGACAGAATGGCGGTGGAATATTGTGGCATTTGCTCTGTTTGAGTGGATTCCCACAACAAGAAAGAGCTGGAACCAAAAGTTGAATCCTAACAATCAACCACTTAAACCGCTGGAAATCAATGGATTGGTATTCACGTTAGGAAAATCGTGTGCGTGAGAACACTCGATTTTATCAGTAAGTGACTAATGGGGTTCACGTCCCTTGGATGATAACCAGAAACCATGGAAATGAGTAACCGAATACCAGCGGAGGTCAAGGGGTTGAGGGCAACCGCGGCACTGGTTGCAGTCCTTGCGCGCATGGATGATGGCGTTTTTTCGTTGGCTGATCTCTTCGACCGCCTGGACAATTTCGCCGATGGCGCTGTCGAGGTAGTGAATGGTTTGGTCCGCCCGGAGTCAGCGGTCGCTCGCCCTGCCAGGGCCATCAGTTTCTGAATGCTGCCAGTCCGGCGAAATAGTAGGCTGGGTAACTGAAGATAATGGACACGGTAATCACAATCCGTTTCAGTAGGGGGCTCTCTTCCATCCCGGGAAGTTCAGCGGTGAGCTTCTTCCAATTTTGCGGAATCCAGGCGACCACCCAAACCAAACAGAAGACATAGAGGGCCGGCATGTTCAGTCCGAGCGCTCGACTGGCGTGCGGAAACCAATAGAGAATGAAAAGAGCGAAAATGCCGAAGTTGGAAACAGCATCCAGAACGATATACCAGAGCGGCCTCCAGGCGGAGATTTCCTCGTAAACCGCCCACAAGGAACCAAACGCTATGAGCGCAGCGTATACGGTGGCCAGCAGGGGCAGCGTGGGAGGCGGCGGCATGTTAATCGGGAACCGTGAGTTTTTTGGCGTAACGGAACACCCGATCGTGCCTCCGAACCAACTCATCTGCAACAGCCGGTGCCTCTGTTCGAAGGACCCGGGAAACTGTAGGCCTGCGTCAGCTTGTGCGGCGGACTCCATGCCTCCGGGCTTAGAAGTGATGAGCGGGATGATTTCCTGAAATTCCATCGAACCTCTCTTCAGCCTGGCACTCCCGCGATGCGTGAAACACTCCAGGGTGTCCGATGGGTCCAGCCGGTCGAAGTTGAACACGGCCAGCCTCCCACGTTCCAGCACCACCGAGAGGATTTTCATTTCCCGTTCCAGTCCGCTGCTGCGATCGAATGCCGGGACGGCAGCATGGGCGAGCAGGGTTTCCACCGGCAGCAGGGCAAACAATTCCCGCGCCACCCGCAGCGCGCAGCCACACACGTAGTCCTGATAGTGCGCCATGAAGACGGCTTTCGGCATCGCCTTCACACTCAATTTGGCGGTGGAAGTCAGCGACTTCACCTCTGCCGGGATCACGTCCTTCCCTTTCACCGTGACGGTGAATTCCACCGTCTTCGCCCCGTGCACCGTGATGTGGATGCCCGAACCCAGCGAATACAATTCAGCCATGTTGGAATACTCCGAGATGGCCTTCGCATAGGCCGACGGCTCCCCCGCCAGCACGCGCCGTCCCAAGTCGCGCATCTCCTGCCAGGTCGCGAGACTCGTCCGGTGCAGCGCCATCGCGTCCTCGTGTGCCTGGTGGTCAGCCTGCGCCGCTGATACGCCATCAGGCACGGTCCTATTGGCCAACCATTCGCCGAGTTCTGAACCTATCTCATGCAGCGCCGCGTGGCGCCCCGGATTGCGGGGAGCCAGCGGAGGCAATGCGAACGCGAGCGCCGCCCAGTCAAACGTCTCCGGCGACTCCTTGTGGATGGACAATATGACCTCCAGTTCATTCTCAAACGTCTCCACCTCCAGACGCGCCGCGTCGAGTTCCGACAACTTCTGGCGTTCCTTCGCCCGCTTCGCCAACTCCTTCTGCATCCGCTTCGATTCCCGCTCCTCCCTTTTGCGGAGAGCTTCCATTTTCTTCATTTGGGCGGCGTAGGTCATCGACTGTGGCTCTCACAGGATACGGGGTTTTGCAAGCTTGCAGCCTTTATGGCCCGTTGGCATTTTTGGCTGCTATGCCCTCTACCCATCTCTCGCTGCACTATCATCTCGTCTTCTCCACCAAAGACCGCATTGCCATGATCGCGCCGGAATGGCGGGAGCGGCTACATGCGTTTCTGGGCGGGGTGGTGCGGCAGCTTGATGGTATCCCGCAGGCAGTCGGCGGCGTGGGGGATCATGTGCATTTGCTTATCGGATTGGGGGCCATGCACCGGCTGGCCGACGTCATGCGAGAGATCAAATCCGTCTCCTCCCGCTGGGTGCATGACGAGGTGGGGGTGAAGTTGTTTTCGTGGCAGGAAGGTTACGGAGCCTTCACGGTCGGCGCACCGCAGCGTCAGGGCGTGGTGGAGTATATCGCCAATCAGGAGGCGCATCACCGGGTGAAATCGTTTCAGGAGGAGTATGTGGATTTCCTCCGACGCGGCGCGGTGGAATACGACGACCGGTATTTGTGGTGATGGCGAGGAACGTGCGCCCGGCACCCGGCCCGGAGGGCCTGCGGAAATTAGCCGGTGGCCCGAGCCACCGGAAAAGCCGCATAACGAACCTGCGCCCCGGCGGGGCGGCGGGGCTGCGCGGGATTCACGGAATCAATCACGGCCCGGCGATGCGCGGCCCCTGCGGGGCCCTCCGGTCGCGGGGTGCGTTTCCGGTGGCTCGCGCCACCGGCTAATTTTCCGGACGCCTCCGGCGTCAAATCGTGTTTGGCCAACATGGCACCAAGTGACGGAACGGCGAACCCATGTGAAAGAATCGGAACCATGCCGCATCTGCACGTAAATGAAAAGGTAACTGCCGCCGAAACCAAGAGTGCAAATGCCATTCCATCGCAGGTCGCTGCCATCACCTCGTAGCGAACCAGGAACCAGGCAGGTGACTGACCTTCGCGCCCGAACCTCTTTTATTTGCTGGCTTTGCTTCCTTCTGTTCAACCCCATCGCGGTTTTTCATATGAATCCTCTGCCAACCATGCTCTTGCCGACTGCTGCCTCGTATCGAGCCCGGCGTCTCATTCCCTCAGCGGGGCTTTCCGCCTGAAAGCCTCCAGGTTTTTCGTCAGCAGTGCCGTAATCTCCGTTTTGCCGGCGGCGAGTTTGAGGGCGGCTTCGGTGGTGGCGACGGCTTTGTCGAATTGGCCGGTCTCGGCATAGGCTGCGGCAAGGGTGTTCAGCAGGAGAGGGTCATTGGCACCTGCGCCGCGGCACACGAGTTCGGCCAGCGTCAGAGCTTCGGCACCATTGCGCAGGGAGTCATCGCGACTGGTGGCGAGCATCCATGCGAGATTGTTAGTGGCGGGAGACCCGGGCTTCAACTGGTGGGCGGTGCGATAGCTGGCGATGGCTTCGCCGGTGAAGCCGCGGGACTGGAGGGCATTGGCGAGGAAGAAGTGCACCGGGGCCGAGCCGGGCTGTTGTCTGGCAAGTTCGCGGAAATGCCCGATGGCCTTGTCCGGCTGGTTCACCCGCTGCAGCAGCGAGGCGAGATTGAGCCGCGAATCCGCATGATTGGGTGCGAGGGCGACTGCCTTTTCCAGATGCCGGATGGCGTCAGGCACCCGCTGTTTCGTGACCAGCCGGAGCCCGGCTTCACGGTGAATACCGGCGTCCTCCGCGGCCAGAATGAACAACTGATCATAGATGGCGACGGCGGCATCCAGCGCTCCGGCATCCAGTTCCAGATCGCCGAGGAAAAGTGTCAGGCTGGCCCGCGCGCTTTGAGGCAGGGCGAGCTGGGATTTCGGGTCGAGACAACGCCGCGTGTAGGCTTTCGCCTCCTGCGGGCGCCCTCCCTTCATCAGGGTGCCGATGACCTGCCGCGGATTGACCATGAGCGGAGGCGACGCCCAGCGTCCGGTGAAGGGTAGCGACGCGGCGCGCTGCTGTTCCGGCGGGGCATTGAGCAGCGCGACATCGGCGAGCATCTGGCTGGCTTCCAGCCTGCCTTTATAAAGTGCGGCGGTGTGACCATTGGCATCAAGCAGGATGCTGACCGGCACGGGCAGTGGCCGGCGGCTCTCCAGAAAAGCGCGGCTCACGGTTTCAAAAGCGGTCGCCATTTCCGGCGTGGAGAGTCCGGATGCAAACGGCAGGCCGGCGGCGAACTTGGCAGCGCGTTCGTGTTCCGCTCCATCGGCACACAGCGCAAGAATGGTCAGTCCGGATTTTTGGAAAGCCGCGGCGTGTTCTTTCCATTCCGTTAGTTCCGCGACACACGGTCCGCAGCTGCGCGACCAGAGATTGATCAGCACGGGCTTGCCGGCGAATTCATCCAGCGGCTTTGTGGCGCCGTCCCACGATTTGTATGTTTCCACCGGCATCGGCACCCTGCCGGAAATCCATGTCCGTGCCGTGGAGGGCAAATCCGGAAGCTCCAGCGGTCTAGGTGCCGGAGTGATCACGCCCCGCGGTGCCTGCCATGCAGCGGCGCGGGCGGAACCCTGCACCAACACCCAGCGGCTGTCCGCGGAGACGCCGTCGAAGGATTCCAGCGCCCCGCCGGGCCAACGCACGGACACTTTTTCAATGCCGGCAGTTTCGCCTAGGCCGAAATGCACCCACTTGCTCGACTGCGCGAGGTAACTGTCTCCGGCGTGGAGTGTCCGGATCAGCTTCGCACCTCCGGTGAGCGTTACTTCGATCCTTGCGCCGATGGCGTCACGATTGGCCGTGGTGCCCCGGAGCCGGAACATCACGAAATGGTGGGCGCTTCGGGATTGGTTATGGAGGAACCGGATACGCGGGGCCGTGCGGTTCGTCACCCACATATCGAGCCGCCCGTCGAGATCCCAGTCCACCATGGCCACGGCGCGGCTGTCATCGGGAAAATCCAGCCCGGTCGCGGCGGAGGCATTGGCAAAGACGGAGCCTCGCGTGTTCAGGAACGTGCAGTTGCGCTCTTCGCCGCTCCACGAGGCTCCTTCGTCTATTAGATTGTAGATGGCTTCCCACGAGTCCTCATAGCGCCGCAGTTGCGCAGGAGCGGCCTTCGCAGTTTCCGGTGATTGCGACACGACCTGCCGCCAGAAGAAACTTCACAAATCATCCTTGGCATCGCCGGTGATGTAGCCGTTGGCGACGTAGATGTCCTCCCATCCGTCGTTGTTGAGGTCAGCGAACTGCGCGCCCCACGCCCAGCGGCCCATGGTGACTCCGGCCTCCACGCTCACGTCCGCGAAAGTGCCGTCGCCATTGTTCTGAAACAAACTGTTGCCCCGCGCATGGCGGCGGAATCCGGTCAGCGAATCCCCGGTGGATCCAGTGCGGAACTGCCGCTGATAAGCGACTCGGTTACCAGCGGCGGAGAACATGTTGCTCACGTAGAAGTCCATGAGCCCGTCGCGATTGTAGTCGCCCCATGTGACTCCCATGCCCGCGGACATGTCTTCCACGCCTGCCGCGGCCGCCACATCGCGAAACGTCACCTGACCGTTCTTTCCGCGGCCCTGGTTCTGATACAGATTGTTCCGGCCGAAATCATTCGCGACGTAGATGTCCATGTCGCCGTCGTTGTCGTAGTCCTCCCAAGACGCGGCGAAGCTGTGACGGTCGTTGTTTTCATTCAAGCCGGCGGAAGTCGTGGCATCCGAAAACTTCCAACCGCTTTCATTCTGCAGCAGCAGGTTGGGTCCGCCATTACGGGAGTCATGGTAGGGCAGGGGAACCGTCACCCTAGCACCGTCGGCATACTCCTCGTTGTTCCGCGAACTGTAACCGCAGGCGTAAAGATCAAGATCGCCGTCGCCGTCGTAGTCTGCCGCGGTGATGGAGAAATAGTTCGCGGCTCCCGGCTCACTGAAGCGTGTCTCGAATTTCAGTCCGCCCTTGTTTTCCATCAGGAGCAGCCCGTTCGACTGCGAAATCGCGAGGTCCTGATCTCCGTCGTTGTCGAGATCGGCAAAAAGCGCGCCGTGCGTCAGCTCCATCCAGTCCACGCCCGCCTCAACCGAAACATCGCGCAGCGTGCCGTCCTTGTTTTGCACATAGAGCCGGTTCGGGAATCCGCCCTGCTGGGCCACATAGATGTCGTCCAGTCCGTCGCCATCCGCATCGCCGATCGCGATTCCCTGATGGCCTGTCGTATCAATACTGTAGAACTTCTGCAGCCGTCCCGACCAGTATCCGGCGCCGACCGCCAACTGCTCCCGGGCCGATTTCGTTCCTCCCAGCACTGCCGCTGTGGCATCCGCGAACTGAAGTCTACCCTCTTTGCCCTCTTGACCGGACGGCTCCACCCGCTCGTAGCTGGAAGCCGCAATGGATTCCAGCCTCGGCGTGGACTCGCCGGACCACCGGCAAGTCCACACCGCATTTTGCTGAGTGATACCAGCTGCCGTGTGGCCGCTGGATTGAAAGAATACCGTCGTGAAGACCGCACCGTCCTTTTGCTCGACTTTGAAAGTCTTCAGCGTCACGTGGACATTCTTCGCACCCGCATGAGGTGCCATGAGCGCCTGAAATACTGGCAATGCACGACTGGTCGCCGCAAGGGAGGGATCACCGCGGCGCACCGCGACAAGGTCATCACGGTAAACCTCTCTCATCTGCTCGGGTATCAGCGCCGCGGCCGCAAAGCCATCCGTCACGAAGGCTGCGATCGATTTCACTTGGAGAGGTTCCGGCTCTGCCAGTTTCTTCGCCAGCGCTTTTAATTGCGCTGAGGCTTCCTCACTGAACGCCTCACTCTCCCACGCGGCTTTGTCCGTGGACGGACTGGCCAAGTCCATGATGGCCCTTTCGCGGCCTGAGAATGCTTTCGCATCAAAGCCAGGAATCGCAGGCAGGGAGACTTCCGTCACCGGCGGCGAAGACTCAGCCGTCGCCTGTGCAACGGGTTCCCTCCCGCAGCCGCATAGGAAGACGGCGGCCAGACAGGTAGTGACAAAGTATACCTTCGTTTTCATGCCGTGATCTCGATCGGAACATTGGGAGGTTCTACGCCGGTGAGTTTTTCGTCAAGGCCCCGAATATTGAAAATGAACTGATGGTATCCGATGCCGCAGGACAGAATATAAAAAGATGCAGGACCGATAGATTCCCTCCTAGCATGCAAAGCCGGGCGGTCTTGTCCGCTACATTCTGAACTCTTGACGCAAGAAATTCGCCGATCGCTCACTTTTATACTGGCCATCGGTGCCCAAAGTCGGACACATCTGAGTTGCCGTTCGCATTTTTGGCAAATATTGAATTTGACTCCCCTTTTTTGTTTTCCCATGAATCAATCAATCTTCAGCATCGTAATCATTATTCTGACCCTCAGCCGCGCAGCGGCTGTGGACAGCGTTGTGGTTTTCAATGAGATCAACTACCATCCTGGCCCCGGCGACACGGCAGACGAATGGGTGGAACTGCACAACCAAATGGCGATCGATATCGACCTCTCGGCATGGCACATTGAGGACGGAATCAACTTCACTTTTTCCGAGGGCACGATCATTCCGGCCGGCGGTTATTGCTGGTGCTTCAGCGGCGCCGGCGACGCCGAGCATCAGTGCCGCGATGGCGGCGAGTGGGCGGGTATTGTTCTTCATCTCTTTGATCTTGCTGTGGAAAGTCAGTGGACGGAGGCCGAGCCCATGATCTATGCGGTGGCAGGCACGGGACACGGGGGGGAATCACGGGATTGGCGTGTCGGATAAGCGCGGTGAGGGGGGGTATTTCACATTAGAGCACGGGCCGCTATAGCCGTAGGACCTTATGGGCGAGGGCGGGCTAGTGCGACTTGGACA
The DNA here is from genome assembly GCA_945861415.1 of Akkermansia muciniphila. Lineage (GTDB taxonomy): Bacteria > Verrucomicrobiota > Verrucomicrobiia > Verrucomicrobiales > V1-33 > V1-33. The sequence goes on along the minus strand of CAMAUV010000101.1, from coordinate 439 downwards.
CCGCGAACCAGCGCGGTGGGACTTCCAGGGTCTCCCGCTTCGCCTCCGTGCCGGTCCACAATTTGGTCCAGCCGGCAAATGTCTCGCATTTCAACTCGACGGGTTTCAGAATCGCCGGTTTGTCCGAGGCGTTGAAGACCGCGAGGATGGACGCGCCGGCTGCCGGCTAACTGCCGCCGATCCAAAGCGGTGCCGCGCACCGCACTCCAAAGCCGACCGCCGCTTTAATCCCGGCGGCGGCGCCGGCTGACGGCACTGGCGGCCAGGAGCGCGAGCGTGGCGGCGGAGGGCTCCGGCACCAGCGAGGCGATCTCGCCGTTGGACAGGGCGGTGTTGTAAAGGCGGAAATCGTCCATCTGCCCTTCGAAGCCTTCGACGTTGTTGTGCCGTGTGCCGATATTCATGAAGCCCGAGCCCGGCAGGCCGCCGGGAACGCCGA
>CAMAUV010000100.1 GCA_945861415.1 Akkermansia muciniphila | reverse complement strand
ATGTCGTGGCCTCCACCAGCGGGGCGACCGGACCGGAGCGCGCCGCCAATATCCGCGTCTGGATCAACGGCATCGACCGCACCTCCAACCTGCAGCCTAATGTGACCGGCTGGGGCATCAATACGACCTTTGCCAAAATCGGGGGACGCAGGGATAATCCCGCAGACACGACGACTCATTCCGGAGCGCAGGACGAAGTCGCGATCTGGCTCGACCGGGTGCTCAGCGATGCAGAAGCCAGATCGCTCTGGGCGGCGGCCGCCCCGCCGCCTGTGAGTTTGCTCAGCATCGTGCGCGCCCCCGACGGCTCGGCTGTGACTCTGACCATCAAGTCCAAGGCCGGCCGGACCTATGCGGTGGAATACTCTACCGAGATGACTCCCGCCGGCCAGCCGGGCGGATGGATGGAACTGACCGATTCCCTGGTTTCCGAAGGAGACCAGACGATCTTCGTGGATAGCACCGCCTCCAACCTCCCGAGCGCCTTCTACCGGGTACGCGATGTCACTCCCTGATCCGCCGCCGGATCACAGGAGCCACAGAGGCGCGCAAGAAGACTCTTGCCGATGCCCGGCAGGAGGACTCTTGCCGGGCATCGGCGACATGCGTTTCGCAGTCCGCCGCCAGGGCCTCGACATCAGGCCCACCGGCGTTGAAAAGACGAAGGTGATTCACCCGTTCCTCACCTGACGGGCGGAAATGCGACTTTGAATCGATTCTTGCGATACCCCATGAGTGAAATTACGACAAACACACCATGCACCTGAAATTTCTTCTGCTCCCGCTGTTCGGAACTCTTCCAGTTTTCGCTGCCGATACGCCGCTCTCCTACAACCGGGACGTGCGTCCGATCCTAGCGGAGAACTGCTTTGCCTGCCACGGCCCGGACCAGGCAGCACGCAAGGCCAAGCTGCGGCTCGACGTGCGCGAGGATGCTCTGGCCAAGAAAGCATTCGTGCCGGGGAAGGCGGATGACTCCGAACTGGTCCGCCGCCTCTGGACTAATGACGAGGACGAACTCATGCCGCCGCCGACGTCACACAAGGTCCTCACCGCCGGGCAGAAGCAGATCCTCAAGGACTGGATCGCGCAGGGTGCCAAATACGAAGCGCACTGGGCCTATCTCAAGCCGAAGAGCCCGCCCGTCCCGGAGATGGGAGCGGCGCATCCGATCGACAACTTCCTGCTTGCGAAGATGTCTCCGAAGCAGCGCGCTCTGGCTCCCGTGACGGACTCCCGGACGCTCTCCCGCCGGCTCTCCTTCGACCTCCTCGGGCTCCCGCCGTCTTTCGCTGGAATTGGCGAGCTTTCCGCCGATCCCGCGGGCACAGTGGACCAGTTGTTGGCATCGCCGCACTTCGGGGAGCGCATGGCAGTTCTCTGGCTCGACCTCGCCCGTTATGCCGACACCCACGGCTATCACAGCGACAAGACATGGAGCGTGACGCCCTACCGGGATTACGTGATCCGGGCCTTCAACCGGAACAAGCCCTACGACCAGTTCATCGTAGAGCAGCTGGCGGGAGATCTCCTCGATAAGCCAACCACCGAGCACTATGTGGCCACGGGCTTTAACAGGGTCAGTCAGGCTTCGGAAGAGGGCGGAATCCAGGATGCGGAATACATTGCGAAATACTACTCCGAGCGTGTGCGCACTACTTCGGTGGCCTTCCTTGGATCCACCATGGGCTGCGCGGAGTGCCACGATCACAAATTTGATCCGTTCACGGCGAAGGACTTTTACGCGATGGAGGCTTTCTTCGCGGATATCTACGAGAAGGGTGCCTACAACGGGGACGGGAGATACAACGAGGGTGCCGAGATCAACAATTACCCCGGCTTCAAGCTCGACCAGTGGGGACCGGCCCTCGACGTTCCGGAGCCGGAAAATACCGCCGAACTGGAACGCATCGCCGCTGAGCGGAAAAAGCTGGAGGAGGAACTGCAGCGCGATACCCCGGAACTGGATGCGGCCTTCAAGGAGTTGACTGCGGAATTGAAAGCAAAGCTCGCATCAAGCAAGCCGCAGGACGTGACCATCCTCGACGACGAGGAGTTTCCATTGAAAGGGGTGCAGACCGTGAACGAGCCGGTCCACTCCGGAAAGCTCGCCCGGCGGCAGGAGAACGGAGGCCTTGTCCAGCACGTCGTGGATGCCTCGAGCAAGCCGGTCACGGTGGCCGCGGGCGATCAGCTCTTCGCCTACGTTTGGCTCGACCCGCAGAATCCTCCACAACAGGTCATGCTCCAGTTCCATGCCGACAAGGACTGGAGTCACCGCGCATGGTGGGGCAAGGATCTCATCCCCTACGGCAAGGGGAGCACCGGTGCGGATCACCATCATGCCGGCCCCTTGCCTGAGACAGGCAAGTGGGTGCGCCTCGAAGTGCCTGCAGAGAAGGTGGGATTGCCGGCCGGTAAAACCATCACCCAACTGGCCTATACCCAGGTCGGCGGCACGGTGCTGTGGGACCTCGCCGGACGCCAAACCAATAGCGACCCCGCTCTCGCCGCTGTGCCCGAAGCGGCCCGCCAGGCCCTGACCGCCAGCGGAGACCAGGCACTCACTGCGGAGCAGAAGGCCCCGCTCATGGCCCACTACCGCACCATCGCGCCGGCACTGCAGCCGATCCGCGACCAGCTCGCCGCGGTGGAGAAGGCTGCGCGGGACGCGAAGGGCTCGACCCGCATGACGCTGGTCACCCTTTCCGCCACACCGCGCGAGATCCGCATCCTGCCTCGCGGCAACTGGATGGATCGTAATGGGCCGGTAGTGCAGCCGGCTCTCCCCGAGTTCCTTGCCGGTGCACCGCCGAAGGATGGCCGCCTCACCCGGCTCGATCTCGCACGCTGGATCGCATCCAAAGAGAACCCGCTTACCGCGCGTGCTTTTGTCAATCGGGTGTGGTCTCTCTTCTTTGGAACCGGGCTCTCCCGTGACCTCGCGGACCTCGGCAACCAGGGCCGCTGGCCGACGCATCCGGAACTGCTTGATTGGCTCGCGGTCGAGTTCATGGAGAGTGGGTGGGATGTGAAAAAACTCGTGAAGCTCATCGTCACCTCTCAATCCTACCGGCAGTCCACGAATGCTGATCCCGGGCTCGTCCGGAACGATCCCTACAACGACTTCTACTCCCGCCAGAACGCCCGGCGTCTGCCCGCCGAGTTCGTGCGCGACAACGCGCTGGCCGTGGCCGGGCTGCTCAACGCGAAGGTCGGTGGCGAAAGTGCCCGCCCCTACCAACCGGCGGGCTATTATCGCGAAATGAACTTTCCCAAGCGCGAGTACGAGCAGCACAACGACGAGAATCAGTACCGGCGCGGAATCTACATGCACTGGCAACGCAGCTTCCTGCACCCGATGCTCCTCGCCTTCGACGCTCCGACGCGGGAGGAATGCACCGCCAGCCGGGAAACCTCCAACACCCCGCAGCAGGCGCTCGACCTGCTCAACGATCCGACCTTCGTAGAAGCCGCCCGAGTTCTTGCGGAAGACCTGATGGGGAAAGGCCGGCCCTTTGACGAACGTCTGAAACTGGGCTACGCGCGCCTCCTCCACCGCGATCCGCTGCCCGCGGAAGCAACCATCCTCAAGGGGCTCTACGACAAGCAACTCAAACGCTATACAGAGAAGCCGGAGGACGCTGCCGCGCTCCTCAAGGTGGGACTCAAGCCGGCGGGGACGGAACCCAACCCGATAGATCTCGCCGCCATGACCGCAGTGACCCGCGCGCTGCTCAACCTGCACGAGACGATTACAAGATACTAACCGCACCCGGAGCGCGCCGGCGTTCCACTACCGAACGAAGCCATGAACGATCACATTCTCAACGCCATCAATCGCCGCACCTTCCTCAAGGGTTCCAGTTATTCCGTGGGCAGTGCGGCGCTCGCCTTTCTCCTGAGCCGGGATGCCGTCCATGCCGCGCCCCGGTGGCAAGGGGTGCTCGACGGCAAGCTGCACTATCCCAACAAAGCAAAGCGCGTCATTCACCTGTGCATGGCGGGCGGCCCGTCCCACCTTGAGACCCTCGACTACAAGCCGGAACTGGCGAAGCTCGACGGCAAGTCCATGCCCGAGTCCTTCACCAAAGGCCAGCAGCTCGCGCAATTGCAGGGCAGCCGCGACAAACTCAAGTGCCTCGGCCCGCAGCACGAGTTCAAGCCCTACGGCCAGTGCGGACGCCTGATGTCCTCCGCCTTCCCTAACATCGCCACCCTCGCCGACGACATCGCGGTGATCAAATCGATGTCCACCGAGCAGATCAACCACGACCCGGCGCACACCTTCATGAACACCGGCTCCGTGATCCCGGGGCGTCCCTCCATGGGATCATGGCTCCTCTACGGGCTGGGAGCAGAAACCGACGAATTGCCCGGCTTCGTGGTGCTGACCTCCATGGGCGGAGGCCAGGACCAGCCGATCGCGGCCCGGCAGTGGCACAGCGGCTTCCTGCCCTCGAAATTCCAGGGCGTGCGCTTCAATTCCAAGGGCGACCCGGTGCACTACGTCAGTAACCCTAACGGAGTGACCCGGGAGGCCCAGGGCGATCTCCTCGAGACCATCAATCAGTTAAACTCCCAGCTGAGCAGCCGGCAGCACGATCCCGAGATCGCTACCCGCATTGCCCAGTACGAGATGGCCTTCAAAATGCAGGCATCGGTCCCGCATCTCGCTGACGTCTCGCAGGAGCCTGCGCACATCCTGGAACAGTATGGCGCCAAACCCGGCGACGGTTCTTTCGCCTCCAACTGCCTCCTCGCCCGCCGTCTCGCCGAGCGCGGCGTGCGCTTCATCCAGCTCTACCATCGCGGCTGGGACCACCATGGCGGCGTCAAGAACGGGATCAACGTGGTAGCCGGTCACGTGGACAAGGCCACTGCCGCCCTCGTCAAAGACCTCAAGGACCGCGGAATGCTCGACGATACCCTGATCATCTGGGGCGGCGAGTTCGGGCGCACCCCCATGGCCCAGGGCAACGGCCGCGACCACCACATCAAAGCCTTCTCGCTCTGGATGGCCGGCGCGGGAATCAAAGGCGGCACAACTTATGGAGAAACCGACGAACTCGGCTATGCCGTTATTAAAGACGCCGTCTCCGTGCACGACCTCCACGCCACCACGCTCCACCAGCTCGGCATCAACCACGAGCAGCTCACCTACAAGTTCCAGGGACTCGACTTCAAGCTCACCGGAGTGGAGAAAGCGCGGGTGGTCAAAGAAGTGCTGGCGTAGCCTGCGGGGCGGAAAAGAAACACTTCGTGATTTTGTCAGATGTGCCGCCCCTTCAGGGCTGATCCTAAAACAGGAGTCAGACGCCGACTGCACCACCACCCTCTTTGACAATGCGGGCACGCTGCGCCTCACCGGCGGTGCGGGCCTCTTCACGGACTATTCCGAACATCAGACGTAACTGATAGGCTCGCACGGGCCAGCCAACGCCAGCCGTCACGGCCGGATTCTGACTTTTCCGGCCTGCACCCCGGGGGCGAGAGGGGCCTAGCTGAGGGCTTGACATTTTTCGGGCCGCCCGTCAGAATTGGAAACCTCTTCGATCCACTGGCGGTTTAATAGCCGCTCAGTTCCGCCCGGAGGCAAACGACCGACCTTGAAAACCGCCGTATCCCATCGCTTTGAAAATAGGACTTTCTCCTAATTTTCGTCTCTTTGAGTGTGGAGCCCGCGCATTGGTGCTCCTTTCCAGCAGAGTCCTGATACCGTCTCTCGCCGTTTTCTGCTATGTCCGCGCGGAGAACCAGGCGGTGCCGGCACCGCCCGCGGCAGCGCCGCAGACCGTCGAACAATTGAGCGAGGAACGCAGACGTCTGGACGCTACGCTCTTTGCCAATGAAGTGGCAGCCCAGCGTCATGAACAGGCATTTGTGAAACTGTGGGACAGCATGCGGGCGGGCCAGCCGATGGATGCGCTCAAGCGTTTTCCGTTCACCCGCCTTCTCCTCGGCGTGCCCAAACCTGTGCCCCAAACCGACCTTGGTGTGGACGGAATCATGCCCCTCGAATTCGTCCCTCCGCTGAAAACAATTTCCCACGCGGACTTCGAGTCGCTCATCGAATCTCTGAAGGCGAAGGGCGTCCAGATTGCCCAGTCCGAGTGGCACCATTCCCGGTTCGAGCCGGCCACTGCCGCGGACCAGGCCCGCTCAACGGTGTCTTTTGAAATCCACGCGCTCATCGGCGTGGATACCCAGCGCATCATTGTCCGCGGCCAGCTCAAGGTGCGGTGGCAGAAGCCAGCCAGCCCGGATTCCGACCCCGTGGCGGAGGAAATCGAACCATCCGGCCTCCGGATGATCGCCCGAAAGGGAACTCCCATGTTCATCGGGAAGATGATGCTCGATCCTAAGACCGAGGCGCCCCGGCGCTTTCCGCGGACCAGTCCCGTCCTCATCCATGATTTGAATGGTGACGGCCTGTCCGAGATCATCATGGCGGGCTGCAATGTCGCGTATTCCAACAAAGGTCAGTTTCAGTTCGCGAAAGGTGATTTCCTCACGCACGGCATCCGGCAACCGATGGAGGCGGGGATTCTGGCTGATTTCAACGGCGACGGCTTTGTCGATTACATTGGAGGCTCGGCCCCGGACCAGTCGATGCTGCTCTTCGAGGGAACGGCCGGCGGGACATTTCCGAACCCGCCGAAAATTTGCTTTGCAGAAAAACTTCCGAGTCTGCATGTCCTGACGTCCGGAGACGTGGACGGCGACGGCGACCTCGACCTCTTCGCCGGCCAGTGGAAAGCGCCCTACGCCGATGGAGCCATGCCGACTCCCTATCACGATGCGAAGGACGGATTTCCAAATTACCTGCTGCTCAACGATGGCAAAGGAATGTTCACCGACGGCACTGAGAAGGCCGGGCTCGGTCCCAAGCGCAACCGGCGGACGTTCAGCGCCTCGCTGCTCGACCTCGATGGCGACCGGCATCCCGATCTCGTGGTGGTGGCGGATTTTTCGGGACTCGACTTCTACAGGAACCGCGGCGACGGTACTTTTGAAGATGTCACGGACAGCCGGGTCGATGAACGCCACGGGTTCGGAATGTCACACACTTTCGGTGATTACGACGGCGACGGGAAGATCGATCTCTATATGGTGGGAATGAGTTCCACCACCGCGCGCCGTCTCGATGCGCTTGGACTGGCCCGGTCAGGCTTCGATGAATACACGAAAATGCGGGCGCCGATGAGTTACGGCAACCGGCTCTATGTGTCCCGGGGGAATCGCCTCGTACAACCGCCCTTCGCCGCTTCGGCTGCCCGCACAGGCTGGTCGTGGGGCTGCACCACGGCGGATTTCGACCTCGATGGCGATGCGGATCTCTACATCTCCAATGGTCACCTCAGCGGAGCCAGTGCGAAAGACTATTGCACGAAATTCTGGTGCCACGATCTCTACACCGGCTCCTCCCGGCCGAGCCCGGTCCTCAGTGAATTCTACAAAAGGGAATTGGGAAGCAAACTGGGGCGGGAGTTCTCATGGAACGGATTTGAGCACAATGTTCTGTTCCTCAATCAGCCGGGAACCGGCTTCGAAAACATGGCCTGGCTGCTCGGAGTGGCGCAGGAATTCGATGGCCGGGCTGTGGTCAGTGACGATTTGGATGCCGACGGCCGCATGGACCTTGCCGTGGTTGAATACCGCACCGACACCATGAGCCAGCGCCTGCATGTGCTGCGAAACGAGTATGCGTCCTCCCGCCACTGGATCGGAATCCGTCTGAAATCCGGCCCCGGTTCCTCCCAACCCGATGGCGCCGTAGTAACGGTCCGGACTGGTGGCCGCGTCTGGATCAAACCGGTCGTCACCGGTGATTCGTTCACCGCTCAACACGCCCGGACTGCCCACTTCGGGCTGGGAGCGGCAGCCGCAGTCGATTCCATAGAAGTGTCGTGGCCGAATGGAAAAGTCAGCCGCATAGCCAATCCTGCCCCGGACCGCTACCACGATGTAAGCGAAAAGTCACCCTGAAGCGCCGGTCCGCGGTCAACGGCAAGGCCCGGGATGCAGGCTGGTTTTTCGTTATAACGGCGGATTTTTGCACGTAACCAGGCCCAACGCAGGGAGTGGCGGGCTGAGGCCCGCGTTTTCCCGCGCCATCTTCGCCGCCGCCAGTTTGCGCAGCTGTTCATAGAACAGCGGGAGCAATTCCTCTGACGCACGCGGATCACCCGCATCGATGGCACTGAGCAGCTGGGTGACGTCCGACATGGTATAGGGATTACGAAGCCGCCCGCGGCAAGCAAGTGGTTGGAGATGTGGTGCAGGACGATTGCGTTCCAAAAACGCTTTGCGAAAAGCGCGGCCACCGAAACTCCGCCAAATTTTGGATCACGACCCCCGCGCCCGGGCGGCGGGCAGGAAAAACAATGCTGGGGAGAAACCGAGGAACTCAGCTGCGCGGTGACCAAGTACGCAGTCTCCGTTCACGACCTGCACGCCACCATGCTTCACCAGCCCAGCATCAACCACGAGATGCTCAACGATTGTCGATTGTTGAAGGCAATGCCGGGGTCTCGTCCTTCAAAAATCGACAATCCTTGTTCAGTAATCGTCAATCCGCTTCCGGGTGTAAGCCGGAGGCTCTATTTCACGAGCGAGTCGACCTCAGTAGCTGAGTGATTGCTGCGTCCGCCCGGGCCGACGCGGAATCCGTAGACGAGGTAGGCTGTGGCTCCTTTGGGAATTGGTTCTCTGGAGACTGCTTCGCCCCCGGCGACGTTGCATTGGATGAACTTCCACTTCCGGTCCTTCCACAGACCGCCGGAATCGGTAAAATACACCCATATCTCGGTGAGATCGCCGGTGTATTTTACGCGCACCGTGCCACCGTCGGTAGTCTTCGGTTTATCGAACTTCGGCAGCGGCGGGCCGCCTTTCACCACGTTGTCGGCAAAGGCGTAAATCTCAGGGGCGTCTTCCCAGCCGTTGCCGTGGCCATGAGCAAGGAACGGCCGCAGGCACAGGGTGCTGGGCCCGGCTGCGGTTTGAGCGGACTTCGAGACGATGTTGACTTGAAAAACCGGATCGGCCACGCCGGTGACCCACAGCATCGGCATCTTTGCATGCGGCAGGTGTGCGGAGGGATCCCATTTCGTGCGGTAGTCACCGAATTGCCCGGCTGTCATGTTCTTCGGCGGAAACCACTGCGACAGGCCCGGATTGTCGCTCTCGTGGATGAACCCGCAGCCATATACCGGGATAACGAAGGCAAAGCGGGGGTCGATACCGGCCACCGCACTGACGACGGTGCCACCCCACGAAATTCCTGTCAGGCCGATCTTCGCGGGATTGATTTCCGGAAAGGAACGCAGCAGCGAATGGGCACGGATGACACCGGCGACGGCGTGATAGAACCATTGTTCGTTGCCGGGCAGGCCGCGGTCGCCGAACCAGTCGATGCGGGCAGGCCCGGCATTCGGGTGGGCGGCGGCCAGCGGCGGACTGTCTTCGACGCCGTGGGCCTTGCCGCCGGGCAGGTGGCCTTCGAGGTCCATGGCCAGGGCAGCATAGCCATGCTTGTTCCATTCCCGGACCCATCCTGGATAAGCGGTTCCGCCGCCACCATGGGCGCAGACCACTGCCGGCCAGCCGCCTGCCGGAGGGTCTCCTGCGGGAGCGGCATAGTAGGCAAAGACCCACGCGGGCTTGGTTTTGTAATCTGCGCCTTCATAGAACAGGGAGCGCATGCCTGCGGCAGGACGATCGGCGGCGGGGTGGACTTGCGGAGCTTTGCCCAGAGCGGGCAAATCCCAGACGCTCCGTGCGAAAGGATTGGCCTTCGCGATGCCCCCGAAGGACACCACCAGGGCCGTAACGGAAAAGGCTAGGAAGCGGTGGGGCATGGACAGAAAGAACTGGCGAGTAGCCGCGGAGGATGACGGGTTAAGAATCACGTTCAGAAGATGGGTTGCGGGTTGTGGAGTCGCCGGGCCAGCCCGGCGAAACGCCGGAATGCCCGAGTCCTAGTGCGGCCAATGATTCGGAGAAAGCGTGAGGAATGTCCAGCAATGATTGCATCCTCGTAGTCGGAGCCTGCCCCAACCCACGGAAACGGAAGCGGATTGACGATTGCTGAACAAGGATTGTCGATTCTTGAAGGCAATCCATGAGACTCATTCTTCAAAAATCAGCAATCCTTGTCCAGCAATCTCCGGTTCCCTAACTAACTGAGAGGAACTGGCTCGCCGGTAGGACAAGCTCCCAAAGTAACATGCATTACATGAAAGCAGTGGGCAAGTTTCCGGGTAGCACGCATACCAACGTCCACTTTTGCCACAGAATTGCTCTCTTATTGAGCACATGAACCGCACAGCCTCAACTCCCGCACACCCTGCGAGCCGGCGCAAGTTCCTTGCGGTGAGTTCCGTCACTTCGCCGCAATCCCGGCTAGCAGCCTGTCGGACTTAGAAGCCCCGTTTTTCGGCCCGGAAAATTCTTTTCGTTTCGGCGGCAGGAGTTTTCTCCGCGGAGGTCACTCGCAGTAGTCAGTTCGACCTTGAACAGGCGCACAAGGCGCATTTCCGGAGGCGTAATT
>CAMAUV010000099.1 GCA_945861415.1 Akkermansia muciniphila | reverse complement strand
GCGGCCATGTGCTTTGTTGGCACAAGCTGCGCCCGGGGGCCAAGGCGATCCCTCCCTAACATCATTATAATATCCAGGCACACAGGCCACCCGCACCCCATAATCCCCAGGTTTTTCAGGCCAGAGCTAAGTCCGACAGGCTGCTAGGAGCGCTGTAATTGCCGTGAATGTCGCCATCACTCGCCTCGCCGATGGCTGTGCTAAATCCCGGGGGCGAAGCCGTGACGCTCACTGGAGAAAGCAGCGGCGTCAGCGCCGTCGTGCTGCCCCAGACTTCGCATTCGGCGAAGGTCAGAAAATTCGCCGCCGACGGATTGCTGTTCGACACGCGCTCGATGCGCACCGTGTCCGCCTGCACACCGCGCAGTGCGGAGGTGCCCCAAGCGCGGCAATTATTGCTGTCCGTGGCGTTCGAAGGCAGAAAGACCTGATTGAAGACCTCCGTTGCGCCCAGCTTCGCGATGACGCGGAAGTTCCCCACGCTCCCTTGGATGGTATCCACGCGATTGAAGATGCGCACGTGGTCCAGATACCGCGCCCCGCTGAAAGCGACCTGCCACCACGACGGCCCCGTTTCGTTGAGCGTGTGAAAGACAGAGCCGGCACCGAAGGTCCCGTTCAGATTACCGTCATTCCCATCCGCCGCGATGGCCCCGTAGCCTTCAGAGGAAGCCGTGGCCGTGCCGGTGCGGGCGAGATTGGTCAGCGCCGCACGGGCAGCGGCGCAGGTGAGAAGGAGGAGTGGAAGAAAAAGAAGAGAGCGCAGCATGAGCCGGCGAGAAGTAGATTCTCTGCGAACTTAGCTGCTGGCAGCCGGCAATGCGATCAGTTTATTCCCGGGTGCCGAAGCTGACAAAGCATCCCTTTTTGTTGCCGACGACCACATCAGGCACGCCGTTGCCGTCAACATCCACCGCAGTGACCTGAGTGCCGACTCCACTGTCATTGTGGATCAAATGAGGGGTGAACTCAGCTTTGCCGCTTTCTTTGCCCGGCTTCACTTCATACCAATAGAGCACAGCTGGATCGTGCGTTCCCGGTTCGCCGCCCTTGCCATCGGGGCCGGGGGCGTGAGACCAGAAGCGCTTCCCAGTGACATAGTCATTTACTCCATCTCCATTGAAGTCTGCGGTATCCAGGGCGTGCAGTTCGCTATAGCGGGGCTTTTTGGCATCATTGTTGTCTTCGCTCATCAAGTCGTGCTTTACCCAGCCGCCGTCCTTTTGTTCGAACCAGGCGAGGCCATACTGGTGAGCGGCCAGAGAAGTGAAGACGTCCTGATCTCCGTCTCCATCGAAATCGCCGGCAAACATTTGTGCGCCGCCTGGGCCGGAGAATTGGTGCGGGTGGAATTTCCATTCCGGCTGGCTGCGGGTATCTGCGGGCTGTTCCCACCAGCCGTTCTTTTCCAGAAGATCGGGTCGATTGTCTCCGTTCATATCGCCCACGCCGAGACCGTGAGTGAAGCGCTGCACTTTGACATCCCCGGTGACTTTAGTGAACGGCCATTCTTTTGTTGGATCCTCTGCAGGCGTGGCATAACCAAAAAATCCGCCGGTGCTGCACACGATCTCCGGTTTGCCGTCGCCGGTGATATCCGTCCAGTGGGGCGATTCGTTGTCTGTGACCTTGAAGATGCTGTGCTTCGTCCAGCGGCCTTCTTTGCCCTTCGGATTTTCGAACCAGTAGCTTTCATCTCCCGGGAAGCCGAGGACCAGAACATCGGCCCAGCCGTCTTTGTTTAGGTCTGGGCTGTAGGCGAAGAAGTTTTTTGAATAGCCGCGGGGGTCAAGAGGTTTGGGCTCGTAGATAGTGTGCTGTTTGGCGAAATCTGGTCCAGCCCACCAGTAGGGGCCGTAGGCGACGTCCATCTTGCCGTCTTTGTTAAAGTCACCGGCGGCAGCTCCCTCGGCATGGAATTCTTTGCACAGTTGCTGGGTGCGCCATTTCACCGTTCCGGCAAAGCCGTCGGCGGTGGTGAAAAGCAGGGCGGCGTAGAGTGGAAGTCGGATGCTCATAATGGACTGATTGTTATGGACTGAGTCACGATAGAAAAGGGGTTTTCTGTCCGTAAATGCGCGGGCGGATAGTGCGGGCTCTGCTGCGGGCAGAAAAAGGCGCGCCAGATCAGGGCGGGAAGCCATGGCGGCTCAGGTATAGTCGCAGCGCAGGTGTGGGGACGGAAAACGCGATACCCCCTACCAGTCGTCTGAGCGAAACGGCGAGGCTGGCAGTCCCTCCTTGTTGTAGAGGTTCGCTCCTAGCGGGTTCATCGAGTAAGCATAGCGCACGGCCACGGGTTGGGATACCTCCTTGCTGGAGGCGACCACGGTCCCGCCATCAATCACGGCATCCGCCCAAACCCATTTCTTGTCCGCGCCAGCGATGGCGAAGCGCGCGAGCTTGGCGTCGGCCGCCGCTTCCACCGGCTTGCGGCCTTCCTTTTTCCCAACGATGAGGCCACCGCCGGCGTATTCGAAGCTCAAGCGGATCTTGTCGCCTTCGACTTTGGCGTCTTTGAACACCGGGCCGCTCGGCACCACGTCCTTTTTGCCGTAGTCGTGATGCAGCGCCCAGTGCGCGAGACGCTCGCCGACATCGAATTTGTTCTGCGGGTGGATGTCATTCGCTTCCCCGATGTCGATGATTACCGCCATGCCGGTTTTCGGAATGCTCAGGCTTTTTGTCTGCGCCGCCCGCACTCGCGCCCAGCCGTCACCGCCCTCCGGCGTGTTGGTGTCATTTTGGAAATTGGCGAGCTGCACGAAGTAGAACGGAAAGTCACCCTGGTCCCAAACTTTGCGCCAGCCACTTACGAGCGCGCACTTTTTGTGGAAATATTCCACTCCCTCGCCGCCGTTTGATTCGCCCTGATACCATAGCGCGCCTTTGATGCCAAATGGCAGCACGGGTGCGATCATGCCATTAAACAGGGCGACCGGTTCGCCGCTGCCGATTTTGGCGGGTTCGCCTGTCGCCGCCGCGTCCCGCTGCTTCACTTTTTCTGTGATGGCGGAGAGTTCCGGCACCATTTCGAATCCCGCCAGCGGCACCCACGGCTCGATACGTGTGCCGCCCCAGTTATCATCCAGCAGGCCGATGGGTACGCCGGTTTCCTTTTGCACGCGGCGGGCAAAGTAAAAACCGACAGCGGTGAAGTTCCCCGCAGTCTGCGGAGTGCAGACTTCCCATTTCCTTGGCACATTCGTCGTCGGTTTATTTAGTGAGACGTGATTGAATTTGATGCGCCGGATGTTCGGCAAATTGGCCGCGGCGGCGTCTTCGACGCTCTTACTTTGATTGATGGTCCACTCCATGTTCGATTGGCCGGAGCACACCCATACGTCGCCCAAGAGCACGTCTTTGATGGTGAGCGTATTCTTCCCGCTAATCACGAGATCCTGTCCGGTCGCGTTCATTTTCGAAGCCGGCAATTTTACGCTCCACTTGCCGTCCGCTCCGGCAGTTGCGCTGGCTTGGCTGAGTCCCAGCATCACTGTCACCTTTTCTCCAGGCTCTGCTGTGCCCCAAACAGGGCAGGGAAGGTCGCGCTGAAGGACCATGTGATCGGTGAAGAGATTTGTGACGCTGACATCGGCGCTGGCGGCAGCGAGAGAGGCGAGTAAAGAAATGAGGGAGATAGGAAGTTGTTTCATGGATTGGTGAATTTGCAGGCACCATTCGAGGGAAGCAAACGTCACCGGGGCAATGGAAGTTTTTCACAAAACTCCGTAAAGGGGCACTACGGGTAGGGCCGGGGACCAGTGCGCGCTTTGTGCTTGAGTTCGGGGGATTGCCGGTGGCGTCTTAAAAATGATAAACCATCTGCTCCGGTGGCGTTGGGTTAGAATCGAAGTGAACAGGCGACAACCTCCGGGTTGTTGTGATTATCCGGGTTTTTTAAAAATGTCTCCATGCGCCAAGGCTCTTTGCTGACCCTTTTCTTGCTCTACTCATGCTTCGCCGCGTGGGCGGGGGTAAGCTTTAACCGCGACGTCCTGCCCATCCTCGCCAGCAAGTGCTTTGACTGTCACGGGCCCGATGCGGCCAACCGCAAAGCAAAGCTGCGCCTCGACGAACCGGAGGGGGCCTATGCCGAGCGCGATGGGGTGCAGGCAGTCGTGCCGGGAAAGTTGGAGGAAAGTGCCCTCATAGCGAGAATCCTCTCAAAAGATGAAGACGAGATCATGCCGCCGGTGGAAGAAGGCAAAGCGCTGACGGAACAGGAGAAGGAGACGCTCAAGCGATGGGTCGGGGAGGGGGCGAATTACGAAAAGCACTGGGCCTTCGTGACGCCGGAGAAACGCGCCGTGCCGGAGGCGGGCGGTTGGGGAATGAACGAGATTGATCGTTTCGTCCACGTAGCCATGGCGGCGGCGGGGCTGCTGCCACAGTCTTCCGCTATTAAGGAGAAGATCATCCGGCGGGTGAGCTTCGATCTTACCGGACTACCGCCCGCCTTCGCGGAAGTGGAGGGCTTTCTCCACGATGGAGCTGAGAGTGCCTACGAGAAGGTCGTGGACCGCTTGTTGGAATCTCCGCGATTCGGCGAGCGCTGGGCGGTCTGGTGGCTCGATGGCGCGCACTTTGGGGATAGTCATGGCTATGACAACGACCTCGAGAATTCGCAGTGGCCGTGGCGAAACTGGGTCATCGATGCCTTCAACGCCAACATGCCATTCAACGAATTTACTATCGAGCAGTTGGCGGGAGATCTTCTTCCCAACCCAACCGAGGACCAAATTCTCGCGACGGCATTCAATCGCAACCACCGCATTCAAACGGAGGGCGGCGCGATCGACGAAGAGTGGCGAACGGAGTATGTGATGGATCGCGTGGAGACGATGGGATCGGTCTGGATGGGCCTCACGCTGGGTTGCGCGCGGTGCCACGATCACAAGTATGATCCGGTTAGCCAGAAGGAGTTCTTCCAGTTCTTCGCGCTGTTCAACAATTTGGAGGAGAAGGGCTTTGTCGATAACTTGAGCGGCGCGGCGGAGCCCCGGATTCGCTATCGGGCGGCCGAATTTGAGCCACGTGCTCGCGAGGTCGAGGGGCAGTTCAAGGGCAAGGAGCTGGAGAAGGAAAAGAAAAAGCTCGAGCAGCAGTATCCCTTTGTGATGATTATGCGGGAAATGGGAAGCCCGCGGGAGGCATTTGTCCTGCAGCGCGGGCAATACGATTCGCCAGGGGAGGAGGTTAAGGCTGCGCTTCCGCAGGCTTTTTCGCCCGCTCCTGAGGGAAATGTAACGCGACTAGATCTGGCGCGCTGGCTCGTCGATGGCCGCCATCCGCTCACGGCGCGAGTATTGGTGAACCGCTTGTGGGAGCAGCTCTTTGGACAGGGCCTCGTGAAGAGTTCGGAGAACCTCGGGACTCAGGCCGACTGGCCGAGTCATCCGGAACTGCTGGATTGGCTGGCGGTGGATTTTGTGGAGTCCGGCTGGGACATGAAACGCCTGCTGAAAAAACTGGTGATGAGTGCAACCTACCGGCAGAGCCAGGTGGTGGACGCGGGCCGCCTGAGCAAGGACGCGGAAAACCGGCTGTTGAGCCGGGGGCCGCGCGGGCGACTCGCGGCGGAGATGGTGCGCGATCAGGCCCTGTTCGTTTCCGGGCTCTTCGTGGAAAAGCTGGGCGGTCCCAGCTGGTGGGTCTACCAGCCGAAGGGACTTTGGGAAGAGGTCGATAAGCGCGGCACGTTCGTCCAAGACAACGCGGAGAAGCTCTATCGGCGCAGCCTCTACTCGCGCATCCGCAAGACGGTCGCACCGCCGAGCATGTTGCTCTTCGACATGCCCAGCCGCGAGATGTGCATGGTGAAGCGAACGCAGACCAACACGCCGCTACAGGCCCTCGCGCTGATGAACGAAGTGACTTACGTGGAAGCCGCGAAGAAGTTCGCGGAGCGCATGATGATGGAGGGCGGATCGGCAAAGGAACGCATCGCGTGGGGATTCCGCTCTGCGACCGCGCGGGAGGCCACCCCGGAGGAACTGGCGGTGCTGGTAGCCGGTTTCGAGCGGCGGCTGACGCGCTATCGGGAGGATCCGAAGGGCGCGGAGCAACTTCTCAGCCATGGGGATTCGAAGTTGGCAGAGGGTGCTGACAAAGTGGAACTGGCGGCGCTGACCACGGTGGCTAATGTGATTCTGAACCTCGACGAGTTGATCAACAAATGACGGGAATGGAACACCACGGAGTGACGCGCCTGCAGGACGCCCTCAACCGGCGCGCCTTCCTCAAAGCCTCCGCGCATGGTTTCGGCGCAGTTGCTCTCGCTTCTCTGCTCGGTGCGGAGCAGGCCAGTGCGCGCCCCTTTTTTGCCCAGCCGCAGCATCGGGGCCGGGCCAAACGCGTGATCTATCTTTTCCAGTCGGGTGGACCGTCGCAGATGGACCTTTTCGATCCGAAACCGCAGCTTGAGAAGGAACGAGGGAAGGAACTTCCGCCGTCTGTGCGCGGGCGACAGCGTATCACCGGGATGACATCGAAGCAGAATTCGCTGCCGATCTTGCCGAGCCCTTACAAATTCGCCAGGCACGGCCAGTGCGGCATGGAGTTGAGCGAACTGCTGCCGCACTGGAGCGCGATCGCCGACGACTTGTGTCTCATTCGCTCGATGCATACCGAGGCGATCAACCACGATCCGGCCATCACCTTTTTCCAGACCGGATCCCAACTGGCGGGGCGCCCCAGCATCGGCTCCTGGGTGTCCTACGGTCTCGGGACGGTGAACAGCAACCTGCCCGCCTATCTGGTGCTCACCTCGCGGCCAAGCGTCGGTTCAGATCAGCCGCTTTACAGTCGCCTCTGGGGCTCCGGCTTTTTGCCCACCGAGCATTCCGGAGTGAAGCTGCGCAACACGGGTGATCTTGTCTATTTCCTCGACAACCCGGCCGGCATCGACCGCGCGATGAGAAGGGACATCCTGGACGATGTGGCGAAGCTGAACCGGCAGCAGCATGCCGTGGTGGGCGATCCGGAGATCACCTCCCGCATCGCGCAGTACGAAATGGCTTTCCGCATGCAGGCCAGCGTGCCGGAACTGGGGGACATTTCCGGCGAACCGGAGAGCGTGCTCAAGCTCTACGGGCCCAACGTCACCAAGCCGGGCAGCTACGCCAGAAACTGCCTGATCGCACGGCGCATGGCGGAGCGCGATGTGCGATTCATCCAACTCTTCCACATGGGCTGGGACCAGCACGCCAAACTCACCGAGGCCCTTCCCGTCGTGTGCCGCGATACCGAGCAACCGACCGCCGGTCTCATCCATGATCTGAAGCAGCGCGGAATGCTAGACGACACCCTTGTCGTCTGGGGTGGTGAATTCGGCCGCACGATCTACGCGCAGGACCCTGGCGACAAAGCGGGCCGCGACCACCATCCCCGGTGCTTCACCCAGGTGCTGGCCGGCGCCGGAGTGAAAGCCGGCCACGTCCACGGCGCGACGGATGACTACTGCTACAACATCACCACCGACCCCGTCCACGTCCACGATCTCAATGCCACCATTCTCCATCTCATGGGAATGGATCACAGGAAACTCACCTACAAATTCCAGGGCCGCGACTACCGGCTCACCGACGTGCACGGAGAACTGGTGAGGAGCATCCTTGCCTAATCCCCGGCCTGAAATTCATTGCGCCGAAAACCGGCCCTTCCAACACTGCCACCATGGATGCACCTGATACCGCCGCCTCCTTTTCATATCGTTCCCTCCACAACCTCCCGGAAGCAGCGGGACTGGGTTCCATCCGCGACATGATGCAGCCCGGCCTGTCCGTGGCGGAAGTGGTGGAGCGGCTCAAGCACTGGCACTACGCCATGCACCGACTCTGGCGCATCTTTTTGTCGCGGCTCACGGCAGAGCCGGTCTATGAGCTGAAGATGGCGTGGAGTTACCATGCCTACCTTTGCGCGGAGCAGGTTACGGCGCTGCGTGACGGCGTGGCGGAGATGCGTCATCCGCCGCTGGGTCTGGAGAAAATTCCGCACGACGCCCTCTGTCTCTACTTCGACGAAATCCAGGCATCGCCCTCCGCCGGCCCGCTGATCCATGCCGTCTATCGCGATGCCCTGCCGGCGCTGCGCGATTCCATGCACCGCCATCTTGCGGAGACGAATCACCTCGCCGATGCGCCGACCTGCCGCGTGGTGCAGTTCGCGCTCCACGACATCGAGACCATGTACCAGTGGGGACAGGAGGCGGCGCATTCGCCATATGCGGATGATGCGCCGGACTTCCAATTGCTCACTGATTGCCTGCTCGCCGCCGGCGGCATCGGCGGCAACTACTGCGCGCCGCAGGAGAAGTCGCTCACGCCGCGGCATGCCGCTCAGCCATTCCAATACGATCGCACGCCGCGGCGTGACGAGCGCTTCCCCGACCCCTACAACATGGGCGTCCACGCCGAGGAGTTTCTCTACACGCCGGAGTTCCCGGCGCGCGCCAAGACGCTGATGATGTATTACAAGCGCCTGCGGGAAATTGATTTGCCGGAGATGATGGCCGGCATTCTGGTGGAGATGCCGGACAAACCGTGGGGCTTTTACCGCGACATGACGCGCCAGCTTTGGGACGAGGCGCGACGTGCCATGATGGGCGAAGTCGGATTCGTCAGCCAGAGCATCGCCTGGCCGGAGCATGTGGTGGTCAATTTCACCTAGTCAAAAGGCCTCAACGAGCAGCTCACACCGGTGGAGCGGCAGGCCGTGCTCTGGTTCATCGAGCAGGGCCTTATGACGAAGACCGGCAAACGCTATGAGTGGGAAGTCGGCGCGGAAAGTGGCGACCCCCTAGCTCGCCTCTTCCAGGACTACGACTGGGCGGATGAAGTGCTCCACGCGCGCATTGGACGCGACTGGTATGTCAGCCAGTTCAATGACGACACCGCCAAAGCCGCGGACTACGGCAGCGCCTGCTGGAACAAAGTGATGACCGGTTGGGAACAGTGGCGCGCCGACGGCCTCACCCGGCACCGCAACTGGTGGCCCGGCCTCTACGCCGAACACTGCCGCCTCCTCGGCCTCACTCCGGACACCGCGGTCATGTCTTTCAGCACCAACTACGGGACCACCCGCGCCGACCTCCAGCGCATCGCGGCCTCGGGATAGCCTTTGTTACCGCGCAGGCATGAACTAGCCCCCGCGTCGAGGGACTTCATCGCAGTGCGACCCTGGAATCAAGTCCTCGAAGAGGCACGCTTAATTAAGATTAAGAGCTGCAGCACGGCAGCCGTATTGAACCTAAAAACGGGAGTCATAAGCCGACAGCTCACCAGTAGTTTGATACGATAACCGAAGCAAACCCGGGCCAACTCCAGCCCTGAAAGGGCAGCACAACAAAGCTAGGGGTGAGCGAGGCAACGAGCGTAACCCCTGGATCCGTCCCCCCATGTGACATTAAGCCCTGAAAGGGCAGCACAGCGGAAAGCGGAATCATGCCGGTCGTCAGCTATCCACTCGTTTCTTTACAGGGATACGGGAAGGCGTGATTTCGTCACGTGTGCCGCCCTCGCTCCTCGCTGGCCCCGGGCTTGGCTGTGCCGTCCTTTCATGGCTGCTCCTAAAAAGTCAAAAGCCGGCTGCACGGCAGTTCACCTTTTGGATGCCCCCCTCAGCATTGGCGTCTTTATCGTGAAGGCTTTGCGCGATTTCGCACCTTTCAGCTCCCGTTTTAAGGTTGAATTACGGATTCCGGCCCGCATCACGGAGACCGGCATCGCTGAGATTGTTGACCTGTGCGGCATGGCGGTTGGAGAGCATGGTGCGCACGGTGGACCGGGTGGGGTCCCACTTCGAGAGCAGGACGGACAGGCTGAAGCTCAGCGCGCTCCAGAGAGCCGCTGCCGGTCATCATGGCCTAGGAGCGCGCGGCAAAGTGCCACCGGAAGAGCGCCGACTGCCGCAGGATCGGGAGCCAAGTATAGAGCGGTTCCGGCAGCGCGGCGCTGAGTGGATCGAAGTAGTCCCGGGCATCGTCGAGGCGCAGGGCAGGCTCCGTGTCCCAAGCGTAGAAGCGCAGGGCGTGGTCGGCAGCAGTCTTGATCGCACCGTTGGCCGCGAACTGCGGCACACGCCGGCCCATGGTAATGGCCCCGTCCAAGTCGTCGTGCGTGGCGAGGGTCATGAGCAGCACGTAATCGCAGAAGCGGTCCACATTGAGCCATCGGTTGAGGGTCACCCACGCCGGGTGCAATTAGTGCTGGCAGGAGGCCTTGCCGCTGCGGATGCTGTAAAGAATGGCGTCATTTCACAAACGCATCGTAATGCGACTGAGCGGCCTTCCGGAATGCGGCTTGCTGTTCGGCTGAAGGTTTGGCATTCAGGTTCCCGGCAAGTTCGGTCACGAAGCGATATTTGAGGGTGAGGGTCTCGTCTTTCTTTAGCGGTTTTTGGAAGAAAAATCCAAAGCGTCCATAGTCGCGCCAGGAGAGTTCCTGGACGGGATTGGCGGGAGCGTTCATCTGCGTTACGTGGTACCATCTGGTCCCGATTGGAAAGGTGAAGCGCACCCATTTCAATTCATTGCTCTCCACTTTACCGCCCGCACCGGGGAGGTCGGGTTCCCAGACATAGGTCGTGTCCTTCTCACTCTCCATCATGCTGGCGGAGGCCCGGAAGTGAATACCTGCGTGCTGCAGATCTCCACCCAAAGTGAGGTCGCGTGCGGGCTTGAGGGTGAACTGTGCATTCACCTGCGTGGTCTGGGCCGCGGGACGTGAAATGGTGAGCGTGCGTGTCTCAGTGAGGATCAAATCGCTTCCGGCGGCGTCCTGTTTTCCGCCCCGCCACTCAATGGTCGCCACAATGGTCGCTGAGTCCTTTCCGCCTTCGAGCTTTTCCAGCTTCGACAGCGTCATCTTTCCACCGTTGTTGAAGTGCCAGAGGTCGAAGCTGCCAAGGTCAGAGGCGATTTTGTTCCATCCGATGAAGATGCCGCGGTGGTGAGGGAACTTCTGCTTCTCGTCCCATTCATTAAGTCCGTCGCCCTCTTCGCCCTGTACTCGAAGGTAGGGTTTGATCTGCCCGTCGCCATAAATGAGGCGCGCCCGGAGCACTCCGTCCTGGGTAATGTCCACTTTGCGGCCCGGAAGTTCCGTATTTGCGTCATCCTTCACCGCCCAGTCGGCATGAACGGTGGAGACAGCGGTTAAAAGAGCGGTGTAGAGAATAATGTGTTTCATGAGTCGGCAGGATTGATTCGCCGTCACAGAGAATTGCCAAGTGTTCGCTGCTACGCATTTAGACCCATCCTCAAAAGTCATCGCCTGAAACTCTGCACTGTGCAGTGATGAGAGCAGGAGAGGCGAAGAGGGAGGCGAATGCTTCGAGGAGGCGGGACATGAGCGCGTCCTCTGTGCGGGCAGTGAACCCCGCAAACCATTTTGAT
>CAMAUV010000098.1 GCA_945861415.1 Akkermansia muciniphila | reverse complement strand
GCCCCGATGCCCACGGCACAGCTCCACTCATGGTCTGTGGGCAGCCGATAGACCCGGCCCTCCTTCTTGCTCAGCCATACGCAGAATGCCTGCGCGTCATTAAAGTCGACCTCCGCCACGGGATGATCATCGCCCTGCTCAAAATCGGGCTTCTTATGATCCCTCTTCGTCTCCAGACAGAAGGCCACGTAATCCCGCACACGGGTCTCCCAGCGGCTCCAGAGCACCCCAGGCGTCGCCTTCACCGGCATAAACTCCATTCCCAAGGTATTAATAAACGGGGCCTCCTTGGTGGCGGTCGGGGCCGTTTCCTTGGTGGCGGTCAGGGCCGTTTTTTTGCAGGAAACCGTGACCGAAACAAACATGAGTCCGAGAAGCAATGTCGCCAGTAGTTTGGAAGGTTTCATCTGTTCTTAGATAATCCCTCCAACAAGTAGCACTAGTCAATCTTTCTTAAAGCAGGTCGTCCTCGCTTATCCGTTTGTTCCGCAAAGGCGGGGACTCCGGTCAGAGAATGCAGTCGCCGGCCCGAGGCACTGAAGTAAGCGGAAAGTTTAAGCCAACCGCGAACCGAAGGATGTCCCCAGAAGCCCGCACAGGTTCCCCCTCCATAAAAATCTTCCCACCCAACCTCAGCGGCGATATCACTCCCATTAATCCCATGATATGCCTCTCAAATGCAATCCTTCCTACAACCCAAGTCCGCTGATTTTGCCCCCATTTCGAGTCGGAGACACGGACACAACAGACCCCCTCACTCCCCGTTCCCGATCCCGCAAATGACGCCACCCGCAAAAAGCAAATTCCTTTCAAGATGAAACTTATACTTTTCCTCGTCGTTCTACTTTCGTCCGTGGCACACGCTAACGAGCCTGCGCGGCTGGTCGAAGTTCGAAAAATTTGGGACCGGGCTCCCCACAACGCGTTCACCGATCTCATTCGGTTCAATGGGCGGTGGTTTTGTGTCTTTCGCGAAGGGAAAGACCATGTGTCGCCGGATGGAGCGCTTCGCGTGATCACCTCCACCGATGGCGAGCGGTGGGAGTCAGCGGCCCTGATCAAATCGCCGAACTCCGATCTGCGGGATGCGAAGATTACCGTCACGCCGACCGGCCAACTGATGCTTTGCGGGGCCGAAGCGATGCACGACAAGTCGCAGAAAACACACCAGTCTTTGGCGTGGTTTTCGAAGGACGGCCGCGCCTGGAGCGACCCCGTCGAAATCGGTGACCCGGACCTTTGGTTGTGGCGTGTTTCTTGGCACGAGGGGAAGGCATATAGCATCGGATACGGCTGCGGGACCGATCAATTCATCCGCCTCTACGCAAGCCAGGACGGGAGGAAATTTGAGACGGTTGTGCCGCGGCTGCACGAGACGGGCTACCCGAATGAAACGTCGATCGTCTTCCACGGCGAGACTGCCTACTGCCTGCTCCGGCGCGACGGCACACCCAATAGCGGGCTGATCGGAACGGCTCAGCTACCCTACACGCGGTGGGAATGGAAGGATCTTGGCGTGCGGACGGGCGGACCGCAGATGCTGCGAATCCCGGACGGACGGTTCGTCGCGGCGGTGCGACTCTACGATAAGAGGGAACGGACATCGCTCTGCTGGATCGATCCGCAGGCCGGCAAGCTGACTGAATTTCTGCCGCTTCCCTCGGGAGGCGACACCAGCTACGCCGGCCTCGTGCTGCACGAAGGGCTGCTGTGGGTCAGTTACTACTCGTCGCACGAAGGGAAGACGAGCATCTACCTGGCGAAGGCGCGGCTCCCGGCGCCGACCCGCGACATCGGTTCGCGGCGCGAACTGTTCATTGACCGCTTCCTCATCGACCGCATGGACAACACTCGGCTCAAGCTCCACGAACCGCAGCTCGCCGCGCCAATGGCTGAACCCGCCGACACTTTGGAATACGGCACGGTCATCAAGGACGGTGATCTGTTTCGGCTCTACACGCGCGACGGACGCGGCGCGAAGTTCGACGGAGACTCTCCCGAGGTGACGCGCTACTGCGAAAGCCGCGACGGGATTCACTGGACGAAGCCGCGACTTGGCCTGCATGAAATCGATGGCCGCCGGGACAACAATGTAATCCTACGTGAGCCGCCCTTTTGTCATAACTTCGCCCCGTTCCTCGATGCTCGCCCGGGTGTGGCGGCGGATGAGCGATTCAAAGCCCTCGCGGGGACCGTGAAGTCGGGGCTTGTCGCTTTCGTCTCGGGGGACGGCATTCGCTGGCGGAAACTGCGGCCTGAACCGGTGATCATGTACACCAAGGAATACGCATTCGATTCGCAGAACGTTGCGTTCTGGTCTGAGAGCGAGGGGCGATACGTCTGCTATTTCCGGCACTTCCTCGACAAGAAGCTGCGCTCCGTCTGCCGGACGACCTCTCTCGACTTCACACACTGGACCGAGCCCGTGCCGCTGCGGCCAAACTTTCCAGACGAACACCTCTACACGACGCTGACCCAGCCGTACTTCCGCGCTCCGCATATTTACATCGCGACGCCGACCCGGTTTCACCCGTCACGCGGCGAGAGCACGGACATCCTGTTTATGACGGCGCGCGGCGACGTGCCCTACGACCGAACGTTTCGCGAGGCATTCATCCGCCCTGGGCGCGATCCGGCTCGCTGGGAGAATCGCTCAAATTATGCGGCGTGGAACATCGTGCCCACTCACTCGAGCGAGATGTCGATCTACACGACGCCATTCCGCCGGTTCACGCTGCGGTTCGACGGCTTTGCCTCCGTCCATGCGGGCGCCGACCCAGGCGAACTCGTCACCCTTCCGTTGCTATTCAGCGGTAAGGAACTGGTCATCAACTACGCGACGAGCGCCGGCGGCAGCGTGCGGATCGAACTTCAAGACGCCGACGGACAACCCCTGCCCAGGTTCGGAATGTCCGACTGCCGCAATCTTGTAGGCGATTCGATCGAACAACCCGTGAGCTGGACGACGGGAAGCGATTTGTCGGCGCTCGCAGGGAAAACCGTGCGTTTGCGTTTTGGCATGCAAGAGGCAGATGTGTTTGCATTGCAATTTCGGTGAAGCGGATGGCTGACGTAAGGAGAAGCCAAAGATATCGGTCGGACCGGAGGAGTCAGACCCCCTCTCTCCCCGGTCCGGACCCCGCCAATAACGCCACCCCGGGCTGCTAAAACACCCCCAATCGCCTATGGATGCGGATGGACTTGTTCTTACAATCGTTCTTACCTGATAAACACTATTCATGTAACACCTTGAACCTCAAGGTGGTCGGGCTGGCGGGATTCGAACCCACGACCTCTTCGTCCCGAACGAAGCGCGCTACCAAACTGCGCTAAAGCCCGATTGCGCTTTTCTCCCTGCGGACCTGCCGCCAGCCAGCATATGCTGCAAGAGGGGGCGCGACTGTCAAATTGGGAATTTGGGCCCGGCAGACGCAAGTCAGGGATCCGGACCCCGCGCCGGTGGGGTGCACGCTCGGCAGGGTTCCAGTCTCCTTAGCGGGATTTCCTGAAATTTCCCCGCAAAATCGCGTCCTTCGCATGCGTAGACATTGGTCCAAAGTTTGCTGCCATGCTGCCCATGATTTCCCGCCACCTCGTCCTATCTGCCTCTTTACTTGCGGCCAACGCCGCGCTTGCGGCTCCGCCGAGCTATAACCGCGACATCCGGCCCATCCTTTTCGACAACTGCTTTTCCTGCCACGGGCCGGACTCCGCCGCGCGAAAAGCCGGGCTGCGCATGGACAAATTCGAGGACGCGACGAAGCCGAACAAGGAGGGCGCAGCCGCCATCGTGCCGGGCGACCTTGAGAAGAGTGCCATGATCGCCCGCATTCTGACGAAGGATGAAGACGACCTGATGCCGCCGCCGGAGTCGCACAAACAACTCAAGCCTGAGCAGATCGAGACGTTGCGGCAATGGGTTAAGGAGGGAGCGAAGTATGAAGATCACTGGTCCTTTCTAGCGCCGTCCCGCCCGGGGATGCCGACGGTGACGCAGGAGGGCTGGAAAGAAAATCCCGTGGATGCTTTTGCTTTCGCGGAGATGACCAGACGCGGCTTTTCCCCCAACCCGCCCGCGGACCGCCACTCGCTGGCGCGCCGGGCATCGCTGGACCTCACCGGCCTGCCACCCGAGCCGGCGCTAGTGGAGGAGTTTGTGAATGACAAGGCGCCCGATGCCTACGAGAAGCTCCTTGAGAAGCTGATGGCCATGCCCTCCTACGGCGAGCACCGTGCCCGTTACTGGCTGGATGCCGCGCGCTATGCCGACACACACGGCATTCACTTCGACAACTATCGCGAGATGTGGCACTACCGCCAGTGGGTCATCGGGGCGTTCAACCGCAACCTACCCTACGACCAGTTCACCGTGGACCAACTCGCCGGGGACCTTTTGCCTAACCGTTCGCTGGACCAGCAAATCGCCAGCGGATTTAACCGCTGCAACATCACCACCAATGAAGGCGGCGCGATCAGCGAGGAATACCTCGTACTCTACGCCCGCGACCGCACGGAGACAACCAGCCTAGTGTTCATGGGGCTCACTACCGGCTGCGCGGTGTGCCACGATCACAAGTTCGATCCCATCACCACGAAGGACTTCTATTCCATGAGCGCGTTCTTCACGAACACGACGCAAAACGCCATGGACGGAAACCGCAAGGACACACCGCCGATCGCGTTCGTGCCCAGCGATGAGGATCGCCCACGCTGGGAAAAGCTGGATGGCGAAATCGCCGCGGCGAAGAAGGCCATAGAGGACCGCAAAGACACGGCGCGGCCGGAGTTTGACAAATGGCTGGCAGAGGCGACGCCGGAGGTTTTCCAAAACGCCGTGAGGCCCGACGGCCTGCAAGTCCACATCCCGCTGGATGAGGCCGGGGGCGAGAGCGTGACCGTGAAAACTCCCGACGGCCCCGCGCAAGTGCCGGCTGACGGCGGCGTTGGAGCGCTGGAGGGCGTGGTATCAGCAAAGGCATTCAAAGTGGAGCCGGGTAAAACGTTCGCCGTGCCCAGCTCGGATGGCTTCGAGCACAACAAACCATTCTCTTACGGCGCGTGGGTGCGCCTGCCCGGCAAGAACGTAACGGGCGCTGTAATGGCCCGCATGGAGGAAGGCCCCAGCTTCCGCGGCTGGGACCTCTGGATGGAGGGCAACCGCCCCGGTGCTCACATCATCGGCTTATGGCCGCAGGACGCTGTCAAAGTGGTAGGAAAGAAAGCGCTCCAGCCCAACAAGTGGCATCATGTTTTCGTCACCTATGACGGCGCCGGCAAAGCCGCCGGCGTGAAGGTCTATCTGGACGGGGAGCAACTTCAGACGAACTCTGAGGCGGACAGTTTGAAGGCATCCATCCACACCGACCTGCCACTCAAACTTGGCCAGCGGAACATGACGTCGCGCATTGAAAACCTCGGCCTCCAGGACGTGCGCCTCTACAGCCGCCTGCTGCAGCCGGGCGAAGTCTCCGCTCTGCCCAACGCGCAGAAATTTGGCGGCATCCTCGCCAAAGCGCCGGACCAGCGCAGTGACGAAGACAAGAACGTGCTCTTCGACTGGTGGCTGCCTGCGAATGATCAGCCGTGGAAGGACGCCACCACCGCCGTAGCCAAATTGGAGCAGGAGCAGGGTGCGATGAAATCCCGCGGCGCCAATACTCACGTCATGCATGACAAAGGCGGCGAGGCCATGGCCCACGTGCTTTTCCGCGGCGAATACGACAAGCGCCGCGATGAGGTGAAACCCGCCACTCCCGCCAGCCTGCCCGCCATGCCCGCCGATCTGCCAAAGAACCGCATCGGCCTCGCCCAGTGGCTACTGCGGCCGGAGCACCCACTCACCGCCCGTGTCCAAGTAAACCGCCTCTGGCAGGAACTCTTCGGCACCGGCCTTGTGCGCAGCGCCGGCGACTTCGGCATCAGCGGGGAACTCCCCAGCCACCCAGAACTGCTCGACTGGCTCGCGGTCGAATTCCGCGAAGGCGGTTGGGACACCAAAAAACTTCTCCGTGTCATCATGACCTCCGCCACCTACCAGCAGAGCGCCGCCGTGCCAAAGGAGAAGTATCAGAAAGACCCCGCCAACACATGGCTCGCCCGCGGCCCCCGCTTCCGCATGGATGCGGAAATGGTACGCGACAACGCCCTCGCCGCCAGTGGCATACTTGCCCGTAAAATCGGCGGCCCCAGCGTCAAGCCCTACCAACCCGACGGCGTGTGGGAAGCGGTGGCCATGCCCGAGAGCAACACGCGCAAATATGCGCGCGACAAAGGCGAGGCGCTCTACCGCCGCAGCCTCTATACCTTCTGGAAACGCGCCGCGCCGCCCGCCAGCATGGACATTTTCAATGCTCCCGCCCGCGAAGTCTGCACCGTGCGCCGCGAGCGCACCAACACGCCCCTCCAGGCCCTTGTCACCCTGAACGACGTCCAGTTCATCGAAGCCGCCCGCTTCCTTGCAGAACACACCATCAAGGAGGGCGGTGCCACCGTGGAAACCCGCCTCGACTACATAGCCCACCGCCTGCTCAGCCGTCCGCTGGCACCGGAGGAAGCGGGCATCCTCGCCACCAGCCACAAAGACCTCAGCAACTTCTACACCGCCAACCCGGAAGAAGCACAAAAGCTCCTCACTGAAGGCGAACACAAATCAGACCAAGCCCTCAATCCTTTGGAACTGGCAGCATGGACGATGATGACCAACCAGATGATGAATCTGGACGAGGTGCTCAATAAGTAATTCCCCCGGTGCGGAGCTGCTGGCTCTCACCGTGTTGGCTCATGGTTGCGCCAGTAGTTCCCTGCCCTCCCAGCTAGGTCAATCCCAGCGGTGACGTTTGCAGCCGATCCACGTGGCCACGAGCCCGCAAAGAATATGCGCCCAGAGCAGGGCGGTGCTGGTGCCAGTCTCGCTGACGATGGCCGTGGGCACGGAGGGGTCGATGGTCAGGAAGAGGCTGGAGTCGCGCATGGTGCTAAGCTGGCCGCTCCAGCTCCAGTAGGAGGCGATGAAGGGCTGCACCAGTTTCTCCACCGCGCCGGGCAGGGCGAGCACGGCCCCAGAGAGCGGAAGTTGGAAGCCCACAAGATAGATGCTCAGCAGGGATGACTGGTCAGGCGATTTCAAATTGGCGGAAATGCCGAGGCAAACAGCGGTCATGGCCGCATTGAGCAAAAACAGCAGACCGATGCGGTCCATCAATGCGCCGGGCAGGCCAGTGAAGTGATTTACAAAGACGCCCATCCAGACACTTTGCGCTGCCACCAGCACGCAAAGGAACGCCACCTTGCTGCTCAAATAAGCCATAGGACCAAGTCCTCCGAGGCGCTCTTTTTCGTAGGTGAGGCGCTCGCCAGAAATTTCGCGGGCGGAATTGTTGGAACCCATGAGGGCGAGCAGGATGACTTGGAACATGACGAGGCCGCTGATGAGGCCGCCGATCTCGACCTGCTTTTCCACCGCTCGGCTCACGTGCTGCGCGGCCTCCAGCGGATTCATGCCGTCCGGTACGCTGCGATCAGGCATGGGCGGGAGGCCGTCGCTGGCAAAGATGACCACGAGAATGGGGAAGCCGAGGAGCAACGCGAGCTGGAGGATGAGCTGGGTGCGGTCGCGGAAGAAGAGCTTCCAGCGGCGGGCAAAGAGCACCATGAACTGGCGCAGGAAGCCGGCGGGCAGGTGCCCCTCCCCGGCACCGTCCGGCTTTGCCGTTGCGTCCAAAGTCTCGCGGGCGGCCATCTTTTTATCGAGCTCCTCGTAATAAGCAGGGCGATATTTGCACCACGACTCATGCCACCCGGCGGCTGTGCGCATAGCCAGACTAGGATAGATATTCTCCGCATTCTCCACACTGAAGTAGTGCGGCAGCGCATCTGGCGTGCCATGAAAAACTACGTGCCCCTCATGCATGACAAGCACGCTGTCGTAGAGATCAAGATTGCTCAGACTGTGCGTCACATTCACCACAATGCGGTCCTCCTGTTTGGAGAGCGAATGGAGCAGTTGCACTATCTCGCGCTCGCTCTGCGGATCGAGCCCGCTGGTCACTTCGTCACACAGCAGCAGGTGAGGCCGGCTCACCAGTTCCATGGCGAGACCCAGCCGCCGCTTCTGACCGCCGGAGAGCACGGCGACGCGCTTTTCGCGCATGGACTCCATACCCACTTCCGCGATGATGCGGTCCACGATATCATAGAACTCATCGCCACCGGTGCGCGTGCGCAGTCTGGCCGCCGTCTCAACGCATTCCTCAACGGTGAGGTGGTCATAGGCGATACTAAACTGCGGCACATAGCCCAGCTCCTGTGGCTCTAGGCAGCCGCCGTCGCTGAGGTTTTCACCGCGCCAGTGCAGTTCGCCGCCGGACTCGAACTGCAGCCCGGCGATGACCTTGAGCAGGGTGGTCTTCCCACAGCCGGAGGGGCCGACGATGGCCATGAAGTGCCCGGGGTTTACGCGCACGGTCACGTCACGCAGGAGATGCAGTTCTTCGCCGCGGAGGGGCAGCGTGTATTGGATGCTATGGAGTTCCAGCATGGGAGGGCGGCGAAAAGTTAAGCGCGCGTCCGCACTTGTCGAATGCCGAATGCGCCGCGGGAGGGGCGCATCTGGCAACTGTGGCATCAGAGGCTGGCCAGTAGGCGCTCCGCGCAGGCTTTGGCAAACTGCGGGTCGTTGATGGTGCAATCCAGCTCGACCAGCGGGATGCCTGGCTTCAAGTGCGAGCGGACGGCGTCGAAGAGAGCGCGGTCCGCCGCCGGACTGTGAAATGGCTGGCCTTCAGCGCTGATGATGCTGATGCCCTTGAGGGGCAGCAGCACGGTGACCGGCGCGGTGCAGACATTGGCCTTCTCTGCGAGAATGCGGCCCAGCGCTGCGCACTCTTCCGGGGTGGTGCGCATGAGCGTCACCTGCGGATTGTGATGGTAAAACGTGCGGCCCTTGAATTTGTCGGGCACGGTTTGCGGTTCGCCGAAGTTTACCATGTCCAGACAGCCCGGCGTGATGATGCAGGGCACTTTCGCTTTGGCGGCCCCGTCCATGCGCGCCGGTCCGGCACCGAGGATGCCGCCCACGTGCTCGTCCGCCCACTCCGTGGTGGTGATGTCCAGCACCCCGGCCACCATGCCGCTCTCGATGAGACTTTCCATGATGCGGCCGCCGGTGCCGGTGGAGTGAAAGACCAGCACTTCGTAGCCTGCGCCCTCCACGATGCGTTTCGCTTCATTCACGGAGGCCGTGGTATTGCCGAACATGCTGGCCACCACGAGCGGTTTTACATCTTTCGGCTCAATTGCGGCGGCGGCCATTTCCACCATGCCGCAGATGGCGCCAGCGGCGTTGGTGAAGATGCGGCGGGAAATACGGTTCAGGCCCGCCACATCAACAATGGCGGGGATGAAAGTGATGTCCTTCGTGCCCAGATACGGCGCGGTGTTGCCGCTGGCCAGCGTGCTCACCATTACTTTCGGAAATCCGACCGGCAGCCCGCGCATGGCCGAGGTGGCAATGGCCGTGCCACCACCGCCGCCGAGCGCCACCATGCCCTGAATGCGTCCATCCACCGCGAGCTTCGCCACAAATTCCGGCAGCGCCGCCGCCATCGCCGCCACGCGCTGGCCGCGGTCCTCAGGCAGCGCACTTATGCCCGGACAAATCTCGGTGCGCGCAATGTCCGGTTGCACCTGCGGCGGCTCCAGACACCCGGCATCCATGAGGAGCGGGGTGTGCCCACGCGAACGAATGAGGTCTGCCACAAATGCATGTTCATGGCCTTTGCTGTCGAGGGTTCCGAGAACGGCGATAGTGGACATCGGAGTAAATGGGATGACTGGATCGTCTGGCTTTCGCCGAAGCCTTTTTTAAAATCCCATGCCCGGCGGCAGTCCCATGCCGGCGGTCACTTTTTTCATTTCACCCTCGGCCACTTTGCGGCCTTCATTGAGCGCCGCACGCACGCCGGTGAGGATCAGGTCCTCGAGCATTTCCACATCCGAGGCATCGACCACCGACGGATCAATCTTAATGCCGGTAATGTCGCCCCCGGCGGTGGCGGTGACAGTGACTTTGCCACCGCCGGCGGTGGCGGTGACGGGGCGCTCAGAGAGAGCGGCCTGAGTGGCGGCCATGTCTTTCTGCATCTTCTGCGCCTGCTTGAGCATTTTGGAGAGGTCCATGGGTAAGGTAAGGTGAAAGAGGAACGGGTTGCAGGAAGGGCTGAGGCCGCGAAAAGCAAATGGGAGACTTGGCGCCAGCGCGCCATGTCCCCGCAAGCCAGTCGGCTGCGCAGTCTACTTCTTTTCGACGACCCAGATGTTGCGGTAGCGCACGGGATTGCCGTGGTCTTGGAGGTGCAGCGGTCCCGCTTCAGCGCCTTCCTTTTGTGGCGACGCAGCGGTGGCGTGCGTGAGTTCTAGGTCCTTGTGAATGACGATGCCGTTGTGCTTGACGGTCATTTTTGCAGAGGCGGTTTTTTTGCCGGCGGCGTCGAAGGTAGCGGTGGCGTAGTCGATGTCGTAGGTTTGCCACTGAAGGGGCGGGAGGCACATGTTTAGGTCCGGGGCCTTGATGGAATAGACACCGCCGCACTCGTTGTCCTTTCCTTCGAGGCCAAAGCTGTCGAGCATCTGCACTTCGTAACGGCCCTGATTATAGATGCCGCTGTTGCCGCGGCCCTGCCCGCGGGCGGCCGGCTGGTAGGGAAGCAGGAACTCCACATGCGCCGTGTAGCTCTGGAACTTCTGCTTCGAGGTCTGTCCCTGCTTCAAAAGCTTCGTGGCCTCATCCATGCCTCCGCCCTGCCATGCTTCAGCATTGCTCCCGTCAAAGAGCACCACGGCACCCTCCGGAGCTTTGGCTCCCAGCGTCGGGCTTTTGCGCTCCGTGCGCTGCAGCGTGTCTTTTCCCAGCGTCAGCTTGCCGCCCTCAACGACACCCGACTGCCCCCGCAAGGTGAGCTGCACCTTGCCGTTGGAGAGCGTTGCGTTGCCGCGCTCAATGCCCGCCTTAACCCCATCCCAGCCGGCTCCGGGCAGGCCGCCTTTGTAAAGCACCACATTAAACTTCCCATCGCCTTGGGCCACCACTTGGGCGCCGCACTTCTTCTCTTCAAGGTTTCCTTCATACTCCCCTTGGATAGCGTAGTCCGCATCCACCTTTGCAGGATCAATGCTGACCAGTTGATGGGGCTTGCCCTCAGGAGCCGCAAAGGCGGTGACGGGAGGAAGACAAAGGAGGGCGGTGGAGAGAATGAGTGTAGTTTTCATAGAGTGCCCTAAAAAAGCCCGTCATTTAAAGCTGTCGAGTGCGCATTTTCCATGCATTTGCGGACCCCCCCCCCGGCTGCGCCCGGCGAGT
Source organism: Akkermansia muciniphila (assembly GCA_945861415.1). Lineage (GTDB taxonomy): Bacteria > Verrucomicrobiota > Verrucomicrobiia > Verrucomicrobiales > V1-33 > V1-33. The sequence continues at coordinate 749 of CAMAUV010000098.1, read as the reverse complement.
GAGCTAGCAAGGCTTCGTCGCTACCTTGACCCTCCTCGGATCCGACCTGCTCCAGCAATAGTCGCGACAGCGAAATGTTGCAAATTTTCCCGGAATGAATATTCTCAAGGGTAGCCGATTCCCGGCAACCAACAACCAACCAAACATGAAACCAATCGCTCTCCTCCTTGCCGCCGCCGCCGCTCTATTGCTCAGTGCCTGCCAGACCATGCAGGGACTGGGCCGGGACATGCAGCGCGCCGGCGGCTCTATAGAGAACCGCGCCGCCCGCTGAACAGCTCGGGTGATATCAGAGCCGGACTCTCCGCGGGCAGGCGCATTAGCGGAAATATGGTGCGAACACTGCTATTTTACTGGTACGAAAAATGCCATTAAGGTAGTTTAGGATCTGCCGTACATTGGAAATTTAAAATAAACCCGATCGCCGAGACTATAAATAAGCCCCGAAAACCCCGTCTCCCTTGGGGTAAATCGAGAGGAACTTCTAGGCCATCGCTTGCGGCCTCCACCAAGGCGAGCAAGCCACTCTGAAGCTTTGAATGGGGCTAACGATTCTCAGCGCACTCGCTATCGAGTGCATCCCACCAGATACCCCTCTAATGAAGTGGACCCCGAAGTCCGGCCACCGACTGGCTAAGCTATGCTGCCCGGCGCGTCCCTGTAGTTAATCCGCCTGCCCAGGATGTCAAGCTTGGTGCGGGGGGAGGGCCGATTTTGGGAAGCTGGAGCGGAGGGCGCAGCACGGTCCG
>CAMAUV010000097.1 GCA_945861415.1 Akkermansia muciniphila | reverse complement strand
TCCGGAAATCTCTGCAACTCCCGTGTGACCCCCTGCTCCGTCCAGTCCTCCTTGGTCACCAGCCCGTAGAGCACATCCGTGGACGGGTGATTGGCCAGAAACTCCACCTGCTTGGCCACCTTGTCGGGCAGCAGATAATCGTCCGCGTCCAGATACTGAAGCCACTCGCCGCGTGCCAGTGCCAGCAGCCGGTTACGCGTCGGGTTGCCGCCGCGGTTCGGGCCGGACTCCCAGCGGATGCGGTCCTCAAAGCTCCGGATGATTGCCAGGCTGCCATCGGTGGAGCCGTCGTCCACGACGATGACCTCCTTCTCCGGCCAGGTTTGCGCCAGCGCGCTCTCAATGGCCTGCGCCACCCACCGCTCGGCGTTGAAGCACGGAATGAGAATGGAAACCAATGGCTGGGACATGGGCGGGTGCATTACTCGGCGCTAGCCGGGATGTCCGCGCCGGTCTTCTCGCGCATGAAGGCATCGTAGTCCGCGCGATTGAGCGGGAGGCGGATTTCGCGACCGGTGTGCGAACTGAGCAGCATGGCATTCGCCAGCTCAACCGGCTGCAACGCAGCCGCTCCGGGACACACCAGCTCTGCCCGGCCCACGGCGGCAGCGGCGACGTTGTCGTAAAACAAGCCCAGCAGCTCAGGAATCCCCCCCACAAGACTGCCGCCGAATTCCTTGGTCTCGCCGGGGATGTCGCCCATGAGTTGGGCGTCGTTGAGCGTCCGGTCGCGGATCGAGTCGCGCAGCCGGGTGACGCGCAGAACGCCGCTGTCAATCTGGATGCGGCCCCGGTCGCAACAAATAGTGACCTGCGAAATAGCGGGGCACTCATTCGTGCTGACGTGCAGGTAGCCATGCGCCCCGTTGGAATGGCGGAACACGGCGCTCGCACAATCCTCGACTTCGATCCGGTGCAGGGTCGTGTCGCACCGCGAGCCAACGGTCTCCGGCATCCCACACAGCCAGGTGTATCGGTCCAGCAGGTGTGGAGCTTGATTCAGCAACACGCCCCCGCCTTCACCTTTCCACGTCCCGCGCCACCCACCGCTCTGGTAGTAAGCCTGGGTGCGCCAGAAGGATTCCACAAACGAGGCGCGCACGATCTGGCCCAGTTCGCCTGTGGCCAGCAGCTTTTTGGCCTGCTGATAAGACGGCTCGAAGCGGTTTTGGTGAACCACGACAAACAACCCCTTGCTTCGGATCGCCGCCGCCAGCACGGCGTCCGCCTGGCTCGCGGTCACGGTCAACGGCTTCTCGCAGATGACGTGCAGGCCGGCTTCAAGAGCGGCAATGGACAATGCCGCGTGCTGCCAGTGCGGCGTGGCAATCACCACGGTGTCCACCTCGCCGCTGGCGATCATTTGTTCCGGTGTGTCGAACCATCGGCAACGAAAATCCGCCGCCACCTTCCGGGCCACGGCCTGGGCGTCCGTCACGGCCACGAGCTGTGTGTGCCGGTGCGCGACCAAGGCTGCCGCGTGGCTGCGGCCCATAACGCCCACGCCAATGACTCCGACTCGCAACGGTTTGATCGCCTCGCCGGCGGGTGCCACGATGGCCAAACCCGTCGCAGCGGGAGCGGCGGCCCGTGAAGCTTTCGCGCGGGTTGCATGCGGCGCGTAGTGGCGCTGGATTTTTCGGAAGGCGGCGGCGATCTCCGCCATGTCCTTGTCCCCGGACAACAGCACGGAGTGACCGATATAAATCAACTCCTTAACCGCTTGATCCGCCACCGGCGTGGACAAGCGGCGGAGGTATTCCGGACGCTTCTCCTGCAACTGCACCATCGCGGGCTGCTGCGCCATGGTGCAGGCGTAACCGCGATACGCTGGCACGCCCTCGGCACCGGTGGCGCGCAGGAAATCGTCAATGCCCAACCCGTCACACTGCTCCGCCTTGTAGCGGATGGGGAACATATAGGCACCGTGCTTGTTGACGCGCGGATGCGTGCCGACCACTTCCACACAGGCCACCTCCTCCAGCCGCTCCTGCAAGGCGCGGAATCGTTCCCGCCGGTGCTCCTGTTCCGTTTCGAACGTCACGAGCCGGTCTAACAGGATCGCCGCCTGAAACTCGCTGATGCGGCAGTTCCAACCCAGCGTCTGGTGTCCCCAACGCTCGCCTCCGACGCGGGCTCGTCCCGCATCGTGCATTTGGTAGGCCCGCTCGAAAACCGCCTCGTCGCTGGTGGTCAGCGCGCCCCCCTCACCGCTGGAGAGGTTCTTGGATGACTGAAAGCTGAAGCCGGCGGCGTCGCCGAGCGCACCGGCGGGCTGGCCGTCCCATTCCGCTCCATGAGCTTGTGCGGCATCTTCGATCAACTTCAGCCCGTGTTTGCGGGCGATGAGCTGCAACCCAGACATGTCCGCCGGCTGGCCGAACAGATGGACCGCCATGATCGCCCGGGTCTTGCCCGGCACGATGGCAGCTTCCACCTTTGCCGGATCGAGACACAACGTGACCGGATCCACGTCCACGAAGGCCACCCCAAACCGCCGGTCCAACGGTGCCGTGGCGCTGGCAATGAACGAAAGGTTCGGCACGATCACCTCGCCCCCGTAGTCCAAGCCATCGTGATCCAATGCCGCCGCCAGCGCGAGGCGCAGCGCGTCGGTGCCGTGCGGCAACATGAGCGCAAACCGGCACTGGCAATACGCCGCCCAGCGCTCGGCGAAGCGTTTGGCCAACGGCTGGGGCAGTCCCTCGACACCGCTGGTCAGCACCTGCCACAGGTGCGACCGCCCGCTCAACACCCGCCCCAGAACGAGGCCAGGCCGGTTGGCCGGCCACGGGCGGTAGCGGGTATTGCGCACCGGCGTGCCACCGTCCTTCGCCAGCTTCCCCGTCAACCGCGCAGCCGGCGGCGGGAGCCGTCCGATGGTCTGCTGGGCGATCAGCTTGGCAATTTTCTTGGCCGCTGGCAGAGCCTTCTGAACGTATCGCTTCATACGGGGGAGACAACGGAAAGGACCGGAGCGCCCCGCCGGGCGGACGGCTCCACGAGCAGCCACGGTTCGGCGCGCAGAGCGGTAGTAACCGCCTCATGCACAGCGGCCACGTGCGGCAGCCACAGGATTTCCCCCCGACCACAGCGACGGCGGTGGAGCAGGCCACGCGCTTCGAGCCAACTATCCATCGCGGCGAACCGGCGCGCCACCTTCATGTCCTGCCGGCGCATCGGAAAATCGCGCACGCAACCGCCCGGCTCCCGCACCTTGAGGACGCACGGGGCAGGCTCGTAAAGGTAGGCCACGCCAGCGGCATCCTCCGCTGTGTGAAAGAGCGTGTAGGTGTTGAGCGAAACACCGAACATGAGCACGCCTGCGTCCTGCTCCACGAGCTTGTGGTAGGGCGTGCCGAGTCCGCAGGGAGTGTCACACCGCTCATGTCCTGCAACTAGCGCCGATGCGCCATCGCCCAACGCCGCCAGCGAATGCGACGGGTGCTGGCTACGCAGCACGCCCGGCTGCCGACGGAAAGCTTCCGTGATTGCTCCCACGCGACTGGGCGTAGCACTTGGATGAAACACCTCCACCCGACCCTCGAGATCAGGGTAGCAATAGGTATGCGTTGGCATGGCCAAGGTGGCCGAACCCGCCCAGCCCCGCACTAGGCTAACGACCTCCTTTGCGCCGCCTTGGATAAAACCGCAAGCGGACAACGAACTGTGCATCATCACCGTGGGTCGTGGGGTAAACCCGGCCAAGCACGCCTCGATTGTGACAGCGGTCAACGGATGCAGCCGAGCTAGTCGAGCCCGACCCTGAAACGCGCGGACACTCCCGGCGATGTGGCTCAGGACGGATTTCATGGTCGACGAACGACCGCGTTCAGGCGAGAAACTGACGGATCACGTCGATTACCTCGTCCTGCTGCGCGCGGTTCAGCTCCGGGTAAATAGGCACGCTCAAGGCCTCGCCCGCGAGCTGCATCGCCACCGGCAGGTCGCCGGGCTGACAACCGCAGTAGGCGAAACACTCCTGCGCGTGCATTGGCAACGGGTAGTAAATCTCCGTCCCCACTTTCCGCGCGTCGCACAATGCACGGAGCGCATCGCGGCGGCCCGCGCCGATGACGCGCAGCGTGTATTGGTTCCAGATGTGGTCGTTGCCGGGCTGGGCGACGGGCAAAAGAATCTTTGCGCCTGCGGTTGATTCGTTTACCAGCGCCACGCCGGGCAGACCGCGTAGTTGCGCCGTGTAGTAAGCAGCGTTGGCCCGCCGTCGCTCGGTGTAGCTGGCGTAGTGCACCAGCTTCACCGCCAGCAGCGCGGCTTGCAGCGCGTCGAGTCGGAAATTCCCGCCCACCAGTTTGTGATAATACTTCGGCTTCGAGCCGTGCGTGCGGAGCAGGCGCGACCGCTCGGCCAGCGCGTCATCGTTCGTAACAAGCAAGCCCGCGTCGCCGAATGCGCCAAGGTTTTTCGACGGGAAGAAGCTGTAGGTGCCCATGTCTCCGATGGTCCCCAACTGTCGACCGCGATACGCCGCGCCCATAGATTGCGCGGCGTCCTCAATGACGCGGAGGTTGTGCTGGCTCGCCAGCGCGAGGACATCGTCCATCGCCGCCGCCTGGCCGAAGAGATGCACGGGGATGATCGCCTTCGTGCGCGGCGTCACACGACGCGCGGCGTCCGCAACGTCGATGTTGAACGTGACCGGGTCCGCGTCTACGAACACGGGCTTCGCGCCCACGCGCGCCACACAGCCTGCCGTCGCGAAGAATGTGTAGCTCGGGCACAGCACCTCGTCGCCCGGACCGATGCCCGCGGCCATCAGCGCGAGCAGGATTGCATCCGTGCCGGAGGAGACGCCGATGGCATGCTTCGCGCCCGTGCACTTGGCAATGGCCTCCTCGAACTGCGTGACTTCTTTGCCAAGGATGAATTGTCCGTGGCGCAGCACGCGCTCGAAGGCGGCCTTGAGTTCGGTTTCCAGCGCGAGATTCTGAGCGTTGAGGTCAAGTAATGGGACAGGCATGAGTTGTTCTGAGGCAGGCCAGTGATTAGGCTGGCTTGAATTCGTCGTAAACTTTCTTCCCGACAGCCAACTCCGGTGGCAGGGGGGTTTCCTCGTCGATGTCGAGGCAGCGCAACCCGCCGCTCGGCGTCAGTTCGTAGCGGAAGCCAGACTCGGGGCAGCGTAGCGTGCCATCGGGACCAGGCGCCAGGCGGTGACCGTGACGGCTCATCCAGCCCTGCTGCCGTGCTGGCACCCCGACCATCAACGCGTAGTCTGGCACGTCCTTCGTCACGACCGTGCCGGCGGCGATGAAGCAGTAGCGGCCCAGCGTGACGCCGCAGACGATGGTGGAGTTGGCCCCGAGCGTTGCGCCGCGCCGGATGAGCGTGCGTTCGTAAAGACTGTGGCGGTTTACCTGCGAACGAGGGTTCGTGACGTTTGTCAACACACAGGACGGACCGAGGAAGACATCGTTCTCGAGGGTCGTGCCGCCGTAGATCGCGACGTTGTTCTGCACTTTCACGTTGTCACCCACTACGGCGTCGCCGGCGACCATCGTGTTCTGACCGAAGCCGCAGCGAGCCCCGATTTTCGCGCCGGCGCAGATGTGGGCGAAGTGCCAGATTTTTGTGCCTGGCCCGATGACGCAGGGCTGGTCGATGACTGCGGTTGGATGGGCGAAGTAATCCATGTGCAAAGGTGGCTGGCTCAAACCTCGGCGAGCACGGTCGGGCGACCGTTGAGTTGCAGGGAAATCTGGCAGGCTTGCAGGACGCGCAGCACGGCGATGCCGCTGGCCGAGTCGGTCAGCGGGCGCGCGCGCGTGCGCACGCACTCCAGGAAATGCTCGCACTCGGCGCGCAACGGCTCGCCCGTCGGGAGCGCTACGGCCACCTCCGCTCCTCTTTGCAGCACCGGCTGTCGGTTGCTGAAGTCCACGCGCTGGTCGAAGAGGACGAGCTTGGCCTCCTTCGCTACGTCGTTGAACACGGCCATCTTCTGATCTCCCATCACTACGAGCTTCTGCTCCTTGAAAGGGTTGAGCCAGCTCACGAAGATATGCGCGCGTAGGCCGGAGCGAAAATGCAGGCAGGACACCGTCACGTCCGCGAGGTTTGGCGTCAGGTAGCTGCCGCCGGTGCAGGTGACCTCCAGCGGCAACTCGCCGACGAGCCGGAGAATCACCGCGATGTCGTGCGGTGCGAAGCTCCACAAGGCGTTTTCCTCCGTGCGGATTTTTCCGAAGTTGAGCCGGTTCGAGTAGATGTAATTCACTTTCCCCAGCGCTCCGCCCGCGACCATCTCGCGAAGTTTGAGCACCGCCGGGTGAAACTCGAGCAGATGCCCGACCATCAGAATGCCGCCAGCCTTCTCCGCTGCCTCGTGCATCCGCAAGCCTTGCTGGTGATTGAGCGCCATCGGCTTCTCCACCAGCACATCCTTCCCAGCCGCGAGGGCCTGCAAGGCCAGCGGCTCGTGCGTCTCGGCGGGCGTGGCCAACACCACAGCGTGGACGTCGGAGCGCTGAAAAACGCTTGCGAAATCATCCAGCACTTCCACCTCGGGCGCGATCTGGCGCGCACGTGCACGCCCGGCCTCGCCGGGATCGCATACGGCGCGCAGGACGCCAAGCGCGTGAAAGTTGCGGACTAGATTCTGCCCCCAGTATCCGCAGCCGAGGACGGCGATGCTTGGTTGGTTCATGTTTGATTGGTTCAGTCTGGATCGCTACTGGCGCGTCAAGCGCCGCAGCCAGCCAGCCTCAAAAAGGATGCTTCCAAAGCGGGCTTGTCTGCCAGTTGGAGCGCCTGAATTCCGCCGATCTTGACATACTGGGCCAGAAATTCGCGCGACTCAGTTTCGGAAACTCCCCAGCCGAGCAAATAGTTGATCCCGTTTGGATCATACCACCACTCCGGCGGCACATTCCCGGCGATAAGCTGGAGAAATCGACCAGCGACCTGGGTAGGGGTCCAGTTCTCGGTGACAAAGGCCTGTGCAGCCGCCCCAGTTTCCTTGCGAAACGCCTCCTCGGCAAGCAAACGCCTCACCACCGATTCGACCTCCTCCGGACGGACGTAAAGCCGCATGGGCAGCCCGGCTTGCCGGGCAAAAGCGCCCAACTCAATCTGCGCATAACCACCGACCACTGCTGGCTTCCCAAAAAAAGCTGCCTCCGTGCCCAGACCGGCCAGCGGGATATCGGAATACAGCTCATCAATAACCAGATCGCAGCGACTCAATTCCTGCAACACCTCGTGGTTGGGCCTGTTGATTAGTTCGATGTAGTGAATCGGATGCCCTTCGCGTTGCATCCGTCCGATCAATTCACGGACAATTGCGGTCCCCTTCGGACCTGGATTGGAGGGCGCATGAACTATGCGCAAACCGAGCGACGGCGAGCTCACACATTCCTCCGCAGGAGCAACCCACAGCTGGCAGGGATGGCCGACGAAACAATGGTTCACAAACTTCCGCTCGTGGAAATGCGCCTGCGGCGGATGGTTCACGCAGAAGTTGGCATTTCGCTCGATGGTCAGCACGGTCGCCTTGGTTTGCCGTGTTGCCGCAAGGCACTCTTCGATCGTCCTCCGGAACTCGGGATGAATGTAGTTGCCGCTGATATAGGGCGGGCGGGAATCACTGCCGTTGAACACAAAGATGATTTTCTTGCCCAACCGCCGCAGCACAGGCAACTCCCGGTAGTTGAAGAAGGTCGAGGCAAACCCGAAGATGAACACATCGAATCGGAACGCCGCCCACACCAGCAGCACAAACTTGGTCAGCGGAAAAATGCCGCGATTGTAAGCTGCCGCAGTCAGGCGGTTGCTGAAGCCCGCACAGCCGAGCCGCAAGACCCAATTCACCAGCGAGAGCATCCAGCATCTGGGATTGCCCGCCACCTCGCGCGCAAACTTATTCTTGGCCAACGGCACGAACACCGCCTCCACACCCAGCTCGTCAAAGCCCTGCTTCAATCCCGAGTAGTAGCTCGCGATGTCAATCAGCCCGATAAAGATGCGGGGCTTGGATGCAGCAATAGCCATTCGTAGGAAAGGGAGAAAGAAAGCCAGCGGGCCGGCTATTGCGATGAGGACGCCAGTGCGCCACGGCTCTCCAAATGAATCGCCGCCTCGCCGCGCAGATGGGGTTGATGATGTCCGGTGAACGGCTTGTCGTGGTGTGGAAAACAATACTTCATGTAGAAGCTTTTCGGCACGCGGTGCCCCTTGTAGAGCGCCCACCAGAGCGGACGGGTCAGCTCGAAGGTTCGCTTGTAGTTGGGGAAGTCACGATAGGTCTTGGGAGGTTGCGTCATCCCGCGCTCGAATTCCTCTTCGGTCAGATTGAGTCGCTTCTTTACCAATTCCACGATTTCGGGATCATACGGCACCGGGCGCGCCAGCTCCGCTTTTGCCTGCTCACGGGACATCTGGCCGGCCCGCACCAGCGCGCAGTGGCCCAGGAGCCGACCGTCAATGCCCCACCGACGCGGCCAGAAGTAGGTGTGAAAGAAGTTGGTGAACCGGTTCTCCAGATGATGGCCGCCATACCAGGTCCATCCGTATTCCTCAGTCAGCATCTTCTTAGTGGCCTCCTTCTGGTAGTCCAACCAGTAGAGCGCCCGGATCTTCTTGAGCGGTTGGGTCACCGTCCAGCGGAGGAAGTCCTTCATCCACATATTCGGATAGGTTTTCATGGGCCGTCGGCCAAACTGCCGGTGCACGCTGGCGATATAGCGCGCATCCATGTAGAGCCATCCGATCGGGCAAATGCCCTCCGTGCGGAAGGAGTGGCCCTCGAAGATATGGCGGATGCCGTATTTCTCGCAGGCCAGGTTCAGCACCACCGCCAGCCCGAGATCCGTCGGGGCCTCCAGATCGGGGGTGCCCGCCAGGAAGAAGCTGCGGAAAATGTCGTCCATCTCCTCGTTATCCACGACGTAGGTGTCCAGGTCCACATCCAGCGGGCGGAGCATATTCTGGATGTTTTCGACGGCGGTGGTCGAATTCCAGGTGTTGTCAAAGTGGACGGCAAGCGGCCGCAACCCCAGTTCCTTGGCCAGCACCAGCATATAAGAGGAATCGCAACCTCCGCTCACGCCCACGGCCACATCGTAGCGTTTGCCCCGCCCCGCCTCGCGGATTTCCTTGGCCACCGCCTCCAGCCGTCGCCGGCCCTCGCCCCCGGTGGGATACTCCGCCTCCATCAGTTCGATGGTCTGGCAATAGTTGCAAACTCCCCGCGCATCGAAGGAAATGCCGGTCACATTGTCCTCGCTGTAGAGACAGCGGTTGCATTCACGTGCCATAAGCCAGTTAGTTCAACACCTTGCCCAGCTCGCGCTTGCTGGGAAAATTGATGAGCACCGCGCGGTTGCGCCCGAAATACACCACCATGCTGCCCGCCGCCACGGCGGCCGCCCCGCCTTCCTTCACCGCCCGACCAAAATCCGCTACCTTGCCGGCCCCGCCGCAGGCGATCACCGGCACGTCCACGGCAGACGTGACCAGCCGTAGTAATTCCAAATCATACCCCTCCATTGTTCCGTCACGATCAATTGAGTTCAGGAATATCTCCCCCGCGCCTTGCGCGCTCATCTGCTCCGCAAACGCGCGCGGGTCTAGCCCGGTGGCCGTTCGCCCGCCGTTCGTCCACACCTCATAACCGCCCTCCGGTTTGCGCTTGGCATCAATGGACACCATCACAGCCTGCGCGCCGAACCGCTCGGACAGTTCGCGGATGAATGCAGGCTGCTTCACGGCTTGGCTGTTGATGACCACTTTCTCGATGCCGAGGCGGAACACTTCGGCCACATCCTCCATCCGGCTCAGGCCACCGCCATAGGCCACAGGCATGAAGCACTCGCTGACAAACATCTCGATTACCGCGAAGGAGGGCCGGCGACCGTCCACTGTGGCCGTGATATCCAACACCACAAGCTCGTCCACTTCTTTCTCGTTGTAGATCTTGATCGCGTTCGTCGGGTCGCCCACATAGCCGGGATCCTTGAACCGAATTGTTTTCACCAGCGCCCCGTTGCGGAGCAGCAGGCAGGGCATGACACGGGTGGTCAGCATGAAACGGCCCCTGGCAGGGCGGCAAAGGTCTTCAAAAGCTTCATACCGTAGGCGTGGCTTTTCTCCGGGTGGAATTGCACGCCCATCACATGGCCTCGGGCCACTGCCGCCGTCACCTCGGTCCCGTGATTTACCGTGGCGGCTACTTCCGCAGCAGCGGCGCAGACCACATGGTAGGAGTGCACGAAATAGAACCGTGGCGGCTCTACGAACCCGGCGAAGAGCACCGCCCCGGCGGCAGGCCGGACGGTATTCCAGCCCATGTGCGGAATCTTCAAGCCAGTCGCCTTGGGATCGAAGCGGAAGCGGATCGTCTCAGCGTCAATCCATCCCAAGCCGGGCAACCGACCTTCCTCGCTGCTGCGAGTGAGCAATTGCATCCCCAGACAGACGCCCAAGACCGGCGTCTGGCGAACCAGCACCATTTCATCGAGCACCTCGCGCAGCCCGGACTGGGCGAGGTTTGCCATCCCTGTATCAAACGCACCCACTCCAGGCAGGATGAGCTTCTCCGCCGCCAAGATTTCCTCTCGCGAAGACGAAATTCGCGCCTTGACGCCGATCCGCTGGAGCATGTTCCGGATCGAGCCGAGGTTGCCCATCCCGTAGTTGACGATGGTGATCAAGGCGTGACAGGGCCGGCAGATGTCGCTCCCGGGCGATAACGCAGCACCCGGGCCGGCACTCCCGCAACCACTGCGTAAGCCGGAATATCCTTCGTGACCACCGCGCCCGCGCCCACCTGGACGCCGCGTCCGATACGGACCCCGGGCAGAACAATCGTGCCCACCCCCAGATCGCAATCGTCCTCGATGGTCACAGCAGAAAATGCCAGCCGACTGGTCAAAATTGAGAATTCGATCCCTTCTTCCTCGTGGTGGGAGGTCAATATCTTGACGCCCGGCCCGATGCCGACGTTTCGCCCGATGGTGATTCCCCCGGCGCTGTGGAAGAAACACTGCTGGCCAATCCACGTATTCTCGCCGATGTGCATGTCGTTCTTGTGGTAACCCTTGAGGATCGTCTGGTGCCCGACGTAAACGTTGTTACCCAGCCGGATATTCTGCGGGTGAAACACCATCACCCCGGCCTCGAAGATCACGTTTTCCCCCAGGAAGGCGAAGTCTTGCGGGGAAAACACCCCGCTGCCGTGCGAGCGATAGCCGGTGATCTCGCGAGGCATCTTAAACAAAGAGCCGGGTCATCAGGCTCACCACGGTTTCCTGCTCAGCAGGCGTGATGGTCTCATGCAAAGGCAGGGTCAAGGCCCGTGCCGCTGCCAAATCGGTCCCGGGAAAATCCCCCGCTCGGTGGCCGTAACGGTTCCGGTAATACGTGGTCAGCGGCATATGGATGGTGCCGACCTGGGTCTCGACGCCTGCCTCCTTACCAAGGCGGATCAACTCCGCCCGCCTAGGTGCCGCCTCGGCTGGTAGCAGCGTCACATAGGATTGATAAACATGTGTGGCTCCCGTCATGACCTGTGGACTTTGCAACGGGCTGCCCGTCAGCAGGGCATCATATCGCCCCGCAGCCGCGCAGCGCGCAGCGGTGATCCGTGATAGCTTGGCCATCTGCGTCGTGCCCAACGCCGCCTGAAACTCAGTCATGCGGTAATTGTGCCCTGGCATGATGAAGTCCTGAGTGGCGGTGGCGGGATCCAACCCGTGGTTGCGCAGCGCCCGCACCCGGTTGGCCAGCGCGTCATCATCGGTGGTCACTATGCCACCCTCGCCCGTGGTGACAGCTTTGCGCGGATGGAAGCTGAAGCAGCCCATCGTTCCCAATGCACCGGCCTGCCGGCCATGGAATGTGGCTCCCAACGCGCATGCCGCGTCTTCCACAACGGGCAGGTTCCACCGGTCGCAGAGCGCGTTCAACTGCTCCATGTCCACCATCTGGCCAAAAGTGTGGACTGGAAGCACAGCCTTGACCCGCCGGGCCGTGTCGCGGTTCGCCATCAGCCGATTGAGGACGCTCGCCAACTGGTTCAGGTCGAGGTTGAAGGTCGCCGGGTCCACATCCACAAAGACCGGCTGCGCGCCGCACAACTCGATGACGTTGGCCGTGGACACCCAGGAATAGGCGGTGACCACGCACAGATCGCCGGGTCGCACATCCAGCGCCAGCAGCGCAAGGTGGAGGGCGCAGGTGCAGTTGCTCACCGCCACCGCGTGCTTCACGCCCACGTGCGCAGCGACCGCCTGCTCAAATGCCGCGACACGCGGTCCCTGCACCAAATAGCCGGAGGCTACGGCCTCCCGCACTGCGTGCAAGTCGTC
>CAMAUV010000096.1 GCA_945861415.1 Akkermansia muciniphila | reverse complement strand
GATTCGACGACCCATTCCGGAGCCCAAGACGAGGTGTCCATTTGGCTGGATCGCGTCCTCACCGAGACGGAAGTGCAGTCACTTTGGACAGCCGCCCGTGCTGTAACGCCAGCGACCGATCCTACCAAGGTTGACACCGATGGTGACGGATTCTCCGATGGTATCGAAGTTAATGTGCTCAAGTCTGATCCGCTCAACCCTTTATTACCCGAGTTTAGTGGATCCCTGCTCGGTCACTGGACCTTCGAGTCGGGATCAGAACTCAAGGATCTCACCGGAAACTTCCCGGATGTGATTCTGGAAGGGGATGCGGCGATCGCCGACGGTGCCTTGAACATCAATGGTACGGGCACGACTGCAACGGGCTGGGCCCGCAGCGGTGCTGGCGGCAAATCGGCTATTGGGAGCAAAACGCTCGTCTCATGGATCACCCTGCAAGGTCTCGAAGACGTCGCGAGACACGGAGCCCCCATGGCGCTCGATTCGCCGGCCCGTGACATCTTTGATGCCATCGTCTTCGCCGAACGGGATTCCAACCGCTGGATGAATGGCAGCAGCAATTTCCAGCGCACACCGCCGGGCCAGTTCGACGATGGGGCAGTCTCGGTGGAGACGGCACCGACGCCGGCGGGAACAAAAGTCATGCTGGCCATTACCTATGCGGACCTCGGCGGCGGGCAGGTGCAAATCACCGGCTACCGCAATGGCGTCCAGATGGGCACTTACTCCTCTGGATTCTTCGCCCAATGGCCGGCTGGCGACCAGGAGGTGCTGTTCGGGCCCCGCCACACCAGCCCTGGGACCAATGGGGCGCTGGATGCTCTCGTTCACGAAGCCCGCCTCTACGGCAAAGCCGCCACCGCCGCAGAGATCATGACGCTGTTCACCAACGGACCGGTCGGAGGTGAACCGCTGGAGTTCACCGGTATCGTTTACAATGCCGCCGCCGGCACCGCTGACGTCGAATGGGTCTCGAAACCCGGGAAAACCTACCGGTTGGAGTGGTCCAGTGACTTGACGACCTGGATCGAAACTGACGACTCCTACCCGACCGGCGGCGCGATAGGGAACCGCACCACCTATCGCTTCGAGGGCATCCCGCCCAATGAAGGGAAGCGATTCTTCCAGGCTATAGAGGAGTGATCTCCGTTCGCCTGGCTGACGGAGCCGGGTTGAATGCTGCGCCTATGACCCATCCTCACCGGGGCCTTATCCAGTTTTGGCAGGTGACCGCGCTGGCCGCTCTCTGCCTCGCTGGAAGGGCCTGCGCGGCTCCCGTCATCACCGAGTTTCTCGCATCCAACAGCACAGGCCTTGCGGATGCGGACGGTGACTTCCCGGACTGGATCGAGATCCACAATCCGGACGCCGCGCCGGTGAATCTGGATGGCTATTTTCTCACGGACAATGCCTCCCGGCTCATGAAATGGCGCTTTCCCGCGGTCACTCTGAATCCTGGAGCCTACCTCGTGGTCTTCGCTTCGGAAAAGAACCGCGCCGTCGCCGGAGCGCCGCTGCACACCAGCTTTAAACTGTCCGGCGGAGGCGAGTATCTCGGCCTTGTCGCCCCGGATGGCACCACGATACTCAGCCAGTTTTCGCCGGCGTTTCCCCAACAGTTCACCGATGTCTCCTACGGCTACGGCATCAGCGCCGGAATCATCACCACGGCCTCGCCTGTTCTGACCGGACACACCGGGAAGTATCTGGTGCCAAAGACCGGCGAACCCACCGGCGACTGGCGGCTGCCGGGTTTCAATGACAGCGCGTGGGGGACGGCTCAGACAGGCCTCGGGTTCGGTTATCCCGGGTTTCCCATCGGCACCGGCGGCGACCTCACCGTGCCCATGCGCAACATCGTTCATGGCTCCGTCTATGTGCGCCTCCCGTTCCAGATCACGAATCCCGCGGAAGTCATTTCCATGACGCTGCGCACCAAGGTGGATGACGGATTTGTGGCCTATCTCAATGGCCACCCGGTCGCCTCCAAAAACGCGCCGTCGCCGGCGGTATATAATTCCCTCGCCACTCTCGGCACGGAAGTGGAACCCGGCGATCCCTTTGAATCATGGACGGTCCCGTTCGCGGGGCACCTCGCGGCGGGGACCAACATCCTCGCCATTCATGCGATGAATTTGACGCATGGCGGATCGGACTTTGTGATCATTCCCGAACTCGATGTCAGACTGCAGGATCTTTCCGTGGGCCTGACCGCGGGATACTTTGAGACCCCTACTCCCGGCGCTCCCAACGGCACCGCCGTTCCGGGCTTCATCAAAGACACGCAGTTCAGTGTGAAGCGCGGGTTCTTTACAGCCCCGTTTCCGCTGGCCATCACCACGGAAACACCCGGCGTCCAGATTCGCTACACCACGGACGGCAGCACGCCGACCGAGAGTCACGGCACCATCTACACCGGCCCGGTCACCATCAGCAAAACCACCACGCTCCAGGCCGCGGCTTTCCGTTCCGGCTACCGTCCCACAAACGTAGACACGCAGACATATATCTTCCTCGCGGATGTCCAGACGCAGCCGATCACCGCGCAGCTTTACTGGGATACCGGGATGGATCCCAATGTGGTGAATGCTCCCGGCACTTACACGGTCGCTCAGGCGCTGGCGGACATCCCCACCCTCTCAATTGTGATGGAGCCGGATGATCTTTTCGGCTCCACCAACGGCATCTACACCCACGCCTTGCAGGAAGCTGCGGTCGATCCCCGCTGGGAAAAGAAATGCTCGGCTGAGTACTTCTACCACCCTGACTACACTGGCATCTATCGCGTGGCCGAAGGATTCCAGATCGACTGCGGCATCGCCATCAGCGGAAATTACAGCCGGTTTTCCCACAATCCCAAGCATTCCTTCCGCCTCAAATTCAAAGAGGAATACGGCAAATCCAGGCTGGAGTTCCCCATCTTTCCGACCTCATCCGTGGATGAATACGACACGATTACCATCCGCACCGGACACAATCAGGGATGGGCGACCAATATCGCAAGCACCGACATGCTCCGCGACCAGCACTCCCGTGACATTCAAGGGTTCGATCCGACTCATCCTGTGTCGGACGGCAATCACGTCCATCTCTATCTGAACGGAAAGTACTGGGGCATTTACTTCTTCAGCGAGCGACCCGATGACGCGTTCGGCTCCGAACACTGGGGCGGAGCAAAGGAGGAATACGACGCCTTCAAAGGTATCAGCAGAGGAGGCTCCACTCAGGCGGAGATGATCGCCGGCAACCGCACTGCGTGGGCCGCCATGTATGCTCTCGCCGCGCAGAACACCGCCGACCCTGCGGTTTACCAGGCCATCCAGCAGTATGCGGACATCGATCAGCTCATCGATTACAGCATCGGCACCCTCTACCAGGGCGACCTTGATGGCCCCACAGGCTGGCTCAACGGACCGCCAAATTCGCTGGAACCGAAAAATTTCTACGCCGTGCGCCGCCGCCATCCTGATGGGCGGTTTCGTTTCTACCGCTGGGACGCAGAGTTCATTTTCGGCAACATCAGCGATGACGTGTCCGAGCGGAACGGCACGGAGAATCCCGGCTACCTGCACTACCGGCTGCGCCTGAATCCGGATTATAGCCGGCGGTTCGGAGACCGGGTGCACCGTTACTTCTTCAATGGCGGCGCCTTTTCGGTGGCTGCCCAGCAGCAGTTTTATCTCGGCCGCGCGGCCCAGATCAGCAAAGCGATGGTCGCGGAGTCCGCCCGCTGGGGCGATTCCAAACGGGAACCTCCGTTCACGCGGGATCTCGGCTGGGTGAACGAACGAAACCGCATCACGAACAACTGGATGCCCGGACGGCACCCGGTGATTCTGAATCAGTTCCGGGCAGACAATCTCTACCCGGCGGTAGTGGCCCCGGCGTACAGCATCAATGCCGCCCCCAAACACGGCGGGCCGATCGCCTCCACGGACTCCCTGACCATGACCGCGCCCCAGAGCACGATCTATTTCACCACGGATGGCAGCGACCCTAGGGCCTCGGATTCGCCGGTGACCTTCACCACGCATGCCCTCGTCGCCGAAAACGCCGCCAAACGCGCTCTCATGCCGGCCAGCGCCGCGGACGAACTCACGTGGTTCGGACTGAACTTCAACGACTCGGCATGGCCCTCCGGCACCATGGGGGCGGGCTATGAAACGGGCACCGGCTACCAGACCTACTTCGATCCGAATTTCGACTTCCGCACCCAAGTCTCGACTTCTCTCAACGAGACGATCTACCTGCGCACTTCATTCACCGTGGCCAATCCCGCCATCTACAGTGCGCTCAGCCTCCTCATCCGCTACGACGACGGCTTTGTGGCGTATCTCAACGGCGTAGAAATCGCCCGCGACCGCGCCGGCGGCACGCCCGGCACTCCACTGGCATGGAACGCCGGCACCACCACGACTCACGACGACGCGGAGGCGGTTCAGTTTGTGAGTTTCCCCATCGATCAGCATCTCGGCCTGCTGCGCGCCGGGACCAATGTGCTCGCCATTCATGCCATCAACAGCGGCCTCTCCAGCAGCGACTTCATCGTCTGGCCCAAACTGGAAGCCCGGGAAATCACCGGCGGCGGCGGCACCCCATGGTCCGCCACGGCTACGGCCTATACCGCCGCCCGGACACTGCCAGCTACCACCACCGTCAAAGCCCGTGTGCTCCACAACGGCGCATGGAGCGCGCTGAACGAAGCGACCTTTCTCGTCAATTCCCAGCCCGCCTCCGCCACGAATCTCAAGATCACCGAAGTTGATTACCAGCCAGCCAGCCCAACTCCCGCTGAAGAATTACAAGGCTGGGATCAGCGCAAGGACTTCGAGTTCATCGAACTCCTCAACACCAGCACCACCACCCTCGATCTCACCGGCGTCGCCTTCACGCACGGAATTCTCTTCAAGTTCGACACCCAGTCCACCATCAAGCACCTCCCGCCGGGGCAGCGCGTCCTCGTCGTGAAAAGCCGCGAAGCCTTCGCTCTCCGATACCCAGCCGTGAATCCCGCGCTCGTAGCCGGCGAGTTTTCCCAACGTCTCGACGACAACGGGGACGAGATCGTTCTGATCGCAGCCAATGCCACGGACATCGCCCGCTTCAGATATAACGACAAGTTTCCATGGCCAGCGGCAGCGGACGGCGATGCCCATGCCTTGGTTCTCATCCGTCCGGAATCCAATCCCAACCTCGCGGACCCGGCCAGCTGGCGTATCAGCGTCACCAACCCCACTCCCGGCAGCGATGACCGCACCGCTCTCACCAAATGGCTCGCCGCCAATGGCCTCACCGACCCTAACGCCATTCAAAACGGCTCCACGGTCAGCAACGCTATCGTCTATGCTCTCGGCGCAGACCTCCTGAACGATCCTGCCGATGCCCTGCCCCGCGCAACCTTTGCTCCATTCACCGTCAACAACGTCACTGCTGACTACCTCACCATCACCTTCACCTGCCGCACGGGTGCGGATGACATGAGAGTGATCCCACAAGTTTCCAGTGACCTCACCAACTGGGCCAGCGGAGAGCCTCCCGCGACCGTAACGATTTCGCGCGTATCGAATGGCGACGGAACGGAAACCATCGTCGTCCGCGAGGCCCAGCCTCTGAGTGGCAGGCGATATGCTAGGATAAGCGTCCGAGCACCTTAGTCACCTATCGAGAGAATCCGGACGTCTCGGAATGCGGCTTTAACCAGCACGAGTTTGGATGGATCGTGACTTGAATGCGTGCTTCCTCTCCACTATTTCGCTCTCATAATTCATGCCGATTACTACCTTAGACCCCATTCTGCATGACTATCAGACACCTAACCATTAAAGTCCTTTTGCTGGCCGTAGCGAGCTTAACAGCAGCAGCACAATGTGACTCGCAATCAAAGCCTAACATCCTGATCCTCTATGCCGATGATATGGGATACGGTGATCTGGGTGCCAACAATCCTGCTTCGAAGATTCCAACGCCCCATCTGGACCGGCTGGCAGCGCAGGGGATGCGTTTTACGGACGGCCACAGTTCCTCCGGCGTCTGCACTCCCTCGCGCTATGCCATGTTGACCGGGCGTCATCACTGGCGCGATTTTCACGGGATCGCCAATGCCTTTGATGGCCCCGTATTCAAACCCGGACAACTCATCATGTCCGCAATGCTTAAACAGCAGGGCTACCAAACGGCGTGTATCGGAAAGTGGCACCTCGGCATGGACTGGGACGCGATTCGCAAGCCCGGTACTCCCCGGAAATCCATTGAGCATACTGATTTCGACTGGACTGTGCAGTTTCCCGGCGGCCCACTGGATTATGGCTTCGATACCTACTTCGGGGACAACGTTATCAACTTCCCGCCCTACGCGTGGATCGAAAATGACCGATTGTTGGCGCCGCCGGACACAACCCTGCGCATGACGGAGACTGAGACGAAGGAAGGAGAATGGGAATGCCGCCTTGGCCCTGCGCGTTCTGACTGGGATTTTTACAAGGTTCTACCTACTCTTACCCAAAAAGGCGTGGATTTCCTCCAGTCTCGGAAAGGAAACGCACAGCCGTTCTTTCTCTACTTCGCCTTTCCATCTCCGCACGCCCCAATCATTCCAACAGAAGCATTCGACGGAAAATCAAAAGCCGGTGCCTTCGGCGATTTCGTTGTGCAGACGGACGACGCCTGCGGCCAGTTGTTCAAAGCCCTGCAGGAAAGCGGGCTTGAGGAAAACACCCTTGTTGTTTTCACCTCCGACAACGGCCCGGAAAACTACGCCTATGCGCGCGATGCCAAATTCGACCACTGGTCCTCTGGCCCACTGCGCGGCCTCAAGAGGGACATCTACGAAGGCGGGCACCGGGTGCCCTTTCTGATCAAGTGGCCGGGCGTCCTGAAGCCAGGTAGCGTCTCTGACGCACTCATAGGCCAGTTTGACCTCATAGCGACGTTCGCCGCCATGGTCAATTTTGCACTCCCGAAAAATGCCGCAGAGGATTCCTTCAATTTCCTACCCTACCTGAGAGGGGAATCCCCTACCCCGCCACGCAGCTTCATGGTGCACAACACCAATGCCAAAAGTTATGCCATTCGCGAGGGTGACTGGCTGCTGGTAGACGCCGCGACAGGATATACCTCACGAAAGCCCGATGCCGCGTGGAATAAAAAGCACAGGCAGCCCGCAGACGACACCCTGCCGGTGGAACTTTACAATTTGAAGGATGACCTCGGCCAGTTAAAGAACCTCGCAGCTTCCGAACCCGGAAAAGTCAGATACCTGCAAGACCTTTTGAAGCGCCTTAGAGGAGAGGGCCATTCAGCTCCTCGGCTCAATTGAAAAGAGCGATCGGGACCAGCATAAGAACCCACAGTTTAACTCCGGCGGACAAACAAAGGGGCACGAGTCCTACGCTGCACCTTCAGCGCCGAGGTAGGCACGAACGGAAGAGACGCAATTGCCGTATTGAGGTGACATGCCGGAAAAACGGCATCCAGCAGTACCGGCACACCCATTACAGCCCTCCCGCTCTTAACAATACGCCGCCCGCCCCACGGCTGCGCTGATTTGCCGACCTCAAACGTCGCGGTCTGCTTGATGAGACCTTTGTTTTGTTAGGCAGTGAGGTCGGCCGCCCCATCTTCATCCAGGGCGGCAACAATGGACGGGATGATCATCCCCGCTGCTTCACAATCTGGACGACCGGTGGTGGCATCAAGGGCGGCACTGTAGTTGGGGAGACCGACGACTTCGCTTACAACGTGGTTCGCGATCCGTGTTCTGTCCACGAGCTAAGTAGTGGAGATTTACGAAAACATGAACCACAATAAAAACGAAGCTCTTTCGATCACTCTCTGATTTACAGGGACACTACCTGATACGCAGGATCTTCACTAAGCCGGTTTAGCAGGATCTAGTGGTTCGACTCGATTTGGGGTTTTATTTAAGTGGCTGGATCAACCCCGGACGGAACTGTTTTGCATACGCTTCAGCCTTTTGAGGGGTGCCGCGTGAATGCCAGATTTGAAAAAGCACGCGACTTTGGTCTTCGGGAAGTTCTAGTGTTAGAATGTCAGGCATCGCCGAATCAAGGACGCCCGAAGAGGCACGGGAAGCCCATGATTCAAGTATAGCTTGATCATTGTTTAGCGCCCCTATGGCAGGCTTGGTGAGGTCTTCGGAAGCAAGTACGACGCGCATGATATTGGCGAAAGTATCTGCTCTTCCGTAAGGGGTTTTTGGGTCGATTTTCTCAAGTGACGCTGCCCTTATCAAGGCTTCGGTCCACAGAAAACCTGTGCGTTCCGGATCCCATTGTGACCACGCAGCGGCCTGCATAAGTGGCATCGCCACCCAACTAGGGTCGAGCAGTCGCTGCAGCATAAATGCTCGGTCAATTTCATCATTTTTATCATCAAAGTAGAGTGAAATCGCTCCTTTTAGGTAGTGCAGATGGTGATCAAGAGGGGCCGTCTGGAGTGCATTGTCTAGGAGTCCAAGGGCTTTTTCGAGCCGGTCCTCCGTGGGGTTCAGGATGGTGGCGCCTTCCTCCGCGGATTTAAAGTCGGCCATCTCTTCGGAATATAGGGCGACAACCTCCTTTAAAGTTTGGTCAGTCAGGAGCCTCGCCGGCTGCCTTCCCCCAAACCACTGCGCTTGAACTAGGAACGCACCGGCCGCGACGAGACCGCATCCTAGCACGCGAAAGAGTGTCCTTGTCATGGGCGTGGACGCACGAGTTTCCTTTGTTGAGCGCCGGGTGATGGCCACGAGCAGGCAGGCGGCCCATACGAGTTCCATCCGATGCCCAGGCACATCGAGGAACCCGTGGAGGGGAACAATAGCGGCGGCAGCAAGGCACCCTGTGCGCAGCGCGCGCGCGCGTCCTCTCAGCGCAAATCGCAAGGCCGACCAGCCAATCAGAGCGACGAGGCCGCCGAGCGCGATCGTGGCAGGAATACCGGCCTCCGAGGCCATTAGTAGCCAGTCGCTCTCCGGATGGACTGATTGGCTATGGTTGAGAGCAGCCGAACGATGTCGAAATTGTGGGAAGACATACTGAAACTGCCCGATGCCTATTCCTGTCCACGGCGCGGCGCGTATCATGTCGAAGGTATCGAGATAAATAGGCACGCGGCCGTCGAAGGATTCTCCCGACCCCGGGTCTTCTGCTCGTGCAGGAACGTCCTTATCGTTGGGAGCGATAACCAACGCTAAGCGTTCAACCGTGTCGTCGATGCGCATTTTTACCGCGTGTTGGTCGCTGGTATAATACAGAATGATGCCGCCGGCGAGCAGTCCCGCGGCGGCGAGCGCGCGGCCCCGCAGATAATTTCGCCCCATTACCACGATCCACAGCGTGAACATGCAGGTAAATAGAACGATGCCGGCGCGACTATCCGAATAGCCAATGAGGGCCCGCAGGCAGACAATCACCGAGGCCAATGCTACGATGCCGCTGCCCCATGTGTTCACGCGGACGGACTGCACGATAACTCCCGCACCGGACAGGGTTCCCATCACGAGGAGGGTGGCCATGTGGTTGCGGTTGGCGAAGAAACCGAACGATGGGTCGGAATCCCACGGAACGGTCCAGCGAAAGTCCTGAGCGGCCATGGCGAAAAGTGCCACCAAGGCGACCCCTAGGGTAAACAATAGACCGAGCAGGTGATTGCCTCCATGATTCACGTGGTGGCCGGTCAGGAAGAGAAGAACGATGACACAAATGGCGCAGCCGGCTAGGCACTCAATAGTTTGAAGCGGTTGCGCGGTTACGAGTGGGCTAAGTAGCAAGCCAGAGGCGGAAAGTTGTTCGCGCCAGGCGGGTAGGGGAAACCATTTCGCGGGCAGAAAAACCATTGCCGCTAGGATCAAAAAGCTTGCTGCTAGGACCGTAGCGAGGCGCAGAATCTGCATGCGAGGCGGCAGTAAGATCATCGTTATTCCTGCGACAGCTAAAAGCACTCCCCGCCATCCGTGCCACGCGGCGCCCGGAGCGAGTGTCATTGCGAAAGAAATTGCCCAGAAGACGACAAAGACGAGCACGGTAGACCGCGACTCCTTCGGGAGATCTAACTGAGCATTGCCACCCGCTAGAGATTCGGTAGTGCCAGCGGAACCTCCGGCAGGTTCCTGCGGGGAGTGTTCTGGTGCCACTTTTCTCTGGTCTTTGCTCATTGGTCAAGATGGTGGGGACTCCGGAGCGCTTGTCTGGTCAGGCACTAGGGCTTTTGCCCTATAGCTTCGCCGACCGGGGTGCAAGTTTGTTGCCTCGGGCAAACAGGTCTAGCTGGGGAGCACAGCCGGATACCAAGTAGGGCCGAAACTCCATTATTCATGGCATGGGATAAAACAAAAAAACTCCATGACGATTAATCATGGAGTTTTTAATTGAGAAACTTGTTAGATTAAATGGGTGTCGCCACCTTATCAACTCAGGGCACCTTACGCAAGCTTGCGTCGGCGCGTGAACTGGGTAAGGGCTAGAAAACTGAGAGCCAACAAGCCAGTTGAAGGTTCCGGCACGATTGAGATATTGTCAAAGGAAATAAAGTTATCCCCGGGCACTGCACCATCTTGGATCATCCTCACCCCTAGGAGGTGAATTTGTTCCCCTGAATTGCTAGCAAGATTGCCTCCGAAAGAGTAATTACCAACTGTGGCCGTGAACGCGCCCTTACCGGCGCCCTGCCCAACGCCATCGGCGAAATCAACATCTAAGGAATACAACCCGTCATAAGACACGGCCCTAGTTGTACTCGTAGGGCTACCGCCTCCTGTGGTCCAGCTGATGTCAAGGAGCTCGGAGTCAGTAGGGTTCGGCTGAAACAAGATCGTGAGCAAATCGGTTGCTCCACCCGGACCTGTGAAAGAAAATCCGAAGGTATCCCTACTTGGGTAGTCATTACTGGAAGGAATTACGGCAAAATCGACGCTAAAGCTCGCCGTCGATGTTTCTATGTCAGAGTATGGCACGGTCGTCCCCGCCGCTCCAAGGTCCTGATAAAGAAAAACTGTAGTGCCAGCAGATCCGGCGTCGGGAACGTTATAATAAGATCCCAAGGCTCCCGCAATACTTCCGTTGAGAATGGTGATAAAAGATAAATCCTCTGAGCTGTCATTAATCTTCCAAGTGTTTTGACCCGCGAGTTGGTTGTTAGTGTAGCCGGTGTTGAAGCCTGTGGCGTAGGCAGCCCCAAGGCTAGTCGCCACTGTGGCCAACGAAAATAACGGGATAATAAATAGGTTTTTCATAATTGCATTCTACGAATTGGCTGATTAATTGCTGCTTACAACGGGCTTATTAGCGAGCACGAGTATGATCGGAATACTAGACAGAGCACGCCTGCGAACTCCTGCCGCTATCGGTGCCGCTGTTGGTGCGCCTACCTGAACAGCGGGGGCGAACTTATTAGCTTTCGGTGCGACCCGACGGCCCGCCTGAGCAGGGCTAGCAACGAGTAGAAGAACGATAACGGACAATGCGACGACGAATAAAGGATTTTTGGTCATGTTTGGACGGGTAAAATTTCTTAATTCACGCTTTTAGTGCTGCTAAGTCTCAAAGTCAAGTCATTAGTCTTGTTTTTATCGTGCAAAATGAAATTCGCACTGCCTTAATGTTGCTGATAATTTGATGGGCTTTATTTGCTAGGCATTCCAGACAGCTCAATGATTTGCTGTGTGGAACACGTCTGAGAGCACAATCCGTGCCACTTTTAGTTTGAAGAAGTTCATCAAAATCAGAAATTTATAATTAGCGTCTCTGTGGGCTTGGCCTCAAGGTTTACTGATTCTAAAGAACCGTCTGGCCTGAGCGGGACTGGGAGGGGGCTCCAACCAAGTGGTGGTGGTTTTAGTGGCAGTCACAGAAACCGCCGACCAAACGGAGAAATTTTCCGATGATTCAACAAGGTAAGCCCTTCCTGGCACGGATGGAAAGCGAAGGGAAGCCTGCCCCGAGACCATAGAGAACTCGACCTTCGGGGAGGACCGGACGTCACTATCGCTAGTGCCGAACCATTCTTCCATCTCGACGCTGAATCCGTCACCGTCCGCATCGGTGACGGGCATCGGCATTACAGTAAGGTTGTCGAAAACCATAAAATTGTCTCCGAACAGAGGCCCTCCAGCGATATAATCTACCCCGACCGTGTCCAAAGTTTTGCCGGCGGCGCCTGGCAACAGGCCGTTGAAAGAAACCCCCGATGATCCTTTTACGCCTAAGCTAAACCTAAGGTCATTAGACCCAGTCGGAGTAAATTTGAGCTCGAAGGTGAAGGGGGCGAGATAGGTAATTGCGCCATCTGTGGGAATCAGGGGGCCAGTTCCGGAGGACCACTTAATGTTAAGCCGTTCGCGATTATTGGCCGCAGGGACTAAGTGGAGTGAAAATAAGCTGTCGCCATTTACATCGACGAGGGTCCACCCGAAAGTATCACGGCCGGGATACTCCTGCGTGCTCGGAATCACGGCCGCTAGGCAGAAAAAACTGGCGCCTGAAAAAGGAATCCCCACGTGGTGGAAAAGCCTGGCGCTTTGTCCCATCGGCGAGTCATAATAGCCTCCGAGAGCCGCCGCATTGCTCCCATTCAGGCGGACGAAGTAGCTCAGATAAGGAGTCGGATCGCTGATGTTCCAACCGTTTTGTCCCGCCACTTCAATGCCCTTATCGTAGTCGGTTCCGAAACCGGTGGAGTATCCTTGGGCTCGGGCGGCAGGAAGCTGGCCTAGGACGACCGCCAGCAGAATGAGAAATGGTTTCATCGCGAAAAAGGGAAACTTGCGGATAGCGGGAAATTTGTCTACTCCTAAGTTCGCCGGAATGAGGTGTGAGGTGAGCTAGATTTCTGGACCATCAACCGCTAGAACCAAGCACCGGATGAACCAGAAACCACGCAAGCGCTACACCCCCGAATTCAAAGCCCAAGCCGTCGAGCTGCTGGCCCTCGGCAGGCCGGTCGCCGAACTCGCCGAAGA
>CAMAUV010000095.1 GCA_945861415.1 Akkermansia muciniphila | reverse complement strand
GGGTTCGCCTTTGGACTCGTTCCCGCAAGAGGGCAAACGGCTCAATCTGCTTTCTACGCTGCGGCCTCCGGCCTTCGCTCCGAAAGCAGATTGCCAAGCAGGTGGCAGCCACTATCCATGAACCCGAATCCTCTCACTTTGAGCGGACCATAAACTGGAAGGGTGCCAAGTTCCCTGCGCACCCGGAACCAAAAGACGAGTCTGAGCTGTGTTAGCTGAGCCGGAAATGACGAGCCGCTAAACAGGGGCAGCGAAATCAGAATGACGAGGCCCGGAATTCGTCGCAGACATTTTCGCCTTTGGTCAGTGAATTACTATCTAAGCTTGTGGCCCAAAGCACTGCGGATGAGTGTTTGTAATAAGTTGAGGAATTTTGTCCTTGTCCAACCGGGTTTGTTATTGTTCTAGGCGATGGATAGGACTTGCGGAGTGATTGTATTGAACGCAGCCGAATCTTTATTACGCCGGGTTAGCTCAGTGGTAGAGCAGTTGATTTGTAATCATCAGGTCGTCGGTTCAAATCCGACACTCGGCTCCATCATAATCAAGGAGTTATGACGAAATCAGGTCAGGAGAAAATTTTTCCCTTTGCCATTCCTTTGCCACTTTTGACTGGCAAAACTTGCGGGACTCTCCGCCAGAACATGACCTTTGGCCCGCATTCTGGAATGCTCACACGGGCCTGCGCAGGCACCGACCGGCACAAGGCCCCGCCGATGGTCACACAGGGTCACACTGAGAGCGTCGCCGTTCACCGTGTAGATCGCGTCCTGTTTGAAACAGAGTCCGATGTCGCAGGCTTCGTCCCACGGCATTTCCGCCGAAGTCGTCGCCATGCTGGAGACGAGCAGGAAGAAGAATGGCTTGTCGTGTTTCTTCCCGAGTTCGGCGATGCCATAGTTGGCAATGTGGGTGTCGGGCACCGCGTCGTCGCCGCCCTCGATGATGCCAAAGCGAATGCCGCCAATGCTGCGGTCTTTCACTTCCGCGTCGCCGCGGTCGCCGCCGCGTTCCCTGCCGCCGGTGGCCGTCCATTGCTCCGCGAAGCCCAGCCCGCCGTGCCAGAGCTTGCCCATGCCGAGCGTTTCGTAGCCCGCATTCTTGAACTGCATGACGAGCGACTCGCCCGCCTTGACAACCGCCTCAAAGGGTTGGCCGTTGTCGTAAATGCCCGTCGTGGACGGCCGCTTACCACTGAGCAGCGCGGCGCGTGATGGATTGCAGACAGGCGCGGCGCAGTGGGCATTGGCAAAGGTCACGCCCATCTTGGCGAGGCGGTCGAGGTTTGGCGTCTTCGTCTGTTTGTTCCGCCCGAGATGGCCGACCCAGTGATTGAGGTCGTCCACGGCGATGAAGAGGACGTTTGGTTTGGCTTTGGCGGGTGCGGGTGCGAGGGCGTCATCCGCGGCAGAAAGGCTGCCGGCCAGGGGCAAAAGCGCGGCGACAAGGACAAGAGCCAAAAATGCCACGACGCGTTTGAAAAGTTTTCGACAGTTCATAATTGGGTTCAAAGTGATTTCAAGTAGGCGAGCAAGTCGGCCACGTCCTGCAGCGTAAGTCCGAGAGCCTCGGACCTCCACATCAGTGAACGGCTCATCGGCTCTGATTTTGCGCCTACACAGACCGCTGGCAAGCATCGTTATCGTGGCTTTTGCAATCTCGCGTCGGTTTGGCCGAACGAGCGCTACTCGCCGCAAGGAACTGCTAGAAAATTGGTTTCTGGACGCTCCGCGGCTTAAATGCTCAGCATCGGTGCGCGCCGCAAGAAGTCGGCGCCACGAGTGCAGTTGCACGGCCGCCCCAATGCGGGTTAGGTCGTCAGCACCCCCTCCGTTATCCACTGCTGCTTCCACTAGGAGTAGATACTGCTGCCCGTGGGCGTCAGCAGATGCAGATCCACCTCCGTAATCTCCGCCGCCATCTCCTCCAACCCTTTCAATATTGAGGACGCCATAGTCGCGCACACCATCACCGCATTCAACCGAAACTCGCGCGAGAGATCCATGGCCATTCGCGCCCCCGTCACCGCAATGGTCTCGGGAGCTTCCGCAAACACTCGCCGCGAAAACGTGGGGTCCGCGAGCGAGTGCGCGCACGCGCTCGCGGGCGAGCAGCCGCTGCGCCGCAAGCCCGCCGCGGCCATCGTGTGCCCAGATCGTCTCGCCCACGCGCAGAGCCTCGGCGGTCTTGAACGCGCCGGCTTCAACGAACCAAAATCATGGAGAAGGCACGCGCCGCCACGGAGATGAAGAACGTGATCATCTTACAGACGGCGGAAAAGGATGCGCGTTTGCACTCCATGAACCCGGTCCTGTTGGAAAGGGACCGCGCAGAGCTGCTGAATGAGATCGAAGCTCTGTTCGCGGCAGCGAGGCAGAGGTTGATCAGGTAGGGTGCCGGTCTTATGCTTATTCTTTAAGCGCACCGGGGAGGGGCTACAGCGCGCCCGCGCTGAGGGCCGCAACGACGGGTTTCGTGTGGTGTTGGGTGTGGGTGGTGGCGGCTAGGCTCTTTACCCTCTGCCCTTTTACCCTTCTAACGAGCAAGTCATGCCGCGCAGCGGACGAAATGTTTTGCTGAAATGCATCGTGAGCTAAGTCGCTTTCCTACTGGCAGCGGCCTGCGCGGCCTTTGGTCTAGGGGTCTTCGCCATACGCTTTTTGCTCTCGGCCGGAGAATCGGTGCAGGGCGAACCTTGCCGGCGCCAGCGTCCACCTACTAGGTGAGACATATTTTGGAAATTCGACTATTTAGCTTTACTATGACCTCCTTAGTCTGTTTTAATGATGAAGACATGAAAAAATACACTCATCTATTGCTTATCGTGGCTGTTTTTGGCCTCGCCGTTGGGGGAGCTTCTGCGCAGATCAACTGGGAAGCCTTCAACGACCACCGCACCGGGCCGGACACGTCGCCGAATGCCACTGCTTGGGAACTGCGCGGCTTCGGTGCCGGTGGGCCGCTGAAGGACATCGCAAGCGGTGACGAGCTAAAGGCCGCCCTAACGGTGGAGGAGGAAGGTGGGGCCACGGATGATTTTGGAATGAACGACGCCGTTGAAATCGGCAGCCCGGCAGACTTGCTGTTCGCTGGTAAGTGCACCATCGGCGGAGCCGTAAGTCCCGGCATCCCGGGCATTCGTAATAGCAGTGCCACCGTGCTGCGCTTACGCTTCACTAATCTCGATCCCTCCAAGCGCTACAACTTCCGTGGCACAACCTGCCGCGGCAGTCTCTACCCCGACCGCTGGACCGTCTTCAAGGTCGTCGAGGCGGAAGACTCCGTAGCCGCGCATACCATGGGCGGCGAAGAGCAGAACCTGTTCACCGCCGCAACGTATCCCGAGAGCAATCTAGCCTCGGACGAGGTAGCCCTGAACTCGGGCGACAACAGGCGCGGGTCGCTGGTCGGCTGGGACGGCATCGATCCCGGTGCCGATGGCACCTTCGCCATCGAGGCACGGCAGTTCATCGGTAAGGCACCCTACGGCGCGCCCTCCAACGGGCCCTACGGCTACGGGCTTACAGTCATCTACCTAGCGGAGACGGGCACGGACGGGCTCGGATTCGCGATCGTCGAAGCATCCGCCGACGTGGACGGGCGCGTCACTATCAAGTCCACCGCCCGCACCGGCAGGACCTACGCGGTCGATGTTTCGACCGACCTTATCCAGTGGAGCGAACTGAGCGACAACGAGATCGCCGTCGATGGTATGATCATCTATACCGATATGATCACGGAACCCCGTTCCCTGCCGCGGCTCTACTACCGAGTGCGGCAACCCTAGCGCGCTGGTCACCACTACTTAAAAAAGTCCGGCAGGTTTTCCAGCTCCCCAACTCACTTCAGATTCCGCGTCAGGCGCAAAGCTCCTTCACCCACGATGGCCGTTTGCCAGACCGTGCCTTTAATGGCAGCGGCATGACGCCCAATAATCCGGTCGTCACCACATCGACATGCCGCAGCGCCCCCGCCAATTCGATGTGGCTGAGCAATAACACTCCGAACACTCGGATCACGTTCGATCTGGGCAGCGTCCAGACCGTCGGCGCATTCCACCTTTGGAACTACAATGAAGGCTCAGATTTGGGCCGAGGAGTCAAAAATGCGGGCATTTACGCCGGCAACTTCCTTCTGGCCAATGACGCTCCCTACGCCTCGGCAGGGGTGGCGTGGGGCACGCTGGTGGAGAACATGACCTTCACTCAAGCGACTGGGCAGACCAGTTACGCTGGCGAAAGCCACACCTTCACCAACCCGGTGACGACCCGTTATCTCCAAATATACGTTACCTCTAACTTTGGTCCCCCCGACGATGACTATACCGGAATTTCCGAAATCCGGTTCATCGGGGCAAATATTCCGGCAACAACGATCACCAATGTCATTCGGAATCCAACGACGGGCGAAGTAACCCTAACATTCACGTCATCGGACTCGGCCACTTACACGGTCGAGGTCTCGACCGATCTCGTTGGATGGACCGAACTCGATGACAGCGTGGACGGACAGGCCGCGGAGACCAGTTACACCGACAGCTCCTTCGCTACCGATCCCGCTCCCAACGGTAAGAACCGGATATTCTACCGCCTGACCAGGAATTAATCCCTAACGATCAGTTTGCCGCCACATATCCCCGGGGACAGATCTTCGAGATGCGCGCGCCTGTCCAACCAGCGCGTCCCAGCTCCCCTCACTCCCCGTTCCGGAACCCGCCAATGACGCCACCCGCAAAAAGCAAATTCCTTTCAGAAAGTTGGGCGGTTCCCTCCTGAGGCCTTTGCGCGGCCCGCTGTTTTTCAGGCAACGAAGCGGAACAGGAACAAAAGGTCGGGTGGGTTTCTTATTCAACCCACTCGAAGGTAGGCTGTTCTACAGCTTTCGGGGGACGGGTTGCTTTTCCGCTCGCCTTCGCATGAACTTGGATCGGTTACAGCGTTCGGGTGATGCCTTTTTCTGCTACCCCCGCCGTCCCCGAGCCTCTCCTCCCCCGGCCCCATCGGGAGCACGGGGTCCGTCTCCTTGTTCCAGCGGGATCTTGCCGCGCGACGCCCCGCCCACCCGCCAATTTGTGGGCGCTCCTTTTCCTTTTTCACGGGATAACGCGGAAAATCTTGACGGATCTTGAGGCTAGGGATAAGAATGCTGAAATGAAGCAAGAACTCAAACGCAAGAGAACTTGTTCTTTCAGCTACCTATTAACCGTGTCTCTCGTGGCAGGCATCCCCCGGGGAGCCGAAGCGACGACCGAGGACCTGCAAAACACCGCGCAGGCTCACCCGAATCTCATCCACCAATGGTCCTTTGACGGGGCAGATGTCTCGACGGCTGGCGTGGATCTGAAGGGGGCCGCCCATCTCGTCGAACGGTCGTATGGTGCTTCAGAGCCCTTGGGCTACAACGTGAGCGGATTTGATGGGACCTCCAATGCCTTTTCGACCAGCCGTGGCCCGGGTAGTGACCACGCTGTCGGCAGGTTTTTGTGGGCAGGTGGCGCGAATCAGCTCCCTGCCTTGGGCAACACCTTCTCCTTCGAGATCATCGTTCAGCCCGCTCAGGATGCCATCACCGGCGGAAGCTTCAACCTCGGTTACATCCTCGCCAGCCGGGTTGGCAATGATCGCGGATACTTCCTGGTGCAGGGCGACGGCAACTTGCCTTCCCCTACCCATCCCTTCAGCAGCACGCTGGGCAACGGCTACAACGTGTCCAACACGAACATCATCGGCGGCAGTCCGCTGACCGTGGGGGACTGGTATTACGTGGCGGGCTCCTACACCGCCGACCCCGGGGTGTCGGTCACTTGGACCAATTACTATGCCAACCTGACGGCTGGCGGGCCTCTCCTCACGGCCGGGCCCTTCACGAACGGGGGCGGCACCTACCCGATTGGGACCGCCGTCGACTTCGGGATCGGCGGTCGGTGGGACAACGGCGAAGCCTTTCCGGGATCGATCGACGAGGTCAACCTCTACAACGCGGCGCTGGACGCCGCCACCCTTCAGGCGCACCTGATCCAACTGAGGGGGCCCGCGACGTTGTTCCAGATCACCGAATTCTCGTTCAACGAAAGCGGGAAGCCAGTCATCAGCTGGGCGTCGCAACCGAACATCAGCTACGCGGTCGATTTCTCCCTCGACATGACCGACATGTCTTGGAACGAGCTGGATGACAGCGTGCGCGGCGAGGCTGGCACCACCTCATTTGTCCACGAAGACTTCGTCGATGGGCCCGACAGGGTCTTCTACCGCGTGCGGATACCGTGATGTGGATGTCGCTTGGCATGCCGGGGTCCCTGCTTGAGGACTCGACTCTAGAAAGTCGAGCCACAAACCAGCCCCCTCACTTCCCGTTCCGGAACCCGCCAATGACGCCACCCGCAAAAAGCAAATTCCTTTCAGACGGAGTGAATGAACCCGTTGATCCCGCGCCGGTGAATCGTGTGCGCTCATCCTTCAATTCTTTCCCGGTGTCAATTATCCTCCATGAATTTATTTCGTCCTGTCCGCGCTGCCCGATGCCTTGCTGATGGCGCTGTCCCAATGAGCTTCTGCGCACGGTTGCTTCTATCGGCTCTCGTTTTCGCAGGGATCGCACCGGTCCTGTTCGCGGCCGAGGCTTCGGGGCGTGATCGCCCGAATATCGTGATGATCATGGCCGACGACCTTGGCTGGATGGATCTTGGTATCCAGGGCAACCCGCTTCTCGATACCCCGAACCTCGACGGCCTCGCGAAACAGGGCATGCGATTCACCGATGCTTATGCCGCGGCTCCGGTCTGTACTCCCACCCGCGCGGCCATGATGACTGGCAAGTCTCCGGCGCGGCTGACCATCACGAACCATGCTCCGGGCAATGGCCCCGGGTTCGCGGCGGAAGGCCGGAACATCGCCGAAGCAAAAAACCTCACGTATCTGCCGTTGTCGGAAATCACGGTCGCGGAACGCCTCAAAGACGCGGGATACGCCACCGGGTTCATCGGCAAGTGGCATCTCTCCGACCGAAAAGGGGCGGGAGACAAGGGTCCGCTGGAACCGCAGCTTCGCCCGGAGCATCAGGGGTTCGACCTCAACGTCGGCGGCTGTAATATGGGTGGTCCCCCGGGGTTTTTCGATCCTTACAAAATTCCAGGCATCCCGCCGCGCCGCATTGGAGAATACCTTCCGGAGCGGTTGGCCGACGAATGCATTTCCTTCGTGCGCACCAATCGGAAGCGGCCGTTCTTCCTCTGCTGGTGGGATTACTCCGTTCACTATCCGATCCAGGCGCCGGAAGCACTCATCGAAAAATACCGGAAGCGCCCCGGCGTTAAGGACCCGGCATACGCCGCGATGATCGAAGGCATGGATTCCGCCATCGGTCGATTGCTGACAGAATTGGACACCCTCGGTCTGAGCGGGAACACGGTTGTTTTGTTCACGTCGGACAACGGTTCGCTCTTTGACAACAAACCGCTGCGCGCCAATAAAGGGTTTCTCTACGAAGGCGGCATCCGGATTCCGTGGATCGTCCGCTGGCCCGGAGTCGTGTCCCCGGCATCCACCTGCCCCGTTCCGGTCATCACGACCGATACCTGTCCGACCCTTCTCGAAATCGCGGGCCTCAACCCCGGGGCCGCTCAACCGTCCGACGGCGAAAGCATCGTGCCGCTGCTGAAGCAATCAGGGGCACTCGCGCGTAATGAACTCTATTTTCACTATCCGAACTATGCGTTCCACAAGCGCAATCGACTCGGTGGGGCCGTCCGGGAGGGCCGGTTCAAATTGATCCGCCATTACGACGACGATTCACTCGAACTCTACGACCTTACGGAGGACATCGGAGAGGCGCGCAACCTTGCACAAAAAGAATCCTTCACGGCCGCGGCCTTGAATGCAAAGTTGAATGCATGGCTGAAGGCATCCGGCGCAGAGATGCCCGTCCGCCAGCCTGTGGAGCGATGACTAGCTCCCACGCCCGCTCTCCAGTCCCCGTCGCCGCATCGAGGTCTTCGCCAACGACCGCCCCGCCGTGCTGACTCTCCATCGCTACGTTCCGGGGAATCTAGGTATCAGCCTCTTCAGCGAAGACGATTCGGTCCGCGTGGAGGAAGTCAAAGGCTGGAAACCGAGGACTACATATACGCGGTGCAGCGCCCCTACGCCGGCCGACGCTCGGGATCGCCGTGGCGCCGGTTTTCTCCAATTTGGGGAGTCGCGGCACTGACTGGAACGACCTGTGGTGTTATGAGGGTGAGGGCTCGGCCAAGTCCAAGGTGGAAGAGTGTCTTGGTCGTGGCCGGACTGAACGCCTAGGTGGCCGTGATGGGGGGGCGGCGTATCTCCAGAAAAAGCAGAACCTCGTTGGCGCATAAAAGGCGGCAGGGGTTGCAGTAGGGGCGAAGGTATAAGACCTTAAGCTCAAGGAGATCAAAGCGGAGGAGGCGGCGTCTGCCGGCGAAGGCGATGACGATGCGGCACCGGTGGCTATACTGGCACGCCTCTGCTCCGAGCCGGAACTGTGGCATGACCAACTTGGCCAAGCATTTGCTACGTTAGAGGACGGCGGGTGCCGGAAGACGACGCGGATTAATAGCCAAACTTTTAGCGACTGGCTACGCATGGGCTACGAGGACCAGACTGGCGGGGCGGTGCCGCCGACCCGCGAGGTCGAAGTTCTCGACGTGCCCGTCTTCTTCGAGACAGTCGAGGGCATGCGGCAAGGTCACCTCCTGATGAACCCGCAAGCGCTCGCCCCAGAACCCGCCTAGGCTCACATTGCCATGGGCGACGGCTTCGAGTCCGTGCGCGGGCGTGGTTTCCGCCTCGACCGACGATGTCAGCGCCGCAATCGCGAGCAGGATCACTAGGCGCGGTATCATACGGCTATCTCCGCGAGCGGACCGCGCAAATCGAGATCCTTGAGTTGGGCATCGACCTGGCCGAAGTGATCCCGAGCCGGTGCGCCGTTGGCTTGGAGGATGGTGTTGTACCAGTTACCGATCGTCTTGTGGCCGCGCTTTCCGTACTGCGGGTAGCGCAGGTAGCGGCCGGCGGTATTCATCTTATTATGTCCGCGACCACCAACGATCACGAACGGCCATTCCTTGCGCGAAGAATGGTGCGCCTCACCGGTGTCGGAGAGGTAGATGATCATCGTGTTGTCGAGCAAGGTGCCATCACCCTCGGGCACGGCCTTGAGCTTGCCGGCGAGTTTGGCGATCTGTTCGATCTGGAACTTCCGGATCACGTCGCGTGCCTGCTCGTGGTTCAGGCCGTTGTCGGTGACTTTCTGGTGGCCGATGTCGTGCACGCTGGTCGTTTTGAAGCCGAAGGTGTCGTATTTCACGCTCAGCCAGTCGGCGCGGATCGAGATCACATTCGTCAGTCCGGTGATCAGTGCAGCCGAGGCAAGGTCGAAGAATGTGGAAACGCGGTCGGTGAAGACAGTGGAGGCATACTGGCTGGTGAATTCCGGCGCGCTCTTGCGAATCGCTTCCTGCATGCCGACGAGCTTGTCATTGCGGGCGCGGACAGAGTCGAAGGCGCCCAAATAGTGATCGAGTTTTTCGCGTTCCTCCTGACTGACCTGCTTGGCCAGTCGCTTGGTGTCCTCGGCGAGGAAATCGAGGAGATTGGTCTGCAGGGCGAACTCCTTTTTGCCGCCGGTTTGCAAATCGAGGGCGCTGCCGAAAAGCTGGCGATAGGCCTTCTCGGCGCTGGCCTGGTACGGCATGGGATTGTTCTGGCCGTAGGCGGAGATCTTCGGAAAAACGGCGGTGTCCTGCACGGTGGGGCCGTAGTTGTTGCCGATGCTGTGACCATTGGGCGCGAAGCCGTAGTTTATGAAGGGAGCCGGATTCAGCTCACCGAGCAAGCAATCGACCGTCGCGGCGGCCGGCTTTTCCGGCGAATGGTGGCAGCTGAGGGCACCGTAGTAGGACGAGTGGTTGCCCTGAAAATTGCAGCCGGACAGTCCTTCGAGAATCATCATCTCATCCTTGAAGGGATCGAGCGAACGCATCGTCGGATGCAGGGTGTAGTCACGCAATTTGTAGTCAAGGAGACGGCTGTCATCGTCAATGTCGAGCCCTTCCGGACGAATCCCGGTGGGTGTGATGCCGCTCGACTTGATGACGAAAACGAAACGCCGGGGAAAACCGTCGGCCCGGCCGGCCGCGTGCGCCTCCATTTGCCTGAGGAGAGGTGCCATCATGACGCCTCCGACGCCGAGCGCCATGCCTTTGGTGAATTCTCTGCGTGTGGTCTTCATAAGATTATTTTCGGTAGAGAAACGAGTCGGAGGTGAGCAGTGAAACGAGCACTTCGCTGAATTTTCCGCCGCTCGCCAGATACGCCATGTCGGCAGCGACCAGCGTTCGGGAGTCGCTGAGCATTTCATTGCGACCCATCCAGTAGCGGAAGGCGTGGCGGATGATCGATTGCCGAACGCGATGGGACTTGGCAAGCCGGTGCACCATGTCGTTGGCGTCCTTGACCGGGCCATCGATCCCCGCTTCTCCCGTGCCGGAAATCTCACCGGTGGTATCGAAGGGATATGCGACCAACTCGCCCTTTTTCAATCCCGTCTCGACTTGTTCCTTTGTGAGCGTTGTTTCAAAGATCTTCTTCTTTTGGTCGTAATACATCCCCGTGCGCACCCAACCGCGGTCGGTGAAGCTTTCGAAAGGCATCCCGAGGGGATCGAAATTCCGGTGGCATTTCCAGCACGCCTCGTCCCGCGTGACTTTATGGCGCTGGCGCAGAGTCTTGTCGTGATCCTCGGGGATCTTGGCATCGACATTGATGGGCAGTTCCGGAATACTCCCTGCGAGCAGACGCTGGCGGATCCAGATGCCGCGGTGCACCGGATCGTTGCGGTCGTTCTTGGAAAAGGTGATCAGCCAGCTCAGATCGGTCAGCATCCCGGCGCGGAAAGTGTCGTTGCCGAGACTTTTGGAGTTCTTGACCATGTTGGCGCGCCAGGCGTCGGCCTTCTCCTTGGGCTGCGATTCGAGCATCTTCGCGTAGCGCTGCTCGACCATCGCCATGAGCTGTTCCTTGTTGTTGTTGAAGCGCGGGGACGTGAGCAGCTCTTCGAAGACATGACGGTCCTCGTTCACGATGGCGGCGATGTGACCTTGCGGAGCGCCGATCAACGCCCGCCCGCCAACGGCAGCACCGGGGCTGTCCTTGAAAGTGCCCTCCGCCTGCGGATACTGGAAAAACTCCTCGAAGAAGCGCACGATGCGCGGGTAATAGGCGTATCCGTGCTCGCCTTCCTGAATCATCCGGTGAAAGGCGCTTGCGGGGAAGTATTCGCGAATCGGCGGCGCGCCGGCTTCGATCAGGCGGCGGACGACTTTTTCGATGTCCGCTTTGGACGAGAGTTGGCCGGTCTCAAGCGCCTCTTGGATGATCGGAGTCCGGGATGGCGGTGAATCCGTCAGCGCATAAGCTAGGGCCAGCGCGACTTCCTGCGGCGAAAGCATGTGCCTTCCGAAGTCGTCGGCAGGGCCTCGTCCGAGTTCGAGACGATAGACCGCTTCGTTGGAAAGGTAGATGCCCATGAGCGAGGTCTTGAGCCCGGCCTCGTTGCCTCCCTGTTTGAGGTTGCCCTCCATGAAGGCGAGATAGCGCGGGAGTTCGTCGTCAAGGATCGGCCGGCCACAGGCGCGTTCGAACTCCTCGCGGATGACCCGCGCCATCGCTTCCTTTGACGGCATGCCCTCCGCCTCCGAGATCGCCTTTAGGCTCTCCTTGCCGGGAATGAGGATCGGTTT
The DNA here is from genome assembly GCA_945861415.1 of Akkermansia muciniphila. Lineage (GTDB taxonomy): Bacteria > Verrucomicrobiota > Verrucomicrobiia > Verrucomicrobiales > V1-33 > V1-33. The sequence continues at coordinate 1,396 of CAMAUV010000095.1, read as the reverse complement.
GCCCGCCTCCGGCCCCCAGTTCTCCGGAGGAAGCGCGCGGTCGTGGAGCTGGTTCGCGATGATATCCGAGAGCGCCATCTGCAGGGAGAGAAAGCCCGCCTCGTCCATGATCTCCTGCGCGGCGTAGTCACGGATATCGCTCGACTTCGACGCATAGCTCACTGGCTTGGCCTCGGTGCCGCCCTGCATGTTTTCCTGAAACCGTTTGCCCCGGTAGACGTGCGGACTCATCCGCCAGAGCCGCGCCGGCGTGTAGGGCGGTGTCGTGATCTCGCCCCTGAAAAGCAGTTCATGGCTGACGCGATTTCCAAACTCCGGCAGCAGCATGCGCGAACGAATCTCGAAGCCCCGCCCCGACGCCACGAGGCCAGCCCGAATCCACTCCGCCACCGCCTCTCGCACGTCCGCCGACGGTTGCGATTTGTCCTTCGGCGGCATGGCGCCGATTTCCAGTTGCTCAAGAGCTCTCTCCCACAACGCTAGGGTCTCGCCATCGCCAAAATCCGCGCCGATTTCGTGCAGGGCAACGTCTCCCTTCTGCTTCGTCTCACCGTGACAGTCCGTGCAGTGGGATTCCAGAAAGGAGGCGATCTTGTCGTCGAATGTCTCGCTTCCCGTGGCAAACCCGGGGCAGAAAACGGCCACCCGCAGCGCCTTAAGGACTAGGCAAAGCGATGGTGAAACAAGGAATCGAAAGCGGTCTATCACTGGGCGATACTTTCGTAGGCCGCATAATCCGGCAAGTCTACGACAAACTTCACGTGAACACCAATACCGGTGCCGTGGCGAAGGCGTTGCGGGAAGGAATCATCTGAGACCATTCAGAAAAAGATATCGCGCCCGATCCGCCCGCCGTGACGGAGACGTCGGAGGCTCCCGGACGAGGCATTCCCATCGCCCTCGCATCGGGGATGCCCTGTTCGAAGACGCTGGCGGTAGGATTCCCTGCCGCTCCGCCCTACTCCTCCTCAACTCGAATGAACCACGTGGACGCGCTTCTGCTCTCTTCGTTTCGCGGCCGCGGCCTTCCAACGAGTCGAGACGTCTACAACGGGTTTCGTGTGGTGATGGGTGTGGGTGGTGGCGGCTAGGCTCCTTTACCCTCTGCCCTTTTACCCTTCTGACGAGCGAGGCCTGCCGCGGAGCGGTCGAATTTGTTTTGCTGAAATGCAGGGCGCGGAATTTCCCCTGGTCTACGCTGCTTTGAGGTGGCGGTCAGTCCGTGAGACTCCGGATTGCGGCACTAGTGGCACCCTCCCAGTTTATGGTCCGCTCAAAGTGAGAGGATTCGGGTTCATGGATAGTGGCTGCCACCTGCTTGGCAATCTGCTTTCGGAGCGAAGGCCGGAGGCCGCAGCGTAGAAAGCAGATTGAGCCGTTTGCCCTCTTGCGGGAA
>CAMAUV010000094.1 GCA_945861415.1 Akkermansia muciniphila | reverse complement strand
GGTCCAGACGAAGGGGGTGGGATTGCTATTGTAGCTGGCGATGTAGGTTTCAATAGCCCCGATCAATTCTGGAACGCTGCGGAAGACGCCGCGTCGCAGACTCCTCACGGTGATGTCGCGGAAAAAGCGTTCCACCATATTGAGCCACGACGCACTCGTCGGCGTAAAATGGATATGAATGCGCGGATGCTTTGCCAGCCATGCTTTGACTTTGGGATGTTTGTGGGTCGCGTAGTTGTCCACGATCAGATGCAAATCCTTCTCTGCCGGAGTGGAGATATCGATCAAATTGAGGAATTTGAGCCATTCCTGCTGGCGGTGCCGATTTTGACAGGTGCTGATCACGCTACCGTCGGCCACACTCAGCGCCGCAAAGAGCGTGGTGGTGCCGTGGCGCTTGTAATCATGCGTGTAAGTAGCCGCCCGACCTTTTTTAAGCGGCAGCCCCGGTTGCGTGCGGTCGAGCGCCTGCACCTGACTTTTCTCATCACAACTCAACACCAGCGCATGTTCCGGAGCATTCAGATAGAGGCCCACGATGTCTTCGAGCTTTTCCACGAAACGCGGATCGTTGGAGACTTTGAAGGTGCGGGCCAGGTGAGGCTTTAAGCCGTGCGCCCGCCAAATCTCACGGATGGTGGTCGCGCCATGGCCGGTGGCCCGCGCCATCGTGCGCACACTCCAGTGCGTCTGGCCACGGGGTGTTTCCTGCGTCGTTTTCTCCACGACGGCCATGCGCTGGGCTGCGGTGATGAGCGCTTTGCGGCCCCGCCCGGGACGGTCGGCGCTGATGCCGGCCATGCGCAGGGCGGCGAAGCGATCCCGCCACCGCGCGGCTTTCTGCCGGGTGATGCCCAGCTCCGCGCCAATTTGCTCATTGGTGCGACCGGCCGCCCCCAACAGCACCACTCGCGAGCGTTCCACCTGACGCTGCGGACTTTTACCCGAACGAATCACCTGCACCAGCAGGGTATTCTCGTCCGAACTCAACTTGATAGCGATCGCGTGCCTCATGCAGACACACTGCCACACCAGTGTCAACTATATGTTACACTATTTTACGCGCACTACACTAGTCCGATCAGGACCGCGCCGACCTTCTGGCGTTTCTTATGCGACCATAGCGGCACCGGCAACTCTACAAGGCTTACGCTTGCATACCGCCTACCCGTCGCTACCAGCATTTACACTCTTCAAGGGCCTATAGCTCAGCGGTTAGAGCAGGGGACTCATAATCCCTTGGTCCCAGGTTCAAATCCTGGTGGGCCCACCATTCCAAATCGGAAGCCGCGGTGCATGGAACAGCGGAGTCACGGGGAGCGCAGAGTCAGGCAAACGGTGGGATTCGCTTCGCCGATTAACGGTCGATCTTCTTCAAACGCGTGATTGTTCTGCGCTTGGGCGGTCAGATCACTCACTTTTGTGTGCCCATATCCATGTCTGTCGAATGGAAGACAGAGACTGCAATTTGGCGGCTTGCGAACTTGCTACCCATGATCTGCCCGCCTAGAAGCGCCCACGAATTTACCATCCACAGTCATGCCAAAATCTGCCCGCCCCTCCTTCGCTCCCGCTCCCGGCATCCGGCCAATCAAGAAACTGCTCGTCGCCAACCGGTCTGAGATTGCCATCCGCATAATGCGTGCCGCGACGGAGTTGGGGATCCGCACGGTGGCGATTTTTGCTCAGGAGGATCGGTTCTGTCCGCACCGCTTCAAGGCGGATGAGGCTTATGAACTGAACAAGGACAAAGGCCCCGTGGGCGCTTATCTCGACATTGAGGGGATCGTGGCGCTGGCCAAGGAAAAAGGCTGCGATGCGGTGCATCCCGGCTACGGGTTTTTGTCTGAGAATCCCCAGTTTGCCACGGCTTGTGCGGACGCGGGTATCATCTTTATTGGACCCGATCCGAGGGTGCTGGAAATGATGGGGGACAAGACGGCTGCCCGGAATGTCGCGGAAAAGCTGCGCATTCCTACATTGAGCGGAACGAAAGATCCGGTGGAAAACAAAAAGGAGGCGATGAGCATCGCAAAGAAAATTGGCTTCCCGCTCATCATCAAGGCAGCGTTCGGCGGTGGTGGTCGCGGAATGCGGGTAGTACCGGAGGCGCAGGATTTGGAGAAGCTTCTCAATGAGGCGCAGACAGAGGCGGCGCGGGCTTTCGGCAATGGTGCCGTGTTTCTGGAGAAATTCGTGGGCCGTGCAAAGCACATTGAAGTGCAGATCATTGCGGACAGGCACGGTAATGTGCTGCACCTTCACGAGCGCGACTGCTCCGTGCAGCGGAGGCACCAGAAGGTCATTGAAATGGCTCCGAGCTACGGCGTGGACCAGCGCACAATCGACGAACTGTGCGATGCTTCGGTGAAGATTGCCAAAGAAGTGGGTTACAGCCACGCGGGAACGGTAGAGTTCCTCGTCGATGTCGAAGCTGGTGAGTGGTATTTCATTGAAATGAATCCCCGGGTGCAGGTGGAGCACACGGTGACAGAGGAGATCACAGCAATCGATATTGTGCAGAGCCAGATTCAGATTGCCATGGGCCACGATTTGCATGGTCCGGTGATGGGTCTGCCGCCACAGGACAAAGTGGAGAAGAGCGGATTCGCCATCCAGTGCCGCATTACTACGGAGGATCCGGAGAATGGTTTTACGCCGGACTTCGGGAAGATTCTCACCTACCGTAGTGCTGGCGGTTTCGGTGTGCGGCTAGATGGCGCCCTTGGGACGCAGAATGCGGTCATCACGCCGTTCTATGACTCTATGCTGGTGAAGGTGACCGTTTTTGCTCGGAGCTATGCTCTGGCGCTGGACCGCATGGACCGGGCGCTGCGTGAGTTCCGAATCCGGGGCGTGAAGACGAACATCCCGTTCCTCATGAACGTGATCCACGACCCGCAGTTTCGCGCGGGAAATGCGACCACGAGATTCATCGACAACAACCCGCACCTTTTCCAGTTTGCCGCACGCAAGGACCGCGCTACCAAACTGCTCAATTACCTCGCGGATGTGGTCGTGAATGGTAATCCTTTCGCCAAGGGATTCACCCACAAGGCCATGGGGAAACTCGCGTCCGCCCCGCTACCGAAGTGCGACCATTTGGTCGAACCTCAAGTCGGCACAAAGCAACTCCTAACGAAGATGGGGCCGGAGAAATTCTGCCGCGATTGGGTGGCGAAACAAAAACGCCTGCTCATTACGGATACCACCTTCCGCGATGCTCATCAGTCTCTGCTGGCCACGCGGATGCGCACCTACGATATGCTCTCAGTGGCGGGATCAGTCGCGCGGCGCACGCCCAATCTCTTCAGTCTGGAAATGTGGGGCGGCGCCACCTTTGACGTGGCCATGCGCTTCCTCCGTGAAGACCCGTGGGACCGCTTGCGTCACATCCGCGCCGCCGTACCCAACATTCTGACCCAAATGCTCTTCCGTGGTAGTAATGCGGTGGGCTACACGAACTACCCGGATAACGTGGTGAAGGGATTCATCAAACATGCTGCCGAGAACGGCATGGATATCTTCCGGATTTTTGATTCGCTTAATTACTTGCCCAATCTCAATGCCGCGATGGAGGCGGTGCGCGAAGATACCCAGTCCATCTGCGAAGGCACAGTCTGTTACACCGGCGACATCTTGGACCCGGCCCGCGACAAGTATGGCCTGAAATATTATGTTAAGCTCGCCAAAGAACTGGAAAAAATGGGCGCGCACATGCTCTGCATCAAGGACATGGCCGGTCTCATCCGTCCGTATGCCGCCACCAAACTGGTCAAGGCGCTCAAGGAGGAAATCGGGATCCCGATTCATCTGCACACGCATGACACCAGCGGGCTCAATGCGGGCACTATTCTACGTGCCGCCGATGTCGGCGTTGATGTGTGTGATGCCGCGATTGCGAGTATGAGCGGAGGCACTTCGCAGCCCAACCTGAACAGCATAGTGGCCGCGCTCCAGAACACGCCTCGCGACACCGGCCTCGACGCCTCGACGCTTCAGGAATACGCCGACTACTGGGCCGCCGTGCGTGCATTCTACAAACCGTTTGATACCTCCGAGCCCTACGGCACGGCCGAAGTCTATCTCCACGAGATGCCCGGCGGTCAGTACACTAATCTGAAAGAGCAGGCCACCGGCATGGGCATGGCGGCCCGCTGGCCGGAAATCGCCCGCGCTTATGCTGAGGTAAACCAGTTGTGTGGCGACATCATTAAAGTCACACCCTCCAGCAAAGTGGTGGGTGACCTTGCCATCGAGTGCGTGGCCCGCGGCGTGAAGCCTGCCGACATCATCAACCTTCAGGGCACCAAGTGGAGCAAAGACGTGACTTCCATGTTTGAAGGATGGCTCGGCGAACCCTTTTACGGACTCGAGGAGGACGAAGCGAAGGACTCCTGGAAGAAGTGGAATGCGCTTGCTGACGCTATTGTGGGCAAGAACGGCAAACGCATCAAAGGACGCCCTGGCGTCCACGCGGCTAAGATCAAACTAGACGACGTGCGGGCCGAACTGAAGACGAAGCTCAAAAAAGAGCCCGCCGAAGACGATGTCTGGAGCTACCTGATGTATCCGGATGTGTTCCTCAAGTTTGCCGACTTCCGGAAATCCTACGGCGACGTCTCATCGCTACCTACACCCGCCTATTACTACGGGCTGCGTGACAAAGAGGAGATCAACGTCCACCTCGAAGCCGGCAAGACTCTCTTCATCCGCCTGCACAATATCACTGAGCCGGACGCCAATGGCCAGCAGACCGCCATCTTCGAACTCAATGGCTACCCGCGCCACACCACCGTCACCAACCGCATCCTCGCCAAAGATGTCGTCACCCGCACTAAAGCCGACCCCGCAGACGCCAGTCAAATCGGAGCCCCCATGCCCGGAATGGTTGCCAGTATCGCCGTCAGCGTTGGCCAGAAGGTGAAAGAGGGTGATACCCTGCTCACTCTTGAAGCCATGAAAATGTTCGCCGCGATCAGCGCCCCAACGGAAGGCGCGGTGCAGGAAATTTGCGTCAAAGTTGGTGAAAGCGTGGAGAGTAAGGACCTCCTCATGCACATGGTGAAGTAGCTGAACTACGGATCGCCAGAATAACACGAATGCCGTTAGCGCTTCCGAGAACTGCTGTCGCGCACCTGCATTCTTGCCATTACAAAAGCCGAACGCGCCGCAATCAAAGAACGCATCGCCCAGTGGGGGAGGGCCGCGCCTTTGCTCCAAGCGGTGCGGGATGATGATATGCGGAACGCCGAAACCGCGCAATCTATGCGCAGCTTCACCGCTTCCGCGTCACGGGTGGTGCGCGAGCTTCCCGCCCTGCCGACATCCCGGCCCGTCGAGCAACAGCAGTGGTTTCTAGAAGCAAGGCGTGCATGAATGAACTAACCACAACTCGTGCTCCAACTGCAGGCGGTCTGCGAAGCGCATTGCTGGCAGTTTTGTATCATCGGCGGATTGGCGGTAGAGCACGGGGGCGAGCCGAGATCCACCAAGGACGTGGACATGACGCTGCTCTCAGGGTTCGGGGATGAAGGGAACTGCATCAAGGTATTGCTGAATCGTTAAGCTGCGCGGGCGCCGCAGCCGGAACAATTCGCGGTCGCAAACCGCGTCCTGCTGCTTCGCATTGCCGCTGGTTCAGGCATAGACATCGCCATGGGCGCACTGCCGATTGAAGAGAACGCCGTGAGCCGGGCAAAGAAGATCGAACTCGAGTCTGGAGCTTTCGTTCGACTCTGCACGGCCGAGGGCCTCCTCGTTATGAAAGCATTTGCCTACAGTCCGCAGGACTGGTGCGACATTCGTGGCATCTTGCTACGCCAGGCTACGCTGCGGGTGGACTGTGAATATGTCCTCCGGGAACTCGGCCCGCTCTGCGAGGTAAAGGAAGCGCCTGAGATCATGGAGCAACTCGGATCGCCGCGCAGCGAAGTCGCGGCAACAGAGCCGTAGTCAAAACGGCCAGTCGCGGGGGCGTCCTATTCTTGAATTCAGTGCGTCGTGGAGAATACCCTGACGGGAATGGTTGCGCGTTGATTTTCCCCTGAAGGTATAATCGCTCGCTGCCATCAGCCCCTACGCCACCACCTTCAGTGGAAACGGTGCCTGACGGAATTTGACGGGCGTGGTGCCGCATAGCTCACCATCGACCTGCACGGGCACGGACTCGTCGCAGGTAATGTCGAGCTCGTGCGTTTGGAAATACGTTATCTCTCGGTGTTTCGGTGAGTATTTTCCGGTGGCGGCGAACATACTCAGCCGTGCGATGTTCAGCAGGGAATGCGATTTCATGACTATTACGTCCAGCAGGCCATCGGTGAAGGACGCTTGGGGAAAAAGCCGGAACGGCCCGCCGTAGTGGACGCCGTTGCCAACCAGCAAGACCTTACCCTCGATGGGCTCACGTCCGGGAGCGATGACTTTGAGCACCGGGGAGCCCCGGCGCAGGACCTGCAGCATACTCATGACGTAACTCATGGGACCGAACTGTTTTTTCCGCGCCCATGTTGTTTCAGCGATCACGCTGGCGTCCATCCCGGCACCGGCGAGTTGGGCGAAATATTCGTCGTTGGCCAGCCAAAGGTCGATGCTGCGTGTCCTGCCGGTTTCGATGAGATTCCAGCATTCATCGGGGCGGGAGGCGGGAAGTCCAAGGTCATTCGCAAAGACGTTCATGGTGCCTGCCGGGAGGATTCCGAGCGCGGTGCCGGTCTGCGGCCCGGCTTGGGCGATGCCGTTGAGGACTTCATTCACAGTGCCGTCTCCGCCGACGGCGACTACGACCGGCGCGCCGGCGAGGGCCAGTTCGCGGGCAAATTTCTTGGCATCTCCGGGGCCAGTTGTGGCATGTATTTCCACGCGCGGACTCAGTGCACGGATCGACTGGACGCGGTCCCCGGCCCTCGCGCTGCGGGCGCTGGGATTGAGAATTACGGGAATTTTCTCCCGGCTGCGAAGTTCGGCGGACATTCTCCATCTCCTTGGCCGCCGCAGTGGGAATTGCAAACCGGTGTTTCCGCGGTGATAAAATTTAGCACTTTCGAGCTCCGTGCCTCTTGCGCTCGGGAGCATCTTGACCCAGTGCGTTACACTCATCCTCGTGCCCGGATGGCGAAATTGGCAGACGCGCCAGACTTAGGATCTGGTCCCGCAAGGGGTGCAGGTTCAAGTCCTGTTCCGGGTACCACACATTTCCTTCATGGATCCAACCCCACGCGCTGCTTCCTGCCTCCGTCTCACTGCATGGGACGAGGAAGCGGTTATTGCTGCCGCAAGGGATCTCCGGGCGCGTAGTGGGGGAGCGGACCTTCTCGTGGCCTTTGCGAGTGCTGACTATCGCCCGCACCTTGCTGACTTTGTGGAAATTCTGCAGGTGGAAGGGCACGCGAGGCGGGTCATCGGCTGCTCCTCAGACTCGCTCATCAGTACCGGGCAGGAGGATGAAAACGCCACCGGGTTTACCGCTCTCGCGCTGCAGGTTCCAGGGATGAAGGTGTGTTCATGGGTCATTGATGAGACCTTTCAGGTTCCGCGTGACCGGCCGGATGGTGGTGCGTGGCTCATCCTCGGTCATCCGGCCCGCCTCAATGCACGATTTCTGCTGGAGGACCTCAATACGCTTTATCCCGGCACGCCGGTTTTTGGCGGAATGGCCAGCGGCGGCTGGGATGCGGAGAGTATTTTTCATTTTCATGATGGCACGGATGCCACGGAAGCCGCGGGCATCGCCGTGCACCTTAGTGGTGTTAAAGTGACCGGCATTGTGAGCCAAGGCTGCCAGCCGGTTGGGGAGCCCTATACCATCACCAGAGTAGAGGAGGACGTCGTTTATTCTGTTGGTGGCCGCCCTGCTTACGAAGTGCTTTCCGAAACCTTCGACAAGCTCCCGGACAAGGACAAACCTGCGGCTCAGGCTGGCAATCTTATGGCGGGTATTGCCGCCAGTGAATACATTCACGACTATCAGCGCGGGGACTTTCTTGTTCGCAATATTCTGGGCGGAGACCCTGCTTCCGGTGCCATCAAAATTGGGGCGCATCCCCGCGTGGGTCAGACGCTGCAATTTCAATTGCGGGAGAGTGGCGCGGCTGATGAGGACCTGCGCCAGCGTTGTGCCGAAAAACTGCTGCAGGACGGTGTCCCTGTGGCGGCGCTGCTTTTCATCTGCGGCGGGCGGGGGCAGCGCCTCTTTGGCGTCGGGAACCATGATGCGGGCCTGATCGCAGAAACCTTTGGCGCTGTGCCCCTGTCCGGCTTTTTTGCCAATGGGGAGTTCGGACCTGTCGCCGGACACAATTTCCTCCACGGCTACACGGCCTCCGCCGCGCTTATCTATCCGGCCTGATCACCTCAGAGACCGCCGCCACGCGGGAGCAGGTCATCGACCACGCGGCGGATCGGTCCCGGCATAGCGAGACCCGACAGGCTGTTGACCGGCTGCCATGATTCTTCACCGTTAGGGAGTGCGTGGGGTGCCTCATGGACGGAGAGAGTGACCCGGTGGTGCGTGATGGAGTATTTCGAGCGGCTGATGAGTGGAAGCTGCCGACACTCCGGCTCTGTGCGCAATGGAAGGCGCCACAGACCTTTGCGCCGCGATCCGGTCTCCTGCGCCATGAGCAGGCACCCATTGCGCATTACCCAGAGGGCGTGCTCGTCTTCCGTGACCGTCTTCCGCGATGCTTTCTTTTTTGGCAGGGACTCTGCCGACGGTCCGGCGGACAGGCAGTGAACTTTGAGCGGGCAGAGATCGCAGGCCGGCTGCCGCGGGGTGCAAAGCCGCTGGCCGAGTTCCATGATCGCACTGTTGAATTGCCTAGCGTGCTTCCGGTCGAGAAGCGCCTCTGCCCAGTCCCAAAGGATGCGCTGTGCAGCCGGGGTGTTGATTTCACTTTGAAAGGAGAACAGCCGCGACAACACCCGTGCGACATTTCCATCCACGATGGGCGCGGGTAGATTCCATGCGAAGGAGAAAACAGCTCCCGCAGTGTAACGGCCCACTCCGGGCAGCGCTGCGATCTCTTCCAGAGTCCGAGGAAAAATGCCTTGGTGCCCATCTATTACCGTGCGCGCCGCCCGCTGAAGATTGCGCGCCCGGCTGTAGTAGCCGAGACCTTCCCATGCCTTGAGGATCGCGCCTTCATCGGCTGCGGCGAGGGTTGATGCGTCCGGGAACTGCTCCATCCATCGCGTGTAGTAGCCGCGACCGAGCACGGTGGCGATTTGTGTCTGTTGTAGCATAATCTCCGAAACAAGAATCGCATACGGATCCTGTGTTCGGCGCCAAGGATAGTCACGGCCTTCTCTTGTGAACCACGCAACAAGCGCCGCGCGGCACTGCCCGGCGGCCTGCGCAGTCAGCGGGAGTTTACTTTCTTCCGCGTGCACTGCGGCGGTCATCGTTGATCGGAGCCACGGGAATGGCTTCCAGTTCCTTGATTTCAAAGCCCCCGCCGGTCTTCGGTGTTACCTCGTAGCGCTTCCGAACGGCATCGTCTTTGAATGCCCATGCCGCCACGGCCTGCTGCACGCTGTCCTTGGGGCCGGTCATCTGACTGATTTGAAGTTCCAGCACCGGCTTGTCAGTTTTTTCATCGTAGCGGCGCGATTTCCCGCCAGCAACGCCGGCTACAACCCGGATGTGATCGAGAAATTCCAGCCCGCTCACATCTTTGAAGCGCTCCACAAAATCCGGCCGCGCTTGTGCGAGGGTGTCCCCAATACCGATCACCGCGAGTTCCACTTCTTTGATGGCGGGACAGGTGGCGATCACGTGCCGAAGGACCGCTTCCGCTGCCGGTGATTGCAGTGCTTCCGGATCCACGGGCGGGCGGCGGTTGGGATTGCAAGCCGCCAGCAATGCTGCAGAAAAGAGGAGGAGAAGTCGCTGGATGAGCATGTGTTAGAAGTCGAGATAAATTTCAGTGCGCCGGTTGCGCGAGCGGCCTTCCGGATTGTCCGTGCCGTCCTGACGGCGGTTGGCATCCAGCGGGGTGGTGCTGCCGAGACCGGTAGTCTCAATTTGAGCGGTCGCTACTCCCAGTTCAATTAGGCGGGCGTGCACGTTTCTGGCTCGCTCGGCGGAGAGCCGCACATTGTAGTCGTCACTGCCCACAGCATCACTGTGACCTGTGATCTTCATCTTGCGCGCAGGATCGCTTTTCAGCAGCCCCGCGATGATATTGAGCTGGAGCAGCGCCCGCGATACAAGTTCAGCTTTATCGAAATCAAAATACAGCACGATACTTTCTCCGCCTTTGGCCGACTTTATGATGGGGGAATAGAACACCCCGCCCGTGCCGGTAGCCCGGACATAAGCCTCTAGCATTTCGCTGAAATTGAGGGTGTGAATGCGCCAGATGCCATCGGCGGAGCGCTCTAGTTCCAGTCCCACTTCATTTTCCAGTTTCTGTTTTTCCGAGCGCACCTTCACAAAAGCCCATGCGCTGTCCGCGCTCGCTGCAGTGATTTTCACCGGGGACGATGCAGGCACGGTGTATTCACCCTCTTCAAACACAATGCACAGTCCAGCCAGCTTTTCGTGGGTGACTTTTTTTGGGAGTGTCAGACTGCGGGCGGTTTTGAAATCGTGGCCCAGCACACTGTCAAAAAATCGGTGCGCCTGGTCGAGAGGATCCGGCATGTCCGCGGAAACTCCATCGGTAGAGCCAATCTGAAGCGTTAGCGCGGGACTGAAGCGGAGTGATATTACTTTATAGCCCTCAGTTTTGGTGCGGTCAATGTCCACCATCAAAGGTTGCGCCGGCTTTCCTCCGGGCATTTCCAGTCTAAGACCGCGGCGGGCAACACCAGTAATGCTACCGGCGTCAAACCATGCTTCCGGCGCCACGGTCCAGCCGGATTCGCTCACTAGCCGGTGCAGCAGTGCCGCCTTTGGTTTCTCGCCGGTCAGTTTTGCTAGAGCGGGCAGGTCTGCAGCGGTAACCCGAGCGGAGATTTCCTGCTGCAGTGCGTGGATAGTGGTGAACAGACCGGAGTGGTCCTTAACGGCGGGACTCTGCAGTGCGGTTTGCCCGGCGGATGGCTGGAGGGAAATAGTTGTTGGGGTTTTGGCCGCAGACGTGGTGGTGGCGGGGGGGGCTGCGGCCGACTCTGGCTTCTCACCAAAGCTTCCTAACGAGAAGAGGAAGAAGAAAACCACGCTGAGGACCACAATCGCCGTGAAAACGAGAATGGGGGTGGGGGAAGAGCCTTTGTTGGTCGATGAGTTCACGGGTGCGACGCGATGCAGTAGACAACTTAACGATACGCAGCGTGTGCGCAATGGGCACCACTGATAACCGATTACCGCGACGGGCAACGATTGCAGACTCAAATCGCTGGAGGCAATCCTGAGAGGAAATCAGCCCAGCGAGTCCGATAAAGCGGCGCGGCGATAGTCACGGTTCAGCATGCGAATATTGTCAGCGCTGATTTGCTTAGGGCAGACCGCTTCGCATTCGTATTGGTTGGTGCAGTTGCCGAAACCTTCTGCGTCCATGGCCTTGACCATCGCCAACGTGCGTCGGGTGGCCTCCGCTTTGCCCTGCGGCAGCGCGTTGAGGTGGGCCACTTTGGCCGAAACGAAGAGCATGGCGCTGGCATTCTTGCACGCGGCCACACAGGCTCCGCAGCCAATGCACGCGGCCGCGGCGAAGGCGGCGTCGGCATCCTGCTTCGGAACCTGCAGACTGTTGGCTTCTGGGGCTGAGCCCGTGCGCACGCTGATGTAGCCGCCGGCTTGGATGATCCGATCAAATGCCCGGCGGTCCACCGCAAGGTCGCGTATGACAGGAAACGCCTTCGCTCGGAACGGTTCAATAAAGATGGTGTCACCGCTACGGAAGCTTCGCATATGGGTCTGACAGGTCGTCACCCCGCGATTCGGGCCGTGCGGCATGCCATTGATGGTCAGCGAGCACATTCCGCAAATCCCTTCGCGGCAGTCATGGTCGAACGCTACCGGATAGCCGCCTTCGGCAATGATTTCCTGATTCACAATGTCCAGCATCTCGAGGAATGAAGCGGAATCCGGAATTCCTTTCGCTTTGCGGGTTTCAAAGCGCCCCGCCGCAGCGGGACCGGGCTGACGCCAGATTTTGAGAGTGAGGTCGAGAGTAGTCTTTTGTGCGGCCATGGAATTGATGGGAATGAACTCCTCTTAAGTATTACGGCGCAGCGATGCAAGAGGGAGGCGCAGAAGCGCAAATGTCCGCGTTTTTCCCTCGCGGGAGCACCCGGACTGCTGCATTCCGCCGCCATGCCGAAGAGAGGAAAGAAAGCAAAGCCGCCAGCTTCCACGGGAGCGTGGAAGCCGCGTGTCTTTTTTTGGCTCCTTGTCGCAGGGTTTGTGGCGCTGAGCGCGGCGGAACTTCTCAATGCCCTGCGGCGCCCATCGCTGCTGCGCATCCCGGGGTTGCCCGGGTCTCCCCCGCTCGTGGTTTATCATAAAGGCCGCCCGGAACACCGTGTGGCATGGCTGTTCTTCGAACCCGGCGGCGAGGAAGGTGCGCCCGTTTGTTTCCAGCAAATCGACTGCTCCAGCCGCGACGAGGACACCGGCGAAGTCCGCTGGTCATTCACCGGCGATCTTCTCTACGCCACCCGGCGGCGCGGCGAGACCATCGACGCCGGCAGCCATCCCCTCTGGGCCTATGACTTCGGCCGCAAGGTGCTCCATGCCGTGAAGAAAGAGGCGGAAATATTAGGCCTTCCGGTCAAGGTGAGCACGGAGCGGGAAATCGTGGAATTGATCAACCGCGGCGGAGGCAAAGGCCCGTTGGCCATGGTGTGGTATGATTTCGGGAAAACAGGGGACTACCTTCCCGCGTGGAAAGCCACGCGCTGGGAGCAGCAACTTCCGCGCTAATAGTACGGATGCACGTCCACCTCAACCGCAGCCCGGGCATCCTGCCCGAACCGGACTGCGGGCTGGAAGCCTAGGCTACTCAATGAGCAGCGACGCTGCGGTATTCTGTAAACATACTTATAAACCTTCTCCTACGCTTGTTGTTCGCACAACCAAAGGAAGTCTGAGGTGGACGCCGAAAACCAGGCCACTGGTTAAGCTATGATTGGGCTGGACCTTGGCGCACGAAACCGCGAACGCAATAGCCACCCAATGAAAGCCAAACGAAAGAGACATGATGCCGGATTTAAAGCCCGTGTAGCGCTGGAAGC
>CAMAUV010000093.1 GCA_945861415.1 Akkermansia muciniphila | reverse complement strand
CCCGATTTTGAGCAGGGCGATGATCATCCCGTGGCGGAGGTCGACTTTAATGACGCGCAGGCATTCTGCGTATGGCTGAGCAAGAAGGAGGGCCGGGTCTATCGGCTGCCCACAGACCATGAGTGGAGCTGTGCCGTGGGCATCGGGGCTACCGAGATTTGCTTCTGCTGGCAGAACTGTTCTTGCCTCAGGTGACTCGCGTCACATTCACGTAGGAGGAGGAGGATTTCTTCGGGCTTATGTCTTTTTTGTCGGCTCATTTTTGTAGGATTTGGTTGTATCAAATCCTCTCACTCAACATGGACCACTTTTTCTGACGGCGGCCAGTGTTCCGTCCGGTTTGCCGTTGTCGGTGGCTTTGTTCAGCAGTGCCACACGGTGGGCCATGGCGTCAAGGTTTGGCGTCTGGATTCTTTTAAGCCCGTTGTAGCTGGTGTCTCCCCAGCCTTGGTCATCCGTCATGCAGAGGATGATGTTGGGCCGAGCTGCCGTCGCGGCACTATGCGCCGGGAGCGGGGCGAGAAGTGCGATAGCCAAGAACAGCAAGGGCGCAAGGCGGATCGTGTGGCGCATGCGCGATCAGCCTTTCGCCTTTATCTCCAAATGCCGCACGGCGACTCCGCGCTGCGGGGGCGATGAGATTTTCAATTTCTGCGGCCCCTTTTGCAGCTTGATCTCCACCGCGGGGGTCATCCCCCATAGTCCCCGTGTGTTTGGGATCTGCAGATTCACCGGCGCGTCCGTGCCGGCGATGACATCGAAGAACTGACCGTCGTTCGGCGTCGCCGCTTTTAGTTGCAAAACGTAAGTCCCCGCAGCTGGCGCATCCACGGTGTATTCGATCCAGCTCGTGGGCACGCTCTTGTCGAAATTCACCTGCTTACCGCCCGTGAAGTAGTTTATTACACGCACGGCCTGCATGCTGGAAAAGGCGGACGCCTCGATGCTGGATCCGCTGGCGGCAATCACGGCCGGCCCTTTCGTCGCGGCAGCCACCGGCGCAGCCGCCGCGCCGGGGATCAGCTCCTTCTCCGCCTCGTCCGCCTTGGCCGACGCGGTGAGGTCCGCCCTCACGTCCTTCACAGATGCCTGAATCTTGCGGGCTTTGTCCATCAGCGTCGCCTGCTCGCTGCCGCCAACCGCCGCCGCCAACCAACGGAGACGCTCCACTTTGGAGAATGCCGCCCGATGCTCGCGCTCCTGCACACCCGCGATGAAGTCCACACCACCCATGTTTTCGAGCTTCGAGAACGGCCAGCCGCGGCCATAGCCGACCTTCCAAGCGTAGCCCGGCTGCGGCTCGGTCGTGGGGTTTACCGTCTTGTAAGCCACGCACGCGTGCGCCGGTTGACCCACACCGATGGCTGGCACGCCGAACGCCTGACAGATGAAAACGCTCCACGACGAACGCGGGCCGCATTTTCCGCCGCCGGTGAGCACATTCTGGTAGGTGTTCGCAAAATCAATCGGCGAGTTCCTGCGCCACACTTCGCTGGTCGAGTTGACCACGAGTTCGTTGATCCGCAGGTCGGGGCGCCACGTGTTGATCATCTGCCTCCCCCATGTGAGATCCGCCTCGGACGCACCCGACGAAACCACATACTGCATATCCCAGGCAGTCAGCTTGTCGAAACTCGGGAACAGCTCCCGGTTTTTATGCGCATCCTTGTAATACTTGTAGCGCACAAGCGGGTCGCTCGGCGTCTTCTGCTGGCCCGCGCCGGGCGCGCCGGTACCAGGTGGGCGAATCGCCGTGGCGATGGCGATTTTCATCGGAATGCCAATCTTCGCGTCCGGATCAGCCGCGATGATCTTCTTCCACATTTCCAGCGGGCCGGGGGAAATCTTGTAGTCGTTCTTCTCGCGGGCTGCCAGGTGGATTGGAACATGCGCATCGAGATACTGATCCATCGCCTCGGTGCTGCCCAGCAACCAGCCGAGGAAAGCACGGTTGGCAGGATCGGCTGTGGCAAATACTCCCAGCTTGTCCACACCAATTTTTACGACAAGCTGCCACCGGTCGAGGGTGTTGGCAAATGCCGGATCATTGAGCATCGAGTCGAGCGCCGTCTCATCATTCCTGGCATCTACCTTCGCCTTGAGGAGGGCCGCGGCACTGCTGAAAAATCCAGCGAAGTCAGCGGACTTGATGGCGGTGTCCGCATCAATGGTATTGGCGGGTAGTGACCAGCCGAGCGCGCAGGCGATGAGGGATTGAGTGGTGAACTTTGCGATCGTTTTCATGATTTGCTTTTTCCGGACGCGTAAGAACCCGGATTCTACTTTGTCGGGTGGGACATTGTCGAGCTATCCGCCCCGTTAAGAAATGAGAAAAGGGTGATGCCGCCCGGAAAAACATCGGCAAACAGCAAGGCGCGTCGAAAAAAAGCGCGCACCTGAAAGAAATGTTTTTTTATGCGGGTGGCGTCATTGGCGGGTTCCGGAACGGGGAGTAAGGAAGTCTATTCTCCCTTCAAGACCTTGTCCAGCAAGAGCGATTCAATTAACGAATTCACCAACCGGCCGCAGCCCGTTCACTCTGCGGGGAGTCAATAGGCTGTTTTCACAGATGGCAAATCCGTGCCAGGTTTCCCCGCCTCGACGCTTCTACGGATCCGCCAAGAAAGTCACGTCATCGCACTGCGCCTTAAAGAATGGAGCGCCATTCGCAGGGCTCACGGTTAGACGATGATCACCAGCGGGAATGCCTGTGATGCACTGGCTATCTTTGATTGTTAGAGGCTTGCCATCAAGCCATGCGGCATCGATGCCAGTCAGGATAAGGGGCCCGGTGGTGGGCGTAGCGGCGGTGAAGGTGGCCGTGGCGTAGGGTTTGTTAGGGCGGTCCTCGGCCCGGAGGTTGCCGTTGAGCAGCGTCATGACCAGAGCGGCGCCCTCCCCGGATTCGGGGGCGTCCGGCGCGGAGGTATTAAATTTCCAAATGCGCGCCACGTTGGCTTTACTGACATCGAATGGACCAGGGCGGCCGATCTGCCCTAGGAAAGCGTAGAGATTGCGCTTGGATTTATCATCAAGCGCATCAGCAAAGCCCATGGGCATGAGGCTGCCAATGTTTTCTTTTTTCACAATGTTCGCCTTCACCACCGGCAACTCAAGGCCTGGAGCGGGACGCACGAAGGCTTCCGTGGCGGTTTCCCGAGACGGAATTCCCGTGAGGACACTACCGTCCCTCATGGTATGAGCGAAACCATGATAGCCTTCCTTCACTTTGGCTGCGGGATTAATCGTGCTTTCAATGATGTAGTCGAGCGGGGCACTGGCTCCGATGCTGGAAAAGTCAGGACCAAAATTGCTACCCACGCCGCCAATGGCATGACACACAGCACATCCGATCCGGCGGTAAACGAGTTCGCCTTCAGCAGGGTCAGCTTCTTTTTTCACCGCCTCCACTAGGCTGGCAACCTCGGCGGTGAAATCACGCGCAGCCGTTGAAATACCAGCCAGGGGCGAAAGCACTTCGACCAACTTCTTGCCGTTGCCGCCCATTCCTTTGGCAACTTCCAACGCCGCACCGTAGGCGTCTGCAGGCAGGTCTTTCGGCAGCTCTTTGACGAATAAATCCGCTAAGCCGCTATTCTGGAAAAGTGCGCGCCAGAGATCCAGGGCCGCTTTGCGGTCCGTGGTCTGCACGAGAACGGAAGCCAGCGCTTTCAGTGCCTCCTGCGGAGCATGGGTCGCAAAGGGTAGCAGGGCATCGCGCCGCACCACCTTGGGCCGATCCGCTGCCAGGAGCTTGCGCAGCGCCTCGACGCTTGGCGGTTGGCCGATTTTCTTCAGCGCGTTTAGCGCCTCGGACCGCAATTCGGCATCCGATTCGTTGCCGGCATGTTCAGCGATCTGCGGCACGGTAGTCAGTTGAGCCCAGTCTCCAACCAAACGAATCACGAGCAACTGCAGCGCCCGATCCTTGGTCGCCAGCATGGGTGCGATTCCGCTCAGATCCCCTTCTGGTTGAAGATTGCGGCTCTTGCCTGCTTCGGCTAGGGAGTTGCCGACGCGGAGACGAGCCGGAGGATTCAAGGCACCTTCCTTGATAAATGCAGCGTAGAGTTTTTTCAAATCGGCGGCAGTGCCGGATTTCCCGATCATTTCAATCCACGGACCCGTGCCGTCTGCATCAATGGTGAATTTAGCAAGCAGCTGCTTCATGAACGGCTCGGTGACTTGTGGAATGGCGATGGCCGTGAGTTTGTCCAGATTTGTGAGACCTTTGGCGAGTTTCTCAGGATGGGCGGTGACCTCCTCCAGCCATGCGCAGGCCAGTTCATTGACGGATGTCCATGCTGCGAATTCGAGGAATTTATCCGCAGGATTCTGGGGCATGTTATTCAGCACCAGTTCGGCGCTTTCAAACGTACGGATGCGGGCTAGGGCGCGGAAAGCTTCTAGGCGCACGCGCGGATCCCGACCTTCCTCCAGCCATGGAGCGAAAGGTCTAACGTCCTCGATTCCCTGGGCACCATAGGCTTTCCCCAGTTCCCGCAGGCCCACCTGCACACTGGTGTTGTCAGTGGCCGTTGGCTTAACCATCGCCAGAAGGTGTGCAGTGTCGGTGGTCCGGCCACTCAGCAACCAAGCTGCATGACGACGCGTGACTTCGTCCTTCACCCATTTACTTAGGGATTTTTGCAGTGTGGCCACCGGAATTTTGGCAAGCTCCTTGCGCGCCTGCTCGAACTCCCAACGATTTGGTGATAGCAGTCTAGCCAACAATTCATCCACCGGCGCTCCCGCCACGGGTTGCCACGCCAGCGCTTTGCTGCCCTTGGGAGCAATGCGCCAGATGCGGCCATGGAGTTTGTTGCGGCGCGGGTCACGGAAATCCACCTCACCGTGTTGGATAATGGGATTGGTCCAATCCGCCACGTAAAGTGCGCCATCAGGACCCATGGCTAGAGCGATGGGTCGGAACGTATCATTGGGCGTGCGTGCCACGTCGGGTTGTGTCTGCGTTACATAACCAGATTTCCGTTCTGCCACGTTGGGTGCCGCCGTGTGATCGACGAATTTAAAACGCACGATTCGATGGGCCCGGAAATCATTGGTAATGGCGTTCCCCTGCCATTCGGGACCGAAGAGGGGGCTGTTGAGAATTTCCAGTCCGCAGAATTTCGGATAGCCCCCCGGGCTGATACTAGTGATGAATTTGCGAGCGCCTTCAGAGGGCGGCAGCACCGCTCCGGGGAAGGCCCACGTAATCCCATTTCCATCCGCACCAGAGGTGAGAAATGTTTGCCCGTTGACGTCCTCCTGCTGACCCCAGCAATTGACCAATCCCTTGGAGTAGACCTCTAGGCGCTCCTTGTTGGGATCGTAGGCAAACGCCACGCCAGAGTTCGCCCGCACCAGTCCCCACGGCGTTTCGACGTGCGAGTGGATGTAAATGGTCTGATGAAAATACAGGCGGCCATCAAGGCCCCAGTGCAATCCGTGGATGGTGTGGTGGGTGTCTTCCGTGCCGAATCCGCTGAGCGCGATGCGCCGCTCCGTCATCATCCCATCTTTGCCGGGTTGCGTCAAATGGAGCAGCTCGGTGCTGGCTCCCGCATAGCACCCGCCATGGTTGTCCGGCGCGACCCCTGCCGGAATCAACATCTTGTCCGCCACGATGAGGGAAGCATCCGCCACGCCATCGCGATTTTTGTCCTCCAGTAAAATGATGCGGTCATTGCCCGTCGAGGGTCCGAACTTCGATGAATTCCCTTCCAACTGCGCGGCCAGATCGTCGGGACTCACCTGTGGATAAGTGTTGGACGAGGCAATCCACAACCGGCCTGCGGCATCCCAGCTCATGCCGACGGGTTTTTCGATCAGCGGGTTTTCCGCAAACAACGAGATTTCTAGGCCCGCATCGGTTGTAAATTCCGGCCGTGGCAACGGAGGAACTGCGGGGAGCTTGGTTTCGCTGACAGGCTCCGGCGGCAGCGTGCTGGGCTTGCCCGCAGAAATGCCGATCACGTTGGCCTCGGCCTTGTCCACGAGCGGATCAAATTTCGGAATCTCCACGGCGTTGCGTCCCTGCTCGCGATTGCGAAAGCCGAAAATATACGTGTAGTTGGCTGGGCGGCTGCGATGGAAAAACAGCGAGTTCCTGCGCAGAATGGCATCGCGCAGCGTCTTTTGTGCGGGTGTCTCCTTGTCCCAGGCTGGGCTGGATTTCCATCCCAACTGCGCGGCGAAACTATGGCTCATGGCTCGCATGCCGCGTGGCGTGAGGTGAATTCCGTTGTCCGTGGCTTGCGGCAAATCTATCTTCGCGGCCTTCTTCCACTCACCGCGCACAAATGGCGATTTGCTCTCGGCGGCCAATGTTTCCATCACCTTTTCATATTCGGCCAGCAGCGCATTGTGTTGCGCCGGATCGGGCAACTCAGGGCGAGCCTTGCGCAAGTCCTCATGCTGGATGGGCCCCATGAACACGAACCGAATTTTGCCTTCAGGAGCGGCCTGCTTGATCAAATCCATAAGCGCCAGCAGGTCTTTGCGGAACTTCTCAGGGCTGTGGTCCAAGCCATACCGTGCCGGATCCGGATTCAGCGATGGATCATTTTTCCGATACGTGATATTCTCCAAGCTGGCAGCCATTCCATAACCCAGTATCGCCACTGTCGGCTTCACGACTGCCAACTGTTGCTTCAAACTTTCCGTTCCCTTTTCCACCGGATCGAAACTCGCACGAGATGCCCCCAGCGGAGTGTCACCACTATAACCCAAATTTCTAACCGCAAAATTTTTCCCCGGGAATTCCTGCCGCATGCTCGATTCCAAATACCCGTAATTGTTTTCCCGCTCGATGAACGCATCTCCTATGAGCAGCACCCGGTCACCATCATTGAGTTCGAGTTTTCTTTCTGCGGCGGCCGATGGCGCCCAGGATAGGGCTAAAAGGGCGGCAAGACGTTGAAGCATGGCGTTACAGTGCATGGGATTAAGGTGGAAATGATGTTTCAAAGCAACGGCGTAAATGACAAAAGGATTTGAGCTTTAACAAGTCTAAACTCCCATTTTCCAAGTGGACGCCCCCTTTAACGCAAGTTCCTAGGCCAATTTCGATCCTAAACCAACACTCACTAGTGTAGTCCATCAAACGGATTGCCTGAAAGGAATTTGCTTTTCGCGGGTGGCGTCATTGGCGGGATCGGGAACGGGGAGTGAGGGGGTCTGGTAGGCATACTCGTCGAAGGCGATGTGGTTGTGAAGATAGAGGCTGGGGCTGGAAAAGAAGACGTTGCTATTGTAGTGCCCGCGGTTGCTTTCGGCCTAGAGGTAATAGCCGAAGTCGGTGAGCACCGCGTGGTCATGGGCGTAGAGGTGCTTCATCGCCCACAGCAGCACGGCATCGGAACCGAAGGAATTGAGGGCCTTCACCGTCGTCCGCAGATCGCCGAAGACGGTGATGACGACGTTGGTGAAGCCGATCCACTGGAGCGAATGCTTGCGGGTGGACTCCATCGCGCGCTTGCTGAAGAGCATGTGATCATCCGGCACGCGGCGGCGGATCCGGTCGAGGTCGGCGAGGAAGGCGTCCCTATCAAAGCGGTCGACCAGTTCGTAGGAGAGTGCGTCGTGGCCGGTGGTGAGGTTGTTGCGAACCATCTCGCTCAGGCTGTCGAGGTTGTAGTCGCCGTCGATGCAGCGTGCTTCGAATCCGTAGGGCCCCCGGTGGATGAGGAACTTCAGAGGGAAGAGGACGATCCGCAGGAAAAAGTAGGACACCTGGAGAACCGGGCGCAGGAAGATGTAGTCGAGCCGATGCTTCTCGTTTTCGAAGGTCTCGTTGACGTAGCCGGTGAGGAAAGGGAAGGCCTTCATCGGGTAAGTGCGGGGCGGTGTTCGAGGCGGACCTTCTAAAAGGAATTTGCTTAATAATTCCTATCGGTCAAAAGTGTTTATCCGTTAGGCTCGTGTCACGTCATCGAGTCGACCCGTGCTATCGGCAAACCGTTCCGTCTCGACACTTACGCAATTCAACATCGTCAGCAGTAAATTCGATAGCGGTACCGATTCAGTTAAACGCATGTAGCGTCCATGCTTCAAACCCAAGTTCGCTCCGCCAGCAAGCAACAATGGATAGTTGCTATTGTTATGGGTATTGCTATTGCTGCTGCCGTATAAGACAACTGAATTGTCTAACACCGAGCCGCCTTGATCGGGGGCACTGGCAAGTCGCGAGATAAAATAAGTAAACTGTTCAACCATCAATCTGTCCCATCGTCCAAGCGCTTCGGATCCACCTGGCTTGTCATAATCGTGTGCCAGCGAATGCAGTGAGCTCTTAAAACCCTCGAGCTGCGGAAACTTGCCCGCCTTGGACGATCCATCGGCCATGTTGGTGATTTGGTAGGTCGCCACTCGCGTAGAGTCCGTCCGAAACGCCAGATAAACCAAGTCGTACATCGTCCGAATGTAGACCAGCGGCGCTTTGTCATCGGCATCCAAGTGCAACATATCCCGTTCCTCGTCTCGCAACTTGGGTCTTGGAATCTCCATCCACTTCTGTGCTCGGTCGACACCTTGTTCAATCTGGCGCACTGAAGACAAATACTCGTCCAGCTTTTGTTGATCCTGATTCCCCAGTCTCAGCCGCATCGATTTGGCATCAGCCAAGATTCGATCCAACATACTTGCTTTGCTCTGCAGCAATCGATGCTCAGCCATCAAATCTTCGTCGCCAGCACCAAAGAGGCGATTAAAAATCTGTAGCGGTTGGTTCAAAGCAGGAATGGGCCGCCCCATGGCATCATAGGAAAGTGTGCTGGATCGCGTCGGTTCTCCGACGCCACCATCGGTGGAGATCACCAACGAAGGGAAGCGCGTCTTGTCGCGCAACGACATAGCGGCAATTTGATCTGCAGAAACCGTGTTTCGCAGGAACTTATTGTTCAAGTACGCACCGGTGAGAAACGTATCTGCTGTGTCGTGAGCCCCCATCTTGCGCCCCATGGGATGCGAGAGTCCGCCGAGCACCGTCAGCTTATCGCGCAGCGGTTGAATGGGCTCCAGCGTATGTGATAGTTGGTAGTCAGCCCCTTCGGACTCCGGAAACCAACGCCACTTTGCATCACCACCTTTCGCGTTAGGAAGGCTGACTCCAAAGCCGAAATACAGCGTGCAAAACCGTTTGGCGACTTCCTTCGCCTTCGATTTCTCACTGCCCATACATTCCAGCCATGGAAGTCCCAGTGAAACTCCAGCGCCGAACAATCCGGCGCCCCGCAAGAATGAGCGGCGGTCAAGGTGCCAAGATTTTTTCTTCATTTGCGTATTTGTTAAACAGTTCACTGGCCACAACAAGCTGGACCATGTCCTGCATCCGGTATCCGGCAGCAGCAAATTTTTCATCGAGCGCTTTGACTGACCTTTGGTCGCGCAAATCGAGCGACCTCCCGAGGGCATAGGTCAACAGCCGCCGCATCAAGGATCGCGCGAACTGATCGCCGTACTCGCCGGCCAGACGTTCCTTGAGTTTATCAGGTCCATCCAGCTCGGAGCCGTTGGAAAATGAGTCTTTAGACACAACCGGTGAAGTCACCATCTTGTCGCCCTTTTTGGTCCGGACTTCGGTGCGCCACAAGCCCACGGCATCGTAGTTTTCCAGGGCAATTCCCCATGGATCCAAATCTCGATGGCAACTGGCACAAGAGGGATCGCGGCGATGAGCCTGCAGTTTTTCACGCATCGAAAGCTGATGAAATTTCGGATCGATGGAATCCAAGCTAGGCACGTTGGCTGGCGGTGGCGGTGGCGGGTCGTCTAGAAGGCGATCGCGAATCCAAACGGCACGTCGAACCGGATGCGAGTCTGCGCCCGTCGAGCCCGCCAGCATGAAGCCAGCCTGTCCAAGCAATCCCCCACGGTGCTGATCCGCGGGAATCTGCACGTGGCGAAACTTCATACCAAGTACTCCTGAGACTCCATAATGCCGAGCTAGTGGCTCGTTCAACATGGAGAAATCTGCCAACAGAAAATCCTGGATTCTGCGGTTTTTATGGACCATCTCCGCAAAAAATGCCCGGCTCTCGCCGATCATGTCCGTCTTAAGCCGTGCGTTGAAATTCGGGTGGTAATCCCGACTAATCTCGATGTTATCAATGAGGTCCAGCGACAACCAACGATCAGGAAACTGCTCCAGAAATGCCGATGACTTAGGACTGCTGAGCATCCGTTCGACTTCCGAGCGCAGTGTTTTTGGCTGCTTCAGTAAACCGGCGTGCGCCAGATCAAACAGTCGTTCATCAGGCATCGAACTCCACAGGAAATAGGACAACTTCGAAGCCAGCTCCCAGTCACCTGTCGGGCGTGATTTCGTTTGAACCGATCGCGACTGCTGAGCCCCTGGAAAAAAAAGAAAGTCCGGCTGAATCAACACAAATGCCAGCGTCTCGCGTATCGCGTCCTCAATCCTGGGAAAGCCGACCTTGATCCGGTCATGGAATTTCAACAACGAATTCACCTCTTTGTCCGATACCGGCCTCCGAAACGCCCGCTTGGCAAACCCGGAGAGAATTCGTCGCACGTCGGGTCGTCGGACCTGTTGGTCGAACGCATTTTTCGTGATGATGTTGGCATGATGCGCCGGCGGCCAAGTATCGAAAATCGGACCATGAAACTCGACCGATTGCACATGCAGCACAGGCAGGTGCGGCTCGGCCGGGTAGGCAAATTTATCGTCTTTGCCTTTGGCTCCCTTCGGCAGCTTTGAACCATCGTCATAGACATTTCGCACTCGCACCACCAAGCCAGGGATTTTCCCTTGCCCGCGAACGGGAAGCGGAAAGTCCTCGATCCGTCCCTTGAACTCAAAAACGTGTTCGCCCGGTGCATAGACTTCTGCCACCGGGAACTCACGAAACAGAATTTCCGTATCGGGTTGATAGCCAACAGAGACTTCCAAAAGCGGGAATCCGCAGTTGGGCTGGAGTTTGGCATCCACAGCCACGCGAACT
This sequence comes from Akkermansia muciniphila, assembly GCA_945861415.1. Classification (GTDB taxonomy): domain Bacteria; phylum Verrucomicrobiota; class Verrucomicrobiia; order Verrucomicrobiales; family V1-33; genus V1-33. The sequence continues at coordinate 2,854 of CAMAUV010000093.1, read as the reverse complement.
AAAAACTCACCCTGCTCCGGATAGTCCCTCTCTATCTTCGCTAAAAACTGTTGCTGCCTCCCCAGTTCACTCGCAATATCGAATTCGCCAAGCCAATTGGAGACGTTGGGGCGATCAAAACGGTGATGGAACTGTTCTGGCCGCGGGTTGGAAACGATGACTCGTTGCAAGGCGCTTCGTGCGCATTTCAGATAGGCCTCAAGATGCACCGGTGTTAGTTCCAGTAGTCGACTGTCATTGGAGAATCCGTCTGAAGAAATGGGGTCAGCAGGCAAATCGCGGGCGAAGTCCATTTCGATTTGAAGCAGGTCGCGCATCGTATTCTGATACTCCACTTTCGTCAGCTTCCGCCGGAGAGCAGGTCGATCAGCAGTCGACGATTCAACGAAATGCTCAAGCTCCGCTTCGATCCACTTTACGAGATAGGCCCGGTCGTCAGTTGCGAGCTGTTTTTCCCTCGCAGGCGGCATCTCGTTATCACGGATCGCGCTTAGGACAAGTTGCCACTGTCTGGCGGCGTCGGGATACTTCTCTAAATCCACCTCAAGTCGATCCAGTCGCAGGCCCGCTTTCGGATCGCCGGCTCCGTGGCATGTGAAGCAACTTGAGCTCAAGAGTTCTAGAACGCGTTTGCGGCCATTCTCATCACGTTTGCCAGCCACGACACGCTCGCTCAGCCGATCTGCGCCCAGCATTTGAGAGCCGGATATCAGAATCAGGCTAATGGCTAATCGCCACCATTTAAGCATAACACCTGAAAGGAATTTGCTTTTCGCGGGTGGCGTCATTCGCGGGATCGGGAACGGGGAGTGAGGGGGTCTGGTTCGGCAAGGATATTTTCCTGCCAATTATTGACGGTCGCGGGAGAGATGTAGATCTCCTTAATGGCCCAACCGGTTCCGTTGACCAATTCGAAATCAAGGTCGACAGCTTGCGCTGCTGCCGGAAAAAAGAACGCTGCAGTGAGAGCCAAAAGGCGGAGGCAATGTTTGGGGGTCTTCATAGGAAATTCATCTACTCACCAATGGGTGGCTTGGGCAACTGCTAATTACCAAAAGTGGGGCTTAAGCCGCCTGTGGTTTCTTTTTTCCGAAGGCACGGAACCCGAAGAACAGCGCCGCGACGGCGAGGACGAGCAGCGTGATGCCAAGCAGCGGACGGAAAACCACCCAAGCAATGGCGATGACGGTGAGGGCCACGGCCAGCGCCAGAAGAAAGGCGATAAGTCCGGTCGCTGCGCCGACGAGACTGCCGAAAAGCGGCACGATGTCGGCAAGAACGGAGAGCGGTGCGAACAAAAGCCCGAACCCGATCCAGATAAGGATGAAGCCGCCGAGACGAACCAGCCAAGTAATCAAAGTGTTTGTGGCAATGGCGTCCTCGAACATCTGCTGCGCTGGCACATTGCCCGACACGATCATGGCGATGGTTCCGCCCGCTTTGGTTTGGTAGTCGGCAAACGTGTCCCCATTTTGCGCGGCGACCAAACTGACTGGACCCTGCTCCACCGCGGAGAAATTGATGCGCACGTCGCCGACTTGCGGTTGTGCGGGATTGGCGCCGAGATAAATGCCGCCTTTGTCGGTTCGCGCGCCCTCCGGCCACTCTGCCCCTTCGGGAATATCGCGCACGGGAAGGTCTTTGTAATCCGAAAGCTGCGCGATGAGATCCGGGGAAAGATAAAACGCACCGACCGCGACCTGCCCGGCGTCCAGCGTCATACTGTCATAGGGAAACTCGGACGGATTCTCGTGCCCGGCCGGTTCATGGAAGTTGGCCGTATCGTTCAACATGCCGCTCCATTCCTTGGTGTAGGTGTATGTGGTCACCGTTTCCTCCCCGCCTCCGAGCTTCTTCCGCGTTTCGCTCTTCTCGGTTTCTTTCCACTGATACATCTCGACGGCGCGGCGCAGACGGATGGCGTTGGCTGAAACACCGAAATCCTGATCGACGAGAGTTTCGTCCGTCACCGCATCGGCCGAGAGATGGACCAGTTTTCCGTTGTTAGCCTCGCCAACCGCATCGGGTGCGACATCAACGACGAGCCCCTGACCTTCTTTCAGCGTCTTGTAGGTTTTGACCGCGCGGCCTTCGTTCCAAAAAAGCAAGGCGATGCCGATGATGATGAGAATGATGCCGACGACGATGCCGGTGAAAGCTTTGCCGAGGCGGCTGAACCACGAGGAACTGGAGGTGACTTGGATGGAGTCAGGCATGGCTGTAACGAGTTGGCCGGAACTTGGGGCGAACAGGCTGAAGCAGCAAGGCTTTAGAAGAAGCAGAGTCGATTATTTGCGCGCCGTGGCCAGCACCGTCTGGAAATGCGGCGCTTTGGCCTCGCGGCTGACCACCGACACCTCGGCGTCTTTGAAACCCGCTTTCCTGAAAGGAATTTGCTTTTCGCGGGTGGCGTCATTCGCGGGATCGGGAACGGGGAGTGAGGGGGTCTGGGGGGAGAGAGGGGTGGTGGCAGGCTGAATTTCGCGGGAAGGACGATGAAACGCGCCGGCCGCGAGCCTACGAAGTGGCCGCTTCGAAGGCTGAATGGGGATGAGGGTGGCGTTCATGGTAAAATTCCAATCGCGTTGTGTATACCTCTCCGCACCCGCCTTGCCAAGACATTTTATGGCAGCGGGATTTTGTAATGTATCGGAACTTTGCTTCGAGCCGCGGACCGCGGGCGTCAGGTGTATTCCAGGACGAGCGTGCGTCCGTCTCCGAGATCGATTTCCGGGGCTTTCCACGCGGTGCCGGTGCTTTGGTCCCAGAGTTCGGGGGTGGCGGTTTCGGATTCGTCATCGTCGGCTGGAATCCAGGCGCGGATCGCCTGCCAGGGAGGTTCGATGGGCTCGAA
>CAMAUV010000092.1 GCA_945861415.1 Akkermansia muciniphila | reverse complement strand
CCCGCACCGAACTCTTCGCCTACATCGAATCCTACTACAACCTCCACCGCAAACACTCCGCCCTCGACTACCAAACCCCGGCCCAATTCGAGGCCGGAATCCTCAGCCAAAACTAAACAAAAAACGGTCCAGAAATCCGTTGCCTCTCACAGACGCTGAAAACTACGAGTGCAAAAATTGATGGGTTTTGCCACTTAGCAAAACCATGCTTTTCCCACCACCGCTCCGCCTTTCCGGGACGCAGTAACCGGCAATAGTTGAGCAGTTGTCCTCTTTCTTCAGACGTGCCTCTACATAGAGGCTGGGACTGCAGGTAATCCCTGGATTCTTCACTGGGGTTTCGCTGTTAGGATTGTCCTGCCAGTCACTTTTTGCCGGGGCTGTCATATCAAAATTTCTATACCCCGGCGGCGGTGGGATAGGCTTGACATAGGCCGGTCTCGTTTGTTTAAGTGGATATGGATGATAGAAGGTGACTAACAGGGGACTGAGCGGGGTCCATTCGAGCCGAGTCTGAAGCGGATACCGTAAGGATTGCCACTCGGGTCTGTCCGCGCTAACAGTAAATGTCGTTCTTAGTTTTGGCGGCGGCTAAAAGCATTCAAATCTCGCCCGGCCTCTTCCAGAAATGCCATCCTGTAGTCGTCAGGCTATCGCTTAGACTACTCAAGCAGTGAAAAGTTACGGAGAAGAATAGCAAGAAAAAGTCCGGAGCCGAATGGGAAGTTTGCTTAGGTCTGCGGTGTCGCAAAGTAGAAAAAAAACTGACTAAAAAATATAGCAGCAGAGGGATGAGCGAGAGGTGAAGAGGGAGCCGGACGATGTGTTAGGGAGCACAATTTCTGGATGATAGGCGTGGCTGGTGAACTGGCGGTGGTTTCGTCCTGATGCTTGATCCGAATGCGCGCTAGGCGGTTGCGAATTACCACCAGACAGCCTGACAAACTTCGGTCTATCAGCCGGGAGACTCCGAGACTCCATGGATGTCAGCATTGCGGAATCAGGCTGTTTTCACCGCTGGGATGGGTGTCCCCCGGCATATTTTATGGCCTACGGAATTGCTCAGAAAGCTAGGCGAGGACGAAAAAGCCGTCACCGAGGCCACCTCTTTGGAATCCTGCCGCTCGGCGAAACTCCTTTATTCCGGTCCGGTCGCGTAGGCGCTGTCGGCCGAATACCAATGGCTGGACGGGCGAAAAAGCAGCTTTCTACAGACGCCGGGACCGGCAATTGCTCCCAGCAAAATCGCCAGGGGAACGGAAGTGCACGCCGGATTTGCTTTTTCCAAATCCACCTCCACGGTGACCCTCCCTGCCTCCGACCTTTTTTGAAATTTCTATAATGGGAAAAACGCTTATCATCGCCGAGAAGCCCTCTGTGGCTGCAGACCTCGCCCGTGTCCTCGCCAAGGCACCGGGCATGACGAAATTTGAGAAGGAGAAGGACTATTTTGAAAGTGAGACCCACATCATTTCATCGGCAGTAGGCCATCTCCTTGAGTTGGCATTTCCCGAAAAAGACGGGAAGAAGCCGAAGTGGAATTTTGAAAGTCTGCCGCTCATCCCGGATCAGTTTGAACTGAAACCGATCGAGCGGAACGAGGAGCGGCTGAAGGTGCTCAAGCGACTGCTCAAGCGTGCGGATGTGGACGCGGTCATCAATGCCTGCGACGCCGGCCGGGAGGGAGAGTTGATCTTCCGCTACATCATGCAGTCCAGCGGCTGCAAAAAGCCAAGCCGCCGTCTGTGGATGCAGTCCATGACTGCCGGGGCCATCATGGATGCCTACCAAAATCTGCGCGAAGACCGCGAAATGCTGCCGTTGGCGGACGCGGCCGTCTGTCGCAGCGAGAGTGACTGGTTGGTGGGTATCAACGGCACCCGGGCCCTCACCGCTTACAATTCCCGCAACGGAGGCTTCCTTAAGACTCCAGTGGGCCGCGTGCAGACGCCGACGCTCACCATTTTGGTGAACCGAGAAAAGGAAATCGGCGCCTTCGTGCCGCGGGCCTACTGGGAAGTGTTCGGAGATTTCGGCGTGGCGGCAGGACAGTATCGCGGACGCTGGTTTGAAGAGTCTTTCAAGAAGGACGAAACCGACGCCCATGCCCGCGCCGAGCGGCTGTGGAACAAGGCGCTGGCGGATGCCATCAAAGGCCGCTGCACGGGCAAGCCGGGGATCGTCGAGGAAGTGCGCAAGCCGAAGAAAGAAAGCTGCCCGCTCCTCTTTGACCTCACCAGCCTGCAGCGCGAAGCGAGCAACAAGTTCGGATTTAGCGCCCGCCGCACTCTGCAGATAGCACAGAGTCTCTACGAAGGCCACAAGGCTCTGACCTATCCGCGGACGGACAGCCGGTATCTGCCGGAGGACTATGTGCCGACCGTTCAGGATGTCATGAAAGGATTTGCCGGCTTGGAGAGCCGCACTGTGGATGCTTTCCCGGATGATTTGCCAAAGCACGCCGACCGCGTGGTCACGCAAAAGTGGATATTCCCCACCAAGCGCATCTTTGATAACGCCAAGGTCAGCGACCACTTCGCCATCATTCCCACGGGCGTGGTGCCGAAGTCACTGAAACCCGAAGAACTGCGCATCTATGACCTCGTCGTGCGCCGCTTCATCGCCATCTTTTTCCCTCAAGCCGAGTTTGAAATCGCCACCCGCATTACCCGCATTGAGAAAGACGCCTTTAAAACCGAGGGCAAAATCCTTGTCGTGCCGGGATGGCTGGAAGTGTATGGCAAGAAGGCGGTGGGCGAAGACGAGGACCCGCTGGTCGCGGTGAAGAGCGGTGAGACCGCCCGCACCCTCGGTATTGAAGTCGTGGAAAATGTCACCAAGCCGCCCCCTCGCTACAACGAAGCCACGCTCCTCTCCGCGATGGAGGGTGCCGGCAAACTTGTGGACGATGAAGAACTCGCCGAGGCCATGAGTGAACGCGGGTTGGGAACCCCAGCCACGCGTGCTGCCATCATCGAAGGACTCGTCGAAGACCAGTACATTGCCCGCAATGGTCGCGAATTGGTGGCCACCCCGAAAGGTGTCACGCTCATCGACCAGCTCGCAGAGATCGGCGCCGATGCGCTCACTTCTCCCCAGATGACTGGCGAATGGGAATTCAAGCTGCGCGAGATGGAGCAAGGGCGTCTATCGCGCGATAAATTCATGAGCGAGATCAAGCGGCTCACGACCGATGTGGTCTCCAAAACCCGCGAGCATGCCCACATCGCCAAAACCCGCGAGTATCCCGACATCGCAGCCAAATGCCCCGTCTGTGGTGCGCCGTCGCTCAAGCAAACCGACAAGTTTTTCCAGTGTCGCGAGTGCGAGTTCAAGATACCAAAAATGATCGCCAGCCGTTATCTCAACGAAGACGAGGCAAGGGAACTGCTGGAGCAAAAGCAGGTCGGCCCACTGGACAATTTCCGTAACAAGTTCGGCGTGGAATTCTCCGCCATGCTCATCCTCGACAAGGACATGAAGGTCGGGTTCCAGTTCCAGAAAACGGAAGTCCTTGAAGCCGCCGCCGCCGCAATTGCTGATCCCGCCAACGCGCTCTGCCCCTGCCCGGTCTGTGCCGAAGCCGGTCACACCTGCCAGATCTACGTGACCGACGAAGCCTACGTCTGCGAAGCCGTCGTGCGTGGTGAGAACATCTGCAAACCCAAGGGGCGCCTCGCCCGTGAAATGTGCCAGTATCCCATTCCTCGAGAGCAGGCCGTTAAGTTCTTCGCCGAGGGAAAAACCGATCTCATCGACAAATTCATCAGTAAGCGCGGCCGCCCTTTCACCGCACGATTGGTGTGTAATAAAGAAGGCAAAATGGTGCTCGGATGGGAGTTCCCGGAGCGCGAGCCAAAACTCGACGCCGAAGGAAACCCGGTGAAACCCAGAGGCCGCTACCCCGCACGAAAAAAGATCGCAGCGCAGGGATAAATTTCGAATGTCAGACCGAGCCGGATGACGGGGTATCACCCCCCTGATCTGAAGCAGTGGTCTCTACTTCGGAGGCGGAGGGGAGATCTACGGCGCGCACGGAAACGATATCGATACCTTTGCACTCCCAGTGCTGAAGCGTGGAGACCTTATTTTTGTCCATGGCGCGGAAAAACGGGGGATCGACGCGTTTCATGAACCGCTTTTCCTCCACTCCTTCGGAGGTGCAACCGTCGAGCAGGGCGTAGCCCTTGAACAGGCGCGGCGAACCAATGACCCTAACTTCATCCGCAATGTGGGGGATAGGGGGACGACGGTCGAGAACAAGGAAGCTCAGAGGCAAAGAACGAAGATCTATGCCCATGACGCGACCGAAATGCACCCAGTCGCCATCGGTGTAGACTTCCGTGGGAGGCTGTGCGAAGAAGTGGCACCAGTTCGCTTCTTGACCGGGTCTCGTCAGGCCGCATTGCTCTGAGTGAGTGCATGGCGCTACAGCATGAAAGGAATCGCGGAGCTTTTCCCGCATTTCGACCAGCTTGGCACTAACGGCGCTGGTACCGGGCTCCACGAAGATGATGGATTGCGCGTTTTCCGCTGCGCGGACGAGCGCCGCTACTCCGGGCCCGTCTAGTTCCGGCAGCACATGGCTTACGAGGAGCAGACCGCATTGGTCCGGTAGCCGGGATTCAACGGAAATGTCTGCATTTTCCTGCCTCACTGCATCGGCGGCGAACATCTGGGCTCGCGGCGAACGGTCGTGGAGGGTGACGGAGGTAAAAGATGCCGCGCCGTAGCGGGAGAGCACCTCGCGGGCGGCCACCCCAGTGCCGCATCCGTAGTCAAGGAGCGATCCCTCCGGCGGTGACCAGCCGCGGCGGTCGAGCTCTCGCAGCACCCAGTGCCACTTCCATGCGATGCGGCGGGCAAAGGTGGCATCGTAGCCGCGTAGCAGCGCTTCCGATTTCCAATAGTCCGCGGTGCCCGCAGTCCCGTTGAGATACGAAGCCCGCAATTCATCCAGCATTGTCCAGTCAAAATCCATGATGGGTGCTAGTCTGAGGGATGCCGGGATGCCAGGAGAAGTTTGCCGGTCAGTTTTCCGACGGGCGTCACTGTGGTGGTGAAGACTCAGCTTGCGTGGCGGCCTCAATGATGGCATGGGCGATGCGGCAAAGAATCTGGCCGCCGTTGCTGGCGAAGAGCACATGCGTCTCGTGACTGTCAGGAATGTGCAATCGCCGGGCAAAGCGGTAGAAGGCGCTCTGCTTCTCCAGATACCAAAGCAGGCCGAGTTCCTGTCCGCGGGGACCGCGGGCATTGGTCTGAATGGAGTGGAAGAACTTCTCTTCACCGAGCGGGACGGCCTGCACTCCCCATACCTGGATCATGGTGTAGTCGCGTTTCTCGCTGAACCAGTTCCAGATAATTCCGCTGGAGAGTTCCTCCTGACTGCGTGTGGCAGCGAGTGCGAGGACATCGTCGTCCCGGCCCGTGATGCCGACCCAGATGCCCCCGGCGGAATTGTCTTCGCGGGCCCGGCGCAGAGCCACACTGTGGGGGAGGGCTCCAGGAAGAATGCTGAACAGTTCATGCGCCATGCGCCCCATGCCGCCCCATGGAATAATGGCATAAAAGCACGTGCTGTGAGACTTGAACTCAGCCAGCATCAGGTGATCCGGCCGCATCTGTATTGCCTCGCGGGGGGGGGGGCCAAAAAATTCCTTTGCCTCCTCGGTAATGAGATGCCTCACGCCGGTCAACTTCACCGCGCCCATGGTCCGGCGAACCTCACGCTCCACTGCCTCAAGCGCCGTTTTCTGAATCTCCTGCGCATAGGAGGGCATGTCGTTCAGTTCATCAGGGATATGCTCAAAGAGCCCTGCCGCTGGTAGATACTCTGAGATACTGACAAAAGGGTGAAACGGAGATGACTGGGCGGTTTCGGAGACTGCGCGCGACAGGCTGGTCAAAGCCACACTGAGCATGTGCCACTCTTCTGTTCCGTCCTGACACACGAGCGAGTCGCCATCCGCTCGGCCTTCCCGCACCCATTCCTCTATCACCTCCGGGAGCACCGGGCCAAACTGGTGGCCACTGGCGAGCTTCAGGTGCCAGCGACGCTCGCCGGCCGTCGACGTTTTAATGGGGGCTCGAATGCTCAGAGGCACCGGTGGCAGCCGAAACACCCCGCCGCACTGGCGGCACGCCATGGCCTTGCCCGCGAGCCGTTCTTCGAAACGGTAGCGGGCATCACAGTTCATACACTGGAACCATGCAGGCATTTGGTGATCGTGGCAGGGATGAAAATCATGCAACTGCCGGAGACCGCCGTCAATAAGCCCTGTGGTTAAAGTCAGCCGCACCGGTTTCCCACATAACCCACCAAGCCGATGGACCCGCCGGATGTCCCTTCACGACGCATCTATCGGAAGGCACCTGCTGATAAGTGATCCAGCGACTTGAGGATCAGGCGATGATGTCTTTGATAACCTGCCCCTGATCCACGATTTCAATGGGGCGGTCACCGGGTGCCATCAGTTCCTTGTCGGCATTGATGCCAAGCTGGTGATAAATGGTATAGGCGAGGTCACCAATTTGTACTGGGTCGTTCTCAGGTTCGGCTCCGAGGGCATCGGAGGATCCGTAAACGATCCCCTTCTTGAGTCCGCCGCCGGCAAGCACAGTGCTGAAAACCTTTGGCCAGTGGTCGCGGCCGCCGGTAGCGTTTATCTTTGGCGTGCGGCCGAACTCCGACGAGACCATGACCAGAGTGCTGTCGAGGAGTCCTCGTTCGCTCAAGTCCAAAATGAAGCGGGCAAAAGCCTTATCGAAATTTGGCACCTGGCCTTCCATGGCACCTTTGATGTTGTCATGGTGGTCCCAGCCGCCATAGGTCAGCGAAACAAAACGCACGCCGCTTTCCACGAGACGGCGGGCCATGAGGAGGCGCATGCCGGCTTCGTTGCGGCCGTACTCGTCCTTCAATTTATCCGCCTCCTTCTCCAACGCAAAGGCCTCGCGGGCTTCCGGACTGCTGATGAGCTTGTAGGCATCCTGGTAGAACTTATCCATCGCGTTGAGCGCGTCGGACTTTTCCTGCGACTTGAAGTGGTCGTCGATTCCCGCAAGAATTGTGCGGCGGCGGTCGAAACGGCCTTCGGTGATGCCGCCGGGAAGAGCGAGGTCCTGCACTTTGAAGCTGCCGTTCGCCGGATCCGCGCCCAAGCTGAAAGGTCCGTAGGCGCTGCTCAGGTAGCCGCTGCCAGCGAATTCATTCGGCTGGCTGGGGATGCAGACGTAAGGCGGGAGGTTTTTACGCGAGCCAAACTCATGCGAGACCACAGAGCCGAGGCTGGGATATTGAAGCGCCGGGCTAGGACGGTAGCCGGTGAACATATTATGCGTGCCGCGCTCATGCGCCGCTTCGCCGTGAGTCATGCTGCGGATGAAAATCAACTTGTCCGCCACGGTCGCCGTATTTTTCCACAATTCGCCCAGCTGAATACCGTCCACGTTTGTTTTGATGACTCCCAGCGGGCCTTTGTATTCCGGCGAAGCAAAGGGCTTCGGATCGAAACTTTCCTGATGGGCGATGCCGCCCGGCAGGAAGATATGGACGATGCTTTTTGCGACGCCCTCTTTGGACTCGTAATGCTTCAGATCGGCCCGCGCCTTCATCTTGAAGAAGTCGCCGAGCGAGAGCCCGAGAGCCGTGCAGACGCCGGTGTGGAGAAATCCGCGGCGGCCGAGGCGATTGGCAAATTGGTCGAGTGAGTTCATGGCAGGAGGAAGTTTAGGCTTGGCGAGAGGACTAAAAGTGGTCGGGAACATCGCATTTATTGCATTATTATGAGGTTGGCAAGCCTCGAAATGGGAGATCGGCCGGGAGGGCGCGCGCGGGCTGGAGAAGATCGCGGAAGCCCTGAGCACCGCCACTTTACGCATTCAGGACAATGGAGCTGCTGGTGGCATCCCTTCCCGGATAATGGTTGAGGCTGACGGCGTAGTCGTTTTTGCAAAATTTAGATAAGGAATGAGCCCGCGGAAGTAGCCTCGGTTTTAACGCGGCGCTGCAAAGACAAAGACGCTGGCGGCGAGGGCGAGTCTTCGCGGCCCGGATAGCGCGAGAAAAGCATCCTTCGCGTGAAATCGAAAAAAGGCCGTGGTGCCAGCGGTGCGGATTTCCGGCCGCTGCGCGACCGTGGCCGAGGTTTGGACCACCATCTCCTTACCGCCGCGGATGGCCAGAGCAATGTCTGCGGACTGGCCGGGAGTGAGAGGCGGCAGGGCTGCTTTTTTGCGGAGATTACTCTGGGCCGCAGCGTCCATGTGCAGATACGGCAACGGAGCAGCCGGGCAGAGCAAGGAGGGCGTAAGCGGCTTTCATCAGCGCACGCTCTGAAGACCTGCCTGCCTGGCGCGAGAGCAGAAATCCTCCGCGGATTAGGAATCATGCCGCTGCCTGCGGCTGGCTAGCGTTGCTTCTTCATTTTCTTCCGCACCCTCTCCCAGAAGCTGTCCATGTCCTCTTCCCTCATAGCAGCGGCGCGGCGGCGGTTTTCCTCCACTAGTTTATCAAGATCCTCCTTCCTCTTCTTGCGGGCGGCCTCTTCGCCTTTGGCGAGAGCGGCGAAACTGTCTCCACGGGTGGGAATCCCCGGGCGCTTGCTATCTGCGCCGGCTATCTCGCCACCCTGGCCTGCAAAGGTGTCCACTGGCACCAACACACTGTTGCCAGCCTGCAATTCCCGGAGTTGGGCGATAAAGGGACGGGGGCTGAAGTAGTTGGAGTAGTCCCGCGCGAAATTCCGCTGATGGGGCCCGATCTGGATGTTTTTGCGAATCTCAAAATGGAGGTGCGCGTTATAAATGCCGTGGGCAGTGCCGATGGTGCCCACCTTCTGGCCGCGTTTGATCAACTGGTAGAGCCTGACGCTGCGGGCATCAAGGTGGCCATAGAGACTGTCCACCACCTTAATTTCGCGGCCTTCCCGGTAGGCGTGGCGCACGATGACCAGGTTTCCCCATGACCGTCCATAGACCGCAGAATAGACCACTACACCGTTGGCGGTGGAATAGACCGGATCGCCTTTATCGGTATTGCCTCCACCTCTCCCGTTCCAGTCTTCGCCCATGTGCGCGTTGGGGGTGAAGCCCCGAAAGACATAATATCCCTCGCCCGTTCCCTGGCCGACGGGAAGTTCGAATCCGTCAGCCAGATTGACTCGAATGGAGCTTCCCGCCATGGCGGCTGCGTTGGAAAACAGCAGCGAGCAGACTGCGAAGAGGCTCCGGAGGCTCGGGCGAAGGGGGAAGGGCATGCTCGGGACGGTTGCTTGGGACGGTTGCTTGGGACCTGTCAGATAGGCTAGAGCGGAAGGGCGGGCAAGCGGGCAGTCCTGGGACCGGCAATGGCGCCGGACCGCGGATCCGCGCGGGGCCGCGCAACCGCTGGGCACAAATTAAACAAAGACAGAGCCCGGAAGGTTTGACCTGAGTTTAAAACCGCGCTGAGCCTCTGGCGGTGGTGGCTGTTGGGCGCTTAGTTTAACATTTTCAGCTCCGGCAGGACAAACTTCCCATCCTTGCGGATAACTTTGCCGTCAAATTTGATCTCTCCGCCGCCGTAGTCGGGGCGCTGGATGCAGACAAGGTCCCAGTGCACTTGGGAGCGATTGCCGTTGTCCGTCTTGCCTTCGTAAGCCTGCCCGGGGGTGAAATGGAAGCTGCCGGCGATTTTTTCATCGAAAAGGATGTCGCGCATGGGATGGAGGATTTCGCGGTTAAAGCCTATGGCGAATTCTCCGATATAGCGCGCGCCTTCGTCGGAATCGAAGATGCGGTTGATGGCTTCCGTGTTATTGGCTGTGGCTTTCACGATCTTTCCTTTGGAGAATTCCAGCTTCACGCTGTCGAAGGCGATGCCTTGATAAATGGTGGGCGCGTTGTAGCTGATGACACCCTCCACGCTGTTCTTGACCGGCGCGGTGAAGCACTCGCCGTCCGGAATGTTTTTCTCACCCCCGCAGGCCTCACTGCGTATGCCCTTGATGCTGAATCGGAGATCGGTGCCGGGGCCGGTGATGTGGACGTCTTTGGTTTTGTCCATGAGTTTCTCCAGAGCCTTCATGCCGGGCTTGAGCGCGGCGTAGTCAAGGAGGCAGACGCGGAAGTAAAAGTCTTCGAACGCCTCGGTGCTCATACCATTGAGCTGGGCCATGCTGGGGTTGGGCCAGCGGAGAACACACCACTTGGTCTTCTTCACCCGGTGATTCATCACGGCGCGCATTTTGCTCATCACGAGCTTCATCTTTTCCGCCGGCACATCAGAGCTTTCGGTTATGTTGTGGCTCCCGCGAATGGCGATGTAGGCCTGCATGCGCTCGATAAGATTCATCTGCACCCCACTCCATGCTTCGTATTGCTTTTCCGTGGCTCCCATCTGCATTTCGCGGGCGAGGCGGGCATCATGGACCTGCACATGCGGGATGCCGCCGGCGGCGCGGGCCGCGCGCACAAGGGCGATGCCCATATCGGCCGGCGTGTCATAGAGATCAAAAAGAATGTGCTCGCCCTTCTTGAGGGTGACGGAGTGTTTGATGAGTTGGCTGGCGAGCTTGTCGAGGCGAGGATCGTGCATGGCAGGAGGTGAAAAGTGAGTTTGGGATCAGAGGCCACATTGACCCCGTCGATTGGCCTCGCAACCCGGGAAGCGGGGAGATTGTGCTTTTGCCTGACTACTGCCCTGTCAGAGCATGGAAATTGGCGCCGGTTATTTCGCCATACTCAAAACTTGAACCCGACAGCCGCCGCGCATATGCAGTAACTTCCCAATTCTCCTCCGGTTAGTCAGCGTATGGACAAAAAGGCACTTCTTCAAAGCATCATCGATCACCTGCGCGGCGTCCTGGCTGCCGGCACCGAATCCGCCCGGGCCACCACCGCGGCGGCAACAGACTCCGACAGCAAGGCCGAAAATAAATACGACACGCGGAACCTCGAAGCCTCCTACCTCGCTCGCGGTCAGGCGTTACGCGTCGCCGAGGCGCAGGAGGCCCTTGCCGCTTACGAAATGATGACGCCGAAATTCTTCGCGCCAGACCAGGCCATCGCCGAAGGTGCACTGGTGGCTTTACGTGGTGCAGAAGGCACGCTCACCTATTTCATCGGTCCGGCCGCCGGCGGCACAGAGATTGAATGGGGAGGGGAAACGGTCACCGTCATCACACTCTCGTCGCCGCTCGGATCTAAAATCATGCGCATCAGGGCAGGGGAATCGGTGGAACTGCAGCCCGGCCGTCCCATGACCAAAGTGACAGTCGCGAGCGTGCAGTGAAGCCGCACTATCCGAGGTTGCCGTTCGGCTCAGGTTTCCGGGGCCGGCGCAGCCACCATTCTTGGGCGAGGGCTGTGACGAGCAGTGTGCCCAGCGGAAGCAGTCCGACTTTCAGGTTATCGCCGATCCACGGGATAGCGGCTCCAACGGTTTTCAGGGTGTAGGCTCCGGCGTGCAGGGCTTGCGTGGCATCGGTCATGCCGGCAAATATTGCATTGGCGAAAACCCAGCCCCCGTGAAGTCCAAAGGGCATCCACAGGGAATTGGTGGCGATCCGGGACCGGGCAAGAATCACCCCTATGGCGAACAGCGTCAGGAAGACCGAAACGAAGCGGGTAGGCTCAAAGTTTTTCTGGAAAATGAGCCCCATGAGGTCGGCCCCTGAGCGCCACGAAATCCGGGAGGCCGCGAACTCCTGCATGGAGCGGTCCGTCAGCCAGTCCGCGCTGGCCGGGTTCAGCCGCTGCTGGTTCATGATGTAAGCCCAGTTTTTACTGCGTAGAGTAGATTTGGCGCGGGCTGCGACTGCAGGCTCCTGAGGGTCCATATCCGGCGCTCGCATCAGGTGCAGGATAGAAAACAGGGCGGACACAAGGACTACCGCCACGACCTTATGCGATGCCCGCAGCGCCACGCCGAGGAAGATTCCGCGAAACACCCATTCCTCCAACAGCGACACCGCTGCCATCGTCAGCAGGGCCACGGGAATGATTTTACCCCACTTGACCTCGCTCACCAATTCGTAAGCACCCAGTCCGCAGAGTAGCGCAGCAAGGCCAGCGAGGAAGCCCCCGGCGAGCAAAAACCCGGACCACCAGTCGCGGATCCAGTAGGAATTTTTCTCCAGCCCCAGCGAACCTTTCCCCAGTTTCATCCACTTGAGGAACGGCCACAAAAGTCCCAGTGCGCTTACAAGGAAGGCGCGGTTGAAGTAGCTGTCGAATTGGTGTGCTGCGAGTTTCTGGCCGATCCATCCCAGCAGGGGTGTTTCCTCCTGCTTGAAGCTCACGATCATCCCCGCCAGCCATTTTCCAACCCAGTAGAGTGGTGGTGCGAGGATGGCCCCCAGCACGATGACCGCGGCTAGGTAGGCGAGGACTTTGAACTGCGGACGGCTCATGGGATAGAATGCCTAAGGAGGATGACGAAATTCGAAGCGTCCCGCCAGCGGAAATTACTCTGCGTTTTCTAATCCGGTAGTGTCGTTCTGCAAACCTACACCGTGCCGAAGATGGTCTTCCCGTTGCTGAGGAGGTCATTGCAGGCATCCTTCATGCGGTCGCAGAGACCCTGCTCACCCTTCTTAAGGTAAATGCGCGGATCGTAAATCTTTTTGTCTCCAACCTCACCGTCGATCTTGAGCACGCCGGAGTAGTTCTTGAGCATGTGGTCCGCGATGGGCCGGGTGAAAGCATACTGCGTGTCCGTATCGATATTCATCTTGATGACCCCGTAGCCAAGCGTCTCGCGGATTTCCTCCAGCGGGGTGCCGGAACCCCCGTGGAAGACCAGGTCCATCTCCGCAGCGGCCCCGTGCTTGGTGGTTACAGCCGCCTGACCATCTTTGAGAATTTCCGGCTTCAGTTTCACCGCGCCCGGCTTGTAGCTACCGTGCACATTGCCGAAGGTGGCGGCGAACATGAAACGGCCGAGTCCGTTGAGCGTCTCGTACACGGTGACCATGTCCTCCGGGGTAGTGTATAGCTTCTCATTAGCCACGCCGCTGG
Source organism: Akkermansia muciniphila (assembly GCA_945861415.1). GTDB lineage: Bacteria > Verrucomicrobiota > Verrucomicrobiia > Verrucomicrobiales > V1-33 > V1-33. The sequence continues at coordinate 837 of CAMAUV010000092.1, read as the reverse complement.
TGTCGTGACCGTCCTCTTCGCCTCCGACCACACCGGCCTCCACTTCGAGGATAATTTCCAGTTCCGCGCACTCCTTGAGTAGTTCGGTGGAGACCTTCATGTTTTCAGCGAGGGAGAGTTCCGATCCGTCGAACATGTGGCTGTTGAACAGATTGCCTTTGCCGGCAGCGCGCCGGGCGCGGGTGGCGGCCAGCAGCGGCTTGAGGAATTTCTCCACGTTCTTTGGGTGGCAGTGGTCGGTGTGAAGGGCCACGAGGATATTGTAGCGCTCTGCGAGGATGTGCACGGCCTCCGCCAGCACGATGGCGCCCAGCGCCATGTCCTTCACGCCGGTGCCGCTGGCGAATTCGCCGCCGCCGGTGCTGACCTGGATTATGCCGTCGCTCTTGCTCTCCGCGAATGCTTTTAGCGCGCCATTAATTGTAGGCAGCGAAGTGACGTTGATAGCCGGATAAGCATAGCCGCCTTTCTGGGCGGCATCGAGCATGGCGGCGAACTGTTTGGGCGTGGCTACGGGCATGGTGGTCTGGTGGCGGGTGTTTAGTTTCTTTCAAGAATCCCGCAGCCCAAGTAGCAGCGGGCGGGCCATATGGAACGCAAATTTTCAGGGGGCAAGGTGGAATGAATGACGAAGTCCGAAGAGAGCGACTGAGAGGCAACGGATTGCTGGACCGTTTTTTGTTTAGTCTTGGCTGAGGATTCCGGCCTCGAATTGGGCCGGGGTTTGGTAGTCGAGGGCGGAGTGTTTGCGGTGGAGGTTGTAGTAGGATTCGATGTAGGCGAAGAGTTCGGTGCGGGCGTCCCGGGCATTGATGAAGCTGCCGCCGTCGAGCATTT
>CAMAUV010000091.1 GCA_945861415.1 Akkermansia muciniphila | reverse complement strand
CCGCTGCGGGCTGCGCACGGCCCTCCGCTGCGCTCCGGACCGTGCTGCGCCCTCCGCTCCAGCTTCCCAAAATCGGCCCTCCCCCCGCACCAAGCTTGACATCCTGGGCAGGCGGATTAACTACAGGGACGCGCCGGGCAGCTTAGCTTAGCCAGTCGGTGGCCGGACTTCGGGGTCCACTTCAAACCGATACGCCAATTCGCACCCACATTTGCCACGACAAGTGGCCACTCGGCATCTTCAAGTCACTTGCATAAAGATTTGGCAACTCATCAGAGCATGAACCGATTGTCCAAGTCGCAGTTCTACCGGTGCTGCCTAGTGGGAAAATATACTGATTTACTTTTTTACAATGGCGGGGAAAACAATTTTAATCTGATTTCCAAAATAAAGCCCTTGTCGCTACCATTGCAGCGCTGGCAGAACGACTGAAAACCGCCGTGACGTAGGTTCCACGCACCGGAATTAAAACGGGCAACCATGACGCCTACATGGCCACCCTTCCGAAAAGAATTTTCCAGAAACTTTTGTGACCTGTTGCCTCTAACTTTCCTCTGTTTACCCGAGGGTAGATTGACATTTTCATATCTCCCGCTAACAATGAGGACCAACAATTTAATGGACACCCTAAACTCCAAATCCTCATTTGCTGACCGTGAATTCTCCTCGCGAGGTCACGGCTATTGGCAAAACAAGCAAGTCAGTGCTGCAGACTGGAATGACTGGAAGTGGCAGCTGCGTAACCGCGTCACTACCCTCAAGGGACTGGAAGAGCACCTAACGCTCAGCGAAGAGGAACGCGCCGGGGTCCTACTGAGCGGAAACAAACTGGCCCTCGCCATCACGCCTCACTTTTTCAATCTCATCCATCCCACGGATCCCGAGTGCCCCATCCGGCGCCAAGTCGTGCCGCGCGTTGAGGAATCATGGGACAACGCCGAAGAAATGTCCGATCCCTGCGGTGAGGACAGCCACATGCCGGTGCCGGGTCTCGTCCACCGTTATCCGGACCGCGTGCTATTCCTCGTAACCGACCGCTGCGCTTCCTACTGTCGCTACTGCACTCGCAGCCGCGTCGTTAGCGGAGTGGGCGAGCAAGAGCTACACACGGAATTCGAAGCCGCTTTCCGCTACCTCGAAAAGCACACCGAAATCCGCGACGTGCTCCTCTCCGGCGGCGATGCGCTCCTGCTTTCCGACAACAAACTTGAAGCCCTACTCGCCCGCTTACGCGCCATCCCGCACATTGAGTTTCTGCGGATCGGAAGCCGCGTTCCCATTTTTCTGCCGCAGCGTATCACACCGGAACTTTGCGCCATGCTCGCGAAGTATCACCCGCTTTGGATGAGCGTGCATGTGAACCACCCGCGCGAACTCACCACAGAAGTCAAAGCCGCACTCGAACGCCTCGCCAACGCCGGCATTCCGCTTGGCAACCAGAGCGTGCTGCTCCGCGGCGTGAACGACGATCCCACCACTTACAAAACGCTCGTGCATAAGCTGCTTCAGAGTCGCGTGCGACCGTATTACCTGTATCAGTGCGACCTTATCAAAGGCTCGTCGCACCTCCGCACGAGCGTCAGTGCAGGAATTAACATCATTGAGCATCTCCGCGGCCACACCACCGGCTACGGCGTGCCTCAGTTCGTCATCGACGCCCCTGGCGGCGGCGGCAAGGTGCCGGTGAATCCTGACTACCTAATCAGCCAGACCGATGGCTTTACCATTGTCCGCAACTACGAGAATAAGGTCTTCGTTTACCCCGAAGCCGATAGCACTCCCCTGCCCTTCGAGATCGCAGGCTTCCGTCGGGACTGAGTTCTACGCCGGATAACTCTCTACTTTTGAAAATCGCTGCGTGCTGCGCATCCTTCAATATCTGGAGCGCCCCCATGGCTTGCTCCGTTACCATCGGCAGCCATAAATCAAAAGCCTCGCATATTTTTTCGCGAAGTGAACCTCCTACGGTCAGAGTTTTTGTCTATTCGATAGTTCTGAAAGGATTCTCCAGTCTGATCTGCTTAACCAGTTGTCGCGTAGCCCACTCGCGCGTATTTCGGCGGGCAGTGTCTTGACCCATACCAAAGCTGCACTGGGATTACGGCCTGCCCAGTTGCCGATGCGGTGAACATTAGAGAATATCAGCTGCAAACCATTCGGCAGCTTATGAATGTGCCCTCCGTGAGGGCAGGAACCGTGTATAACCTACCCGGCCTTCATCCAATGATGTTAAGGCGACCGGTGCTGTCCCCAAACCGCTCCTCATTCACCCCCATGCGGTCTAGCATGGCGAGGAAGAGATTGCACATCGGTTCGTCGTAGTTAGCCCGGATGTGGCGGCCCGGCTTTAGATTGCCATTACCGCCTCCGGCGAGCAACACCGGTAGATCACCGTGTGAATGGAGGTCAGGATCACTAATGCCGCCGCCATACACAACCATACAATGATCGAGCAGGGTCCCGTTGCCTTCTTTCACCGACTTCAGCTTTTCAACAAAGTAGGCAAACTGCCGATTGTACCACTCATCAATCTTCGCGATCTTCTCAAGTTTATCCGGATCATTCTGGTGGTGAGAAATGCCGTGATGCTGATCGGGAACACCAATTTCCGGAAAGGCGCGGTTCGATCCATCGTGTGCGAGTAGGAAGGTGCTAATCCGTGTCGTGTCAGTCTGAAAAGCAAGCGTCATGAGGTCATACATCGTCCGGATGTGCTGCTCATAACTTTGGGGAATGCCGGTCGGCTTATCGTATGCAGGCATATCCTTCGCCACTTTGTCGGCCGCGCTGAGCCGCCGCTCAATATCCCGGATGCTGGACATGTATTCGTCGAGTTTCTGCTTGTCAGTAGTGCCGAGGTGCTTGCGGAGAGTGCTGGCGTCCTCATTGACAAAGTCGAGGATGCTCCTGTTGTAGAAGTCACGCTTCGCCCGGGCGATATCGGCTTCGCCTGCGAGACCGCCGCCAAAAAGACGCTCAAAGGCGAGTCTTGGATCCCGCTCCGGCGTCATAGGGCTGGACTCGGTCTTCCATGCGAGATTAAACTGATAGGCACAACTGTAGCCGCTGTCGCAATTGCCCGCCCGGCGCGCCTCGTCACAGCTCAGTTCCAGCGATGGGAGTTTTGTCAACTGCCCCACCGCGCTGGCGGCGACCTGGTCCACGGAAATGCCTACGCGTATGTCCGCGCCAGCGGTTTTCTTAGCCTGCATGCCGGTTAGGAAAGTTGCATTGGCGCGGGCGTGATCGCCGCCGCCATCACCGTTCGCGAACGCCTTTCCGTGCTTCAGTCCGCTGATGACCTGGATGCTGCTTTTCACTGGTTCCAGAGGCTTGAGCGAACGGGGCAGCACATAGTCTTCGCCAACCCTCTCCGGAGTCCAGTGAGCCATGTTGCGGCCGTTAGGACCATAAACGAACGCCATGCGCAGCGGCGACATATTTTTGGCCGCCGCAGGTGCTGCCAGCGACTCAAATGCAGGCAGGGCGATAAGCGTACCAAACCCTCTGAGAAACCGGCGGCGTGAGACGTTGGGAGTCATATTGGGAAAGGAGTAAAGATTAATAATCCAGTAGACGGAATCAGCGGCTAACTTCTATCATTGGCCAACAATGGCATGTCCGCCGCATTTCCTGTGCCGCAACTGCGGACTAGTCGCCACTCTTCGGGATTTGGTGGAAACAGGTCCAGTCGTCGGGTGACAGTAAATTTTAGGCAGCAGAAGAGAGGGCGTGGAGGAGATCACGGGCGGGATGGGCGGTGGGAAGGCCGTGGGATTGATGCCCTTGAAGTATTCCACGGGGTTCTTAATACCTTATCCATCGGCGTTGGCCTCCGATAGGGAACGGGTAGGGGCTGGGAAGCATGCGGCGTAAGCGTCGTAACCTGAAAGGCCGCCAGTATCGGTCAATCCCGGGGTGCGGTGCTGAATTTTGCCATCATAAGTTGTATTAATACGCATGTCAGTGGCGAGGCTGATATTAGGATTGCCGGCGATGATGCAACCCCTATCACTCTGGAAGACCTGACCGGGCATCAGCGTGTCCTAGAGCGAGGAATTGGCCGGGTTGCAGACCTGAGCGTCAACAAGATTGCGGCAGGTTACCGCATAGCCGGGCGAATAATAAGTGGGAGCACCGCGGCAGATAGCCAGTGCAGCCCGGCCAATCTCGCGCGTCTCCGCACTCTGCTCACGCGGCAGTGGGGCATCCTGCGCAGAGACCACCTGAACTTGATTTCCCGCGCGGCACAAGCTGCCCTGATCGGTGCCTTATTCGCGTGGGTGGACCGCGGCGAGCCGAAATTCCAGCCCTTCCCCGCCATGATCGCCACCCACTGGTTGCGCTACGACATCGCCGCGCATATAATGAAGCGCGAAGTCCCAGTCTTCCTCCGCGATCCCCTTGGCAGCCGTGGGATGCTGGTCAGGTAAAACTACAGTTGGTCACAGTCTCGGGGCAGTCCTGAGAGCGAGGCCTTAAGCCTGGAAAATTGTCCTACTTTCACCCGTTGCTCGGAGAATAAATCCCGCTCACAGGTCGCTTTCCCTCCTCTTATGCGCTACATTGAACCTCATGGACACATGGTCAGCCGAACCACAGACGACTATCAGGCGATGGTCACTGCGGGATGCGCAGCAGTGTGCGAACCAGCATTCTGGGCCGGCTACGACAGGAAAAACAAGGACGGGTTTTTTGACTACTTTCTGCAACTGACGGAATACGAACCCCGCCGCGCCAAGAAATATCTTCTTCCGCACTACTGCTGGCTGTGCATCAACCCCAAGGAATCCGAGGACATGGGCCTTGCCAATGATGTAATCTCTTTGATCCCGGAATTGCTGGCCAAACCAACTGTGCTTGGCATCGGTGAAATCGGCCTCAACAAGAACAGCCGCAACGAGCTTCTCATCCTGGAAAAACACATTCAGCTCGCGGCGGATCACGATCAGCTCATCCTCGTTCACACTCCCCACCTTGAGGACAAATTAAAAGGCACGCACCTGATCCTTGATGCCTTGAAGAACCACGGCAGCATTGAGCCAGGACGGGTGATCATCGACCACGTGGAGGAACACACCGCACCGCTGGTTCTGGATCAGGGCTACTGGGCAGGAATTACGTTGTATCCGGAAAGCAAAGCCACCCCGCACAGGGCGATAGACATGTTTGAACTCTACGGACACGAGCGCGTCTGGCTCAACAGCGCCTGTGACTGGGGCCACAGCGATCCTCTGGCCGTGCCTAGGACGGCACTGGAGCTTCGCCGCCGCGGCTATGACACTGACTTCATCGACAAAGTGCTTTACCGGAACCCGCTGGAGTTCCTAAGTCAGAACCCGCGTTTCAAACCGCTCGGCTGACTACTCCCACGTCCCTATTACAGCGGCACGATAGTAATGGCGGGAACTGCTGGTAGGCTTGACCACCTGAGCACTCGTCTCCCCGGCGGAAGGGTGGGCACTGACATTTCCTCCGGCAGGCAGCCACCCACTGAGAGAATCGCTGTATTCGATGCGGTAGGTCTTACCCGGAACACTGCTAAAGGTCATGTTGAGCAACCGCGGGTTGCCGGTAGCAGCCAACCCGGTGGCCCTCAGGGCGCTGGCAGCCGAACGTGGATCGGTCCCAGCGAGAAATTCCTGACGGTTCGTCTGCCCGTCCATGTCAAGGTCCGCGCCGGCATTGGCCACAGTCCCATCCACTCCGTTAGCCTGCTCCCAAAGATCGGACATATTATCGTTATCCAAATCGTCATTGAAGACAACTACATCCGCTCTGGCCCCGGCTATCGACTTCACACTGAGCTCCATATCGAAGCTGACATCGCTACTGGAGGCGGACTGCTGGTGGATTTCCACCGCGAGGATGTTTTCTCCTTCCCTGAGGGCATCGGGCGGAATGTTTGTGATCTCGATTGGCGGTGAACCCTCCAGAGCGTTGCTCGCACGCGTTAGGTGATCCCACGTCTCCGGCATATTGTCTTTTACGATCCGTTGGCCATTCAGCCATACCACGATGCCATCATCCCGGACCACCCGCACTTTTAGGCTACTGACGAGTTCCGGGCTTCCATTGTAACTAAACCTCCGCCGGAAGTAGGTGGTAATGTAGCGGTCGGTGTCCGCGGCGACATATCCCAGAGCCGCATTATCCTCCACGGTTGTCGCCTGGTCCGTCTCACCGTAGCCGAACTCAGCCACCCCGGTCTTCCATCCTGCTTCGTTAAAAGCAGCATTGCGCCAGTCGGCCGAGGTGATGCCGGCATTCTGGGGAGCAGCAGTGCCGCTGTCCAGATAGGACCATGTGGACGCCATGGGGGAGGTCACCTCGAATGAAAGGAAGAACAGTCCGGACTCGTCACGGTGTGCATAAACGAAGGAATCCGTAGCGCTTGCGCCGGAAGCAGGGAATCCGGGATCGGGGTTGTAAAGGAAGGAACCATCAGGCAGGATGCTCACGTTGCCATTAGACGGCGGGCTGTACATCGCGACATTGAAAGCAGGCCCGTCGGTATCGGTATCGTTGGAAGTGAGACCGCCCACCCCGGTGACGAGCACCATCCGCAGATCAAAGCGAATATCGCTGCTGGTGGCGCCGCCTTGGTGCACCTCTGCAGCGATGATATTTCGGCCCGTTCTCAGCAGTGAACGGGAGAATGTGACTGACTTGTAAATCAGGCTTTCATTCTCTACGATACTTGACGCTGCGTAGGTCGCGTAGGGAACTTCGCCCGCGGCCGGGAGGGGCAAATCGGCATCACCGGGATAGGGGGTGGAGTCACGGTATACCTCTACGCCGTTCACATAGATCACGCAGGCATCGTCTCTTTGGAAATCGAGTCGCGGCTGCACGATATCGAAGGGATTGGCCAGCGTGAAATCCCCGCGGAAGTAAGCAGTGGGGTAATTCGGATTCGAAGTCGAAGCCGCCGCCATCATATTAGCCCGCGCGGTGATCGTGCTCCCGGCAGGGATGTCGGAGTCATAACCTAGTGGGCCCGGAGCGCTCCGCCATGTGGCGTCATCATAGTCCGGCGCACGCCACGAAGTAGCTAGACTGGTCCCGGTGCTGTATTTCCAGATACCATTCACCAGCGGAGCGGATCCCATCTGCTGACGCGTACGGGATGCCCGGAGATCCCAGCGCATGTCGCCGCTGGTGTTGCTGGCCTGCTTGACCATGGCAGCGATGACATTTTTCCCTTCGACGAGCAACGTGGACGGCACGGAGATCGACTTGTAGGCGGCCCCGCTGCTGTCCGGCTGTATGTCCGCCGCGGTGTAACCAGCATAGGAAATCTCTCCGATGGCTGCCAGCGGCGCGGTTGTGCCACCGTTGTAAGGTGAGCTGTCCCGAAAAACCTCGAATCCGTTCACGAAAATCACACAGGCATCGTCGCGTTGAAATTCCAGCGTCAGACCGGTAGTCGATTGTGAACCAGTCACAGTAAATTCCTTGCGGAAATAAGCCGCCGGATAGTTCGGGTTGGTCGAGGAAGCAGCAGCGCCCATATTAGCGCGCGCGGGCACAGTGGTGGCGATGGGGTTATCCGTGTCATAGCCCAGCACCCCGGCCCCGGAGGCCCATGCGGTATCGTTGAAATTTACTGCCCGCCATCCGGTGGAGAGGTCGCTGCCCGTGCTATATTTCCAAGCGCTTCCGGCATTGATCAACGATTCCGTCAACGGAACGCTGCCGACGGCAGGAATGTTAATTGCCTGATTCTGCAAAGTGTAATAACGGTCCCCTGAGGAAACTGCGGCATCATCCTCGGGGGTTACGCTCAGAGAGACAGTGGCGACACCGGACTCTGGAGACACAGAAGGCACCGGTGCCGTGGCGCGAATCGTCCCGCTCAAAGTGACCGTTCCACTGAATTCAGTCTCATCGATGGGTTGCTGGATGGAAATGGGAATTGCCAGATTGAGAGTGTTTCCAGTTTGCGTGATGGTGGCATCTGTAAACGTAAAGTCCTGCGTGCTGTCCAGAGTAGCTGTAGGAGGCACCGTGATGGCCCCGGCCACCCCACCAGTGGAAAGGTTCAAAGTCCCATTAACACGAATTCTGTTGCCCGGCTGGGTGAAACTGCCTCCCGTCACTGTAACCGGAGGGCCTGCCTCGTCCGCAGCCATTTTGAGAGCGAATCCATCAGTATCTATCCGCGCGGTCACAGTTCCGGCGCAGAAAAGCACCCTGACAACACACATGGTGAGCGAGGTTGTCCGGGAGACAGCCACGTCTACCGTCTGAATTTGCGCTACGGAAAAAGGACTCTGATGAGGGGTCAGCAGGACTCCTACAGTCCCCTTCACACGTGAGATCGCTGTTTTATCATCCGACACCCCGGTGGCATTGACAGTAGTTTGCGCCCGGATATTAAAAACAGAGTTTGGTTCATCCACGGTGAAAACGACAGGCGCTTCGCCCTCTACTGCTTTGTAGGTAAACGAATCAGGCCCGCTGTAGTTTGCTTCCGGGGTATAGGTGAAAGCACCGTCTGTATTGACCACCACATTACCGTGAGCGGCGTTCCCGACCCTCACCACGGACAGCGCTCCCACTGCTCCGTTCGGGGCGACGTGATTCATGAGCCCGGAAATCAGAGGGACAATCAAAGCCGTATCCTCCGCCACCGGGGGATACGTGGCATTACTGGCAATGGGGGCTGCTCCCGCCGGCATGGCAAGAATGAGCAGCGAAGAAATGCTTACCCTAGTGGAATGGTGACGGAGGGGCATAGCTTAATTTAGGTTGAGATTAATTGCATATTGAGCAATTCCCTGAAATCCTGCAAACACTCTTTTGCGTCCAGCGCCGGATAAGCGGCATCTAATGCGTTTGCCTCAACTTCATCTCCTTGCTTGCGCTCTTTTTACTGGGGGGTGTACCACCCCTTTGACTCTAGGCGCCCCCCGTAGGGAACGTTTTCCGGAGGGAAATGAATACCGCCGCCCAAGTGCTTGATTCGCTGGCGCGTGAACGTCAGAACTTTCCCTGGTCCGGCGATCCTTAATCGGCTTTCGCCGTCTCCTACTTCCACGTTAACGCGGCAATAATCGAAAGGGCGACGAAAGGGCGGCTCCACCAAGGCCGGATTATGCCGGGGCTGCTCAGAGAATTCCACAAGGCCTTAATCCGCAGCCTTCATTCGCAAAGCCGTGAAGTTGACTGGCGGCCTCATTACGCAAGGGCTTTACCCCTAACTGCACTGGGCGGATGTGGTCCATCCGGCCGATTGCCTGCAGGCTCGGAGACTGCTGGCGCTACGAGTCCATGCCCTTCCCCTTTCAACTCAAAGTAAGTGCTGTCCCGCCCTGCTTTTTTGAGCGCCTTCTGCAGGATCCGAGACTGATCGGCAAGAACCACCGCGTCGTTCTCTCGATGGAAAGTGAGGAACGGCACCGATTTTTGGTCAATGTAAGTCACCGGACTGGCTTCCTTTTTGACCTTCGCAGAATCCGTCGGCGGAAGCTTGTTTCCAGCGAAATCGTCCACAAGCGACTGCACACGCACTAAACCGATGAATAGCTTGGTGAAATCCTTCGTGAGGTCAGCCGGGCGGCGGACTTTCCTCGCTCGTGATGCTTTGGGAAATAGACGTTCAGCTTCTGCTGCTGGCCGCCATTTCGCGCATAGACGACCTCCTGCAAAGCGGGGGAAGAATGGAGCGTACTAGTAAATACGATGGCAAGGAGGTAGTGTAGCTTCATGACGTAAGCTGGATGATGACCTCAGACCAATAGTTAAGGTTATTTTAGACGTCTACAGTGGCTTCTCGCCCCCGGAAAGAGTGAACAAATTGTCTTGCCGCCGCCGCCGCTGCGGGAATCCTCACACCCGCATGAAAACACTGCTACTCTCCCTCACCGCTACTCTCTCAGTCGCAACCGCGGCCGATATTGGCGCACTAACCGCCCCCATTCTCGCCGTTGGCCCGGAAGGGAAAGGAAATTCCGCCGCCGCCGCCGCATGGCAGGCCCTCAGCAAATCGGAAGCCACCGCTCTTCCTGGAATCCTCAAAGCCATGAATGGCGCCGGGGAACTCTCCGCGAACTGGCTGCGCGGTGCAGTCTCTGTTATCGTTCAGCGCGATGCCGACAAACTGCCGCTCGAAGCAATAAGAACCTTTGCCACCGATACCAAGAACTCTGGTCCCTCCCGCGTCCTTGCCTTCGAACTCCTCCGCCGAACAGACGAAGCCAAGTGGAATACTCTCGTCCCCTCCCTGCTCAATGATCCCGAATCCGCCCTCCGCCGCGAGCCCATCAGCCGCCTCCTTAAAAAGAAGGACGACATCGCAGCTTTGCGTCAGGCTCTGGAAGCGGCCCGCGATGAAGACCAAATCTCCGCCGCCGCGGAAGCTTTGCGGGACAAGGGTGAAGTCGTGGACCTCCCGAAGCACTATGGCTTCCTCATGGACTGGCAACTCATCGCCCCATTCGACAACAAAGGGCGCACAGGCCACGAAGCCATTTTCCCCCCGGAGGCCGCCATCGATTTGACCGCCACCTACGACGGCCGCGAGTTGAAGGCCGGGGAAAAGAATCCTCTGAAATGGCAGGCGCACACCGGCAGCAGCCAGTTCGGCACCATCGACTTCAATAAGCCAGTGGGCATGTTCAAGGAGTCTACGGGCTACGCGTTCACCGCCTTCAACAGCGCCGAAGCCCGCAACGCGGAGATCCGGCTCGGCTGCAAAAATGCATGGAAGGTCTGGCTCAATGGCGACCTGCTCTTCGCCCGCGACGAATACCACCGCATGGCTAAAATCGACCAATACCGTCTGCCCGTGAAACTCAAGCAAGGAACCAACACCATTCTCGTCAAATGCTCGCAGAATGAGCAGACGGAGACATGGACCGTGGAGTGGGAATTTCAGCTCCGCATCTGCAACTCCGGAGGCACCGCCATCCTTGCCACTGACCGAAAACCAACTCCCGAGGCCGCTCTCAAACCCGCCGAAAACCGCGCCAAATAATTCACGCACACCACTTCCGCCATGCTTCGCTGCATTCTTACCTTCGCATTCCCCGCCCTGCTTTCCGCCGCCGACTGGACGCAGTTCCGCGGCTCCGACCTCACCGGAGTGGACAGCAAAGCCAAACCGCCCGCCACCTTCGATGCAACAAGCATAGCCTGGAAAGCCCCACTGCCCGGCCGTGGGCTCAGTTCGCCGCTGATCATCAGCGGGCGGGTCTATCTGACTGCCGCCAGCGGCCCCCAGCAGGAGGTCCTGCACATCATGTGCTTCAGGGCTGCCGACGGGAAGCAACTCTGGGATCGCGAGTTTCGCGCTACCGGGCGCACGATGTGCCATCCGAAAACATGCAACGCCGCACCAACTCCCTGCAGCGACGGCAAAAACATCTACGCCCTCTATTCATCCAATGACCTGATCTGTCTCGACCTTGACGGTAATCTCCAGTGGCTTCGCGGCCTCACCCTCGACTACCCGAACGCCAGCAATTCCCTTGGTCTCGCCTCCTCCCCCCTTATCGCCGATGGCGTGCTCGTGGTCCAAATAGAAAATGACAGCGATAGTTTCGCCGCCGGCATTGATCCTGCGACGGGTGTCAACAAGTGGCGCCTCCCTGGGGCCAAGGATGCCAACTGGACAAGCCCCACTATCGCTCGGGATCCAGACGGCAAGGAAAGTGCCAGCGTGGTCGTCACCTCACGTAAAGGTGTCATCGCTGTAGATCTGCAAACCGGCAAAGAACGCTGGACGCTGGAAGGTGGAACCACCATCCCAAGCAGCACCGTCAGCGGCAACATACTCGCCGTTCCAAGCAACGGAATGAAAGTCTGGGAAATCCAAGCGGGCACAACACCTCCCAAAATGCTCTGGGAGTCCCCGCAAGTTGGCGCCGGCACTGCCTCCCCGCTCATAATCGGTGAGCACCTCTTCGCCGTGAACAACGCCGGCGTGCTCACGTGCGCAATCACACAAAGCGGCGACCGGAAATGGAAACTGCGACTCGACGGAACCTTCAGCGGCAGTCCGGTCGCAGCCGCCAACACCATTTATGCAGTCACCGAGAAAGGCACGCTGCTCGCCGTGGATACCAAAGCACCGGAAGGCGCTATCTCCGGAAAACTGGATCTGGGCCAAACCGTGCTCTGCACCCCTTCACTCTCGGGCAACAGCATTTACCTTCGCAGCGACAAGACCCTCTGGAAAATTGGCCAATAGTCACTACCGGCAACAAAGCTCCGCAAATTTGTCAACGACCACTGCGACCTCCTCCCGGCGGGCCAAGGCTGCGATCCAGTCTATTGGAATAGCATCTGACCCATAAAGCACTCCGGCCAAACCCCCAGCCACGCATCCGGTGGTATCCGTATCCCCGCCGAGATTCACCGCCTTCAGCGCGCAGTCGCGAAAATTGTCCGTGGTAAGCAGGCACCAAAGCGAGGCCTCCAGCGTCTCCATCACATAACCTCCGCTGAAGATTCCCCCCTCTGGAAACCCAGCCAGCACCGGGTGCAACACATTCCGAAAAAGCGATATTTCGTCCGCCCAGTATGATTCATAGATAGACCTAAAATCATCCTGGGCCCCGGCCACCGCCAGTTTCGCCGACTCTCCGCACAACAACCGTCGCACCACTAGTCCATGCATCACACAGGCCATCAATGACCGCTGGTGTCCATGGGTGATGGCGGAGGCATCCTCAATTCTCTGCACAAAAGTGTCATTGTCCGCGTAAGCGAATCGCAAACAAACGGGCAATATGCGCATCAGTGAACCATTTCCGTTATCGTATTGGTTACGCCCTCCGCATTCCAACGCCGTCACCCCGGAACCAATGCGGCGGATAGCTTGGCGGGTTGCGATGCCCATGTCGAAAACAATTCCATGCGGCGTCCAATGGTTCTCACGGTCCCAGCTAAGAAAGCGCTGTGCCAAATCTTCCGGTGAAAACTCATGTTCCAACAGGCTCTCAACACTACACAGCAACATCAGGGAATCATCACTCCAAGTCCCGAGCGGTTGCTGATGCGTCTCATACCCGCGCATCCCCGTCACAGGATTCGACTGCACCGTAGCCCGGTTTTTGAATTCGACCGGAACCCCAAGGGCATCTCCCACCAGGGAACCCCAAAGCCCACCGGTCAGTTTTTCCATGTTTCTGTTATTCATAGAATAAAAATTGTCTAACACGATACCCAGAATGACTAATCGAATTTGAAACAGCCAAGGTGAGCGCTTAGCATTTCGTCATTAGGCTTCAGCCTGCCAATTCCTAACATACTCGCTCTGGATCGTCGTTTCTGGAATACGCCGGAAATCCAAGGGATTGTGTGCCGTTAGTAGTTTCAGACGCTGCAGAACGCCTTCGCCGCTGGCGATGCCGTGGCGCGCGCGCCAGCATCCAACGACCGTGCCCGTACGCCCTCGACCGCCCCAGCAGTGAAGATAGACGCAACCGGCACGCCAGGCGGAATCAAGCAGATCAAGCGTATCCACCATTTCATAAACCGGAGGCACTCCGAGGTCTGGAATGGGACGGCGGATCATATCGAGGGTGACTCCACGTTGACGCGCAATGTCTTGGAGAATCGGAAAGTAGTCAACGAATGGTCTGCCGGAGTGATCCCGCTCATCTTCTTCCATGAGATTAACCACCTTCGTGATCCCGCAGTCGGCCAGCGCCGTCAGGTTCAACCTTGCCTGCGCCGTTTTAAGATCTCCGGGCAGAAAACCGGCGAGGAATCGACCTGGTTCAACCCAGTAGGCCCGCGGAAAAGGTAAATGAGTCATGGTGTGTGTTATGTCGGACAATCCTCGTCGGCACCCCGGTCATTCGCTCATCCGCCGCACACATTTCCTCCACAGCCCGTTCAACGTCACCGTGATAAAGATTCACTAAGCGATACCCGCCGGCGAACAGGCTGAAGGCAAAACCTTGCCGCAAAGCATTAGGCACGGTAAACTTCATGAGCGGTGGCCATTGTGAACTGGTGGAGGTCAGTAAGAAGGGTCATGCGAGTGCTTATCCTGATGAAAGGAGTTCATCGTAAACAGCTTTGTCTGCGGTAGAGAAACAGCAAAACACCGCGCGCTCCAGCGAAACTGGGTGTGTGCCAGCCTCGCGGGCGTTCTCAATAGCGATTTGAGGTGAGCTAGATTTCTGGACCATCAACCGCTAGAACCAAGCACCGGATGAACCAGAAACCACGCAAGCGCTACACCCCCGAATTCAAAGCCCAAGCCGTCGAGCTGCTGGCCCTCGGCAGGCCGGTCGCCGAACTCGCCGAA
>CAMAUV010000090.1 GCA_945861415.1 Akkermansia muciniphila | reverse complement strand
TGCATGTTGTGGGTAACGATGACGACAGTGTATTCCTGTTTCAGCGTATGGATGAGTGCCTCAATTTTGAGGGTGGCGATGGGATCGAGCGCGCTGCAAGGCTCATCCATGAGAAGAATTTTCGGCTGCACAGCGACTGCGCGTGCGATGCAAAGGCGCTGCATTTGACCGCCGCTCAGGCCGAAGGCGCTGTCTTTGAGGCGGTCCTTCACTTCATCCCAAAGAGCGGCGGACCGCAGGGCGCGTTCGCAGGCCACATTGAGGTCTTCCTTGTTCTTTACCCCGTTGATGCGCAGCGGATAGACGACGTTTTCGTAGATGCTCTTGGGGAAGGGATTATACTTCTGAAAAATCATACCGACTTGACGCCGCAGGCTCATGAGGTCGACGTCGGCGTCACTGATGTTCTTGCCCATAATACGCACGGCGCCTCCGGTGATGTGGGCGCCAGTAATACGGTCATTGAGCCGGTTGAAGCAGCGGAGCAGGGTGCTCTTCCCACAGCCGCTGGGGCCGATGAAAGCAGTGACCGCGTGCTCCGGAATGGTAAGATTCACATCCATGAGCGCCGGTCGCTGACCATAGGAAAAGTCGAGGTGATCGGTGACAATAATTTCAGATTCACGCGGTGGTTCGGAATCCTTCGTGCTATCGACGGCGCTAAAGGAATTGTGCACCGGGGCGGCCGGAACACTCATGAGTGAGGAGGTGGCGTACAGTTCCGCTACCATTGGTATTTGGCTCTTAGTTTGCGGCGAAGCAGGATGCTGGACATCGCGAGTGACATCACGAGAACGAGGAAAACGAACACGCTGCCGTACTGTGCGCGGCTGCTATATTCATTTTGAGGGATGCGGGCTGCCACCGTGTAGATGTGATAGGGAAGCGCCTGAATGGATTCGGTGAGAGCCCCCCACCATCCGGCATCACTTTGCCAAGGAAGCTTATCCTTATAAGCAATGGCTGCGGTGAACATGATAGGGGCGGTTTCCCCGGCGGCCCGGGCAATGCCGAGTACTGAGGAGGTGAGAATACCCGGAAGTGCGAAGGGCAGCACGCATCGCCGGATAGTTTGCCAGCGCGTAGCCCCGAGGGCGAGGGATGTCTCCCGGAAGCCCTGCGGCACAGCGCGCAGGCACTCCTCACTGGCGGTGATGATGACCGGCAGAATCACAAAGGCCAGCGTGAAGGCTCCGGAGAGTGCACTGGTGTCCCAGCCTTCAAAGCTGAGATAGGTGAACCCGAGCGGTATGGCGAAGAGTGATCGCTCCAGAGGAAAGTCTGTGAACTTGGGAGCAACGAGGACGAACACGCCCAGTCCAAAGAGCCCGAAAACAATGGAAGGCACGCCTGCAAGGTTAAGGATGGCGAGGCGAATGGTCTCGATAAACTTTCCCTGCTTAGCATACTCGCTGAGGTAAATGGCGGAGCCAATGCCCAGTAACAGAGCCACAACAATGGAACCGACCACCAGCAGCACAGTGCCGACGATAGGGCCGAGGATGCCGCCGCCGCTGTAGGATACAGTTTTCTCCTCGCGGAGTTTGTCGCCAATTCTGGCTTTCACAGCCGCGGCATCATCTTCGTCCACGGCCTGCACGTTGCCTGCGTTGTCAGTTAGGACGTGCAGCGTCTTTGGGAGTTCGGTAAGGAATTCGCCGCCACCTTTGCCAAAAACGACGGGTGCCCCCTTCCAGATAATATGAATGAAGATGGCTGCTGTGACTGCGAGAATCAGGAACGCAGCAACCCGCATCGCCTGTGTGATGGCCGGGTCCCGGCGGCGTTTGCTGCTATTACTGGGGGTAAAAGGATTCATGTGATCAGATACGGGGCACGGCGAACTTGTGCACAATCACGCGTGCAGCGGCGTTGATAACTAGGGAGACAACGAAGAGCAGGATGCCGACCATGAAGAGGGCCTGCCAGTGGGACTCACCACGGGATACCTCGCCCAGTTCCTGTGCGATGATTCCCGTCATGGTTCCCACAGGCTGGAAGACAACACCAGGACCATCGGAAAAGTCCGGGATGGCGAGACGGTTTCCGGCGACGAGGAGCACTACCATGGTCTCGCCAAAAATCCGCCCAAGGCCGAGCAGCATCGCGGCAAGAATGCCGGAAGAGGCGGAAGGAACGACGACTCGGAAAACCGTCTGCAGTTTGGTGGCTCCAAGCGCCTCGCTGGCCTCACTGAACGCGCGCGGCACGTTGTTGATGGCGTCTTCTGCGAGGCTGTAGATCGTGGGCACAGCCATCAGGGCCAGCAGGCAGCCGGCATTGAAAATATTCAGCCGCTCCTGAATGGGGAATCCGGGAATCCACTGGAGCCATGAGGCTTCACTCACACTTTTAAGCAGATCGCCCAAAACGGAAATGCCAATGAATCCAAGGACCACCGAGGGAATGGCCTGGATGAATTCGATGGATGGTTTGATGATGGATTGCTCGCGCTTGCCAGCAAATTGGTTGGTGTAGATCGCCGCAGCGACACTGAGAGGCATGGCAATTAGCAGTGCCGTTAGAGCGATGAGTAGTGAGCCTGTGAAAAGTGGTACCACGCCGTAAAAGTCCTGCCATGAGCTGTTGGTGATCCAGTCGCCGCCGAAGAGAAAGTGCGTGGCGGCCTTCACTTTTGGAATCGATTCATCCCACTTCCATGCCTTCATCTGTTCTCCCGAGTTGTTGGCATAGGCGATGTGCGTCTCGAACGAGTCTTTCGATTTCGAAATAAGGTCACGGGCAATTTTCTGCGCTGCGGTGGCCGGAAGGGCGGCGATGGCTTTTCGTGCCGCCGCGTTGTAAACAGGCAGCAAGGCCTCATATTCCGGGTGCTTCTCAAGTAGGGGCTGGAGGCGGCCGGAGAAATCGATGGGGGTGATTTCGGTCTGCGCGGCGTCGGCGCGGAGTGTTTCAGCATGGGTCGCGTCGGAGGTTTCCGCTGCAGCCTCCAGCAGCTGGGCTTTCGCGTCCTCTGCCATATGCTGCTGCACAGCGGCTTCTTTGGTTGCGACCGCAATCTCCTTCATCGCCCCGTGCAGGGTAGCTACTGGCTCCAGAGAGGCTTCGAATTCCGCAGAGGCTGTTACCAGCGCAGAAAACTTCTCCCGGGCTTCGCCCTCTTTGGCCGCCGCGGCAGCTGACAGCTCTGTGATGAGAGCGGGCGGTTCCTCGCTATCGGGCATCATTTTGGCTAACTGCCCGAGCAAGGCCCTCAGTTCCTCCGGAGTCAGTCCGGCATTAGTGGGCACTCGGGATGCCGCAGTAGACTGTGCAGCGGTCAGTTCCTCCCGCAGCTTAGTGATGAGAGGCTCATCCTTGTTCTCCGCTGCAAGTGCCTCCTCGAGGGCTGTGCGCTGGAGTGAGGTGGCATCCTGCACTGCGCCCATCGCCAAATTAGCCGCGTCCCGGCGGGCCCGGGCGGCGGAAAAAATGGGTGCCATTTCGGCCTGCGCGGCGCGGTTGAGTTTGCTGGCGATTTCCTCGTGACCGGTCACCACTTTGTTGACGAAATCACAATACTCCAGTCCCGCCTGACGATAGACGGTCAGTTCCCGCTGATAGGTCGTAAAGAAACCGGACCCTTCACGCAGGAGGCTCCAGATGATAAGGATCAGCACGCCAAAGGTCACTGACGCCGTGAGGGCGAATCCCTTGCGGGTCAGCAGCTGGCCGTCCGTAATTTTGGAAAGCCACGTGCGTTTTTTGAGGAGACCGCTGGTCAGGTCTTCGGGCATGAGACGGGTGCGAAATAAAGGGTGCGGGAGGACCGCGGCGGATGTTCACCGCGGCCCTCCAGGGTTTTTGAAAGGGAAACAGGGGTGGCCGGATGGCCTTAGCGATTCACGAAGCCCACGCGCTGGATGATCGCGAGGCCGGCAGGGGACTTGCAGAATTCGAGGAAGTCTTTGACGGCGCCCTGAGGATCGCCGTTCGTGTAGAGGTAGGTCGGCCGGCTGTACGGGTAGCGTGACACGTTGGAGGCAGCGGGAGCCACTCCGTCGATGGGCACTGCTTTCAGGCCTTTGCTGCCGAGGTATGCGAGACCGATGTAGCCGATTCCGCCTTTGTTGCTGCCCACTTCTGCGGCGATCTGTTCATTGCCGGCGAGCTTCTGGCTGCCCTTGGCGTAGTCTTTATTGCCCATCGCGAGCGTCATCCAGTCGCGGTAGGTACCGGAGGAGGTGTTCCGGGTGTAGATGGAGATAGGGCCCGGGGTGCCGCCCACTTCACTCCAGTCCTTGATGGCGCCGGTGAAGATGCCGGCCACCTGCTTTTTGGTGAGTGCCTGCACTGGATTGTTCTTGTTCACCACCACCGCCATCATATCCCAGGCGAGCTGATGCTCTTTGATGAAGACGCCTTTGGTTTTGCAGAAGGTGCGCTCGTCATCTTTCACCTTCCGGGAGGACATGCCGATGTCGGCGGTGCCGGCGGCGAGATTGGTGAATGCAGTGGAACTGCCTTCAGCGGCGATGTTGAAGCTGACGCCGCCAGCCTGCTTCTTGAATCCTTCAGCGAGCTGCGGCACGAGCTTGGCTCCGAGGGTGTCGGAACCGCGAACGCGAACGGACTGAGCGCTGCCGGTATAGGTCATGGACAGCATAGCCGCTGCCATAAGGAGAATCTTTTTCATGTGTCGATTGTTGTTTGGGTTGAACATCGGGCGAGCACTGCGCCCGATAGCACTATCAACGCCGAAACCCTGAGCAGAGACAATTTCGGCACGGTGAAGAATCCGTTGCAACAAAAACACAGCACCCCCGCTACTGTGTGACAATCGCGCCACATTCTCCCGGCGGGCCTATCTTCCAGCGTGCATGTCGATGAGAAGTCTGACGGCCTCTTCCACCAACAATTCGCCTGTGCCGGGAGGAACCCGGGCGCTCTCCACTTCATAGGCTCCCTCTGCGTAGCTGCGGCGGTCCGGAACGTAGCCCCAGTTGCCGTTGGCGAGCGTGACTATCATCGTGCGCGCGAACGGAGAGCGCTTCTTGAGTGCAAGGCCGAGTTCCGTAAACACTTCTCCGGGGAAGCTCACCCATGCGATTTCTTTGCCAAGGCTGATGACCTGGACCTCCATGGGCAGGGGCTTTCCGGCGTGCGCGGCGATGTCCAGAGCACGATTGGCCCGTACCAGTTCCATGAAGCTGCGGCGGTCTCCCTCCGAGTTGCGTCGCACGGTTTCGCGCGCCAGTTCTTCCTCCTCTTTGGAGACGGGCGCAAGTTCCACCGGTATGGTTAGGGACTTCACCCTGAGCGGACCTTGCGGGGAAAGGGGCTGGCTTTTTTCGGCGCGGAATAGTGCTGCGGTGAGGAGCGTGCCGATGCGGTGCGTCTCGGCCATGCCTCCCTGAGCACGCGGCCACTGGACATCGAGGTGATTGAGATTGCCGCAGGCTCCATTGCCAAAGAGAGTAACGCACCCGGGACCATGATAGGAGGCCATCAGTTTGGCGAGCACTCCGGGATAGTCTGCGGAGAAGCTGGTGCCGCCCACGGTATCCGGATGCATGGAGAAGTTGGCATAGACGGCGAGCGATGGTGCGTGCTGGTTCTGATGGTGCGGAGGCTTGAAGAAAATGGCGTGCAGTTGCTCGTCAGGTAAAGCGGTGGCCAGCATCACGTTAGGATTCAGCTTTCCGGGATTCCATGCGGTGGTGCCGTCGCGCAGGTAGAACCGGCGGCAGTAGGTGAGGCCAGCGCACTCGCCGCTGATTGCGGTCACCGTCACTGGTGTGAGGCTTTTGGCAGCCGCGGTGACTGAGGAGGCGATGAGCGCAGGAAGCCCCTTAAAGTAGGTGGCCTGCGGGCTGTCGGGTGCCACAGGCGGGGCTCCGGTTTTGGCCGAGAGTCGCAGGGGATCCCCCAATTCCGGGCCGGTATGGGCATGGGTGGCGGAGATCATGACCTGAGCACGCGGAATTCCGGACGCTTTTTCCACTTCCTCCCGAATGGCCTCCACAAGATCGCGGGGACTGCCGATAAAGTCGAGTGTGATCATGGCCGCCCGGGTGGCGCCGTCATCCATGACCAGCGCACGGGCGTGGAGCTCGTCGAGGACGCCGTCGGCCGCACGGAAGTGATAATAGCCCGCCATGCCGGTGCCCGGCGGCGGGGTGATCACGATTTGCGCTGCGCCGGAGCGGAATTCGCCACGAGCGACGGCAAGGGTGCAGAGTAAGGAAAGAAGCAGTGGAGGCAGTTTCATGCTCCCCTTCTACCGCACGACCGGGGACTTTGCTTCGTCCGCAAAGGCGGTTATTAGGCGAGGCCGATCTGCACTTCTTTGGGCACTTTTCCGGTCATATACGGGGCGACTACCTTGCCATCCCGATTAACCAAAAGCACGATTCCGTCCATGCTTTCCCGATAAACCGGGCCTGCCGGGGCGGTGTTCACTGAAAATTCCTCGGTGTCGTGGAGTTCCGGGATGTTGACGGTGCGTTTTACTGTGGATGCCTCGGCCCGGACTTTGAGCCGGATGTCCGCAATGGCCGTGAGCCATTCATCGCAAAATTTGCGGCCCGCTTTGCTGAGGGTGGTGGGCCGAATGGTCAGTTTCTTCCCAGTCGACGTGAGGATTTATGCGTTCTTGCAGTCAGCGCGAGAAGGGTGCCCTTAGAGAGTGTGCCCTTTGTTGATGGTGGAGGTGCGTCCGAAGCCGGGGCTTGCGCAAACGGCGAGCAACAGGGAGACAAGGAATACTCTCATAAAGCCTACTTTATTCCAAGCTTGTGGCAGGGGCCGATCATTTACATTACGGGTCTGCGGCCAACTACTTTCGCCGTGATGCGAGGTCGAGCGCCACCGCGGCGCTGCCGATGATTCCGGCGTCGTTGCCATATTTGGCAGGCACTATTTTGAGCTGGGTTCGGAAGGATTTGGCCAGTTGTGCGGCCATTTTTTTCTTGAGCGGCCCGAAGACGATGTCGCCGGCTTTGGCCACGCCTCCGCCAATGACAATACGGTCGGGATTCAGCAACCAAACGCAGGCGCACAGTCCGGCGGCGAGATGGGTGGTGTAGGTGTCCCAGACCTGCTTTGCGATGGGATCGCCGCGCCGGGCGGCTGCCGAGAGGGCGCGGGGCTCGCAGTCCTCCGGGCTCACCCGGCAGCGGGCCTGAGCGTAGAGCATGGCAGCGAGAGCGGCGACCTCGCGGTTGCCCACGTACTTCTCCAGCGCGCCAATATTGCCGTGCTCGCCTCTCACGCCGCCGTAGTCGATGCCCATCTGGCCGATCTCGCCCGCGCCAAAAGTGGAGCCGCGATACAACTGGCCCTTGAGCACCAGTCCGCCGCCGACTCCCGTGCCCAGAGTCACCGCGATCATGTTCACCGCGCCTTTACCAGCGCCGTGTAGGAACTCCGCGTAGCACATGGCGTTGGCGTCGTTCTCGACAAAAGACGGCAGCCCGCTACCGGCTGTGAGAATTTTAGAAACCTCCACGCGGTTCCATCCTTTGACGTTGGAAAGCTCGTGCACGTAGCCGCGGGTGACATCGGCAAACCCGGGCACGCCCATGCCGACTGCGGCAATCCCTTTGTATTTCGCGGTGAGGGCTTTGATCCGGACGGTGAGTTCCTTGAGGAGCGGATTGGGGCCTCTGAAGGCAGGCGTTGGCAGGGGTTCGAGTTCCTCTATAATTTCATGGCCGCGGACGACCCCGTATTTAACGGTGGTGCCGCCCATGTCGATACCGATGGCGAGTTTAGGAGTTTTGGTGCGTGATGGCATGGTGGTGAGTAGTGTCCGCGCTCCATGCTCCCTGCTGCGGCGAAATCAAGCTGCGCGCCAACTTTTGGACGCTTCCTGCGCGGCGCCCGCTGCGCTGCTGCCGCAGCCGTGGGCATCTGGTTCCGGCATCTGGTTCCGGCGTGTTGATGATGCCGCCCTGCTTTGCTGTGATGCTGAAGCGGATGCTTTTTCGGTGCGAGTAATAATACCGCTGTGTTTACGGATGAGCCGCACCTCCCCGTTGAGCGTGCACGGGATGGCTGCGAGATTGGTGCTAGCCTGTAGGAACTTACTGTTCGCATTTACTGCCAGCGCCGCAAGATTTGCGCCGCGTAGGAATTGCCGTTTACTGTCCTGCCGGGTGAGTTGGAAACGAGGTCTCTTAAACTCGCGGTGGATCCTCTGAGCAATGACTGAGCATTCTATGCCAGCGTATTGAAAGTCGCTCTGGGCGCGATTCCGTTCCGCGAAGCTGCAAGAGCTGTCGGGAGGATCCCTGGAGTGAAGGTGCCTTATGCGTCACGGGTCGTAATCCTGCCGCCGCTGATACCGGGGCTGCAGCGGAAATACCCCGGAGATTCCTACTCATCTTCCGCACCGGAGATGGAGTGCGCCGCCGATGAATTTCCGTGAGAGCATGAGGAATTGTTAGCATCCCCACGGCGCTGTCGCAAGAGTGCCGCGTGGCTCAGCCAGCCGCTTCCACTCTTTGACCGGCAAGTTTGGCCGCGCGTTCGGCGAATTCGATGTGGAACTGCTCGGGGTCAGGCGCTGGTCCGGCTTTGCGGGTGCGGCCAAACCATGCGCTAAAAGTTTCGCCCGGGCCACGCTCTTTGGCGAACGATTCCAGCCACGGCCGCACGACAGCCGGGATAGCGTCTCCGGTAATGGTCTTCTGCTCAAGACCCGCGAGTCTGTCTCCGGCGATGCTGCCACCGATGAACATGGCATACTTATTCGGCGCGCGTCCTACAAACCCAAAGTCGGCGTTGTAGGGACGACCGCAGCCGTTGGGGCAGCCTGTCATGCGGAAAAGGATGGGCTCCTTTTCCAACCCGAGTTCCCGCAGAATGGCGTCGATGTGATCCATAACGCCAGGCAGAGCGCGCTCGCTTTCGCTGAGGCTGAGGCCGCAGGTTGGCAGAGCGACGCAAGCATGCGCGACGCGGCGGGCGGCGGTCATACCGTCGGAATGCGGCACGCTATGCCTAGCGAGAATAGCATTCACCTGATCCCGCAGGGCAGGGGACACATCGGCGATGATGAGGTTCGTATTTGGAGTGACGATGAACGGCAGTTTCAGCTCGCGAGCGATTTCATTGAAGGCACTCAGGTAGGCGGGGCCATTGGCACGGTCAGTCACGCGGCCCATGCTCACATAGACTGCGCAGTAGAGTTTGCCGTCGCCTTGTTCATACCAGCCGAGATTGTCCTCGACGGTTGCGAAATGGACGGGCTTTGGCGCTTCGACCGGCACGCTAGGGAGACGGCGCACGCACTCGGCGCGGAAGCCTTCGATGCCCATGGACTGCACCGTGTACTTGAGGCGGGCGTTCTTGCGTTCGGTACGGTTACCGTGGTCCCGCTGCGTGGTGACGACGGCCTCTGCGGCATCCACGGCGTGAGCGCGAGGCACATAAAAGAGTGGCTGCGCGAGAAACGGGCGCGTGTTCAACTGTCCGTGGCTCATGCCAAATCCTCCGCCGACGAGCAGTGTGTAGCCTTCCACTTTCCCCGCGACGATGTGCGGCACGAAGCCGAGGTCCTGTGAATAAACGTCCGCGTCATTACAGGGCGGAATGGCGATGCCGATCTTAAACTTTCTCGGCAGGTAGTGCTTTCCGTAGATGGGCTCGCCGGTCTCGGCGGCTTCCGGCGCGATGGTCTTTTCGCGCACTGAGGGACTGACCACCACGCTGGCCCAGTCGGGTTCGACTTTCTCGCCATCAAGCCAAATGTCTGCGTAGCTTTGGCTGCGCCAGAGAAAGCGCGCGCTTAACTCCTCCGCGAGCAGATGTGCGTCTAGATGCGCGGCATCCTTCACCGGAGCAGCGGGACCCATCGTATTCCGCACCACGTCACCGCACGCGCCCATGGTGGAAAGTCCGCTGCGGCAGATGCCTCCGATTACTTCCTTCAGATTTCCTTTGAGCACCCCGTGGAGCTGAATGCCCTGGCGGTTGGTGAGACGGATGCTGCCTTCCGATTTCACACAAAGATCGTGGTGAATGAGCCACTGCTCAGCGCTCACCCGGCCACCGGGCATTTTGCTGCGCACCATGAAGCTCCATGCTTTGTCCAGCTTTTCCTTCGTCCGCTGTGCGCGCAGATCACGGTCGTCCTGCTGATAGGTGCCGTGAAATTTAAGTAGGACGTTTTCCGCATCCTCGACATGAGAAAGCGCGCCATTGCTTAGGTCTTGGGCGATACGGCCACGCAGGCCAGAGGACTGATCTTTAATTTCTTCGACACTGGATTTGCTCATGGGAGAATGGGGGGAGAATAGTTATCTTATACGCTCTGTATCTACAAACGGTGCAACCCGCAAGAAAAAATACCCAATTCTCTATGGGAATGGTAGAGAATTGGACGGATCATTGGTTTCGCTGCCCAAGGGGACTTCAAGTTCAACTGCCGGACGCGAGGTGCAGGGGAAGATCAGCTACCCGTGCACAGCCGAGCTGTTCCATCACTTGTTTGAACTGCCTCTTCATCATCGTCATTGTGTGCTCGCCTCCGTTTTTGCCGAGCGCGGCCACGCCGTACATCCACGAGCGGCCCATGAAGACGAACTGGGCCCCGCAAGCCATAGCGCAGGCGACATCCGGACCGGAGCGCGCTCCGCTGTCCATCATCACCGTAGTGCGGTGGCCGAATTCTTTCGCCAGCGTGCGCAGCGGCTGAATAGTGGACTGTCCGGCGTCAAGCTGGCGTCCTCCATGATTCGACACAATAAATCCATCTACTCCCAGCCGCAGGCAAGTCTCCGCGTCTTCGGGCGTGACAATGCCCTTGACCACGAGCTTGCCGGGCCAGCGGTCGCGCAGCGCCGCGATACGTGCGGGATTAAGCCGTCCGGAGAAAGTCTGGTTCATAAACAGGCCGAGGTGTTTAATGTTCATTCCTTTCGGCAAATACGGCTGCATCGTGGCAAACTTCGGTGCGCCCGCCCCGAGTTGGCTGAGTGCCCAGCGCGGACGCAGCATCATTTGCGCGATGTTTCGCAGCGTCATTCGCGGGGGGATGGCGAGCCCATTGCGAATCTCTTTGGGCCGATAGGCGAACGTCGGCGTGTCCGCAAGAATGACCAGCACTGGCAGGCCGGCGGCTCGCGTGCGCTCAATGAGCTTGTCGCGCAGTTCCTCCTCCGCCGGATGATAAAGCTGAAACCACGCACGGCCCTGCGTCAGCTCTGCTATGGCTTCAATGCTGGCTGTGGCGACAGTGCTCAAAATGAACGGCACGTTGTGCCGGTGCGCGGCCGTTGCCAGAATCTCCGTTGCCCGAGGCCACACGAGGCCTTGTAAGCCGATGGGCGCCACTCCGAACGGCGCGTCGTAGTTGATGCCGAAAATCTCTGTACGCAGATTCGATCCCGCGTAGTCGCGCACATACCACGGGACCAAACGCACCTGGCGGATTTCGTCTGTGTTGCGCTGGAGGTTTATATTGGAGAAGCAGCCGCCCTCAAGGTAGTCGAAGGCAAAACCCGGCACGCGGCGCCGCGCCCGTTCGCGCAGGTGTTCGATGGATGGAAAATTGGAGTAGAAGATGTCTTCCATGGATGGGATTGAATGGAGTTGAATGCTCTGCAGCCGGGACAACCGTGCGCGGGCGGATCGGCGGTGCTTTAACGGTGAGAGACCATCAGGATGCAACAGTTCCCTCCCGGCAATCATCCACGAATTCCCCGCAACTTTCCTCGAAGCGACACCGTGGAACAGGCGCGTTGCCTCGGATGAAGCAGTCGTAGGCCACGGTGCTGTTCGTGCGTATATGGTCATGACTATTTCCTCCTATGTTATTGCGCAGAACTAGCTGACCGATGTTGCCTCCGAAAGGACTTTCGGAGGTAGAGATGCCGTAGCCAAAGTTGTGGCTGATGTCCGCGCGCCAGTCGTCCCCGTTTCCGCCGAAGTCGCTGAAGTCGGAGTCACTCACGAGGATGTCCTGGCCGGCAGCGCCGATTGCAGCGCGAGCGTGACCGTGCAGCCTCACAGGCCAGCATCGGGCGCCATAGTGGTGACCAGCCGGTTGGGACCCGGCCGATTGTTGGCGACCTCGATGGAGTGGCGAAGCGATCCGGTTCCGGAATCGTTCTGGCTTTTGCCGGGGTTATGCATGCGAGGGAAAGAAGGAGAATTCGTCAGGTGGGCATGGCGCTTTCGCGCCTATTCCGCAAAATGTTTCGGGCGAACCGCTTGTTTGCTTTAGGCAAAAGTAACGTACTGTAGCCTCCCCGGCGACCGTTCCCTTAATAAGCGCAAGCTGGACATCTTTAGCCTCCGGGATGATGTCCGGTTCTCTTCAGCTTTCCACTGGCGCAGGGTGATGAGGCCATCCATTTCCGCTTATGCCCAAGACTCCTCCTTCCGACTGCGATGGCCTCCTGCGCCTGCAAAAAGTCGTCCATGATCTCCGCGGCCCGGGCGGTTGTCCGTGGGACCGTGAGCAGACGCATCGGAGTCTGCTTCCGAATTTGATTGAGGAGGCATATGAAGTGCTTGAGGCGATTCAGAATGACGATGCAGAGCACATGTGTGAGGAACTCGGGGACCTCCTCCTTCAAGTGGTATTGCATGGCGAGATAGCGAGTGAAACGGGCGCGTTTGATCTCGACCGGATTGCGCACGGTATCGCAGAAAAGCTGATCCGACGACATCCCCATGTGTATGGCGACAGTGACGTGGCGGATACGGATGGCGTGCTGCGGCAGTGGGATGAGATTAAGAAAGCGGAAAAGGGAAATACGCCCCGGCCTTTTCTGCATGGGATTCCTATGGCGCTGCCAGCGCTCAGTCGGGCGGCGAAACTGCAGAAGAGGGCGGCTAGGGTGGGATTCGACTGGCCGGATGCTTCGGGAGTAATGGAGAAAATCCGCGAGGAGACAGAGGAGGTGGCCGAGGCTCTCGCTGAAGCTAGGCCGGAGGCCGTCGCGGAGGAGATCGGGGATCTTCTTTTCTCCGTGGCGAATCTCGCGCGAAAACTGAAGTTGGATCCGGAGGTGCTGATGGCGTCGGCGAACAGTAAGTTCGTGAACCGTTTTACGGCGATGGAGCAACTTCTCACCGCCAAGGGGCAGACACTGGAGTCCGCAGACCTTGATGAGATGGAGACCGCATGGCAGGCTGCGAAGGGATTGAGTTAACCGACTTCTGGCCGGTCGGTGAACGACCGGGTGAATGGCAACCGCGGTCTGATTACAACCCTCACTTCACCGCATGGTAAATCGTAGCGATGCCCATGCTCACCGGCACGGCGCGGGCGGTGGAAAAGCCGTTTGCGCGGATCAGGTCACACATTTCTTCGCCGCTGGGAAATTTCTCAATGCTGCCGGCGAGGTAGGAATATGCGTCCTGCTGGCGGGTGATGAATCCTGCAACTCTGGGCAGGACCCGGTGCAGGTAAAACCGGTAGGCTGGGCGCAACGCTAGTGCGGTGGGCAAGGAGAAATCCAGCACAAGCAACGAGCCTCCTTTACGGGTGACTCGGGCCATTTCCCACACGGCATCTCCCCAGCGCGCCATGTTACGCAGGCCAAAAGCCACCGTCAAGCAGTCGTAACTTTCTGACGCAAACGGCAGCGCCATGGCGTCCGCTTCCACTAGTGTAAGCCCGGGCACTTTGCGGCCCCTAGCATAGTCTAGCATAGGCGCGGAGAAGTCAGCGCCGGTGATATTAAGGCCGGGACAGGCCCGGGAAATTTCCAACGCGAGGTCCCCGGTGCCTGTGGCGAGGTCCAGCAGGCGCTGCGGTTTCGTCTCCGCCACCATGCGGGCCACTTTGCGCCGCCAGAGAATGTCCGTGCCCAGCGAGAGCACGTGGTTAGTGATAACGTAGCGCCTCGCGACCTTGGCAAAGGCGTCTTTGACGAAGACGGGATCCTGCATAGTGTTGAGACGGTAGGGGCCAATACGAGAAGTGGTGCTCTCGAGAGGATTCGAACCTCCACAGGTCGCCCCATATGATCCTGAGTCATACGCGTCTACCAATTCCGCCACGAGAGCATTGCCGCGGGATGCGCGCCCTTCTCAATGCACCGTACCTGCCGGGCGACAACTGAAATTTTCACCGGTGGCTGTTCTGTCGTATTTATTTAGCGAGAAACCATGGCTTTCCATCCTTAGCCGGAAATAATAAGCTGGAGCATATTTCTCATCCCTAGGCATGGAACGCCCCTTCTCTATTTCTCTTCTCGCCAATTTACTTCCGCTCCCGGCCATGGGGCAGCGTGCGCTAGCAGCCTGTCGGACTTAGCTCTGGCCTGAAAAACCTGGGGATTATGGGGTGCGGGTGGCCTGTGTGCCTGGATATTATAATGATGTTAGGGAGGGATCGCCTTGGCCCCCGGGCGCAGCTTGTGCCAACAAAGCACATGGCCGC
>CAMAUV010000089.1 GCA_945861415.1 Akkermansia muciniphila | reverse complement strand
TTGAGCGGGCGGATTGACGGGATGGATTCATGGTCAGGCAGAAAAAGCAGAGGGCAATCACGGCCACGAAAATGGCTTGCCAGCCACCCTCAATAGTGGCCAGCACCAGAGGAACACTCAGGACGCCGATGTATGCCCAAACGCCTGCGGCTAACGGCTTGCGCCCCTCGCTCGTCGATGACGGTCCGGCGACAGAAGAAAGCGGAGAGTTTATGCTGTCAGACTCACAGTCTCGTCGCCCGTTCCACGGCGCGGAGGGCGGCGGCGGCCTTATTCACGGTCTCAGCGTATTCGCTCTCGGGAACGCTGTCAGCTACAATGCCGGCGCCTGCCTGGACATAGGCCTTACCGCCTGTGAGCACCACGGTGCGCAGGGCGATGCAGGAGTCGAGGTTGCCGTCGAATCCGAAGTAACCAACGGCGCCGGCGTAGGCGCAGCGCTTCGATTTCTCCAGCTCATTGATGATTTGCATGGCCCTTACTTTGGGCGAGCCGCTAACGGTTCCCGCAGGGAAGGTGGCGCGCATGACGTCGTAGGAGGACTTGTCCGCGGCGAGGGTGCCGTGGACGTTGCTCACGATGTGCATGACATGGCTGTAGCGCTCTATAATCATGAGGTCGCTGACGACCACGGTGCCGTAGCCGCTGATGCGGCCCACGTCGTTGCGCGCGAGGTCCACGAGCATGATGTGCTCAGCGCGTTCCTTTTCGTCGGCGAGTAGTTCCGCGGCGAGCGCGTCGTCTTCGTCCTCCGTTTTGCCGCGGACACGCGTGCCGGCAATGGGGCGGATGTCTACGCGGCCATTCATGCAGCGCACGTGCACTTCCGGGCTGCTGCCCACGAGTGAGAAATCGCCCAGTTCCACGCAGAACATGTAGGGCGAGGGATTCACGTGACGAAGGGCACGATACAGTTCGATGGGACGGCCGCCGTAGGGCACCTCAAAGCGCTGGCTGGGAACCACCTGGAAGATGTCGCCGGCGCGGATGTATTCCTTCGCTTTGTCCACCATGCCAAGGTATTCCTCCTTCGTGGTGTTGCTTACGGCGTGCTGCGGCGCCGAGGCTGGAGCGGCGGCCATAGGCTTTACATGCAGCGGGCGGCTGAGGCGCTCGATCATCTCGTGAATGCGGCGGCCTGCTTCATCGTAGGCGGAGCGGGCATCGACGAAGTCGGTAAGGCAAACGTTCGCCACGACCTGCATGAGGCGGTAGCGGTGGTCGAAGATGACAACGCTGTCGGCGATGAGGAACACCATTTCCGGCAGGCCGAGTTCGTCCTTCGGCGCGGGCGGCACCGTGGGCTCGAAGAAGCGCACCATGTCGTAAGTGAGCGCGCCAACGGCCCCCCCGACGAAGACCGGTAGGCGCGGCTGCTTCACCGGCTGGAATTGGGCCATGATGGCCTCGAGGTCGCGCAGCGGGTCGCCTTTGGTCTGAAACGTCTCTGATTTTCCGTCCCGGTAGCTTATCTGCACCTCATGACCGCGGGCGGTGATCGTGGCGCGGGGATGCGCGCCCATGAAGGAGTAGCGGCCGGAGAAACCAGTGGTCTCCGCACTTTCAAAAAGGAAGCGCGGTGCCCCGTCGGCGATCTTTTCAAAGGCCGAGAGCGGCGTCTCGTAGTCAGCAGTCAACTCCGCCCAAACGGCGATCAGGTTTCCCTGAGCGGCGAGAGTCTGGAATTCTTCGAAAGAGGGCTGAAGTGTGACGGACATAATGTGAGTGAGCCCCCATTCTGCCGCTGGCCTGCCTGCTGGCAAGCGCAGGGCGCAGACAGGTTGACAGAATCGAATACACGACTATCCCCATAGGCTATTAGGAGAATTACGATGGCCTTTTCCCTTTCCAAATATCCCGACCTCAACGTGCGCGAGCAGGCGGAGCGGTTTGAGTCGATGGGTCTGGAGGACACGCTCCGCTGGACATGGGAGACTTTTGGACGGCAGGCCGCGATCGGGACCAGCTATCAGGGCAGCGGGTTGGTAATTATCCATCACGCGCGGAAGCTGGGGCTAGATTTTCCGGTGTTCACCGTGGACACAGGGCTGCTATTTCCGGAGACGGAGGCGCTGAGGATAAGGCTGGAGGAGTTTTTCGGCATTCAAATCGAGGGGCTCAAACCGGCGCAGACAGTTCATGAGCAGTGGGCCGACTACGGTGGAAATCTTTGGGAGACGAATCCGGACACCTGCTGCACGCTGCGCAAGGTGCTACCGCTGCAGCAGCGGCTGTCCCAACTAGATGTCTGGATCACCGGCTTGCGGCGCGGGCAAAGCGAGACGCGGGCGAAGACCGGTATTCTGGAAATGTATGAGTTCGACAAGCTCCGCGAGAAGAACCTGCTGAAGCTCAATCCTATGGCCAACTGGAGCCGGGAGCAAGTCTGGGATTATATCAAGGCGAACGCCATTCCCTACAATCCGCTTCATGACCGCGGGTATCGCAGCATCGGTTGCTGGCCGTGCACGAAACTTGCCGGCGGGGAAAACGAGCGCGCCGGGCGTTGGGAAGGGTTCGAAAAGACTGAGTGCGGTATCCATACCTTCCTCGGGAGTAATATCTGACCACGGTTGATCAGGGCGCTGATTTGGCGCAAGAGCGGGGGGTGGCGACGCGTTATTATGATAGCCGCTGTCCCGTAGCTACATTTTCCCCTTCCCGCTCAAAACTACTCATGAACGACGCACTTTCTTCCTTTAGCCGCCGCCGGTTGTTTCAGACTGCCGGGGGCGGGTTCGGCTGGCTGGCTCTGCAGGCGATGCTGGAGCGTTCGGGTGCGTCCGCCCTGAATCCATTGGCAGCGCGGCAGCCTCACTTCAAGCCGCGTGCGAAATCGGTGATCTGGCTCTTCATGAATGGCGGGCCGAGCCACGTGGACACGTGGGACTACAAGCCCGAGCTTCAAAAACGAGACGGTCAGCCGTTGCAGGGATTCGATCCCAAGACGGGCTTCTTTCCCGGTGATGTGGGACCGCTCATGGCCTCACCGTTCGAGTGGAAGCAGTATGGCCAGAGCGGCACATGGGGCAGCAGCCTTTTTCCGAAACTCACGGAGCAAGTGGACCGGATGGCCTTCATCCACAGCTGCCATACGGACAGCAACAATCACAGCCCGGCACTTTTCATGATGAACACCGGATACACCCGCATGGGGTTCCCCAGTGTGGGGTCGTGGGTCACTTACGGGCTGGGATGCACGAGCAGTGATCTGCCATCCTTCGTCGTCATGTCCGACCCGAAGGACCGAGGGCTGCCCAAAGGAAACGCGAGCAACTGGACCGCCGGATTTTTGCCCAGTGTCTATCAGGGCACATGGCTCAAGCCTAAAGGCGAACCCATAGACAACCTCAAGCGTCCCGCCGTGCTGACGAATACCACTCAGCGGGCGCAACTTGATCTCATGGCGCAGCTCAATCGTCACGGATTGCCTGGTTCGCCCATCGAAAATGAACTCGCGGCTCGCATTGAGAGCTTTGAACTGGCCTACCGCATGCAGACGGCAGCGCCTGAGGCCTTTGATGTGGAGAATGAACCGGAGCACATCCGCAAGCTCTACGGTCTGGACCAGCCGCACTGCGCACACATGGCCGCCCAGTGCCTCATGGCCCGGCGCATGGTGGAGCGCGGCGTGCGTTTTGTGCAAATCTACAGTGGTGGCATGGAAAACCAGCGCAGCTGGGACGGCCATAACGACCTCAAGGGCAATCACAGCGGGTTCGCTGCGGAAGTGGATCAGCCTTTTGCCGGTCTGCTTGCTGACTTGGCCCAGCGTGGTCTGCTGGAGGATACGCTGGTGGTCTGCGCGGGGGAGTTCGGGCGGTTGCCGGTTTCCCAGAAGGGCGCCAAACCGGGGCGCGACCACAACCCGCACGCGTTTACCGCATGGCTGGCTGGCGGCGGCATTAAGGGTGGCGCTCACTTCGGGGCGACCGATGAAATTGGCCACAAGGCTGCAGTGGACAAGGTCAGCGTGCGCGATTTCCATGCGACCCTGCTCCATGCTCTTGGCCTTGATCACGAGCGCCTCAGCTTCAGATTCCAGGGGCTCGATCAGCGGCTCACTGGAGTGGAGCACTCCCGCGTGGTTGAGGAGATTTTTGCCTGAACTGCGATGGATGGAGCCGCGCAGAGCGCTCTCTGATGCAGCGGCATGTCGCCTTAATTCCCGGTTGTCGCCGATTCTTCGTCTGTGGCACTAAAGGCCCTCAATCCTCACATCTACCCACGCTATGATCCGTCTCCGCCATTTCCTCGTCTCGCTCGCCGTCACCGGCCTCCTTTTTACTGGCCAGCAGGCCACTGCTCAAGCCGACTCTGCTGCCCTTGATGCCCACCCCACTGCCAAAGTGGTTCGGGATTATCTCGCCATGATTCTGGCGCGCCAGTGGAATAAGAGCGCGGAAATCCTGGACGCCGGCTCGCTCAAAGGTCTCCAGGATGACTACGTCACCCGCCTCAAGAATGCTCGAACCATCGACGATGAAGAGGCCATGACCCGCCGCGTCGGCAAGGGCACGCTGGAGGAAGTGGCGAAAATGGCGCCGCGGGATTTTTACACAGCCTATCACAGTGGCCTGCAGGAGCGTTACAAGGTCACGGAAGAAGTGCTGGATACCATCCGCAAGAGTCTCGAAATCCGGCTGCTGAGCATAGCCGAGGAGGATCCGAAACTGACGCATGTGCTGGTGCGGACAAGGCATTCGAATGGCAAGGCGCGCGTGGAAAATTTGGAACTCATTTCATTGCGCAAGAACGGCGAAAAGTGGCAGGTAGCCCTCAGCGAACAGGCTCCGCGTGCGATTCCGCTCGAAGCTGGCCGGGTTCCCGGAGCCAGCCCCGGCACCGCTCTAGATCCCGTGAATAAGCCCGCCGTGCCGACGAAACCGGCGACCGGCACGAAGCCCGCCCCCACCAAGCCCAAAGCGAAGTAATCGAACTCCCAGCCATTTTTCATATGAAGACCGTAAAGGTAGGTATCATTGGAGGTGGCCTTATGGGCCGGGAAGTGGCCAGCGCTTTTGCCCGCTGGTGCGCCCTTAAGGACATGCCGGTCACGCCGGTGCTTACTGCTGTCGCTGATGTGAGCCCAGCGGTGCTGGAATGGTTCCGCGCCTTGCCTTCGGTCACACTGCTCACTACGGACTATCATGAAATGCTGGCCAGTCCGGAGGTAGATGTGGTCTATGTTGCCGTGCCGCACCACCTCCATGAGAGCATCTACCTTGATGTGCTCAAAGCAGGCAAAGACCTCTTCGCGGAGAAACCCTTCGGCATCGACCTCCCGGCCGCGCGCCGCATCGTCGATGCCGGAAAAACCAGTGGGCGGTTTGTGCGGTGCAGCAGCGAGTTTCCCTTCTTCCCCGCGGCCCAGCGCATCATCAAGGCCTGCTGCGGCGAAGGCATGGGCCGTATCCTGGAAATCCACAGCGGCTTCCACCACAGTAGCGATCTTGATGCCACCAAGCCCGCCAACTGGAAACGCCTTAGCGCCATCTGCGGCGAGGGCGGTGTGCTCAACGATCTGGGCATGCATGCCTTGCACGTGCCGCTTCGCCTCGGCTGGAAACCGCGCTCCGTTTATGCCCAGCTCCAAAAAGGCTACCCGCAGCGCCCGGACGGCAAAGGTGGCATGAGCAGCTGCGACACATGGGACAACGCCATGCTCCACACGTGGGTCAGCATCGGCGGCAGCGATGTGCCTATGCGGCTCGAAATGAAACGCCTCGCTCCCGGAGAGACGAATTCGTGGTTCCTCACCGTCCTCGGCACGGAAGGCGGGATGCGCTATTCCACGACCGAGCCTAAAACGCTCTATACCTTTCGCAGGGCAGGGAAGGACCAGGCGTGGGAGCGCACCGTCCTCGGCTTCGACATGCCCTTCGCCACCATTACCGGCGGCATTTTCGAACCCGGATTTCCTGACATCATGCAGCAAATGTGGGCCGCTTACTTGCTGGAGCGGGAGGGTCAGCTTAATGGGCGCTTCGGTTGTGTCACCCCGGAGGAAGCCCTTGCCTCTCACGAAGTCTTCGCCGCCGCGCTTGCCTCGCAGGCGGGGAACTCAGTGAATGAAGTCCGTTGGTAGGATGAAATCATGGAAGACACTCAGGAAATTTTTATCGGGATGGTGCTTTGCGCTGCCGTCGTTGCTTTTCTGCTCAACATCATCATGGCCCTAGCTGTGAATGGCGACGCCAAGCGGCTGCGACAGAGTCGGGGAGAGCTATTTCTGTTTGGCCCCAAAGCTTGGGCTTGGACCGTTTTTGTTTTCAGTATTGCAGTAGCGGCCATGTACCGGGCCATGCATCATCTCTCACTGCGTTCCAGTGTCCCCGCACAGGACCGCTAAACTTATGCGCGCAAGAATCGTTAAAGAGTTCACCTTTGAGGCCGCCCAGACGCTGCCCACGGCCCCGGTGGGACACAAGTGCCGGCTGATGCACGGCCACAGCTTCAAAGTGGAAATCCACTGCGAGGGCACCGTGGATCCCGCCACCGGGTGGCTCTACGATCATGCGGAGATATCGAAAGCCATGCGCCCCCTGCTTGAGCGGCTGGATCATTCGTATGTGAACGATGTCGAAGGATTGGAAAATCCCACCATCGAAAATATGTGCGCATGGTTTTGGCGAAAGCTGGAGGCACAACTTCCGGGCCTTGCCGAGATCGTGCTCCACGAGACCCCGACCGCCCGCTGCGTCTTTCGTGGTGAATTTTGAATCCGTGAAATGAAACAGGGCACTCCGTGGCCGGGGTGCCCTGCGGGGACCATTTCAGAATCGGAAGTTAGCGTCGGAAATGGAAGGAGATGCCCGTGTGGCCGATGCCGCACCTGCCGCCGGGATGGGTGTAGCGGGGCCCGCGGCCGGAGTAGCCGCCGGCGTGGTAACCGCTGTCGTGGTGGCCACCGCCGTGGTAACCGCTGTCGTAATATCGGGGTCTTTGCGGGGCGCAGCGGCTCACCGCCACCCAGTGGTAGGCAGGGCAGCCGCGCCAGTCGCGGCCGGCATAGCGGTATTCCCATGTGATGCGGGTTCCGCAGGGTTCATACGTCACCTGGGTGCGGCAGCCGCCGGCTTCAGCGGTGGTGGGGATGAGAAATGCGAAGCTCATTAGTGCGGCGAAGACGAGTTCGAGCTTTTTCATGGCGTTGGGTGTGATTAGTGCAGTTTGGTTTTGTTTAGTGGATCACGCGGGGCCTTCTATGGGGACCCTTTGTTCCGCTGCCTTCGACGCGGCCCGGTGGAGGCTATTCACGAATTGCAGAAAATTCTTCCCGGCTGGGAGGCGATGATTTTGCGGAACAAGAGGAAGCCAAGACGCGTGCCAGAATTCCCTCGCGATGCGTCATCGGAGGAGTGAAGGTGAACACACATGCGACCATTGCTTACTTCTCTTATCGCCATCTTCTTGACCCTCCCCCTGAACGCGGAGGTAAAGCCCGCACCGGGCACCCAAACCGCGCAATCGGTCGAAGTGTCCGACGACAAAGGAGGAAAGACCAGACTGCACTACTGGCTGGCGCTGCCGCCAGCTTCCGAGACCAAACCGGAGGGCGGCTGGCCTGTCATGTTCTTCTTCCATGGCTCGGGAGAGCGCGGGAACGACCTCGCTAAGATTAAGCAGCACGGCCCGCCCAAACTTCACGGCAGTAAGGCCGAGCTGAAGAAGTTCATTATCGTTTCCCCCCAGTGCCCGGCTGGCCGCTGGTGGGATTTAGTAGCGCTCAAGGGGCTTATCGACCACACCTTAGCCACTCAGCCGGGAGACAAGGATCGCGTGGTCCTGACCGGACTAAGCATGGGTGGATATGCCACGTGGGGACTGCTGGCAGCTCACCCTGACCTCGCTGCCGCTGCCGTGCCCATCTGTGGGGCAGGGAATCCCAAAAAGGCAGCCGCTTTCAAGCACGTGCCTATCCAATGCTACCACGGCACAAAAGACAACGTGGTGCTGCAGGCAAGTAGCGATGAAATGATCGAGGCGCTCAAGGCCGCTGGTGGAAAACCGGAATACACCATTTTCCCCAACGCCGGCCACGACTCATGGACTGAGGCTTACGCCGATGGCAAGCTCTACGAGTGGATGCTCAAGCAGAGGCGCGTGGCCAGGTAGACAACGGGAACTCTTAGACCCTCAGCGCCGCAAGGGACCGCTGCAGATACGGGGTGAAGTGTGCTGCGGCCTCCTCCACGGTCATGGCGGCCCCTTCGCGTTCCAGTGACGTCATGGTGACGCCATCGATGCCGCAAGGCGTGATGGCGGCGAAGCCCTCCAGCGCCCCGCAGATGTTGATCGCGAATCCGTGCTGGCTGATCCACTGCCTCGCGCCCACGCCAATACTGGCGAGCTTCCGGCTCTCCACCCATACGCCGGTCAGCCCGTCCCGCCGGTCCGCAGAAATGCCGAGCGCGCGTGCGCCGTCGATGAGTGACTGCTCCAATGCACGGAGGTAGGCGTGAAGGTCCTGCCCGTAGCGCACCAGCCGCAGAATAGGGTAGCCCACCAGCTGTCCCGGCCCGTGCCATGTGGCTTTGCCGCCGCGTCCAATTTCCACCAGCGGGGCCGGCAGCGCGGCGGGATCACCGAGACTGCTGCGGTCCAGTGTGCGGCCAATGGTGAAGACAGGATCGTGCTCCAGAAGTAGGATGGCTTCCGCCTCCTCGCCCGCGAGGAGGCGCGACATGAGAGTCTCCTGCCGCTGCAGTCCTTCCGCGTAGGGCACTCGTCCCAGCCACTCTACGGCGGGACTTTGAACGTCAGCATCATTCCTCTCCATGCCTGCAGTCGAACCGCGTCTGCACCGCATCCGCAAACGAAAATCCCCTGGCTTTTTCCGGCTCGTTGCGCGCAGGTAAAACTTTACCCGCCCTCATTTACTGCATGTTATCCTCCAATCCTTACGAATCCCCCGAAGCCTTACGAACTCCGGATCAGTATCCGCCCGGCATGCCGTGGTATCGCATGTTGAACAAGCAACATTGGTTCGTCCTCACCATGGCGACCCTTGCTTGGGTGTTCGACTGTCTCGACCAGCAGCTGTTTATCCTTGCCCGTCCGGCAGCCATGAAGGCGCTGGCTGCGGGCGCCGATGAAAAGATGCTGGCGGGGTATGCGACTTCCATTTTCGTGCTTGGATGGGCTGTGGGAGGATTGATTTTCGGTTCGGTTGGAGACCGCATCGGGCGCGCCCGTACCCTGACGATAACCGTGCTCATCTACTCGCTGTGCACGGGCCTGAGCGCCCTCGCGGAGAACTTCACGCAGTTTGCCATCTACCGCTTCATAACTGGACTGGGAGTCGGCGGGGTCTTCGGGCTGGCCGTTGCCCTCGTCGCGGATACCTTGCCGGAACAGGCACGAAGCAAGGCTCTGGGCACCCTTCAAGCCATGTCGGCGCTCGGTAATATAACCGCAGGCCTCTGCTCTATCCTCGTCGCCAGTCTTGTGGCGAACAAAACCATCACTAACGGTGGCGACTCATGGAAGTATTTGTTCATGATCGGTGCACTTCCCGCCTTCCTTTGTGTCTTCATCGCATGGCGCATGAAGGAGCCGGAGAAGTGGGTGAAGGCGCGCGCGGAGGGGAAGATCACCGGCGTCAAGTTTGGCAGTTACTCGAGCCTCTTTGGTAACGAAAAGTGGAAGCGCCACGCGCTCGCCGGCATGGTGCTCTGTATCGCGGGAGTAATTGGCGTCTGGGGCATTGGATTCTTCTCCCCGGAACTGGTCGGCGGCGTCATCGAGCGCTCGCTCAGAGCAGAAGGTGTGGAGCCTGCGGTGATTGCTTCCGAGAAAAGCCGCTGGATGGGCTACAACAGCATCGTGCAGAACATCGGTGCCTTCTGCGGCATGATTGCCTTCACCAAGATCGCCCAGCGCATCGGACGGAAGAGAGCCTTCTTCATCGGCTCCCTTGCCGCCATGGGGGCCACCATCTTCTACTTTCTTTGCTTTAATGGGAAGCAGGACATCTGGATGAGCGCCGTGATGGGCTTCTTCCAACTGGCGCTGTTCGCAGGGTTTGCGATTTACCTGCCGGAGCTGTTCCCCATTCGCCTGCGCAGCACAGGGGTGAGCTTCTGCTACAATGTGGGCCGCTTCATCGCTGCCGCTGGACCGTGGACCCTCGGCCTGCTTCAGGGCTGGCTGGCCCTGCGTGCCTCCACCGAGGTCGCCTCTGCAGCGGGATTGGTCGTGACAGATCCCAGCATCGCTACCGCAGTGGCCGCGGCCAAGCTGGACGCGTTCCGCCAGGCCTGCTGCTGTCTCAGCTGCATTTACCTCGTCGGCCTGATCTCACTGCCCTTCCTGCCGGAAACTAAAGACCAGCCGCTGCCGGAGGATTAGCCGGAGTTTTCTTGCAGGTCGTAGTCAGCCGAAGCCGAGGCCAGTAGCGGGGCCCCTACTGACCTGACTGCTCTGCGGCCCTCAGCATGGCCGCAGAGAACTGTTTCGCTACATGCACCTCGCTGCCCCAAGAAGGCCCCTGAATCGGCCGTCAGCCTACTTTCACGCGCACGCCGTGTTCGGCCGTGATGACGCCGATCTCGCGGGCTCCTGGTCCTGCGGCCAGGGCCTTGGCTTTGTCCGCCGGCGGGACGATGGCCACCCATCCCCAGCCCATGTTGAAGGTATCGATAATCCCCTGCGCATCGCAGTGTGCGATGACCTTCGGGATGGCGCCCAACGTCCACTCCGGGATTTGAATGTCTGCGCCGCGTGTGCCGAGGAAGCGCTCAAGGTTCTCAGTCAGGCCGCCGCCGGTGATGTGGGCCATGGCCCGGATATCGGCTCCGGCCTCTTTGAGTGCACGCACTTCCTCATGATAAAGGCGGGTAGGCGCGAGCAGGCCGCGAATTTCCTCGTCGCTGAATTCAGAGGCATATTCTTTCAGCACGCGGCGCACGAGGCTCCAGCCGTTGGCGTGGAATCCGTCTGAAGGATAGCCCACCAGAACGTCACCCACCTCCACGCGCTCCGGATTGAGCAGATCTTTCTTTTCCACGGCACCAATGGCGAAACCGCTCAACTCAATGAGTCCGTCCGGCACGATGCCGGGCATCTCCGCCGTCTCGCCTCCTGCCAGGATGCAGTCGCAGGCTGCCAGCCACTCGGTCATGCCCTCGATGAGGCGCGTGATCTGACTCTTATCAATGCGCCCGATGCCGATGTAATCGAGAAAGAGAATGGGATCGCCGCCCGTGGTGAGCACGTCATTCACACTCATGGCCACGAGGTCCTTGCCAGCATTTTCCAGCATGTCGTGGTGGATGAGCAGTTCCAGCTTAGTGCCCACTCCATCACATCCGGTGACGATCACCGGTTCCTTGTAGTCGCTCAGGTCGTAGGCGGCAGCGAAAAGACCGAACGCGCCAAAGAGCTTGCGTTTTTGCTCGGTGCGGCGACGGAGATCGCCAAAAACATCGGTGACGAGCGCAGCGGCGGCTTTCGTATCGACACCGGATTCTTTGTAAGTGAGCTTGGACATGGTTGAGGAAGTCCGCTGACTACAGGGGCGGCGGGAGCCCTTTGCAAGACAGAAAGCGAATGCCTGATTTACCCAGGCTCTCCACCCGCGGCCATACGCGTGATAGGGCTTGCTCCCGGAGCGCTGCGAGACAGTTAGCGTCATGCACCGCA
The DNA here is from genome assembly GCA_945861415.1 of Akkermansia muciniphila. GTDB lineage: Bacteria > Verrucomicrobiota > Verrucomicrobiia > Verrucomicrobiales > V1-33 > V1-33. Next base: position 3,703 of record CAMAUV010000089.1, on the reverse strand, counting down.
TCGCCCTTTTTTTCACCGGAGCGTTCACTGCCGCCGTGGCCGCCGCTGCCGATTTCCCTCAGTGGGGCAGTGCATGGAACCGGAATATGGTTTCTCCCGAAAAGGGGCTCGCGGATTCCTTTGATCTGAAATCCGGAGCCAATATCGCATGGCGGGCAGAACTTGGAAGCGAGGCGCATTCCTCTCCGGTCGTCTCCGGCGGACGGGTCCTGATCGGCACCAACAATTCTAAACCCCGCGACCCGAAACACGAGGGCGACCGCGGCGTGCTCATGTGCTTCGACGAAAAAACCGGCGCTCTTTTCTGGCAGTTGGTGGTGCCCAAGCGCACGGAGGACCGCTACTTCGACTGGCCCAACAGCGGAATTTCCTCACCGGCCACTGTCGAGGGTGACCGCGTCTACATTGTCACCAACCGGGGCGAACTCGCCTGCCTCGATCTCAAAGGCATGGCCGATGGAAACGACGGCCCATTCAAGGAGGAGGGGCGCCACATGACCCCGGCGGATCTCCCGGCCATGGCGCCCGGGCCGCTCGATGCGGATATTCTCTGGATCACGGATCTGACCACTGAGGCCGGCATCTGGTCTCACGATGCCGCCCACACCTCCGTGCTCATTCATGGGCCGCATCTCTATTTCAACTCCGGCACCGGCGTGGACAACACGCACCGACGCATCCGGACGCCCGATGCCCCCAGCCTGCTCGTGGCGGACAAGGCCACCGGCCGCCTGCTGGCCCGTGAGCGCGAAGGCATCGCTCCCAACATCTTTCACAGCACATGGTCTGCCCCATCCATGGGCGTGTTGGATGGGCAGCCGCGCATCTTTTTTTGCGGGGGAAACGGCATCCTCTACGCCTTCGAGCCGCTGGCACCTACCACCGCCGCTGGAGAAATGCAGACACTAACAAAGCTTTGGCATTACGACCCGGATCCCACCGCCCCCAAGACGGAGGTGCATGTGTATAATCAGAACCGGAAGGACGGCCCTAGCAATGTTTTTGGTATGCCGGTGGTGGCTAACGACCGCATCTATTTTGCTGGCGGTGGCGACGTCTGGTGGGGTAAAAATGAGTCGTGGATCCAGTGCGTGGACGCCCGCAGGGGCACCCGTATTTGGAACACACCGCTGGGGAAGCACGTTATGAGTAGCCCCGCCGTTACCGGTGACCTGTGCTTTATCGCAGACACCGACCGCATCCTGCGCTGCCTGAATGCCACGACCGGGCGCGAATACTGGCAGCATGAGCTCCAGGGCGATGCGTGGGCGTCGCCGCTTGTGGCGGACGGCCGTGTTTATCTCACGACGAGGAAAGGCGATTCATGGATCTTTGCCGCCGCGCCGGAGAAAAAACTGATTTTCCAAACGCATCTTGGCAGCTCCGCCAGCAGCACCGTCTGCGCCGCCAACGGCACCCTCTACTATGCCACCATGACCAGCCTCATCGCCGTCCGGTTCGGGGCAGGGAAGTGAAGTCGGGGAAACGTGATCGGGCGCGGCAGAACGCAACGATGCGGCCCGCTTCACAGCCGCAAGGTCTCTTGACACTGGCGGTGAAGACTGGCACTGCGCAGACGGGTATTTAGCCGGCCGGTGTAGCTCAGTGGTAGAGCAGCGCATTCGTAATGCGCGGGTCAGCGGTTCAAATCCGCTCACCGGCTCCATTTTAAGTGATTGAAAATCAATCAGATATGCATCAAAATCGGGGCTGCACTAAATTGCAGCTAAATGCCCGAAATTGCACCGGAATGAGGATTTTCCTGGTTACAAAATGGTTACAACTTCGTGCCTTTCCGGTCTGTGGAGTGGGAACCCAAAACTGGTCGGGGCGTTCGCTGTGATTGATAGACGAGTTATACTGGCCAAAAGGCCAGTGATCGGGACTGTGGTGCTGGGCTGAAAGTGGAAGCAAATTCCGGCGGCCTATTCGTCACTCCACCACCATAAACGGCATCTCCTCCCAGCGTCCGTTGGGTAGCCGCAAGTGGTCGGGCGTGTTGGGCCTGAGCCTGAAAGGAATTTGCTTTTCGCGGGTGGCGTCATTGGCGGGTTCCGGAACGGGGAGTGAAGGGGTCTGGGAGGCGCCGGTTGGACGCGCGCGCGCATCTGGAAGGTCTGTCCCCGGGGATGTGTGGCGGCAAACTGATCGTTAGGGATTAATTCCTGGTCACGCGGTAGAAGACCCGGTTTTTTTCAAGAGGGGCGGGCGCGAAGACGGTGTCGGTAAAATTGGTTTCCACGGCCTGTCCGTCCACGCTGTCATCGAGTTCGGTCCATCCAACGAGATCGGTCGAGACCTCGACCGTGTAAGTGGTCCCGTTCGTGGTCGGGAACGTGAGGGTCACTGCGCCCGAGACCGGATTCCGGACGACCCGGGTGATCTGGAAGGGTTCCTGTGAGACGAGTAGGTAGCGGCTGAAATCGCCGCCCATGATCTCCGCGATCTCGAGTGGCCCGAGCGCGCCGGCAAAGAGGGCGACATCGTCGAGGCTCCCGGGGAAGGGAACGGCGGCATCGGCGCGGTTGCCTATGTAGAGCGGGTTGATGTTTTGTCCGAGGAAGTTATCGGCCATGCTCCCTGTGCCGGCGGGCACTCCGTTGATGTAGAACGTATAGCTTCCGCCGGGGGTTCCCGCGAAGGCGACGTGCGTCCAAACGTTGTTGCTGGCGACCGTGCCGGAACTGGTCAGTCCCGTGGTCGAGCTGGGGCCTCCGGTTTCCCAATTGAAATCGAGTTGGCGACTGTTACGCACGCGCAATTCGAAGTTGCCGGCATGATTGTTGGGCGAGCCATTGGACGGATTCTTGGCGATGATGGTGTCATAGTTGGGGTTCGCCGTCAATTTGACCCAGGCGGCTACGGTGATCGCGCCGGTGATGGTGAGGCTATCGGAATGGGGGGCCTGGAGTCCGGGTCCGCCGGAGAACTGCATGACCCCACTGGCGCGCTCGCCGTCGAGCGCCCAGAGTGCGGCTCCATTCACCTCCGCATCGTTGGCATTGGCCGAAAGGTCGGGCTGCGGATCGGAATTGGCGGCAAACGGCCAGTAGCCGGCAAGCGGAGTCGGGGAGGGGTCGTTCCCATGGGTTGGATTAGTGCCAGCGCTCACTTCTGCGCCGTCGGCCTTCAGGTCGCCATCCGTGTCGACGAGGGTGGGATTGGTCCCGGTGGCTGTGGCATCGACAAAGTTGCCGGTGTTGTCTTCAACGTTGTCGCTCAGGCTATCCCCGTCGGTATCGGCTTTGGTGGGATTGAGGTTGGGGAACTGCGCGGCCAAGTTGAATTCCTGCAGGTCGGTGAGAACGTCGGTGTCGGCATCGGCACCGCCGAGGCCAGAGAGAACGGAGAGATTGCCGGCCCAGAGCATTTCGTATTCGTCCCGCAGGCCATCCATATCGGAGTCCCCCCTCACAGTCAGGACGAACACGGACTCTCCCGATTCACCGGAAGGCGCGCCGGTGGCCCGGATGCGCACGGAATAGGTTGTTCCGCCCGGATCGGGCAGGAAATTATAGGTCCCGGCCTGGAGCTGGGCGCCACTCACCTGGAACTGAGAGGCAACGGATTGCTGGACCGTTTTTTGTTTAGTTTTGGCTGAGGATTCCGGCCTTGAATTGGGCCGGGGTTTGGTAGTCGAGGGCGGAGTGTTTGCGGTGGAGGTTGTAGTAGGATTCGATGTAGGCGAAGAGTTCGGTGCGGG
>CAMAUV010000088.1 GCA_945861415.1 Akkermansia muciniphila | reverse complement strand
GCTTCCTTTTCCACTCCGAAACCTGCACCGGATGCAGGTCAAAATCCTTGGCGATCTGTTGAATGGTCTTCTCCCCTTTGAGCGCTTCCAGCGCTACACGGGCTTTAAATCCGGCATCATGTCTCTTTCGTTTGGCTTTCATTGGGTGGCTATTGCGTTCGCGGTTTCGTGCGCCAAGGTCCAGCCCAATCATAGCTTAACCAGTGGCCTGGTTTTCGGTCTCCACCTCACTACAACTGAGCGTGAGGATGGCAGGCGCACAGAGTGCTGAGGTTGAAAATTTCGGGCGAGCGTTCGTTGATTTTGACGGTAACGGATCCTATGAAACTTCTGTTTTCAACTTTGCCGGTACTAACAACTCGCCTTACACCGACGCTCCATCCGGTTAAACGCTCTCAATCGCTTTCGCAAACTACACTCGGGCCCTGACCTCCGACGGAACACTCCGTCTCCGTTTCGAAGTTTATAATGATACCGCCTCAGGAAATGAAAACACGGGCATCGACAACATCCTGATCACCGGTGATGCGATTTCCGAACCGGCCACCGGACTTCTCGGGTTGCTCTCCCTCGGTTTGATCCTACGCCGCCGCCGTAAATAAGGCTGGGCAGCACAAACTACCTTCCAACGGCTCACTTCAGATTTGGAGTGGGCCGTTTTTTATACACAGCATGTGGGACGTTTACTTTGCCAGTAAGTCACGCGGCACGAATAGAACCAGAGTCGTATCCCAATGACTGTAGTGGAATAGGGTAGACGATGCCACCGCGATGCTAGGGTTTGCGGCAATTGCCATGGGAATGCTGGCCTGCGTCAGGGTTTGAAAGCCACTTTGCCCACACTACACAAGACCAATTCTAGGCCAAATAACTTCGCTGCTACAGCAGGAGTAATTACCGCGCTGGCTAGAAGCGATCTACGGATTGCACAGCAAGGCCAAGCCACCGGCAACGGGAAGCATAGAGCGGGGCAGCGAAACGCTATGCGGTCTGGATTTCCGCCTGCAGGGCCTGACGCATGCGGGCCATGCCTCGGCGGATACGGGCCTTTATGGTGCCGAGGCGGACTCCGAGTAGGCGTGCGACGGCATGGTAAGGCATATCTTCGAAGAAGGCCATGCGAATGGATTCCCGCTGCTCGTCGTTGAGGACGTATAGGGCGGCCCGGACGGCGGAGCCACGTTCGTTGCGGAGGGCGACTAAGAGGGAATCCCGGTCGTCAAACTGCACCCCGGCTTTGCTTTCCTCGCCGGCACGTTCATAGAGTTTGTTGCGGCGCTGGATGGCGCGGAGGCGGTCGATAGCCTTGTTGCGGGTCATAGAAATGACCCACGTGAGTGCTTTACCGCGGGCCTCGCTGTAGGACTGAGCTTTTTGCCATAGTTGCAGCAGGACATCTTGCACAACGTCTTCTGCGGCCTCGCGGTTGCCAAGCACTCCATACGCACAGGAAAACATAATGGAGTGGTAGTTGCGGTGGAAGGCGGCGAGGCTCTCATGGTCTCCGCCCGCTATTCCTGCGAGCAGGGCGGCTTCCTCAGAAGGCCCGGTAACTTCCTCTTCAGCGACTGATGCGTTTGCTAGTGTAGTCATGGTTTGTATATGTTGTCTAGGTTGTTTATCATTATAACGCACATCTGTCAAGCTTTTGTCTAAAATTTCGCTTTTTCTTTTGCTTGAACCGGAAAATAGAAAGCTTGACTCTCACAGAAGAATACAAGCGTAAATGAGATTTGTATAGAATTTGTCTCGATAAAACCCACCAACCTCATGGCTGAAAACGGCATTCCTATCAAATCAGCGGCTCAGCTTTCAGGGCTCTCTGTTCACGTTATTCGTGCGTGGGAGAAGCGTTACGCCGCAGTAGCACCCAGCAGGACGGAAAGTCGGCGACGGTTTTACACGCCTCAGGAGATCGCCCGTCTGGGGCTTCTGCGCCGGGCCACTGAGGCTGGGCACGCAATTGGCTACGTGGTGCGCCTTAGTGACGAAGAACTCGTGGCGCTGGTGGGGCAAACCAGCGCCCAGAACGTTACGCCTTTTCCCCTGATCGCAGAGGTGCCGGTTCCCGAAATCACTTATGAGGAAGCGCTGGCGCTGGCATATGACGCCGTGGCGCAGTTGCGTTCGAATGATCTGCAGAATATTCTGCACCGGGGGCTGGTTGCGTGGGGTCGTGGGGTGATGACGCAACGTCTGCTGGTGCCGCTCATTCAGCGAATTGGCTCAGCGTGGGAACACGGTGAACTGCGCATTGCACATGAGCATGTAGCGTCGGCGGTCATCCGCACGTTTCTTGGTAACTTCGTGCGGCAGCACTCGGACTCACCCTCTGCGCCGATCCTGTTGGTGACCACTCCCTCCGGTCAGCACCATGAGCTGGGTGCGATGCTGGCGGCGTCCGCCGCATCGGACATGGGCTGGCGCGTGACTTATCTGGGCCCGAATCTGCCGCCGGAGGAAATAGCGGGTGCCTTCCGGCAGAACAATGCTCATGCCGTGGCCCTCAGCATCGTGTATCCCGGAGATGACCCCGGACTTCCGGAGCAACTACGCCGTCTGCGTGAGTTCCTCCCGGCGGGGACGCCCATCTTTGTAGGTGGCCGTGCGGCCGGGCTTTATGCAGCGGGTTTTGCGGAAAACGGAGTAACTCCTTGCGAATCCTCAGAGTCCTTTCACCGGCAGCTGACAGAATTCCGGGAGCGCCGTTCCTCCCAGTTGGGCTGAGACCGGAATGGGTCAGGCCCAATTCGCATTTGGCTGACGGATCCACTTGAGCGTGTCCTCCACAGAAGCCCCGGCGACGGCGTGACTGTCAAAAGCGGCGAGCCGACCACTCCAGATTTTCGCCTCTTGCGGCGTGGGCACATGAGGTTTGGCATGCGGCACCTGCTGCCCAAGAAGCATGACGATGTAGCCTTCGATGCCAAACGAGTTGGAAGGATGCAGCATAGAATCTGCGGCGACCACGGAGGGGCCGTTTTCTTTATAGAAATCGACCACCTGCGTCGCGCCGGCGAGGTCCGTGTCGGCCCGGCAGGCTCGCCAAAACGGGGTGTCGAGCCGGGTATTGAAGGCATAGTGGACGGCGAGGAAGTCGCGGATGTCGTCCCACGCGCCGGAGTTGTATTTGTTGTAGAGTTTGATCAGCGAGGGCGGCGGCTCGCAGAGGCTGTCCACAAGGGTGTCAGCGAGCGTACTGGACTCCACCACAATGAGCTGGAGGGCCGTGGCTTCGAGAGGCTCGACGAATCCCACGCTGTTGCCGACGCCGACCACGTTCCCGGTCCAGTGATCGCGGTAGCGGCCGCTGCGGAATTTGACGACCCGGGGCTCGTTGGCGATTTTGGGATTCTTGCTGCGGAACTCTGACAGGGCTTCCTCGTCACTGATGAATGCCGAGGAATAGACATAGCCGCGGTTGATCCAGTTTTCATGCTCAATCTGCCAGCACCATCCGGCGTTCATGGTCTCGGCGATGGTGTAGGGCTTGATAGGCTCATGCGTCCGCGGCCATCCGGCGATGACGGCGCGGTCACAGAAGAGAGATTTACTATAGTCCACGTAGGGCGTGCCCAGCGCCCGGCCCAGCAACTCGCTGCGGAAGCCCGAGGCGTCGATGTAGAGGTCCGCGGTGACCCTCCGGCCATCTTCGAGATGCAGCGCGGTAATTTCCCCGCCGGCGGCTTCGGCCGAAGCCATGGTGCCGTCGGTGATTTTCACCTTCTCCCTCATACAAGCTTTCTCCAGCCATGCCACAAGCTTCACATTTTCGATGTGGAAGGCGTGATTGTTGTGCAGGTGCGGCGAGCCGTCGGGCTTGCGGGGAAATGCCTTGTCGCGGGCCATGCAGGCCGAAGTGATGCCCGCGCCACGCGTCTGCCGGTCTACGTAAAAGCCCACGTTGCGCGACATCTCCGGCCAGCGCTGGGAATACTCGCGGGAAAAGGTATAGAAGAACTCTTCGGGTCCCCAGAGAAACCGGATCCCCAGCTTCCACGTGGGCTCTGCCTCCTTATAGAAGTCCTGAGGGTTCATTTTCAGATACTCAAAAAAGTGACGCGGAAATGCGGCAGTGGTACCTTCTCCGACCCCGATGATGCCGATCTCTTTACTGCGCAACACTTCGACTTCCACCTGCGGCAGTTTTCGTTTCAGTGTGTGGGCAGCGATAAGCCCGGCGCTGCCGCCCCCAAGAACGAGAATGCGGCTGATCTTTCTGGGGGTGGACTGCATGGCGAAAAAAGACGAGGATCAGTATGTTGGAGAAACGAGTCCAGCAAGCAAGACAAAATGGCTTCGGCTGAAATGAAACGAGCCGCGTCTCCGGGTGGCAGAGACGCGGCTAGCTGAATCCAGAACGATCCTAGGGAGACAGGTCAGCCACCCGGACGAAGGTGCGAACGCCCAGCGGAATGGCCGACGATGCGGTGGTGGTGGCCGCGGAGGCAGTTATGATGAGAGTGTCTCCCGTAGCGGCGTCGACGGCCGGCACCCATGTGATGAGGTCGCTGGAAATCTGCACGATGTATGCCCGTCCGGCGGTGGAGTTCCATGTGACGGTGGCGGAACTCCGGGTGCCGGGTGTTCCGTGGGTCCATGAAGTGCTGGCCAGATTCATAGGTCCAGCAGCCGGGGGCGCGTAGGGCAGTGAATCTACCGGGGTGTTGGAGATTTCCTCTATGTTCTCCCCGCTCAGTGGGGTGCTCCAAATGCGGAGTTCATCGTAGCAACCGTCGAGATTGGCGTCGCCAGTCCAGTTGGAGCGGCCCAGCCAGTTGTTTACGTCCTGGATTTGATTCAATCGAGTGGCGGTGCCGACGGCTCCTTTGTAGACTCCACCACTGTAGTAGCGCATTTGCGGGCTGCCGGCATTGCCGACGGAATCATAGACCACGGCAAAGTGGAACTTTTGGCCAAAAACCACCGGGTCGTTCGAATCGAGAGATGTTCCTGGATTGATCTGGAGCCGCTTGATGTTTGTGTCCGCGCCGAACTGCGCGGACAGCAGGAAGTTGCTGACGCCACCGCCATCACCGCCGGGGGCGAACAGCTCGCCCGCGCTGGTGTTGCCGAAATCGAAAATGCGCGACCACGCCTGATTCCCGTTGATGGTGACCCAGCCCTCTATGGTGACATCGGTTTTCGATGAGAGGATCCCATTAGGCAGGTCGATGTAGGCTGCTGTTTGCGAAATGCCGCCTCCGAGGCAAACTTCCCGCCCATTACGTGACCAAAGGCCGTTGCCCCCAGTGGCCGGACTTCCGGGGGTGCCGAGCACGGTGCCGTGCGCACTGCCCACGGAATCCATGGCCGCAGTGCTACCGGGTGCTTCATTGAAGCTCCAGCGGTGCGCCAGGGTCGCCGGATTCACCGTGACCGACCGGGTGGAGGTGCCATAGGTGTTAGTGGAGGAAATCGTGTAGGTCGTGGTGGCGGTGGGGTAAACAAGCAGGGTGCCCCCGGCAGCAGGAGTTAGCGCACCGACGCCCTGGTCGATAGAACTGGAAACCACCGATCCGGCGATTCCCCACGTCAGTGTCACTCCCTCACTGGGGAAGAAGGAACGCGTATTGGCAGAGAAGGTAGAGACCACCGGCGGAGTGGTCGGCGGCAGGGTGGGGGCATCGGGGCCATTGATGTAGCTCAGGGAAATGTCCTCCGGACGCAGTGCTCCGGCCCAGACACGCACCTCGTTGTAGGCACCATCGGTATTGGCGTCTCCGGCCCAGTTGGAACGTCCCAACCAGTTGTTGTTGTTGGTGATGAAGCCAAGGGGCTGCGGGCTGGTGGTAGAGCCCAGCAGAGTGCCGTTCTTATAATACCGGACGCGGTTGGTGCCGGGGGCGCCAACATCGTCCCGGTCGTCGAAGACGACCACGAAGTGGAACTCCTCTCCTTGCACGACCGGGTCGCTCACATCGAGTGTGAAGGAGTTACGCACTTCAAGGCGCTTCACTCCTTGATCCCCACCCACCTGGCCCGTCAGGGTCAGATAGCTGTTTCCGCTGAAGCTTCCGCCGGGCGCGAATACTTCACCAGCGGTGCAGGTTCCGAAATCAAAAACGCGGCTCCAGCCCTGGTTGCTGTTCAGCGTCATCCACCCTTCGATGGTGACCGTATTCAGTCCCGAGAGCAGGTTGTTGGGCAGGTCGATGTAGGCCGAACCACCGGAACCGCCGCCACCGAGGGCGACCTGAGCGCCGGTGCGCTGCCAAAGGCCGTTGCCGGCGGCGACGGCCCCTTCGGTCCCGAGAATGGTCCCGTCTCCCGCGGGCCCGGCCACCGAATCAGTGACCACGGTCCCGGACGGTTCATTGAAACTCCACCGGTGCGAAGTTGGGGGCCGCTGATACAGCTCGGCATTGAGCGATTGGCTGACGGAGCCATTGGCGTTGGTCGCCGTGAGGGTGTATGTGGTGCTGGCTGACGGGGTGTAGGTGATGCTTCCAGTGGTGGGGCTGACTGGCTCTCCATTGATACTGGCAGAAGTGGCATTACCAAGGCTCCAGTTGAGTATGACCGATTCGCCGGGGAGGAACCGGAGCCGGTCGGCGCTGAACGAATTGATGCTCGCCACGATTGTTGCGTCGAGCGCCGCCTTTTCGGCGGTGTAATTGTCGGAAATCTCGGTTGGCGTCATCACCGTATCCTTGATGCGGATCCGGAGGATATTGATGCCGTCGTTGAACTGGGCGACGGAGCCGTTGTCATTGTTTTGCGCCCCGATGCGGATGGGAAGGGCCGCGCTCGTGGTGGACACATCCCAGATGTTCAAATTCTTGTTCTCGAAGTGCATCGGCACGGCGTCGGAGTAGAGCCGCTGCGTCACCCCGTCATAGGTCCAGACGAGATAGTGCCATGTATTGGCAGCCGGCGCGCCGACGGTAATATCCTGATCAATCCATCCGATATCCTCGCCGCCCCAGTGCCCGACGGCACCCCAGCGGGAATCGCTGCCGTAGTTGTATGAGGCATTAGTGGCAACCGGCCCGCCGCGGCGGCCCCATGCGACTACGGTCTCTTCCCCGGGAATGTTCGGGTTGTGAACCCATGCCTCTACCGTCACCGGCTTATTGACGCCGGTGATGCTCGGACCCGCTGCGGGACCCGTGAAATAATCCCCGCCTCCATTGAGCCGGACAGTGCGGTAGCCGGCTACATTGATGACTTGAGGTGATCCACTGGCAGTGAAATTGCCGCCTAGCGTCCCACTGTTGACCCACGATGTTACGGCACCCAGCGGCAAGCTGGTGGCACTAACATCGACAAGTGTGGCCGCTCTGGTTGCTGTCGGCAGCATGGCGAGGGAACTCAGCAGGGTCGAGAGGCGCGTCAGCGCGAGAGGTCTGGTTTTCATCGGATGGTGTGGTGGAAGCTGCTTTGTCTGCTCGCCAATCACTCGTCGCCGGGCAAATATTTGGGCATTTTTGACATATTCGGTTTCCGGTGTCAATTCTTTGTTGCTTCCATCCGGTATGATTCTCCGCCTTATTATTCATAAGATTTTGCGCCCCTTTCTATGCCGGGTGGCGCAAACAACTTGAGAGCGCAGCGCACAGGCGGGCGAAATTTTTGGAACGAGTCCGGTTGCCCAGAGCGGAGCGGACCGCTTAGGAAAACGTCATGGTGTATCATTCCACACGCGGCCAGACGCCGCCGCATACCTTTTCCCAGGCGGTCGAGGCCGGGCTGGCCCCGGATGGCGGATTGTTTCTGCCGGAGCGGCTGCCGGACATCACGCCGCTGCTTCCGCAGTGGGCGGGCCTAAGCTATGCGGAACTCGCCGCGGAATTTTTCACGCTCTTTGCGTCTGAGGTTTCGCGGGAGGAGTGGCACGCACTCACCGCTCAGGCTTACTCCAAATTCGCCCACCCCGACACGGCCCCTCTGGTCAGGTTCACTCCACAGACCTATGTGCTGGAGCTGTTTCACGGGCCGACACTGGCGTTCAAAGACTTCGCGCTGCAGCTTCTCGGGCTGCTTTACAAGCGTCAGGTCGCGCAGACCGGGCGGAAACTCGCTGTGCTCGGCGCCACCTCCGGCGATACCGGCAGCGCCGCTATCCACGGCTGTCTGGGACAGGAAGGCATCGTCATCTTCATCCTCTACCCCAATGGCCGAGTGGCACCCCTCCAGGAGCGCCAGATGGCCTGTAGCGGAGCAGACAACGTCTTCGCCATTCCCGTGCCCGGCACCTTCGACGATGCGCAGCGTGTGGTAAAGGAAACCTTTGGCGATACCGCATTTACCCGCGAAGTGAATCTCTCCGCGGTGAACTCCATAAACATCGCCCGCGTGCTCGCGCAGTGCGTCTATTACATCAGTGGATGGCTGCGACTGCCCGCGGAGGCCCGGGAGAAAGGCGTGGAATTCGTCGTCCCGACCGGCAACTTCGGCAACGTGCTCGCCGGCTGGCTGGCGGCGAAAATGGGGCTGCCCGGCGTTTCCTTCCGCGTCGCCACCAACCAAAACGACATCCTCCACCGGTTCTTCAGCACCGGCATCTACGAGCAGGGCGAAGTCCATCCCAGCCACGCGCCCAGCATGGACATCCAGGCCGCGTCAAACTTCGAACGCTACCTCTGGTTTCTGCTCGGCGGCGATACGCCGAAGGTGCGCAGCGTGATGACGGAAATGAAGTCCACCGGACGCGCCGACCTCCGGGCTAACATGGCCGCCGATTTCCGCAGCACCCGGATGGACGACGACACCATCCAGCGGGTCATAGTCCAAGCGTGGCAGGACTGGCAATACGTGCTGGACCCGCACACCGCCTGCGCTTTTACCGCCATGTCGCCGGAAAAGACCAGCGTCGTGCTCGCCACGGCCAGTCCGGCGAAATTCCCGGAAGTCGTCGCCCGCGCCACCGGCAGCGAGCCCACTCATCCTACCCTTGAGGCGCTCAAAGCCCTCCCGCTCCGCCGCTGGCCGCTCACCGCAGACGTGGAAGTGGTGAAGGAATTCATCCGCGCCCATCTGTAACGTCGGCGGCTGGTGAAGTCATCCACACTTCTGGTGACGACGGGGAGGACAGGTGGACATCCGCCGAGGCGCCTTCATTTCCGGGGGGCTTTTCTACACGAACATGATACTCCCCGTGGCCCAAGCGCTGGATGTCGCAACGCTGTCCGGTATGGAGGGCACCTAGTTTGCAGAACAACTAGGGGATTCAGATCTGAGCGGCGGAGGAAAGGATGGTGGTCAGGGGGCGCTTGCCGCCACGATGCCCTGAAGAGTCAATGCAGGGCCATTGACTCTCTGCCGAGAGCCATCGGCAGCGACTCAAATCTTAAAGCACCCGCCGCAACACGGTGTCCTTGATTTCGAGGGGATTGGGCTCGGGGAAGTCCAGCGTGTAGTGCAACCCGCGGCTCTCGTGGCGGCGCTGGGCACTGTCCACAATGAGGGCAGCGGTTTGCACAAGGTTACGCAGTTCCAGCAGTTCGGTGGTGACTTTGAAGTTCCAGTAAAATTCCTGCACCTCGCGCTGGAGATTACGCAGACGGGTAGCCGCGCGCAGCAGTCGTTTGCCAGTGCGCACGATGCTCACGTAGTCCCACATGAGGCGGCGCAATTCATCCCAGTTGTGATAAATGACTACCAGTTCGTCCACATCCGTGACGTTGCCCGCCCTCCACGGCGGAATGGTGTAGCCGTTCACATGCGACTGACCGAGCGGGCTGCGGCGCAGGATGTCGCTGGCGGCATTGTGGGCGACGACCGCGCCTTCCAGCAGGGAATTGCTCGCGAGGCGATTCGCGCCGTGCAGGCCAGTAGACCCCACTTCACCGATGGCATAGAGCCCGCGCAGGCTAGTGGCGCCGTTGATGTCCGTGCGCACCCCGCCGCATTGATAGTGCGCCGCCGGCACCACCGGAATCGGATCGCGCGAGATGTCGATGCCCGCATCCATGCAGGTCTGCCAGATCATGGGGAAGCGCTCCTGGAGGAACTCGCGCGACTTTGAGGTCATGTCGAGATACACGCACGGGCTGCCGGTTCTCTTGATCTCGCGGTCAATGGCGCGCGCCACGATGTCGCGCGGGGCGAGACTCTTACGCTCATCATACTTGTGCATGAACTCTCTGCCGTCTGCCCCAATGAGCACGCCGCCCTCGCCGCGGAGGGCTTCGCTGATGAGGAAGTTCTTCAGCTTCGAATGATACAGGCATGTGGGGTGAAACTGCACGAACTCCATGTTCGCGATGGTTGCGCCCGCCCGCCAAGCCATCGCCACCCCGTCGCCCGTCGCCCCCAGCGGGTTGGTCGTGAACTGATAGACTCGTCCGCTGCCGCCGGTGGCGAGAATGACTCGGTCACTGCGGAAGGTGAGCACCTCCCCGCTTTTCTCGTCCAGCACATAAAGCCCGAGACACCGGTCCTCCGTCGCATAGCCCAGCTTCCCACTCGTGATAAGGTCGATGGCAAAGTGGTGTTCAAAAAATGTGATCTCCTCCACCTCCCGCGCCCGCTCGAGGAGACTCTCCGCGATCTCCCGCCCCGTTGTATCCCCATGGTGCAAAATCCGCCGCCGCGTGTGCCCGCCCTCGCGCCCTAGGCTCAGCGATCCAGTGGCGGCATCAGTATCGAAGTTCACCCCCCAGCCCATCAGTTCCTTCATCCGCTCCGGCGCCGCGCTCACGACCGCACGCACAACCTCCTCATTACAAAGTCCGGCGCCCGCATCCAGCGTGTCCCCCACATGGAGGTCAAACGAGTCATCCTCCGCCAGCACACAGCAAACCCCGCCCTGCGCCCATGCCGTATTCGATTCGGCTGCGCTGCGCTTCGTCACGATGGCGACACGCCCGTGCCGCGCGGCCTTGAGCGCAAAGCTCAGGCCCGCTATACCGCTGCCCACCACTACAAAATCGAAATCGGTCATCGGTTGGAATTAATGTAATCGAATCATCCGGAGCGTGGGCGGGGCGGCAGGGAAAGCGCATAGTTGCAGTTGAGGGAAAGGGAAACCGGGTGGGCGGAAATCCCCGGAAATCCGGAATGGCGCGGCGGCGAGGGGAAGTCATAATGCCCGCCAAGATGAAACGCCTTCTGCCATTTCTGTTTGCCTTGCCTGCCGTAGCTCAAGTCCCTGTGCCCCAGGTGCTGGATGCAGGTTTAAGGATCGAACTCATCGCCGCGGAGCCGGAGATCAACACGCCGGTGGGAATCGCCGCGGATGCGAAGGGCCGACTCTTTGTTGTGGAGAACAACACGCACCAGGTGAAGCCAGACTACAAGGGCCCGAAGTCGGATCGCGTCCGCGTCTTTCAGCAGGACGCTGCGGGAAAGTGGAGCGCGACGACTTTTGCTGAGGGCTTCCGCAACGCGATGTGTCTGAAGTTTGATCCCGATGGCGGGCTACATCTCACGCTACGCGACAAACTGCTGAAACTCGAAGACGCGGACAACGACGGCGTGTGCGACAAGCAGACGGAATTAATGCGCTGGGAGACGAAGGGCGACTATCCTCACAACGGACTCAGCGGCATGACCTTCGCGCCGGATGGCTGGCTATACGTCGGCAGCGGCGAGAATCTCCAAGTGGCCTATACCGCCATCGGTGCGGATGGAAAGAAGATCGATTACCAGCCCGGCGGCGCGAACGTGTTCCGCATCAAGCGCGACGGCAGCGCTCTGGAAATAGTGGCCACCGGCCTCTGGAATGGCTTTGGCTTGGAGACGGATGGCGCGGGCCGCATCCTATGCGTGGACAATGATCCCGACTCCTGTCCGCCAAACCGCCTGCTGCACATCGTGCCCGGCGGGGACTACGGATTTAACATGAGTTACGGCCGCGCCGGCACGCATCCCTTCCAGTGCTGGAACGGCGAAATCCCCGGCACGCTGCCGATGATCTGCGGGACAGGCGAAGCTGCGACCGATTTGCTCGACATGCGGCGCACGGCGTTCCGGCGTGCGGGCCTGAATGTGATGGTTACCTCATGGGGTGACAATCAGATCGAGGCCTACAAGCTGGTGAGCAAAGGCGCGTCCGTCACGCTCGGCGAACGCAGCGTGCTTGTGCGCGGCGATGCCGGATTCCGCCCGGCGTGTTTCGCAGTGGGACCGGACGGGAACGTGTTCGTCACCGACTGGGCGGACCGGGAATACTCCGTACACGGGAAGGGGCGGATCTGGAAACTGAGCGCGAAGGAGGCGGCGGAGGTCAAGGCGGAAGAGGCAGCGGTGGCTCTGAGCGACGGCGAAGCCGCGGCACGCAGCGGTGATAGACCTAGCCTCAGCAAACTGCCGCATGACTGGTCAGACGCCTTTGCCATGCAGGCTATCTTCAACAAGTTCTCCGGCATTGAGGCTGTGAAGCCGGGGGAGCTGAAGGGGGAACTCCAGCGAATCGTAGCGGAAGAGCGCCCGGCGGGCGCCACACTGGGAATGCTCATAATGTTCAAGCGCATGAATTTCGACTACCCTGAAGGCGCATTGCCTAAACTGCTGCAACACGCGGACGCCAGAATCGCACGCATCGCTATTATTCATGCCGCCGAGCGCCGAGTCCTTTCCGTAAAGCCCTACATCGAAGCTGCCATCCGCAAGCATAGCACCGACCGAGAAGTCTTCCGCGCGGGGATTGCGGCGCTGGAACTCATTGAGAAAGACGCGAACGCCAAGCCCTCCGGCTCGCTGGATGGTCTGCTGCTCAAGTTCATGACTGATGCCGCGCAGCCCGCGGCCATCCGCGCACTGGCGATGCTTTCGCTGCAGAACCGTGACGGGGCAGCCGGCACACTTATGGCTTTGCTCAAGGATAAAGACCCTGCCGTGGCAGCCGCTGCGGCGCGTTCGCTGGGCTCGGTTCAGAAGTTGGAGGCCACTACCGCGCTGCGTGACGTGGCGCTGAGCTCCCAGGCTCCGCTGCCCGCACGGCTGGATGCGCTGAGCGCTCTGTCCGGCAGAGAAGACGCAGAGCTTTTGCCGCTGCTGCCACTTTTTCAGGATGAGGCGGTGGCGGTTCAGGCGGCTCGCACGCTGCGCAGTGCACTGGGGAACGCGGAAGTGCGGGCGGTTTTTGACAGGGCGTATGGGGGGGACAGGCCCCATACGCCCTATAAGGCCCAACTCGCCATCGCTCTCGGCAAGCCATCCCCGGAAATCCGCCCCGCCACCGACGAGCAATGGCACGAGGCTCTCCGCACCGGCAAAGGCGACGCTGGCGAAGGCCGGCGCGTCTTCTTCAGCGCCGCCGCGAACTGCGCGACCTGCCACCTTGCCGAGGGCCGCGGCGTGAAGGTCGGCCCCGACTTGAGCAGCATCGCGCGGTCTTCAGATCGCGCGAAGCTCACGGATTCCATACTCCAGCCAAGCCGCGAAATCGGCCCGCTCTACGGCATGAAAACCGCCACGCTCAAGGATGGGCGCACCGTTTCCGGCGTGCAAAGTGATAAGGAATCCGGCGGACGTGTGGACATCATTCAGCCTGGTGGAAAAGTGGAGCAGATTCCCCACACCATTCTGGCAAAGTTGGACATCGCCCCCGTTTCCCTCATGCCAGACGGGGCTGAACTGGCGCTCACCGTGCAGGAATTCCGCGATCTCATCGCCTATCTGGAGACCCTCAAGTAGCGCGGGGGGCTACACCTTATGGCCGGGGCCGGGGCGATGGACGCACGCTGGCGGCGAATATGGAATCCGGCTAAAAAGTGCTGTTCAATCGCCGCTTTTTCAGGCAGCGTACCCATCATCGTCGGCGCACCCTCCAAAGGCACTTTCTTATGCGTTTTACTTTCAGCCCACCCCTCGTTCTTTTGGGCGCAGCCGTGATAGCAGCACCGGTTACGGCATCCGCCACGATTTTGCTCAACGAAATTCACCTGCGCACCCCGGCATCTTCCAGCGCAGCAGCAGCGGACGAAAACTACGAATTTGTAGAACTGCGGAGCACGACGGGAGGCGTGGAGCCCTGTACAGACCTGTGGATCCTTGTAATTGATAATGAGGGCGGAAATGTGGGTGAAATCCAAGAGGCATGGCCGTTGCGCGACGCCGACAGTTCGCCGCTGCGAACGGGCTCCAACGGACTCCTGCTCATTGGCCATAACTACACGCTACCGGACAGCCCATGGGCCACAGTGAAGGCCACCCAGACGACGCTGGGTGATCCTCCCGGCATGGGAAATGATGAGTTTCCAGACGCCGATGCCATTAGCATCCTACTGGTGCGCGGATACACCGACCCGGCACCCGTGGCGGGGGCAACCGACGTGGATATCGACATGGACAATGACGGCACGGGCGTGCCCGACTGGCTGGATCCTACCCCGCCCGCAGCCCGCTACACCGCGCCGCTGTGGACCGAGGTCGTGGACTCTATCGGATTCAATGGCGACCAGGGCGCGGTCATCAAACCTGCGTTTTCCGCTACTGCGGCGAGCCTGTCCTCCAGCAGTGCGGTGGTGGGCGCACCGCTAGCAACTTCTCCCGCGACCACTTTCTACCCACACTCGCTGGCGCGCAGCGCCGGGAACAACACTGCAAACAGCCGCGCGGCGTGGTATGGCGGCAGGATGCAAGGCGCTGCGGCGGCGATTAATTCGGTAATTTATTCATCAGATTTCTTCAATCTACTGACCGGGCAAACATGGCGGGGGCAGGCGACCCCGGGGCAGCGGAACTTTGCAGCAGCGCCGGTGGCGCCAGTCTTCCGGATCAATGAAATCAACATCAACCCGCCAGGTTCGCCGGGCCGCTCGCCAGGCGGAGCGACACCCAGTGTGCCGGAGGCGAACGACGGTAATTTTGAATATATCGAAATCATCAACACGCAGGCGAACCAAGCGGGAGGGGGTAATTTTTCCGGAAGTCTCAACGGCTTTTCGCTGCTGATGGTGGACAACGAGGGCGGCGGGCTGGGCGTTGTCCGCAGCGCATGGAATCTGGGACGCTTCTCAACGGGCAGTAACGGTCTGCTGCTCCTAGGAGACGGGTATCCTGCAGGGTTTTCGCCTTTCGCGGCGGCCATTGAGGACAACACGCAGTTCGCGGATCCGGCGGAGCAGGCGGCCCCGGCTCCCAATGCGACGCGCCTCACCTACAGCAAGTTGAGCATCGGTGATCTCTCCAACGACGGGGTGAGCTATTTGCTGGTGCAGGGCTGGGCCGGACTGGTGGAGCAGGATTTGGATGCCAATGACGACGGCGCGCTCGACACCGCGCCGCTGCCACCGTGGACTACGATGTTGGACAGCGTTTGTGTGCCCGCAGTGGATACCGCGGGTGCGCTGGTGGCCGGCCAGTCGGGCTACACTGCGGCACGGCCGGACATCATTGTCGGCGGGTTGCACTATAATGCAGACAATGTCTCGCGCATCCGCGGGTTGACTACGGCGCACGTTTCCTCGGCATGGTCGGCGGGGTTGTTAGGATCCCACGATGCGCACGCCCTTCTCTATCGCAACGGCTTCAACATTACCGGCACCGGTAGTGCTTTTCGGGCTGCGGCCTCACCGGGGCGGGCTAACTACAGCAGCGCCAGCCCACCGGTGACAGGAAGTTTCCTGCTGAACGAAGTGCACATCAA
>CAMAUV010000087.1 GCA_945861415.1 Akkermansia muciniphila | reverse complement strand
CGGCCATGTGCTTTGTTGGCACAAGCTGCGCCCGGGGGCCAAGGCGATCCCTCCCTAACATCATTATAATATCCAGGCACACAGGCCACCCGCACCCCATAATCCCCAGGTTTTTCAGGCCAGAGCTAAGTCCGACAGGCTGCTAGGGCATGGATGGGGCGATTTGGGTAAAAATGTTTTTGAATTTGCAAAAAATTATGATAAATTGACAATTCGGCACCGCTTTGGGTCCCAATCTATCCATGAAATCCGCGCTACTGCTCTTAACTCTCGCCATTCCCGCCCTGCTTCTCGCCCAAGAAAAACCTACAGAGGCGGCCAAGCCGGCCGAAACCAAGCCTGAGGAGACGGCGAAAAAAGCGGAACCAGCGGTGGAGAAGTCGGACGACTCCGTGACGACCGAGCGGAAAATGATGATTGGCGGGGAAGAGGTGGCCTACGTGTCCCGTGCAGGAATGATCACTCTGACGAAGACTTACGGCGAGCCGCGAGCGAAGGTGTTTCATGTTTCCTACACCCGCATCGGAGTGGAGCAGGCGGAAAAGCGTCCGGTGTGTTTTTGCTTTAATGGAGGTCCGGGCAGCAGCTCGGTTTGGCTGCACATGGGGGCGTTTGGACCCAAAAGGGTGGTGATGCCGGATGGCGGAGCGACGGCGCCAAAACCGCCCTATGAACTGACGGATAATGAATTCACGCTGCTTCGCGAGGCGGACCTTGTATTCGTGGACCCGGTGAGCACCGGCCTGAGTTTGGCCGAAAAAGGAGAGGACTCGAAACAGTTCCACGGCTTCAATGAAGACATTGAAAGTGTGGGGGAATTCATCCGTCTCTGGATCACAAAGCATGACCGCTGGGGCAGTCCGAAGTTTCTCATGGGCGAAAGCTACGGCGCTATTCGGGTCAGTGGACTGGCAGATCACCTGCAGGACCGCTACGGCATGTATCTCAACGGCATCATCCTAGTGAGCGGGTTACTTGATTTCAAGACGCTCTCGCCCGACGAGCAGAATGATGTGCCTTACATCGGGTGGCTGCCCGGCTATACGGCGGCGGCGCATTTCCATAAAAAATTGGCCCCGGAACTGATGGCGGATTTTCAGGGAACATGGGGGCGGGTGCGGGAATTTGCCCGAGGCGCTTATGCTACCGCGCTAGTAAAAGGCTCGTCATTGCCCGCGGAGGACCGCGAGCGCATCTCCGCGGAATTGTCAGCGCTCACCAGCCTGCCGAAAGACTACATCCTTCGGCAGAACCTCAAGATCGATCCGTCTGCGTTCCGACACAAACTGCTGGAGAGCGAGGGAAAAGTCATCGGCCGGTTCGATGCCCGTTGTGTCGGCTGGGAGGGCGATCCCAGCATGTCCGCGGTGTTTGGAGTATTCTCAACTACCATGAATACCTACCTTCGCAGCAAAGATGGTCTAAATTATGAGACGGACCGGCCGTATGAGATTCTAAACGGCGGGGTCAATCCATGGAACTACGGCGGCGGGAATCGTTACTTCGATGTGGCTGGCCGGTTGGGTTCGGCCATGAAACAAAATCCGGCACTCCACGTCTTCGTTGCTTGCGGTTACCATGATCTCGCGACCCCTCCGGAGGGCATAGAGCACACCATTCGCCACATGGACTTGCCGCAGGATCTGCGCGGGAATTTCCACTACGGTTACTACGACGGGGGTCACATGATGTATACGGCCGTGCCTTCACTGAGGCAGTTGAGTGCAGATGTGGGCAATTTTCTTAAAGAAACTCTGAGGCGTTGAATGATCGTCCGGCTTGCTGGTAGAATATACCTCGACCCAAAATGTTACGGTATTGTCACATGACAAAATTATTTTAAATGACAAATCCGTCGCTGAATTCAAGACATTGTTAGCTCTGGCGGAGCCCGCATTCCGAAATGCTTCGGGCGGTAACACCGCTCCGCCTCAGGCAGTCCTAGTCCAACCATAACCAAAATAAATGAAGCAGCGCCTCAGCACCCTCTCCCTCATGGCCACCGCGGCCCTTACGGCCTCCAATGCGGTGGCTGGAACCCTCGTGGCTCCACCTTCTCCGGGAAAAAACCCGGTAGCAGACTCCAAGCCCCTCGATCCTTGCGAGAAATTCTGGGCATGGGCCACACTACATAAGGACGACAGTAACCCATTCCTCCAGGAATTCGCTCTCATCGGACGCTATCAGGCGCAATATGCATGAGCAGACCGCAGCGGAGCCGGGGACGGCGACGCCGACAACTTGGATAACCGCCGGGTGCGCATGGGGTTCAGAGCAAAAGCTCTCAAGGATTTTGAGGTCAAGATGGAGGCCTTTGCGGACCCCAACGCAGGGGACATTTACGCAGGCCTAGCGGAAGCTTATGTCGCATGGAAGCCCGACGATGCTTTCAATCTCACCGTGGGCAAACATAAGCCGAGGTTCTCCCTCGACTGGACCACCTCTTCCCGGGAGATCGTCACTATCGAACGGAACATCATGATCAATAATCTTGGTCTCGACTTTGCCACTGGTGCGAGTGTGAGTGGGAAGCAGGGTAAGCTCTCTTATTTCGCCGGTTCCTTTAACAATGAAACTCTCGCGGCCGATGGAATGGACGAGTGGGGAGATCTTGATGGCGGCTGGAGCTATACGGGCAGTCTCGCTTACGATGTGAGCGCATTCACAGGCACGGAAAAGGCGAGCGCCCGCATAGATTATCTCCACTCCGAAGGGGATGGCGACCAACTCATTCGGCACGATGACGCGCTGGCTGTGAGCCTTGCTCTGAAGCAGGGCGCTTGGGGTCTGAATTCGGAGTTGCTCTATGCGGAGCGCAGTGCGCCGGTGGCTGGCGGTGACGGCGACATGTGGGGTTTCTACCTCATGCCAACGTATGACTTCAGCAAGAAGCTACAGCTGGTGATGCGCTACACCCATGCTGAGAGTGACGGGGCCGGCATTCAGGCTCAGTCCCGCTATGAGCGTTTGGGCGGAAGCCTCGGCGGTGGTCCTGTCGGCCCGACGGTCGGCGATTCCTACGACGCGCTCTATCTCGGGCTTAACTACTACATCTGCGGTCACAAGCTCAAGCTCATGAGCGGGGTGGAGTGGGCGGAACTTGGCGCTGCCGCCGGTGGTGTTGAGACATGGACTCTGGTGAGCGGTGTCCGTCTCTTCTTATAAAGCTGCACGGAAGCGCCGGCTCCGGGCAGCCTTTGGTAGCCTAGGTGTCCGGATTAATTTGCAGGCCCGCATTCGTTTGGAGTGCGGGCCTGTTGCATTTCAGAGAGCGTCGCCCGCCATTGCACGCCGGGCGATGCGCCGCAGTAGTTACTGCCGCTCATGACCATTCCCAACTGGATTTCCCTGCTGCGCCTGTTGCTCATACCAGTTTTTGCCTGGTATGCCCTTCACTATGGGCAGAGCGTCACGGCAGGTGTGCCAGAGGAATGGCTGCGGGGCATGGCGGTTGGTGTCTTCCTTTTCGCGGCCTGCACGGACGGCATCGATGGATTCATCGCCCGACACTACAATCTGCGGAGCCGGCTCGGCAGCGTTCTCGACCCACTCGCGGACAAAGGACTCATGTTTACGGCCTTCATCACGCTGAGCGTGAGTGGGTGGTCGGAGACTCACCGATTGCCGTGGTTGTTTCCGTTTCTGGCTATTTTGCGCGATGTGCTTTCCGCCATTGGCGCGTGGATGATTCATCACAAGCACGGCCGCGTGCGGGTCAAACCTCACTGGACGGGCAAGGTGACCAACGTGGTGCAGATTGTCGCTGTCGGATGGATCATGCTGAAGCTGGAGTTTATTCACCCCATGATTCCCATGGTGATCGCTATGATCTTAACAGTCGTCTCGGGTTGGATGCACCTCTACGACGGAGCGAAGCAATACCTTTACGGGCCGCCGCCGTAGCCCATGCATGAACGGACAGTGTGACCTCCGGCAGAATCCTCAGGCTTGATAGCCGAGCCATGGGGACAACCACTTCTCCATCTCAGGGACCGTCATGTTTTTGCGGCGGGCGTAGTCTTCGATCTGATCCTTCTGCAGATCGGAGATCATGAAGTAGTGGCTCTCCGGATGGCTGCAATAGAGGCCGCTGACGGCCGAGCCAGGGTGCATGGCCATGCTCTCGGTGAGGAAGACTCCGGTCTGGGCCTCCGCGTCCAGAAGGTCGAAGAGGATGGTCTTCTCCGTGTGATCCGGCTGCGCGGGATATCCCGGGGCGGGGCGGATCCCTCGGTAGTTTTCCTTGATGAGATGTTCGGTGGTGAATTCATTCGGTCGTTCATAACCCCACGCGACACGGGCCCGGTGGTGGAGCAGCTCCGCGAAGGCTTCGGCGAAGCGGTCAGCGATGGCTTTGACCATGATGGCACCGTAATCGTCGTGCTGCGCCTTTAACTCTTCGGCGAACTCATCAGCACCATGGATGCCAACGACGAAGCCGCCGATGTAGTCTTTGCCTGACGGCGCAACGTAATCGCTGAGCGCTTCATTGGATTTGCCCTCGGTGGTCCCGCTTTTCTCGATCTGCTGGCGAAGCGTGTGAAAGGAGTGGCTGACGGTGGCTCGGGAATCGTCGGTGAAGACGGCGATGTCGTCGTCGGTGCTGTTCGCAGGGAAAAATCCATAAATACCGCGCGCGATGAAGCGCTTCTCCGCAATGATACGCTCCAGACATTCTAGGGCATCCGCGTGGAGCTTCATGGCCTGCTCAACCGCTGCAGGGTTCGATGACTTAAAATGGTTCTCGCCATAGACCCACACGCCGCGCAGTTCCCATGTGTGGAAAAACGGGGTCCAGTCGATGTAGGTTGCGAGTTCGCGCAGCGACTGGTCTTTCATGACTCGGGTTCCGAGGAATTCCGGCACGGCTGGCGTGTAGGCCGACCAATCGGTCTTCACCGCGTTGGCCCGCGCGGCAGCGAGGCTCAGCACGGGCCTCTTCTGCTTGTTCGCGAATTGCTCGGCCAGCCGGACATGGCGGGCTTCATTTTCTTTCACGTAGTCCTCCCGCTGGTTGTCGCTCAGCATGGCCGTGGCGACAGGCACGCTGCGCGAGGCATCCAGCACATGGATTACGCTGCCGGAGTAGCGGGGTGCGATCTTTATCGCGGTATGCGCCGGGCTAGTCGTCGCCCCGCCGATGAGCAACGGCGTCTTCAGGCCCAGCCGCTCCATCTCCGAGGCCACGTGCATCATTTCATCTAGGCTCGGCGTGATGAGGCCAGACAACCCGATGATGTCCGCGTTCACCTCCCTCGCCTTCTCCAGAATCTTCTCGCAGGGCACCATCACGCCCATGTCGATGACCTCGAAATTGTTACACGCCAGCACGATGCCGACGATGTTCTTGCCAATGTCATGCACATCCCCTTTCACCGTGGCGAGCACGATAGTCTTGCCGCCGGTGGCGACATTTCCTGCCTGACGCGCAAGTTCCTTCTCCGCCTTCATGAACGGTTCCAGCCACGCCACACTCTTCTTCATCACGCGGGCGCTCTTCACGACCTGCGGGAGAAACATCTTACCTTCGCCGAAGAGGTCGCCGACGACGCTCATGCCGTCCATGAGCGGGCCTTCGATGACCCTGAGCGGGGCTCCGTATTTCAAGTGAGCCTCCTCAGTGTCTTCGTCTATGAAATCTGTCAGGCCTCTCAGCAAAGCGTGCTTGAGACGCTCCTCGACAGAGGCTTCCCGCCAAGAGAGATCCGTCTCCGCTTTCTTTCCTGCCACGCCTTTGAAGCGCTCGGCGTAATCCACGAGTCGCTCGGTAGAATCGGTGCGGCGGTTGAGGAGCACATCCTCGACCATCTCGCGCAACTCGGCGGGGATTTGCTCGTAAACTTCCAGCATCCCGGCATTAACGATGCCCATGTCCATACCGGCTTTGATAGCGTGGTAAAGGAATGCGCTGTGCATCGCCTCGCGCACCACGTTGTTGCCGCGGAAACTGAAGCTGATGTTGCTCACGCCGCCGCTCACTTTAGCATACGGGAGGTTCTCTTTGATCCAGCGCGTGGCGTTGATAAAATCGACCGCGTAATTATTATGCTCTTCGATGCCGGTGGCCACGGTCAGGATGTTCGGATCGAAAATGATGTCTTCTGGCGGGAAGCCAACTTCATCCACGAGGATGCGATACGCCCGCTCGCAGATCCGAATCTTGTCTTCGAATCCAGCTGCCTGGCCCTGTTCATCGAAGGCCATGACCACTGCCGCAGCGCCATAGCGCAATACGGCGCGCGCGGACTCGCGGAACTTCTCCTCGCCTTCCTTGAGCGAGATGGAATTCACAATACCCTTACCCTGCAGGCACTTCAGACCAGCCTCAATAATAGACCACTTCGAAGAGTCCACCATGATAGGCACCTTCGTGATTTCCGGCTCCGCCTGAATGAGCAGGAGGAACTTTGTCATCATCGCCTCCGAATCGAGGAGGCCTTCGTCAAAGTTAATGTCAATGACGTTCGCGCCGTTCTCCACTTGCTGCCGGGCAATGGCGAGCGCCTCATCAAGTTTGCCCTCCTTCACCAGCTTCGCGAACTTAGGTGACCCGGTCACATTTGTACGCTCCCCGATCATGAGAAAGTTTGAGCCCGTCCGCAGATTGTAAGGCTGCGAGCCGCTGAGCTGCATTTCGTGCTTCTGCTCCGGCAGTGGACGTGGCGCGTGTTTTTCTACGGCGCGGACAATGGCCGCGATGTGGTCCGGCGTATTTCCGCAGCAGCCGCCGGCGATGTTCAGCAGGCCCTCTTCTGCGAATCCGCCCATGAGGCGCCCCATGTCCTCCGGCAGGAATGGAAATCCCGTTGGTGACATTGGGTCCGGAAGACCTGCGTTAGGGTAGGCGGAAACGAAAGTTTGCGCTTTCGCCGATAGTTCTGCCAAGTGCGGTCGCACTTGCTCCGGCCCGAGAGCACAATTGAAGCCAATGCTTAGTGGATTGGCGTGGCGGACGGCATTCAGAAATGCCTCGCCGACCTGACCCGAGATCATTGTTTCGCCGCCATTACCGACGGCGGCTGAAATCATCACCGGCAGCAGTCGCGAGTTGCCATATTCGGCATACACATCATTGATCGCAGCCAGCGCGGCCTTAGCATTTAGCGTGTCGAAGATGGTCTCTACCAGCAGCACATCGCTGCCACCTTCGATCAGTGCGCGGGCCTGATGCCGGTAGGCCTCGACGGCCTGATCGAACATGATCCGGCGGAACGCCATGTCGTCCGGGTTCGGAAACTGCGAGAGCGACACCGTCATCGGCCCAATAGCGCCCGCCACGTAGCGCTTACGGCCTGTTTTTTCCGCAAACTCATCCGCCCACTTCCGGCACATCCGCGCCGATTCGTAATTTATCTCCCAAGCGAGATCATTGAGGAATTTGTTCTCCAATACGCTTTGGAAATACTCCGGGTCTTTCCGCTCATCGTCGCCGGCGGGGAAAAATTCGCTTTGGGCCAGCGACGTGCCGGAGAACGTGTTCGTCTCCAGAATGTCCGCACCCGCTTCCAGAAACCGCCGGTGGATATCGCCGATGACATCCGGTCGGGTTAGGTGCAGCAAGTCGCCGTTGTTTTTCAGATCTTTTTCGGCCTTCGCAAACCGCCCGCCACGCACGTCCGCCTCCGCCAGCCCGTATTCGCGAATCGTCGTCCCCATCGCGCCATCGATCACCATGATGCGGCGGGAAAGAGTTGAGCGGAGTTCGGATTCGCAGTTCGGCTGGGGCATTGAGGGAATTCAATATTGGGCAACCCTTTAGGGGATGCAACAAGAATATATCATCAAATCAAGATACGATGATGCGTTACTTTTGGCAACTTGGAGCGCTGAGCCGGGTTTCCCGCACCAAGCACCGCAGTTTGGCTGATCTATCTGGATAAATGGCCCTATTGTGGCCTAATTCGGCTACTACTACGAAAGAAAAGTGAACAGCTTCCGCGACATTTCGCATTGCTCGGATCGGGGGACAGTTCAGAGGTCGGACCATGCCGAAACGCATTCTTCTCACCACTACTTCCTACCAAGACACTCCGGGCGCGCACCATGACCTGCTGAACTCCGAAGGCTACGAAATCGTGCGCGAGCGCGGTCCGCTTTCCGAGGGCCGTATGTTGGAACTGGCCGGTGAGTTTGACGGCTTCCTCTGCGGCGATGACGAAATCACAGACGCCGTGTTGGCGAAATCCCAGCCGAGGCTCAAGGTCATCAGCAAGTATGGCATCGGGCTGGACAAGATCGACATTGGGGCGTGCAAGGGGCTGCGTATTCCCGTGCTCTTCACGCCCGGGGTGAATCACACGACAGTGGCGGAACACACGTTTTGCCTGCTGCTCTCGCTAGTGCGCAATCTTGTGGATAGCGTGTTGGCCACTAGGGCCGGTAAGTGGAAGCGCATCACGGGCAACGAGCTTTGGCAAAAGCGCGTGGGCGTCATCGGGCTCGGCCGTATTGGACAGGAGATGGTGAAACGCTGCCGGGGATTTGAGATGGAAGTGCACGGGTTTGGAAACTATTGGTCGGCGGAGTTCGCGCAGCAGCAGCAGATCACGCGGCACATTTCTCTGGATGCCATGCTGCCGCACGTGGACATCCTCAGCCTGCACACTATGCTCAGCCATGAGACGCGCCACTTGATCAATGCTGAGCGCATCGCAAAACTACCGCAGGGGGCCATTCTGGTGAATACTTCCCGCGGGGAACTGGTGGACAGCGCCGCTGTGCTTGACGCGCTCAAAAGTGGCCACCTCGGTGGTTACGCGACCGATGTCATGGAGCAGGAACCGCCGCCTGCGGACCATCCGCTGCTCAGTCACCCGAAGTGCATCGTCACTCCGCACATTGGCAGCCGCACCTACGAGAGCGTGCCGCGTCAGGCCATGCGCGCCACGAAGAACCTGATCAATTTCTTCAACGGTGACGACGACGTCCTCTTCGCGAACGAGAAGTAGCCGCGTGTGGTGCTGAGAAACTAGGGCTGCCGACCCGCATGCAATCCACCGCCCGGTGACGCGGCGGGACACTCTCAAGCCGGGGAGGCCTAGGCGGCGTCCTTCTGGCGCTTTTGTTTCTTCAAGGCCGGAGCGCGGCCATCCTCCACCACCTGGCGGTTGATGACGATAGTTTTGACATCGTTGCGGCCGGGAACCTCGAACATGACGTCGAGCATGAGCTCCTCAAAGATGGAGCGGAGGGCGCGGGCGCCAGTGCCGCGTTTGATGGCGGCGGCGGCGATGGCCTGAAGGCCGTCTCGGGTGACCTGTAGTTCCACCCCGTCGAGCGATAGCAGTTTGCTGTATTGCCGGATCAGCGAATTTTTTGGCTCGGTCAAAATGCGGAGCATGTCCTCTTCGCTGAGCGGCTCAAGGGTGCTGAGCACCGGGAGGCGTCCGATGAATTCCGGGATGAGGCCAAAGCCGAGAAGGTCCTCCGGCAGGACTTTGGAGAGTAGTTGCTTTTCTTTCACGGAGGCTGCGCGGTGTTCGTTTTCCTCCATTCTACCGAAGCCCATGACGTTCTTCCCGCAGCGGCGGGAGATAATCTGTTCGAGGCCATTGAAAGCCCCGCCGCAGATGAAAAGAATATTCTGCGTGTTCACCTGAATGTATTCCTGCTGCGGGTGCTTGCGGCCGCCTTGCGGGGGGACATTGCACACGGTGCCTTCGAGGATTTTCAAGAGCGCCTGCTGCACGCCTTCGCCAGAGACGTCACGGGTGATACTCGCGTTATCGGACTTCTTCCCGATCTTGTCGATTTCATCAATGTAGATGATGCCCATCTCGGCGCGGCGCACGTCGAAGTCCGCTGCCTGGAGCAGGCGCAGGATGATGTTTTCCACATCTTCGCCGACATATCCAGCCTCCGTGAGCGTGGTGGCATCCGCGATGCTGAAGGGCACGCCAAGCAGGCGGGCGAGAGTGCGAGCGAGCAGTGTCTTTCCGCTGCCGGTAGGGCCGATGAGCAGCACGTTGCTTTTCTCAATTTCCACGTCCGGGAATTTCTGCGCGGCTTTTTGGAAGAGGGAGCCGTTTTCCTCCTCCTCCATGACCTGCTGGATGCGGCGGTAGTGGTTGTGCATGGCAACAGACAGCACCTTCTTGGCATGTTCCTGGCCGATGACATAGTCCTCAAGGTGGCGGAAGATTTCCAGAGGGCGCGGCACGCTCAGTCGCGGCAGGGGAGGCAGCGGCGCATCTTCACCATTACCCAGTTCCTTATCGAGAATGTCGCGGCAGACGGTGATACAGATGTCGCAAATGTAGACGCCAGGCCCGGCGATTAGCTTTTTGACTTCCGAGTGACTCTTTCCGCAAAAAGAGCACATGGTGATATTGGAGGAACGGGCCATGAATGGGGTGGGTGGTATCAGAGCGACTCAATACGCAAAACCGTGGTGCGCCAGTGACTGTAACGGATATTTTCCGCCTTTCCTTTCGGGTGGATGAGGTGATTACGGCTGGCTTGCCCGCCAGAAAAGGCGCTCTCCCGGAGTGACCGCCTCCCATGTCGAGCGAGGCTGTCCCCGGGGAGTAGCTCACGCTTCTTTCCTAGGAGAGGGATGTTCCATAAGGTCGGGTTTCGTTCATATATTGACCCGCGGCCCGGCTCAGCCCGACGGCTGTCAGTGCGACTGATTTCTCCGGGTGTGCGGGTGGGTGCTAATCCTTGCCGCAGCTTTAAAAGCTTGTCATCGTAGGTTGATTCCGCAATTGTCGCGCAAATGGATCTCGCTAAGCTGACCTCTCCCGCCGCGGCTGCCTTGCCGGCCGACACTCCCGTGGTGATTCCCGTGGCGGCACTCGAGCAGCACGGGCAGCACTTGCCTTTGTTCACGGACTCGATGTTGCTGGGCGATGTCGTGAGGCGGGTATCGGGGGAACTGGCGCACGAGGTGCTCTTTGCGCCGCTCATGTGGCTGGGAAATTCCGATCATCACATGGAATTCTCCGGCACGCTGTCGGCGGAGCCTCGGCTCTACCTAGATTTGCTCAACGGTCTGGCGGAAAACTTCGTCCGTCACGGATTCCGGCGCATCGTCTTCTTGAATGGGCACGGTGGGAATGATGTGCCGGGGCGGCAGGCAGTTTTCGAATTGCGCCAGCGCCATCGGGAGCGGGAGGACCTGCTGTTCCTTTTCGCCACCTACTGGAATTTGGGTTCGCAACCGGTGAGCGGATTCCACCAGGCGGAAATGGGACACGCTTGCGAGTGGGAGACCTCTATGATGCTGCGGATTGCGCCGGAGTTGGTGGGAGATTTCGCCGCCGCGGCGCCGGTGGATCCCGGTTCGCCATTTCTTCCCGCGGCCCGGGGATGGATCACCCGCGAGCGCACGCAGTCAGGGCACATCGGCAGCCCGCATCTTGCGACAGTGGAAAAGGGAGAGGCTCTGCTGAAGCGGTTCGCTGCGGACGCCGTTTGCTTCCTCCGGCGGGTCATCGCATGGGACGGGCGCTCGTGGAACGGATGAATGCCGCCCCTCCAGACCGGCGGCGTGTGTGGGTGGTCTGCGGGTTGCTCCTGCTAGCCTCCGCCATAAACTACATGGACCGTCAGACGCTGGCGAATGCCTCCGTCCGGATCACGGGCGAGTTTGGGCTGAATAACGAGCAGTATGGCGGGCTTGAGGAAGGCTTCGGTTACGCTTTCGCTGCGGGATCGCTTTTCTTCGGCGTCCTCGCGGACCGCCTGCCGTTGCGTTGGCTTTATGCCGTCGTGGTCGCGCTGTGGTCGCTCGTGGGATTCCTGACAGGATTCTCGGAATCTCACCATCAACTGCTGGTCTGCCGGGTGCTGCTGGGTTTTTTCGAGGGAGGACACTGGCCCTGTGGTATCAAGGCCACGCGATTCCTGCTAAACGCCCGCGACCGCCCGCTGGGCAACAGTGTCCTGCAAAGTGGAACGTCCATCGGCGCGATCATCACGCCCCTGCTGATGCGGGCGTTGATGACGCCGGAGCCCGGCAGTTGGCGCGGGGCCTTTCAGGTCATCGGCGCCATTGGAGTCATCTGGATCGTGCTTTGGTTTCTCATCGTGAGAAAGACGGACCTAGTGGCTCGGCCCGGCGACGAGGCAGCGGTTTCCGGCCCGGAAGTCAGTCTCTGGAGGCTCGTATTCAGCCGTCGCATGCTGGTGGTCTATGGTGTCATCGCCTGCATCAACACCACGTGGCAGATCATGCGCGCGTGGCTTCCGAAGTTTCTCCAGGAGCAGCGCGGTTGGAGCGAACCAGATACCCTGTATTTCAATTCCGCATGGTTTGCGGCCACGGATGTCGGCTGCCTCGGGGCAGGCTTTCTCGTAGTGTGGCTGGCGCGGCGGGGGATGTCAGTGACCCGTTCCCGCCTCATCGTGTTCAGCGGATGCGGCCTTCTCGTGGCGTCGTGTGCCCTTGCGCCGCTCATGGTGCAAAGCGCGCCGCTCATCGCTGTGCTCATGATATCCGGCGCCGGAGCGCTCGGACTTTTCCCGATTTACCACGCCTTCACCCAGGACATTTCCGCCAGCCGCCAGGGCCGCATCACCGGCATTGCCAGCATTGCCGCGTGGATTCTGCCTGCGTGGGCCCAGCGTGGATTCGGCTGGCTGGCGGACGTCACTGGTTCATTCAATCTTGGTTTTACCGCCGCCGCTTTTCTGCCGCTCGTTGCCGCAGCCATCCTCGTCCCTGGATGGGGGAAGGATAAACCATCAACACCCACACCGCCATGAACACATTCGGATTATCGCGCCGCAATTTCATTGGAACCCTCGCAGGATCCGCTCTCGCCGCCTCTGCCGGCGCGGCGGAGGCTCCGCGAAAGAAAATTGCACTCCTCGGCACTGAGGTCCGCACGCATTCCCATGCGCAGCATTTCATTGACCGCTTCCTGCTGGGCTACGCATGGCGGAACGGGTGGCACACGCCCGCCGTGGATCTGGTCTCGCTCTACATTGATCAATTCCCTGAGGGTGATCTCTCCCGCGCGAGGGCCAAACAATTCAACGTTCCCATCTATAAGTCGATTCGCGAGGCGCTCTGCCTCGGCGGGGATAAACTCGCCGTGGATGGCGTGGTGATCATCGGGGAACATGGGGATTATCCGGCCAATGAGCGAGGGCAGCGGCTCTATCCGCGCCACGCATGGTTCAAGGAAGTGGTCAAGGTTTACGAGGACAGCGGCCGCGCCGTTCCGGTGTTCAACGACAAGCACCTCTCGACGGACTGGGGGCAGTGTGTCGAGATGGTTGCGGACTCGAAGCGGCTCAAGTTTCCATTTCTGGCAGGCTCCTCGCTGCCGGTCACATGGAGACTGCCCGCGGTGGATGTGCCGTCAGGGACTCCGCTGACGGAGAGCGTCTGCGCTGGCTACGGCGGAGTGGACTCCTACGACTTCCATGGCCTCGAGACTGCCCAATGCATGTCCGAGCGGCGCAAGGGGGGCGAAGTCGGCATCTCATCCGTCCATGCTGTCAAAGGGGCCAAGGTCTGGGAGATGATGTCTGAGCGTAAGGTCACGCAGCGCCTGCTCCTCGCGGCCCTGTCCCGCAGCCACAATCTGCCGGTCGAGAACGGTTTTCTGTCCGCTCCGTTGAGCTTTGAGTGGGTGCGTAAAGTGTTTCCCGATCCCATCGCCTATTTCATCGAGCACCGCGATGGCTTCCGCACCACGCTCTTCCTCCTGGCCATTCAGGATTTCAACTACGCCGGCCTGCGTGCCGACAACGGCGAGGTCATTTCCTGCCAGATGTATCTTCCCATGCCCGGCAACGGCTCCTCCACCGCTGACTTCTTCAACCCCCTCCTGCATCACATTGAGTCCATGGTCATCGAGAACCGCGCGCCGTATCCGGTCGAGCGCACGGTGCTGACTTCCGGCATGACCCTCGCCGCCGTGCATTCGCTCCACCGTGGTCAGGTCCCCGTGCCCACGCCGGAGATGGAGGTGAAGTATGAAGCTCCCGGAGCTTCCACGTTCTGGCGGGACTAGCTGCTGACGTGCTTCGTCCAGTGCCGTGCCCTCTTCGACCATGGAAAAGGAGACGTCCTCCCCGCTATGCCCAGGAGGGCCAGCGCGCGCGAGTAGCGATCTTTGCCGATCACGGAATCAACTGCGCGGCCTGCGACAAGGGCCGCTAGGCTTACCCCTCAGACACCAAGGCGCCAAGATTTTGTTTTCTGTGATTTTGAAGCATGGTCGAACAGATAGCTGGCCGTGGTCGTCACGTGTTTGATTAGACGATAAACGTTATGCTTCGGGGAGGACCGGGGGAAGCGGAGCTAGGCGGTCTTGTAACTCAGTTGCCTTCCTGACGAAAAACAATATTTGGTTCTTCGTGGATTTTGGTGGGATTTTGATCAGGCGATTGAGACATCAAGCTTGCCAAGGAAGAACAGCACGCGCATGCGGAAGGTTTCGAAGGAACGCAACCCTCTCGCGTTGGCGACCACCCTCTCCACCAGCGAATTCATGCCCTCGGACATCGCGTTGGTTATGCGGTGCTTGAGGTAGTTGAGGACTCCCGGCAGCCTGTTCGCCAGCATTTCGGCCACTTTCTTCATGGGTTCGAGCCGGCATCGTTTCACCTGCTTGTGCCAGTCGGTGAGAAACTTTTCCGCCGCCGCCTTGTAGCGGTAGTCCCAGAACCCGGCGAAGCTCTCCTTGAGCCGCTAAGCCCGGCTGGTCTTCATCGTCGCCGAGTAGAGTTCCCGGAAAGCGGGTTCGCTCCGCAGGTCGGGGAAGTTGCGCAGCCATTGGTATTTGGTGCCTTTGAGCGTGTCTTTGCCTTTGGCCATCAAGTCCCGATGCTCCTCTTTGCGCACGTCGTCCACGGCCTTGTTGAGGTAGCCGCTTATGTGGAGTTTGTTGTAGACGATGTCCGCCTGCGGGAGCTTCTCCCGCACCGCCGCCTCGAAGGCTGGCCACATGTCCATCGTCACCGCCTGAACCCCGGAACGCTGCCCTTCGCTCAACGTGTCCAGCAAGCCGCTGGCATTCTCCGTCTTCCTGCCCTCGACCAAATCCCAGACCCGGTTGTCGTCCAGATCATTGAGTATGCTCGCGTGGACATGCCCCCTGCGGAAGCTCTTCTCGTCCATGCCCAAGTAGGCGACAGGGACAGCTTCCCTGCGCTTCATGCCACGCTTCACCGCGGCCTTCATGATGGAATTGACCGTGCTCCAGTCTAGGCGCATGATTCCGGCGACCTAGTCCACATTCCCGCAGGCTTTCAGCCATACGATGACGGCCTGGGCAAGCAGTTTTGTGACCCGTTGGTAGCGCTCGGCCCACGGCACGGCAATTTCTTCGACCCTGCCATCGGCATGGCGCATTGAAGGAACCCTAGCCTTGATGATGGTTTCGAATTGGCAAGTGTCCAGATGCCGCCACTGGCGCTCCGTCCACTTGTGCAGATGAGCCACAGCCCCGGCCTCCGGATTGCCCCACTTGGTCCCGGCTTCCAGTTCGACCCGCACGGTCACGCGGTTTAGCTCCATCTCCAGTTGGATTTCGGCTACTTTCTAGGGGACTGCAATTCCGAGGATTTGCTGGTAAAAATCGGTGTCTTTGAGGTGAGCTAGATTTCTGGACCATCAACCGCTAGAACCAAGCACCGGATGAACCAGAAACCACGCAAGCGCTACACCCCCGAATTCAAAGCCCAAGCCGTCGAGCTGCTGGCCCTCGGCAGGCCGGTCGCCGAACTCGCCGAA
>CAMAUV010000086.1 GCA_945861415.1 Akkermansia muciniphila | reverse complement strand
CGCTGCGGACTTTTACCCGAACGAATCACCTGCACCAGCAGGGTATTCTCGTCCGAACTCAACTTGATAGCGATCGCGTGCCTCATGCAGACACACTGCCACACCAGTGTCAACTATATGTTACACTATTTTACGCGCACTACACTAGCGCTGGCCCGCAACGAAACCAAAGGTGGGCACTCGATGTTCGGCACCAGCCATGCGCCATACAATAAGTGGTCGTGGACCGATACCGGCCACATCATTCAAGGCCCAGACTTCATCCGCCTCGCTGATGGCCGAATGATATACGGCGGACGCGACTTTGTGGACGGGAAGTCGAACACCACCGTCGGCATCCTCACCGCCTCAGGGCAGGCTATGCCCATGCTTGTGCTGCCCAGCGGGGGCGACTGTAGTTACCCGGGGCTTGCGCAGGGGCCTGATGGGCAGATTTGGGTCAGCTACTACTCCAGTCATGAAGGTAAAAGCTCAATCTACCTCGCGAAACTCAAGCTCGCAAAATAGGCAGGATGCTGCAGGCCGGGCCACTCAGCTCCGGGTCATGAGTTGCATGTAGACGACATCAAGCACTTTGCCGAATTTTCGCCCCACCT
Organism: Akkermansia muciniphila; assembly: GCA_945861415.1. GTDB lineage: Bacteria > Verrucomicrobiota > Verrucomicrobiia > Verrucomicrobiales > V1-33 > V1-33. The sequence goes on along the minus strand of CAMAUV010000086.1, from coordinate 15,772 downwards.
CGTGCAATCGACCGGTTTCAACAAAGCCGAGCCGTTCGTGCAGCAAAAGGCTGCCAGCTTGATCGGAAGAAATGGCGGCCACGATGGTATGCACATCACGGGCGCGGGCGCGGCGGATCAGTTCCTCCATGACCGTGCGTCCAAGGCCCAGCCTCTGGCGGGCGTGACTCACATAGACGGAATTCTCCACCGTGCGCTCAAAGGCCTCGCGTTTGTGAAATGAGGAAAGGCTTCCCCATGCCACCACTTCACCGCCATCGTCTTCTGCCACAATTACCGGGTGGCGGGGTGCCCGGCCGGAGAACCATGCGTCGCGTTCCTCTAAAGTTGAAGGCAGTATCTGATACGTGCAGGTGGAGGTCAGCACGTAGTGGTTGTAGATAGCATTGATAGCCGGGAGGTCAGCGGCCGTGGCATCGCGGAGGTGAAACATAGGTTCTGATTCACCCGGATAGCCATCTACTCAAGGCCGTAGCGTAACCAGCCAGCGCCAAAATTTCCTGTTTGGATTTGGTCCGGCAACGGTGTTCCAGGCGGCGAGGTCGTCGCTGGCCTGGAGCTGAACGGTCACGCTCTCCGCCCCAGCAAAAGGGGTGCCGGTAAGGATGGGCGCATCTGTGCCATTGGGCATGATGTAGTCCGTGGGGCTGTTGCGGGTGTTGTCGCTGGTGCCGAAAGCGTATTCCACCAGCGCGCTGATACCGTCGCGGTCTGCGTCCGCAGCAGGATCCCCGGCAAACAGAATGGCATCGCTGGCGGCCGGATTGCCACCGATGGCGACACTCGCGCGCCAACTGGAGGCGAGGTTATGATCGGGATTGGCGGCCGGATTGATTAGCACGAGGCTGTAGCCGGCTCCATCCGCGCCAACAGGCCACGGCGCTGCATCATCGTAGGTAAAGCTGCGCAGGGTGCCGCCGAGTGCATTGGTGATGGTAATGCTTTCGCCGCCATTACTCAGCTGGGTAGTGTTAAGGAATGCTCCGGCGGCCAACGATGCCGAGGCGGAGGGGTAACGCCGCAGGAAGGCGTTCCGGTTGGCAGCGACAACGAGACGGGCTCCTGGCTGGATATTCACTCCGGAGGAAAAACCATAGTCAACGCCGCCAGTGAACCTAACGCCAGTCATGTCAACAATCGCGCTGCTGATGTTCTGCAGTTCAATGAATTCAAACGTATCCTGATCACCGAACCCGGCGAGCACATCGGCCTGGGTGGGTAGCGCAGGGTGATACATGATTTCCGAGACGACGAGATTCGCCGAACTGGCGGGCTGCACCGGGGTGGTGTTGTTGATGGTGATGCTCGCACTGCTGATGACGGCGCCGGAGAAATTGACGGCTTCCAGAACGATCGTGTTGGCCCCGGGAGCTGCAGGCAGGGTCACCTGCCATGTAGTGTTGCCGGTCCATGTGACGCTCAGCGGCTCCGCGCTGCCCTGGACGCGGATGTTACGCATGTTGACCCAGCCGGTGCCGTTCACGGTGGCGGTGCTGGACGCGACATTCATCGGCCTGGTGGTGGTAATGGCGAAGACTGCGTTCGGTATACCGGAGGTAATCTGGCTCAGTACACTGCTGCTGCGGGAGTTCATATAGCTCAGCTCCGCAGCCCAGTCCTGTGTTGGATCGATAGAAGCGAAGTGCGACGTCCACATGCCCATGTAGGAGTTGTTGTAGGTCGTGGTGATGATATCGTGGAGGTGGCCGTAGTATTGCCGGCGGCGGGCCGGGGAGGTGGAGACCATCGTATTAATCTGCCCGTTCGCCGTGATGCTGCGGTTCGCATCGAATGCGAAGTCCATGTCATGAGGCAGGAAGACGACTCGCCCGTCTGGCTTGGCGTAGAAGATTCCGTTGTGCTGGGTGCCGTCGGCATGGTTGTCGCCGGCACCGGTGAGGACGGCGTAAGCAAAGCCGCGGAACCATTCATCTACATCCACGCGTTGTGGCAGGGCGGTTTCAAAGGCGGCACCTGAGAGGCTGAACAGCTTGTTGTAGTTCATGATCGGCGTGAAGTCGTCGGCCTCGCGGTTGATCTTGTTGAGGAAGTGCCAGCGGTAGCGCTCGGGATCGTCACCGTGGTTGGTGATGCCCACACCGGCGACGCCATCCGGCTGCGGGAGTTTATTGCCGTTCGCGTCGGCGGAGGTCGGAAAATAAATGAGTTCGTATTCGTAAAGCAGTCCGTCGGAACCGTTCTCATACTGGGAGTTGAGAAAGATATCGTCGTAGCGGGCGAGCTGGAGCACGGCACCGCTGGTGAGTGCGGCGTTGGGAGCGAGGATTTTGATGAAGTCGTAATAACGGCTCACAGGACCGCCGGAATTGGAGATCATCATGTCGAAGAGCAGTTCGCGCTGACCGGGAGCCTGGCCTTCGGAACGGTCAACGGCCACGCCGCCGTGGACGCCGCGGAAGAGCGCGTCGGAGGGGAACTCGATGTTATAGCCCACACGATTGGTGTTTTCGCGCCCGCGCTGGCTGCTCTTGAGCCGGACGCCTGCGCCGTAGTAGATGTCGCCCTCGCGATCGATGACGGTGCATTCGATCCGGTCATTGCTCATCACGTTGATGCTGGTGTGCATCCAGTCGCGGTCGGCGTTGGTGGTGATGACGCGAAAGTTGTGCCAGCCGTTGGTGGCGGCGGTGCCGTCATTCACTTTGTAGAGAGCACGGGAATTGGAGCCGAGGGCAGGGTAGAACTCGATCGCTCCGGGCGTATCCGTGCCCCGGATGTAGAACTGCACGACTGCTCCGGCGACCTGGCCAGGTATGCTGCCAGAGTAGAGGCCGCCACCGGTGGTGGTCATGCTGATGCTGGCGAAGGCACCGCCGTTCACCGAATAGAAAAGCGTGAGCGCGGCGATTCCGTCAGGATCGAAGGCGCGGCAGGTGAGGGTGGTGATAGCACCGGCGGCGGGCACGGCGGGTGAATGATTCAGACTGGAGAACGTGGGGCCGGCGTTGGCGGTGGTGCGGGAATTGACCGTGCCGGGCGTGCCGGGATTAACCACGCGGTCAATGACGTTCACTTTAGGGAGCCGATTAAAGTAGCAGCGTGTGTGAAGCTGATTACTGCCGGCGACCCACCGGGCACGGAAGCTGATGGTGTAGGTCTGACCGTTGTTGATGTTAGTGGGTAGTGTCGTTTCGATCTGGTTGTGCATGTGCTCGGTCGGTCCGGTGGCGACGAGGCGCAGGATATTGTTGCCGGGATTGCCGGGCTCGGGAATAATCTGGCTGTGGCGGTGATTTCCGCGGCGGCGCCACATGGCTGCGTTGTTGAATGTGCCGTCGGTGAGCTTCTGGACGGCGGTGCCGGCGGGGTTTTCGATGACGCTGACGTCATCAATCCACATTTCTCCCGCGGCCATCATGCCCATGTTGAACTCACGCCACTGTGTGTCCGGTCCGCCGTTGCTGGCGGCGGCCGCGCCGGTATAAGTGTAGGCGCGCCAGGCGGTGCGGCCGGTTTCATCGCTCGCGGCCCAAGCGCCGCCGTTGGAGTTGTCGGCATCTAGGTCGCGGAGTTCGAGGCTGGCACCGCCGCCGTCGGCATACTCGGGCCAGTGACCGCTGTCGAAGTAGCGGACTTCGTCGGCGGTGTTTTTCCAACCGTCGCGCAGAACGATGTGCTCGCCGCTGCGGGACATGCTTCCGGTGAAGGCGCCGAGCACACGCGCCGAGGGGTATACGGCGGAGAAAAGAGCGGCATCACGGACGATGCAGGCGCGCTCACCGGAGGCAAGGGTGGTGCCGGCGGGTAAGTCGAAGGTGATCCCGTCTTCAAAGTCCCAGCCTGTTAGATCCACCGTGGCGGCGCCGCGATTGGTAAGTTCCAGCCACTGGTTGTTGGAATTTGTGAGCGGCAGCGCCGGCGTGCCGGGTGTGAGTTGCACGCGGGCGTCCAACTTCATGCCAAAGACGAAGTCGCTGCTGCCGGTGGTGGACTGATGAACCTCGACGGAGAGGCGGTTGGTGCCCTCAAGAAGCCCTGTGGTCGGGATGATGAGACTACTGAGCGCCGCATCGCCCACGCTGGGCGCCGCAAGGGTTTCCGGTGTCACGATACCAGCCGGCATATTGAAGCGCTGGGGTAATTCGGCGCCATTGAGGTAAAAGACGGCTCCGTCGTCAATCATATGGGTGATCTCAATGGAGGTAGCCGTGGCCAGTTGCTGAGCCGTAATGCTGAATTCTTTCTCGAAGTAGTAAGTCACCGTGGCTGCTGAGTAAGGAGTGATGGCGGTAGCCAGCGGCACGGGCAACGCGGCGATTTCCACCCCGATGGGACCAACGCCTGATACCCAGCCGCCGCCTACGGGATGCTCCGCGGCCGCCCACCCCGTCGGGAGGTTGGCATCCCCGGGAGTGTAGCGCCAGGTGTCTCCGTAGGCGATGAGCGGGTCGCTTTTGAAGGTGGGTAGGACGGCGGGCGTGGGCGCAATGGCCGGTGGATTATACTGAATTTCGCTGATGACCACGCTGTCGTTGAAGACAAAGGAATTCGCTGCACCGGGAGTGGCGGTGGAAGGATAGGCCCACTCACCAGCGCGCTCAGCGGTACGGCCACGCAGGCGACCTGTTTGCTGGCGCGCGTCCATGATGACGGATTTGCCGGAGGAGTAGAGGAAGACCTTTTCACCCTCAGCTGGACGGAAGCCTAGAGTGGCCGCATCCAGCAGCAAGACTCCGCCGCCGACGAGCGTGCCGGACGAAAGGGAATATTCGCGCGCGGGATCGCCGCCCGCATTGATGACCAGTCCGGTGAGGTCGGCGGGCGCTGTGCCGGTGTTAACGAGTTCCACCCACCATGAGGCCTCGTTGGCGGCAGGGATTTCATTGAGCCGGACGGCGGGCGCGGCTCCCGGCACGGGGTCGGATATGTCCATGTCGAGTTGCGCACCCCAGAGGATGTCGCTGTTGCCGGCGGCGAACTGGTGGACTTCGACGGAGAGGCGGTTGGATCCGGCGATGAGGGCCGTGGTAGGCAGGGAAGCGTAGGCGGAGAGGGCCGTGCCGGCCTCCAAACTGCTCGAAGCGAAGGTGGAGGAAGTGATGGCACCGGTGGCGGGTATATTGATGCGCGCGGCTTCCTGGCCGTTGATATAAATGACCGCGCCGTCGTCGAGGGCGTATTTGATCTTGAGCGTGGCGAGATTGGCGAGTTGAGCAGGCGTGATGTTAAACTCGGTTTCGAAATAGTAAGCTACTACGTAAGGTGAGTTGCTGCCGGGGAACCGGAGGTTGGTGCCCTTGGCGACTGTGGCAGAGGTTTCGTAGGCGATCGCTCCTGCACCCTGCTCCCAAAGGTCCACGCCGGTTCCGCCGACGGAATGTGCGGATTGCGCCCACGTGGCGCTCCATGCGGGGCCGTTCTGATTGAAGCGCCACACATTGTCGAGGCTAAAAAGATTCACCGTCGTGACCGGCGGCGGGGCGCCGGCGCCGGGAAAGTTGATGGAGCCGCGCGTGCCGTTCTGCTGAGCACTGATGGTCCAGTTGGCGTGGCGTCCACTGTCGGTGTAGGGGAGTTTCTTGGCTAGGGTGAAGCCGGAGCCATCCGCGCCGGCGGGCCATGGGGCATCATCTCCGAAGTCGACTTCATCCATCAGCCGGTCGCTGTGATTGATGAGCCGCAACCGCTGCCCATCGTTGCCTATGTTGCCGACGAAAGGACCGAGCTGTCCGCCGGTCGGCGTTTTCGCCACGAGGATATGGGCTCCGGGGTTGACGATGGTGGCTGCCGGGAAGGTATAGCCGATGCCATCAATACGCCAGCCGCTGATGTCCACCTTAACGCCGTGCTGGTTGAAGAGTTCGACGTATTCCCCGGCCTCACTGATGCCGGCAGGGTTGAAGTTGACTTCGTTGAAGGTGACGACGCTGTCGGGCGAGGCGAGAACAGACTGAATGAAGAGCGCAGAAGCAGGAAGTAGGTGCAGGAGGCGAGTCATAGGGCGAGGTATTTGTATTTTGATTACACGGGAAGAAATGAAGGACGAGGAGAGCTGCCGGACTCAAAAACCGGCATAGCCTCTCCCCGCTCTGATTGAAAAGTGAAACTAGAGAAGTTTACTGCGTAACGTCCGTAACCCTGTAATAAGCGCGAGGCAGGTTGGAGGCGAACGTATCCTCGTAGGTGGTGCTGCTGCCGCCGGAGGGGTGGGCGTCAGTCAGCTCTATCCAGTCTAAGAGGTTGGTAGAATATTCGACCTTGTAGATTCTATTGGGGCGGGAGGCCAAGGTGAGCGTCATTTTGGAGCCATCCGGTTCGCGCACGGTGCTGGTGAAGGCGAGCACGGGCGGCGGGCCGGCCTCGCGGTTGGTGAGACTATACATGTGAAAGCTGCCATTACCGGAGGAAACATTGGCCACAGCCGCTTCGAAGCTCATGGTGGTGGACTGAGCCACGTAGGTGAACTGGATGTAATAGCCAGACTCGTTGTTATTGTTGCTGAGCACAATCCCGGGCCTGTCTTCCAGAATGTAGTAGTTCGTGACCTGGACGCCGTTGGTGAACTTGAGATACTGCGGGCGCACCGTGCCATCGTCCCACTTCCGGATGAAGAGGCGCAGTTCGTAGGTCAGGCCCGGCTCAAGGGCCGAGAGCGTAAACTCCTGCTTGCTGCCCGGTGCTGCACCACCGCCCGAATAGGTGAACGTACCGAACATTTGCAAGTTCCCTCCACCGGCGACGTTGCCAGCGCCGGGATTCCATGTGCCGTTATTGATTGCCGGGCCAATGATGTTCTTGCCACCGGCGAATGGATTCCAGTTAAAGTTCGGTGGAGTGGTCGCGGTATCAAGCACGTCCAGTGCGACGCCGTTGACCGTCGCCGCGCTACCGCCGGATATTTTGTGGGTGAATGTCTCGGCAGCACTGATGCCGGTGCTGGCTTCATCCGTGACCACGCCGAGCATGATGCCGGCGGGCAGGATGGTCGGGAACGCGGTGTTGAGGACAGGATTGCCTCCCTGCGAGACCTCGTAACCATCCGGATACTGATCGCCGTCGCTGTCCACGGAGGCAGGATTTGTCCCCGGGTTACCTGCATCTACGAAATTGCTGGAGTTATTTTCAACCAAATCGCTCAGCCCATCGCCGTCGCTGTCGGCCACTGTTGGATTGGTGGCCACACGTGGGGCTGTGGGGTAAATCTCTGCACGGTCACTGAGACCGTCACTGTCGGTGTCTGCCAGTTTCGGGTTTAGGGCTGAATAAGTGCCCCGCAGGACGTATTCCTGGGCATCAATGAGGCCGTCGTTGTCGAAATCTCCGCTGCCAGCACCTGGACCGGGGCCTGCCAACAGACCGGTGAGGTCGGTCAAATTACCTGCCTTTTCCATTTCCCAGGCGTCGGCGAGGTCATCCATATCGGTGTCACCAACAGGAGGGGGAGGAGGCGGAGCGATCCGGTTGCCCAGCGCCGAGATGTGGAAAGGACCGATGCCCGTCTGGGTGACGGTCATTACCTTCGACCCGCTCAGGGGTGCGACAAAGGTGTAGGAAATCCTGGCTCCATTCCCATCGCCGTACGCACTCCCGTCGCCGATAAAATTGTCGCCGTCGGCGTCAAATCTCTGGGTCCGGCCGGGGGTGGCGTCCCAGGCGTAGGTGTAAAAACTGGTTTCGTAGATCGTCCCCGGCGTCAGGTTGCTGAGCGTGAGGATCCGGTTTGAGCCGTGAGTGAAATTCTTTGCCAGCAAGTCGCTGTCGCCCGTGACATTGGTGGCGGCACGGCCAGCGTTCGTGGAAGTCCCGGTGAGCACAAAGTTGGGCCCGGACATCGCATGCGCAGAGAAAGTGATGCCGTTCACAGTCGCTGTTGTCGTATCCGCAGTGCCCATGTTCACGGCCACAGTGTAATCCGCCTGAACACCGCCAATGCCCGAGTCGGCATCACCCATCCATGGCACTTGCGCCCATCCAGTGCGCTGCACCGTTACGGCATAGTCCCTAGTGGAAGTTCCATCCTGGGCCGTGACCGTATAGGTGACAGAGCCAGCCAGGCTCAGATTGGGCGTGGGTTTGCTTCCGCTCGTCTGATTGCAAATGGCACCGGAGGACAGGGTAAAGCCGGGTGCAAGGGTTCCCGCGATCGCTCCCGGAGCCCCCTGGGGTAGATACACCACGATCGTGCCAGTACTTGGCCCCGTGCTGGTGATGCTGGCACTTGTGCCTGGGAGGTTGGCATTGAAGGTGAGAATATCCCGGGCCGTGCTGGGAGGGGTCAGGGTAGCCGTCACGGTATAAGTGTTGACCGTCGCGCCATCAGTAACGGTGTAGTCCACTGAACCTGCACCGAAATTCGGGCTGGGGACGGCACCGCTGGTTCGATCACACGTGGCCGCGGAGGAGTACAGCGAGAAGGTCGGCGCGAGGGTCGCCAGACTAGTTCCGAAGGGAACGGTCCATGCGATGGTCCCCGCCTTGGCCACCACCGGGCTGATGACCGCGGTGCTTCCAGCCACATTGGTCCCAAAGGCTGTAATCGTAGCTGGAGTGGTCGGAATCAGGCGGTTTGCCAATGCAGACAGGTGCCAGGAGCCACCGTTGCCGCCGGGACCCTGCGCTAAAGTAAGGACCTGGGAAGTCGCGGTGGCTAAGAAGGTGTATGAAACCCGGATACCCTGGTTCTGCCCATAATGATTCTGATTCACGAACAAACTGTCACCTCCCGAGGAGAACGTGGCATTACGAAGATAGGGGCTTGGCGACTGGGCATCCCAGCCAAAGGCGAAGAAGCTCGTCTCGTAAGTCTCCCCCACAGCGAGATTGGTGAGCGTCACCGTGCGGGGATTTCCGTTGTAGAGGAAGTTCTGCCCAAGTGTGAGGCTGCTCCCCGTAATGCTGATCGCGGCACTTCCGGTGGAGCTAAAGACCCCTCCCATTGAGAAATTTGTTCCTGACGTGGCATGACCGGTAAAGCTGATCCCGTTCACAGTGACGGCCGCGTCTGCCGCGGTTCCCGTATTCACGGCCACGGTGTAGTCGGCCTGCACCGCCGCAGGGACAGCTGCGGAGCCAATGCCCGAATTGGCATCGCCAGTCCATGGGTGTTGAGCCCATGTGCCCGCATGGCTGGAAGCTGTGAGCATGGCACCGCCGGCGATTACGCCGACGACCATCTTCCTCCATGCGCCTCTGCATATTTGTACCGTGTGTAATTTCATAAGTTTGTATTGTATTGATGTTAAAAGTTGTGCTTGGCGCGGAATCTGAAGTGTATTGGGGAGCTATAAAACCTGCCAGTTTTTTTTAACGGACTGTATTTTAAACATGATTAGGCGGGCTTGCCAAAATAATTATTTAAAATGTTTAATTTAAATTAAGATTAACCCTGTCGGTAAACGCGGTCGGAGCAAATCATTTTCCATCGGCGCCTTCCCCTTTTTATGGGTATGTTCTGCACACGACAGCTCTGCGCCCTCTCACCATTGCCGAGCGGACCGCCGCGCACTTGCGCAACGAATTGGAACCGATGACTCAACATTGAAACGATGTCCATTAGGTCGAGGCAGTTTACGGCTTCAGCAGGCGCACCACCTTGTCGCCGAGGGATTTGCCGATGAGGAAGTAGCTAGGAAAATCGCCTAGAACCCGGCGCGGCAATCTTATGAAAAAGCCTGAAATTTATTAAATTTCAAAATGCATCGAAGGCCCAACATTTTCGCGGGCAAGGGCATCGGCGATCGTCGTGTTTTGCAGGAACGAATTGACCTGCATCTGCATCTCGGTGAACAGCTTGCCCATACCGCAGCCTCCGGGTATACCGCACTCGCACTGAATGCGTCCGGCCATGGCTGGGTCGGCCTGGGTGCAGCTGCTGGGTTGGAAGGGGCCATCAATAGCGGTGAGCACCTCACCGAGGGTGATCCGGTCCGGAGTTCGCTCCAACTGGTAGCCACCACCAACACCGCGGCGGCTGCGGAGCATGCCGGCACGTTTGAGGACGAGCAGGATCTGCTCGAGGAATTTCAACGGGATATGACCGGCGGTGGCCAGTTCCTCGATTTGGGAAGTGGCCGCCGGTTTACGCGCCATCACGGTGAGGGCGCGCAGGGCATATTCAGCTTTGCGAGAGATACGCATGGGTGCGCGACACTACAACGCACGGCGCGCTGAGGGAAAGGGGGAATCTCGGCACGGCCCAGTTGAAATCGAAAGAAGTGGCTGAACTTTGCGAGTTGCGCTGCGCTTCGCACTGAGGTCGCAATGGGCGATGACTTCCTCCAGCGTAACAACGCGCCCGCCGCGTGCTGCTAGGAGCCCTCCTGCCAGCCTCTGGGAGAGCGGGGGCGCAGGACATCTGGGATTGCCTTTCCGCCCGGAAAGACTATTCAGCGCTATCGTCGCCGCAGCAGACAGCCTGCTCCTGCGTTTACCCCTCGCCATGAAACACCGCGCACTCCTCGTTCCATTGTGCCTCCTCACGGCATTTCAAAGCACATCCGCCCAGAGACCCCGCATCGTCGGAGGAGAGGCCGCCTCCGCGGGGCAATACCCATGGATGGCCGGCCTTCTTAATAAGGACGAACCGGATGCCTTTCTCGCGCAGGACTGCGGAGGAGCCCTCATCCATCCGCACTGGGTGGTGACTGCGGCACACTGTGTGGAGTTTCGCGATCCGGCAGACATTCAGGTGATAGTAGGAGCGACGGATCTGACCGCGCCGGGACTGCAGCGCCGCAATGTGGCGGAAGTGATCATGCACCCCGACTACCGCCCGTGGGCTAATGATCATGACATCGCCCTCGTTCTGTTGGCGGAACCCGTGACCGGCATTGCTCCACTTGAAGTCATCAACGATCCGGCTCTGGCCGCCGCCGGTGTGACTGGCCGCTCGCTGGGCTGGGGAGCGCTCGACAACACCGCCGACCCTCAATTTCCGAATGGCCTGCAAGCGGTGGAACTGCCGGTCGTGGATACGGAGATCGCAAACCAGCCGGACTGGCTGAACGGAAGCGTCACGCCAAACATGTTTGCCGCCGGCTATGAGGACGGCGGGAAGGACACCTGCGGCGGTGACAGCGGCGGCCCATTCGTTGTGTGGGGCCCCGCCGGGCAATGGATGCTGGCTGGCGTGATTAACTGGGCCGACGAATGTGCGGTGGCGAAAAAGCCCGGAGTTTACTGCCGCGTGAGCCGCTACCGGCACTGGCTCCAGAGCATCGTCTGGCCGGACTTTTACAAATGGGAAACCAACGCCGCCATTAACACGGATGACGGTCCGGATGTGGATGGCGATGGAGCCAGTCAGTGGCTGGAATATGCCATGGGCCGGGATCCACGTGTCGTTGATACTGGACTTCCATTGCCTGGCTTTACGCTTTTTGAAAGCCAGCCTCACGCCACGCTTTCTGTGAAACGGCCCGCGGGTGGCGGCAGCCTGTCATGGGGACTGGAGGGCAGCACGGATCTCACGGCATGGAGCCCGCTGGATCCCGCGATGCAGTTGACCAGCCCACCCCAAAATGTGCTTGGCGAGCCAGGCATGGAGACAGTGACATGGCGCGGCGTGCCGGCACAGAACGGACGCAGCTTTATTCGCGCCGTCATTAAACCTTCCACCCAATACGCTGCCTCACCGCGCACCCTTGCCTACCCCGGATTTGTCCCGCATGCCCTGCATACACTGGAGGCACCGGTCGCAGGATTTCACACCCGTGATTACGAACTCACCGGACTGGTTACAGGGCGGAAAACCTATGTCACCCTTCGCTCTGATACCTTTGATGCGGTGCTGCGCATCGTGAATGCCGCCACTGGAACAGTGCTGCAGTCAAGTTCGGCCAATACTGCGGGCGACGCTGACGAAAAACTTTTCATCACTCCGGCGGCAGGCACCCGCTACCTCGCCCGCATCACCACGGCTGCTGCCGGGGAGTTGGGAGGTTTCCAGCTTTCCGTCTACGATGGCAGCCCCGCCACATTCGCCGCTGGCAACACGAGGCCAGGCAGTCTCGCCGTGACGGATTCGCTCGACGAACTCTCGCCCGGCCTCACGATCTTTAAGGACGATTACCTCTTTCAGCCATCCACCTCGGGGGTCATCACGTTAACGCTCAGCGCCACAGCTTATGATCCGGTGGTCTCCATCATCGACGCCGAAACCGGCGGCTTGATAAATTACTCCTTTGGCTCCGCAGGGGTAGGCACTGCACTGCTGACGTGGAAACCGGAAGCCATTCGTGACTACTACATCCAGGCCTCTTCCAGCGCAGAAAGGGGAACCGGTTCTTATACGCTGCGTGCCGCAAATACCGCCGCCATCTCCATTGGAGGCACAGTGAACGGCACCATCGCGAGCACAGACGGTCTTGATCCCTATTACGTCCAGTCCTCAAACTATCAGTATTATGCCGATGACTACGTGATCACCGGGAAGTCCGAAGGAGAACTGCTTACCGTGAACATGGCATCGTTTGCCTTCGCCTCGTCGCTCGAAATTCTGAACGCCGCGACCGGCGAATCCATCACCAATGATTATGTAGAAACACCCGCCACTCCGTTGAGCTTGCGGTTTATCGCGGAAGCCGGTGTGAGCTACATCATCCGTGCTTCGACTTCTGATGAACTGGAAACGGGCAGCTACACCCTCTCGGTCAGAAGAGGCTAAATCCGTGAACACGCTCCCCGGTCTCGAAGCGCTTCGCCAGATTGCCAGCAACTGGTGTGTGCTTCTCTGCGCGGGCCTGCTGGCCGTAGGCTGCCGGAGTTCAACTGCGGGCTCAGCCAACCGCACGAGGGAACTGCGGGCCATGGAAGAGGACAGAGTAATAGCGCGCCGCACCGGACAAGTAGTGGCTTTCCGCTTTCGCATCAAAGGCCGGGATGCCTATGCCAAGGCCTCTCTCCCCGGGGAGGGCGGTGCGACTCAAACGGTGCTCGAGTTTGACGGAAAATCTAAAACCACATTCAGCGCGGCTTCTTCAGGGAGCCGCGTGCCGGTGCTGGGGGTGCAAGTATGGCAGCGACTGACGCGCGAAGTTTCCTCTGCGCTCGCCCCTGCCTCCTCCCGTGAGTGCACACTGGTCACCGCCGCGGACCAAGAACTGGTAATCTGTCGCGACGCCAGCGGCACTGCGGGATTCTTCCCGCTCACGCAACGCCCCGCAGGTGCCAAAATCACGAGTCGGCTCACTGCCGCTGCGCTGGTGAGTCGCATGGGCACCGCACTGCAAGAGATTCACGGATCCGGTCCGACGGTGCTGCTCACGGGAACCGAGCCCCCGCTGATGCTTCTGGATCCTGAACAGTCCCGCCTGACTTTTATCGACGCTCCCGAAGAGGATATCCTCGAGCTTCCGCTGCTGGGCCCCTCCCCGGATATCACCGTGCGCGGGATGCTATCCCTTGGTCTGCGCTCTGGAGTGGTGCACACCCTCAAAAACCCCGTCACCACTCTCGTCCAAGGAGGCGCCAACCTGCTCTCAATGGCCGACGCAGCCGCCTACAGTGTCGTCGCCGGGTTGCCCAAAGAACCGCCGCCCCCAGTCGTCGTTCGTCCCTTCATGGATGCGGAAGAGTGGGACAAAAGACTGGACCGCATTACGGGGACGCGCACAGTATCGGCCACGGTCAGGCTGTGCATCGGAGGCGATCAGTTCTTTCCGGACTTCATCCAGGCGGTCCAGGATGCCCGCGAATCCATCGACATTCTCTTCTACATCTGGGACACGGACGACTACGCCATTCAGATGGCCGACCTGCTCCGCGAGAAATCAAAGCAGGTGCGTGTGCGGGTAATGGTTGACGAAGCTGCATGCTTTCAGTCCGCCCTCATATCGCCGGCCAGCCCGCAGCGGCCCGACCACCATCCGCCATCCAGCATCGTCGAGTATCTGCGCCGTGACTCCAAAATCGACGTCCGTCCCATGGCCATGTCCGCACTGACTTCCAATCACGCCAAGATGGTGATTATCGATGGAAAGCGCGCGTGGCTTGGCGGCATGAATATCGGACGGGAATACCGCGTGGACTGGCACGATATGATGGCGGAAGTGCAGGGCCCGCTCATCGGCTGGATGCAGAGCAACTTCGCCGCCACATGGGCGCACCAGGGATGGGGCGGAGACCTCGCGGCTCTCTTTTCAAACCGACGCACCTCGCGCTCCGCCGCTGAAAAAATTCCCGTGCCCCACGGAGCATTCCCGGTGCGCCCGCTGCGGAACAGCGCGGTCCACGCAGACCTGCGCCAGTCCCAAATCAGCGCCCTGCGACGCGCCCAGCAAAGTGTCTGGCTGGAAAACGCCTATATCACCGACGTGCGCTACATCCGCGAACTAATACTCGCCCGGCACCGAGGGGTCGATGTGCGTGTGATCATGCCCCAGGACAACGACAGCCCGCTGCTCAAAGCCAGCAACCTCGCCTTAATCAAGCTCCTGCGCCGACATGGCGTCCGGGTCTTTCTGCTGCCCGGCATGTCACATGTGAAAGCCGCCATTTATGACGGATGGGCCACCATTGGATCAGCGAACTACGACCGCCTGAGCCTGCGAGTGAATACCGAATTCAACATCGCCTACTCTCACCCTCCTGCCGTCGAAGCATTGCGCCGCGATTTGTTCCTCAAGGACATGGCCCGCGCAAAAGAACTCACCACCGTCCCCTTCGGTTCGCTGGTCCGCCGCATCAGGGACACCCTCCTGCGCATTATGGCCGGCCAGCTTTGAAAGTGCTGAAGGCTAGGGGATTCTAACTCTTGATTTGCTAATCCCCGAATAAACCGCTCATTATCAGGGGAATAAACTCAAGAATATTCCTATCAGTAACGTGCGCGGTGGATTCGGTAGCCATTGGTGGCGCGACGGAACCGCCCTTAGCCGAGGAGAAGATTTCGTAGTAGCGGCAAAACCGGTAAAGACAAGGCAGCCCTTGCCTTCCGCTGTGTTCCTGCCCCGGCATCAGCGCGTCCTGACATATTCTTTACACCTTGCTTAGCGACAGACAGCAGGGGGCGTGTAGAATTATGCCATTAAGGCAGCTATTTTAGCCAAACTTTTACCCCACCTAACATGAAAACAACAGCATTCTCAGTCCTCATCGCCTTCGCCCTGACGGCATCCGCCCCGGCCATCGACGCTGCAAACAAACAAACCGTTCCCAAGCCCGCCGCCGCGCCGGAGAAACAGCGCGAGTTGTTATCATCACATGACACCGTGGCCCGCTTCACCGGCTTGAAAGAACACAAGTGCCGGGGCCGCACGTCTCTCTGCCCCGACCGCTGCGGCGACTCCGGCCAGCTAGCCACTTTCGCCATTGTCAATTACCTCAATCACGACAAAACGGCCGAGTATGGCGACCCGAAACAGGAGCAGTTCATGGTTCTCGTCGAGGACAACATGAAGAACGTGAAAGCGCCCAAGGCAATCCGCGATGCTATCTTCGCCCTCAAGCCGGGAGATCTCGTTCACCTGCGTTGGAACCACGACTACGTCACGCAGGCCGGTTCCAAATTCCCCGAGCGCCCGATCAAGAACGTTTCGCCGCTCACCAAGGAACAAGCCGACAAGCTCACCGCCGAAACTTCAGCCAAACCCAAGGCCCAATGAGCGCACCCGGCATCAATTCACGTAGCATTTAAATAAATCCCTAGCCCCCGTTCATTGAATTGAGATGCAACGGATTTTTGGACCAAATTTTTGTTAGTTGATGGTGTTTAAATCAGCCTCGAATTTGGCCGGGGTGAGGTAGCCGAGGGAGGAGTGTTTGCGGTGGGTGTTGTAGTAGGCTTCGATGAAGTCGAAGATCTCGGTCCGGG
>CAMAUV010000085.1 GCA_945861415.1 Akkermansia muciniphila | reverse complement strand
TTCGGCGAGTTCGGCGACCGGCCTGCCGAGGGCCAGCAGCTCGACGGCTTGGGCTTTGAATTCGGGGGTGTAGCGCTTGCGTGGTTTCTGGTTCATCCGGTGCTTGGTTCTAGCGGTTGATGGTCCAGAAATCTAGCTCACCTCACACTCAAGCCGCCAGCCTCGGGCTTGTCTGATGGTCTAGTCCCTTTCCCCTCTCATCTCCTTGCCGCGCGCCCCGCACAGGGTATGCAGTTCGGGGATAGACTGGGAGAAAAGGACATCGCTGGGCATGAAGTGGAGGGGCTGAGGGTAACTACTTTGCGCAGCACAACTGTTAGAATTTTTACACAAATTTAATTCCTCGCACCCTGGCGGTATGCGATACACAACGGTATCAGCCCAAAAGCATTTCCTAACGCAGCAAAATCGTTAGGCCAAAAACCGCTTTGTCAGATCCCCGTAGCCATCGATGCGGCGGTCGCGGAGGAAGGGCCACCACTCGCGCTGGTTGGCGATAGCGGTGAAGTCCACGTCGGCCATCAGCACTTCTTCTGTCTCTGTGCCGGCTTTAGCGATAAGATCGCCCATGGGGCCGGCGACGAAGGAGCGGCCCCAGAATTCAATGCCCTGGCCGCCGGCGGGAGCTTCGTGGCCGGTGCGGTTCACGCTCGCGACGTAGCAGCCGTTGGCCACGGCATGGCTGCGCTGAATAATTTCCCACGACTGATGCTGCTTCTCTCCGAGTTCCGCTTTCTCGCCGGGCAGCCAGCCGATGGCGGTGGGATAAAATAAAATCCCAGCGCCATGCATCGCCGTGAGCCGCGCTCCTTCGGGATACCATTGATCCCAGCAAATGAGGACGCCGATGCGTCCGATGGCCGTGTCCCAAGCGCGAAAGCCGCCGTCTCCGGGGGTGAAGTAATACTTCTCCTCAAACTGTGGATCGTGCGGAATGTGCATCTTGCGGTAGCTGCCTAACAAAGCACCATTCGAGTCGATGACTGCACAGGAATTGAAATACAGCCCGGGCGCGGCCTTCTCGAAAACAGGCAGCAGCAGGACGATGCCATGCTTCTTCGCCAGCTTGCAAAACCGCTGTGTGAGTGGTCCCGGGATGGGCTCAGCGAGCTTGAACCAGTCGGGATTCAGCGATTGGCAAAAGTAGAGCGACGCGAACAATTCCGGTAGGCACACCAGCCGCGCGCCTTTCTTTGCGGCATCCGCCACGAGGGCTTCCGCATGGCGGATGTTTTGCTCAGCCTTCGCCGTAGAGCGCATTTGGATGAGCCCGATGGGGCAGACGGAACTGGAGCGTTTCTTGGCTGGCATGGCAGAAGGTGAGGCGATGAAATATGAAGAGGACCGAGAGAGTGTTTGGGCGATTAGTTAGGGGAGATGAAAGTCTGCTGTCTCACTGCAGACGCCAGCGCCTGCCGTCCCACATGACCGTCACGGGACCGCCGGCCCGGAGTCCAGTGATGAGGGCACCGTTGGCTTTCCATCCGGCAGCGACAGGACTGCCCGAAATTACGGCGGTGTGGTCGGTGTAGAGCGCTCCCTGCCGCGTGAGCAAGTGCAGCTGTGACTTGGTAGAATCTGCCCGTTTCACGATGACGGCGAGCGCTTCCTTGCGGCCCCCGGAATAGAGCAGAACTTCCGCCCCGGCGAATTGTGTGCCGCGCAGCGTGGCGGTAGCCGGAAGAACCAAGTGCCCGCTGCCTTTGAGTTCGCGCCGTTTTGGCAGGGATGGCCGTGCTTCTTCCAGCCACCTTGCACGCTCGATGCTGCTCAGATCACCCGCCGCTCCCGCAGGCACGCGCAGAAAGTGGTTTTCCACGGGCGACTTGAAGCTGCAGGAATAAACGGCCAGCGTTACCGGAAGGAGCAGAAATCGGCTCATAGAGAAGGCTATTCGCCGAAGAAGGTCCGTAGGTTCTCCCGGCTCTCGCGGGCGATGGTATCCGCATCCGGTGTGTAGTCGAAGACCTCCACCGAAACCCACCCGCGATAGTCCGTCTCACGCAGCGCCTGCACGATAGGCGGATATTTCACTTCTCCCATACCAGGGCCGCGGAGGTTGGGGTCATTGGCATGGAAATGAACGGTGTGCGCCCGGCAGGCATGGATGATTTCCGGCATGGTTAGGATTTCATCCGCCATGGCTTTCACGTCGAGATGGAGCTGGCAGGCGGGATGATCCACAAGTTTAATGAGGCGTACGGTTTCGGCCGCGGTGTTGAGAAATGAAGTCTCGCGGCGGCCCAGCGGCTCCATGGCGAGAGTGATGCCGAGCGGTCCGGCGGTTTCCGAGATGGTGCGGAGGACGTCAGCGGCGCGGGCGGCGGTGTCATCCCAACTGGAGTCCGGCTCAAGGCTGCGCTGTTTCGGGCTGCCCCACACCATGACGGTGCCGCCCATGGCCGCACAGAGTCTGGCGAGGTGACAACCAAACTCCGCCGTCGCGCGGCGGACGGCATCATCCGGCGTGGTGAGATGAAACCCGGGGGGCTGCACCAGCAGCCAGTGCAGGCCCACGACCTCAAGCCCCGCCCCGCGGGCGATGCCGCCATAGCGCGTCATGTCCTCCTCCGTGAGCGTCTGCGGATTCTGCGCGAGAGTGAACGGCGCGACTTCCACTCCGGTATATCCGGCCGCAGCGACGCGGTCGCACACCATGCTGAAGTCGTTGCCGAAGCCACCCCATGTTTCGTTGCAGATAGAGAATCTCATGAGCGCCGCACTAGCGCCCCATCCCGCCACTGCAAGCGTGCGCCTTCATTTCGCGCCGGCACCGAAACAATAGATTACGCCATCGTCCGCCCCCATGACCAGACGCCCGCCGGCGATGCAAGGACTGCTCTGCACTGGCTGACCTACTTCGTAGCTCCACAGCTGCGTTCCATCTTTTGTGCCCAAGGAGTATATGCTGCCGTCATCGCAGCCAAACACCACGGCATCCCCCGTGACCACCGGCGAACTGTCGATCTTGCCCTGTGCACGGAACGACCACTTTTCGCCCCCGTCTGCAAGGCTCAGGCAGTGCAGGCGCTTGCCCCGTTCACCGGCGAACACGAGGCCGTCCGGTGAGATTGCAGGGGAGGCAAAGTATTCAAAGTCACGCTCTTTGAAGACCCACTTTGGCTGAAACTTTTTCGTATCCAGCGCCACCACCTGCATGCCGTAGTGCGCCAACACCGCCGTGCTCCCGGAGGCCGCGATCGTGTTCGCAACGGGATTCTGGATTTCCACTTTGCCCGCATCCTTGCCGTCTGCCGCATTGATAAAGTAGACCAAACCGTCGCAGCTGCCGAACGCCGTCATGCCGTCTACCACGCAGGCGCTGCCATTGACATAATTTCCGGTCTCCACCTGCCAGACTTTCGTGCCGTCCTTTGCATTCAGGGCGTAGAGCCGGTTGTCATAGCTCCCGATGAGAACGAGCGGCGGCGCATCTTTACGGGTAAAGACATTGGGAGCCGAGCGCACCTCCGCCTCCGTTTTGAACTTCCACACTTCCTTGCCGGTGGCGGCCTCAAGGCAATACACCGTGCCGTCCAGCGTGCCAAAAACCACATGGCCATCCACCAGCAGCGCGCTGCCCTCAATGCTGTCCTTCGGCGCCTCAAAGGTCCACACCGGTTTCCCGTCCGCTGCTGCCAGCGCGTAGAATCTGCCCTTCGCGTCCCCGATGTAAAATCGCTCGCCATCGCTCACCGCCGTGGCCTTCACAGGCTTCGCTGCCTCGAATTTCCACGAGAGAGACAGGGGGAACGCCAGCGTTTCCCTGGCCACCCCGGTCATGCCGGTATCTCCCCGCCAGACAGGCCACGTATTGGCGGAGACGAGCGTAGCCGAAGCAAGGAAGAGCGGGAGGATGGATTTCATGGTGGCAATTACGTATGCAGCGGCACAAGAGTGCCAGTATGTCTGATTACGCGAACGAGATTCCCGCCGAACTGCACTCCGCCTATGAGGAGCGGCCATTCCAGTCCTGCACCCGCTGCGGCGAAGCCCTCGCAGCCATGGAGAGCGGTTATCAGATCTTTAAACTCTTCGAGGGCGGCGAAGTCATCTATGAATACGCCGTCTGCCAGCCCTGCCACACCGGGGTCATGGACCAGTTCAGCGAACACTCCCGTGCCCGCATGGCCGGCTACCACAGCCAGCGCGTCACGCTCAATCTCGGACCGCACCTGTGCGCCGTCTGCGGTAACGAGCGCGGAGAAGACGGCGAGCCTCAATATGCCCTCAGCGCCGCCTGCGAAGGAACCTCCCTGCGCCAAAGTCTCATGTTCTGCGGCGGCTGCCTACAGGAAATGCAGGCTCTCCTTTCTCCTGAAACCCGCCGCACTTGGCAGCGATTCGTTGACGAAAACCTCCCCGGCGTCCCCCCGGAAGCCATTTCCCCCGCCGGATTGGTGACCGTATAGGGAGGTGTTTAGTCAATTACGGGTAAAATCAGCAGTTTTGGCGGCGGCACTCAAAGTCACGTTCCGAACTCTCAATCCTCTTCGCTGAAGCGCCGGCCTCTTTCTTAGAGATTGCGCGTCGGGCCATATTGGTGTGCTATTACCGCCGAACCCGACCGACTGGCGTAACCTTTTGCGCTCCGCCGGCATCCATTCATTCTACTGCCAATATGAAAAAGACGTTCCTATCACTCGTCATCGGTGCCGTGCTCGGCGCCTCTGCGATCTTTGCATGGAATACCCAACCGGAGGTCGACCCGGCTGCCGCAGCGGCGCAGACGGAAATCAACCGGCTGAAAAATGATCTCCTCGCCGCGAGGCAGGCATCGGAGTCCCTCCGCTCCCAAATCGCTTCTGCCGGCCTCGAAGCGAATCCGGTGAAGCCCAACGAACTGGACATCAACCGCCTGCTCAACGACTCCCGCCCGCTGATCAAATCGCTCGCCATCATGTTCGACGAGCAGCGCAAGAATATGACCGGGCGCATGATTCGCGGCATCGCCGAGCGCCTCGCGGAGCAAATGGGCCTCACCCCCGAGCAGACCGATGCCATGGTCGCCCACTTCCTTAAACTCGATGCCGAGAACTTCGAGAAGATCAAAGGCATGCTCGACCGCCAGATCAGCGTTCTCGACGTCTTCACCGTGATGAAGGACATGAATCCCCAGAAAGCCATGGATGACTACGTCATGGCTGCCATGACCCCGGAGCAGAAACAAAAGTGGGAAACCCAGAAACTGGAATCTAAAGCTCAGCAACTTGAGCGCACCGCGAACTGGCAACTCGGCCGAATGAAAGCCCTCAACCTCGACGAGGGACAAAAAGACAAAGTCTTCGATATCCTCGTGAAGAAGAGCCCCAACTACGACCCCAAGCTCGCGGTGGAGGGCGTGAATGCTTCCGGAGAATTCAACGACCAACAAACCCAAGACGAAGCCGTCGCGGCTGTGCTGCGCGAGGACCAGCTACCCGAGTGGCAAAAAATGCAGGAGCGCCAGCAAAACGAGCGCTCCCGTTGGTCCAAAGTCCTCGGTGGCTTCGACCCCGTGCAGCTTTTCCAGGGCATGGGCGGCACCGGCGGATTCGGCGGCCGCGGCCGCGGCCGCTGACACACGCGTCAGGGGGCGACCGGGCTGAAACAGATTCTGTACAGTCTTCCATTCAGGGTGACCAAGCGGATGCATGGATGCCAGAACTTCAGGCCGCCGACGAGCTTCGGCCATTGGTTGACCTCGGTCACGTCCACATTCATCCTTGGTCGGGAGGTGGCGTGCTCCCTACCTAGGCGGATGCGGCTGCCAGCGCCTGATCAAGGTCGGTGATGATGTCGTCGATGTGCTCGATGCCGATGCTGAGGCGCACTAGGTCGGGGGTGATGCCGCCGGCTTTTTGTTGCTCTTCATTGAGCTGGCTGTGCGTAGTGCTGGCACTGTGAATGGCGAGGCTCTTGGCGTCGCCCACGTTGGCGAGGTGGCTGAGGAGCTTGAGGCTGTTGATGAATTTCTCCCCGGCGGCGCGTCCGCCTTTGATGCCGAAGACCACCATGCTGCCGCCTTTGCCGCGGAGGTACTTTTGGCTGCGGGCAAATTCCGGGTCGTCTGGCAGGCCGGGGAAGCGCACCCAAGAGACGTGTTGGTGACTCTTGAGATGCTGCGCGACGGCCAGCGCATTGCTGCAGTGGCGCTCCATGCGCAGCGGCAATGTCTCGATACCCTGGAGGAATTGCCATGAGTTGTCCGGCGCAATACACGCGCCCAGATTCCGCAAAGGCACCGTTCTCATACGCAGGATGTAGGCCAGCGGAGCGAGCGGGGCCGGGAGGTCGTGGCCCCAGCGCAGGCCGTGGTAGGATGTGTCGGGCTTATCAAATAGAGGATGCTTGCCACCCGCCCAGTTGAAGCGTCCGCTGTCCACCACCACGCCGCCAATCCCCGTGCCGTGACCGCCAAACCACTTCGTCAGACTGTGCACCACAATGTCTGCGCCGTGATCCAGCGGGCGCGTCAAATAAGGCGTGCTGAAGGTGCTGTCCACGATGAGCGGAATGCCGTGCGCTTTGGCGATGGCGCCAATGACGTCGAGATCGGCGACCTCCAGCGCGGGATTGCTCACCGACTCGCAGAAAATGGCGCGCGTCCTCGCATCAATTGCCGCAGCGAAATTCTCCGGGTTTGTGCTGTCCACCAGTTTCACCTTGATGCCGAGCGAGGGCAGGATGTCATGGAACATCGTGTAGGTGCCGCCGTAGAGATTGCGGGCGCTCACGATGTTGTCGCCGGCCTCCGCGAGATTGATGATGCTGTAAAAGACACCGCTGGTACCGCTGGCCAGCGCCAGACCTGCCATGGGATGCGAACCCTCCAGCATGGCCACGCGTTTCTCCAGCACGTCGGTCGTGGGATTCATCAGGCGCGTGTAGATGTTGCCAAGTTCCTTGAGCGCAAAAAGATTCGCGGCATGCTCCGTGTTGCGGAAGACAAAGCTGGCAGTGCGATAGACAGGCATGGCGCGACTGAGAGTGGCGCTGTCGGGTTCTTGGCCCCCGTGGAGGCAAAGTGTTTCAAAGTTCATAGGTGCTGCTGTGTTTTATGTTTGTGAGCACAGAGGCCATAAGGCGTGTGGCCGCCATGGCAATCAAAAAGCCGGAAAGCCAGGCCGCTCTCAGACAGCCGGTAGGGAGCTTGCATTCCCCCCGTCGTGCTGTCTTACTGTATCTCCACCACACCACACTGTATGGTCGCCATCACCATCCGCCATCTCAGCAAAAGCTTCGGCCAGACCGCCGTGCTGCGCGACATTGATCTCAAGATTAGAGCCGGGGAAATGTTCTTCCTCCTCGGTCCCAGCGGCTGCGGAAAGACCACGCTCCTGCGCCACATCGCCGGCTTCTACCAGCAGGACCACGGCCACATCCTCTTCGATGCCCGCGACATGTCCGGCGTGCCCGCCCATCAGCGGAATACCGCCATGATGTTCCAGAGCTACGCACTCTGGCCCCACCTCACCGTCGCGCAGAATGTAGCCTTTGGTCTCGAAGAGCGAAAGCTTCCCAAAGCAGACATCGCCCAGCGGGTGCAGGAATCGCTCGACATGGTGCAAATGGGCGCTCTCGGTTCGCGCAAGATCAACCAGCTCAGCGGCGGCCAGCAGCAGCGCGTAGCTCTCGCCCGTTCGCTCGCCGTCCGGCCGGACTGCCTGCTGCTCGACGAACCGCTCTCCAATCTCGACGCCAAGCTCCGTCTCGAAATGCGCGGCGAAATCCGCCGCATCTGCAAGCAGTTCGGTCTCACCGCTGTCTACGTGACGCACGATCAAAAGGAAGCCCTCCATCTCGCCGACCGCATGGCCATCATGGAAAAAGGCGTGCTCAGCCAGGTAGGCACGCCGCGTCAGATCTATCGCGAACCCGTCAGTGCTGGCGTCGCCTCCTTCATCGGAGAAGCCAACTTCCTCCCCGGCTTCTTTGGCGCAGAAAACAGCCACGGCTGCTGGACCGTGCAAACCGCGCACGGCGAATTCCGGGGCCGCGTTACCGATCCCTCATGGCAACCCCAGCGCGGCGAAAAAGTGCAGCTCTGCATCCGCCCCGAGTCCCTGCGATTCATCGAGCGCGCGGCCGGTCACAACAGCCTCACCGGCACTCTCACCGACGCTATCTATCTCGGCGAACTCGCGCAATACACCCTCACCGACATCGCCGGCCTGACTTTCCATCTATCCGAACTCAATCCCGCCACCCTCCACACCGCCGGCCAGCCCCGCGCCGTGACCGCAGAGGCAGAGGACGTGTTGATTCTCCGGCCATGAACCGCTACTATGCCGTTCTCATCGCCATCATCGCAGTCATCGCCGCGCCGATGGTTCTCCGCCCGGCGCAAAGTGTGCGCACCAGCGACTACGCAGAGCGCGACCGACTCGTCATCATCACGCCCCATGTGGAAACGCTACGGTA
Organism: Akkermansia muciniphila; assembly: GCA_945861415.1. GTDB lineage: Bacteria > Verrucomicrobiota > Verrucomicrobiia > Verrucomicrobiales > V1-33 > V1-33. Next base: position 9,036 of record CAMAUV010000085.1, on the reverse strand, counting down.
TGAATTCGAGCGCGCTTTTGCCGTGTGGATGAAGCGGGAGCATGGGCGCGAGGTGGTCATCGACTGGCGAGTCCCCGGAGGGACTAGCGATATCATCAAAGTGGTGAACTCGGAGTTCGCCAACCTTGGAAATGGCAACGAGGACAAGGGCATCAAGCTCGACCTGATATTTGGCGGCGGGCCGATCGACTACGGCGGCCTCAAGAAGAGCGGCTACATCACGGCAAAAGACCCGCGTGGCCCCTACGGTCCTGCGGCGGTGAAGGAAGCGCATCCGGATTGGTTTACCGATGCCGCCATTCCCGCGTCTGTTGCCGGCCAGGAATACTACGACAAGGGCCTCCAGTGGCTAGGCACCTGCCTTTCGGCATTTGGTATTTGCTGGAACAAGGAAAACCTCAAACGCCACGGGCTTCCAGTGCCGCAGACATGGGTGGACCTGACGGCGACTCACTTTGAAAATCAACTCGCCGTAAGCGATCCGACCAAAAGCGGCACAGTCGCGGCGATGTTCGAGAACATTCTGCAAATGAGCATCGCCACGGCGGTGCAGGAGGCCGGTCAGACGGCAGAGAACACCGCGCCGGAAGTGCTGGAAAAAGGCTGGCAAAACGGCTGGCGCACCATCCGCCGCATCGGGGCCAATGCGCGCTACTGGACAGACAGTTCGACGAAAATTCCTTTGGATGTCTCCGAGGGCGAAGCGCTCGCTGGCATGTGCGTTGATTTCTACGGGCGCAACATTGTGGAGCGTTTGATGAAAGCGAATGGCCAGAGCCGCCTAGGATTCCTTGCGCCCCGGGGCGGCACCACCATCAGTCCGCAGCCCATCGCCATGTTTCGCGGGGCGTCGAATCCCGAACTGGCCACGCGCTTCATGGAGTTCGTGCTCTCGCTGGAAGGACAGAAGGTTTGGGGCCTTAAAGCTGGTGCGCCTGGTGGCCCGGAAAAGATGGCACTACGCAACATGCCGCTACGCCGGGATTTCTACACGCCGGACATTCTGACGCATGCCAGCGACCCTGAATTGCGGCCGCTGGAGCCTGGCGCAGCATTTCAATACGAAGCGAAATACACCGGCGAGCTGTTCTCGACGATGCGCTTCCTCATCCGCGCCATGTGCATTGATCCGCACCACGAGTTGAAGGAGGCATGGCACGCACTCATCGCGAAGGGTATGCCCGCAGAGGCGGTGGCGGCATTCGATGTATTTCCGGAGTCTGTGGGCTACGCCGCGGCGAAGAAGAACATCGCGTCGGTGCTCAAATCGAAAGACCCGGTGGCCATGGCGCGGCTGGCCAGAGAACTGTCGGAGACCTTCCGGCAGAACTACTTGGAGAGCAAAGAATTGGCGGAAAAGTAGACCGGGCTGTGGTCGGGATGTATTAAGACCGGCCTCTTCGTCGGGGAATATGCACCATCCCGGCCCCTCCGCCCACTCTCGGGGGCTTGGGTCTGGACAATGTGTCTGCCCGGGAAGGTTACTGCTGGATTGGCCTGTTGTTCGTCCTGACCAGTTATTTTGGGCAAAGCGTCAGCACCCGCCGCGCCTGCTCCCAACCCAGACCGGGATTGCCCGGCGCAGCGTTTTTATTTTGCCTTATCCAGTCGAAGTAGAGTTATTCACCGGTTATTCCCGATAGCGCGTCCCACTTTATTCACCGGCTTATTCCCGCGGTGTTAGCCGAAACTAACAAATCCAACTGCCCGCGCACTTGCAGGAATCCGGTATGCACTGCTGACTGCTGGAATGTCTGATGTTTCTCCCAGCAATGCCACGGCGATGTCCTCTGCCGGGGACGCCAATGCGAAAAATCTGCGCCTACAGGGTCCCGGAAAGAAGAAGCCCACGGACGCCAGCGCTCTCTACGATCCCGCCCGCGCTCTGCCAGCCGCCGCGGACATGGAACGTTGTGTCATTTCCTGTATGATGCAGGCCCCGGATTTCGCCATCGGGCTGGCCATGGAAAAGCTCTCTCCGGAGCACTTCAGCATCGAGTCACACAGCATCATCTACGATACAGTGGTCCGCCAGTTCGACATGGGTAAACCCGTCGATCCTCCCTCGATTATCCGCCTACTCTACGACCGTAACCTCATCGAGAAGATGGGAGGTCCGGCCATGATCTCCGAAATCTACACTGCCGCGCCTAACCCCGCCCACGTTATTCATTACGCCGAGCAGGTTCAGCAAAAGGCCATCCTGCGCAACATCATCAAAGCCTGCTCCGACTGTATCGGCCGCGCCTTTGATGACCAAGAAAACGTCGGTCCGCTGCTCGACGAAGTAGAGTCCAAAATCCTCGGCATTCGCGAATCCGAAGAGGCTAAAAAGGGCACGCTGACGATGAAGGAGCGCGTTTACAAAGCCATCGACGAATTGGAGCAACTCGCAGCCAATCCCAACTCCATCAACGGAATCCCCACCGGGCTGGAGGTCTTTGATCGCATGACCGGCGGCATGCATGGCGGGGAAATGATCATCATCGCCGCCCGGCCCTCCATGGGCAAAACGTCGCTCGCCATGAACATCGTCGAGCACGTGGCGGTGGAGCAGAAAAAAGCCTGCGCAGTCTTCTCGTTGGAAATGACTGCCGACTCGCTGGTGCAGCGCCTCATCTGCGCCCGCGCCCGAATCAATATGCGCTCCCTGATGTCCGGTCAGTTCCTCAACAAAGGGGACTTCCAGCAAATGACCCGCGCAGCCAGCCAGCTTGCGGAATGCAACATTATCATCGACGATACACCCGCACTTTCCATTCTGGACCTGCGCAGCAAGGCCCGCCGGTTTAAGAAGCTCTACAATATTCAGCTCATCGCGATCGACTACCTTCAGTTGTGTCGCAGCACCAGCAAACGCGCCGCCGACAACCGGCAGCAGGAAATCGCCGAAATTTCCAGCGGCTTGAAAGCCCTCGCGAAAGAACTCGACGTGCCCGTCATTGTGCTTGCCCAGCTCAACCGCGGCCCGGAAACGCGCGGCAGTGGCAAGCCCAAGCTGAGCGACCTCCGCGAGTCCGGCTCTATCGAGCAGGACGCCGACGTGGTGGGCCTGCTCTACCGCCCGGAGTATTACGCCGAGGATGACGAGGAGCGCGCCGAGAGCAGCGGTCTCGCGGAACTCCTCATCGCCAAACAGCGGAACGGCCCCACCGGCGGAATTCCGCTTACCTTTCTCAAGGAATTCATGCGCTTCGAAACCCGCGAGGGTGATGTCAGCGAGGCGAATTGATCTAGGCTTGCCGTGTGAGTGAGTTCACCATCAGGCTCTTTGTGTTACCTTCGCGCTGAAATAGCGGATGACGAGCACTGCGATGACAGAGCCGGCAAGATTCCCCACCAGATCCCGTCCCTTGTTTTCGTAGTCTCCGACATTCGTCCGGCCGGTCACTGCCTATAGCCACGCATTTTGGGGCACTGCCGAATACGTGAAGTGAGCTCTTAGTTCATGAAGGCAGAGGAACGCAAACACCAGCATCCACGACAGGCGCGAGAGAGGCATAAAGTGATAGATGGCTACTACCACTGCCAGCGCCGGCAAAATGAGCACATTTTCCAGGATCCAGTCATGCCGGTGAATTAGCGCGATCCGCAGAGCCAGAATCAGCACACCAAAGACGGTGGCCAGCCAGAGGACATACGTGCGATCGTTAAATTGATCGCCTTTCGTGGAGAATATGCAGAGCCCATTTGTTCCAATATGGCGCTGGACTGTCTGTTTACTCATGCGCGTTTATCCTCCCGGTCTCCTGAACTTTCGAGCGGTTCTCGCCGCTGCGCTGAACAGCAGCAATTAGCGGAATCCGCCCCGGCTCCTAAAATTTCCCGTTTCCACCCCGGTTCCGGCGGCATAGTGAGAAAGACATTCTATCCCGATTACCATGTCTGACGCCCGCAACGCTCTTCTCGCTATCCTTCGCCGCAAATCCGTCATTTACGGAGACTTTACTCTCGCTTCCGGAAAAAAGAGCGACTTCTACTGCGATGCCCGCATGACAACGCTCGATCCGCAGGGGGCCATCGCTCTTGGCGAAGCTGGCTGGGAACTGGTGCGTGAGGCAGCGCAGAAGCTTGGGGTGAATCCCGTAGCCATTGGCGGCCTCACCATGGGAGCGGATCCGGTGGCTCTCGCCATCGGAATTGGCGCCGCCCTTTCCGGTGCTGAACTCCAAGTGTTCTCTATCCGCAAGCAGGCCAAAAGCCACGGTCGCGGCCGACTGATCGAGGGCAATTTTAAGTCCGGTGACACCGTCGTCATTGTCGATGACACTGTCACGACAGGCGGCTCCACGCTTGAGGCGATTGAAAAAGTGCGGGCGGAAGGAGGCACCGTTGCCTTTGCCGTCGTGGTTGTTGACCGCGGGGAAGGCGGACGGGAAGCCATCGAGGGCAGCGGTGTCCCGGTAGTCGCTCTGTTCACTCGTGCAGAAATCGACGCGACTAAAGTTTAGTCGCGCGGTAAGGGGCTTTCATGTCAGGATATCCGCGATCACTTCACCGCGGTCAAGTTCAAGGGGTCGTCGCCCTGAGCACCCGGCGTGCGCCCAAACTCGGAGCCACAGACGTTGGTGGTGTCGGCAAAAAGTGGCCCTGCACGCAATAGGTAGCAATTATCCTAGGAAAACTACGCTCTGCCCAAGTAAGAAGTTTCCGCAGGTGCGACTGTCACCACCGGCACTGGAGGAGAAGCAAGAATGTAGTGCCATCCTGCTAGGCGATTGGTCAGCCCAGCGCCTGAAGCACCAGTTCCAGATGCGCAGCCGGCTGCACATTGCGCAGCACTGTTTTAATATTCCCTTCCGGGCCGATGATGACCGTGCTTCGTTCAGTGCCCATGTATTTTTTTCCATACATCGACTTCTCCACCCACATGCCGTAGGCTTCGACCATCTCTTTCAATTCATCGCTGAACAGCGGAAAAGGCAAGCTGTGCTTTTTGATGAATTCCGCGTGACTCTTTATGGGATCGATACTCACTCCAAAAACAGCGGCCTTTTGATGAATACGATCCCAGCCGTCGCGGATGCTGCAAGCCTGAATGGTGCAGCCGGGGGTGTCGTCTTTAGGATAAAAATAAAGGACCACGTTTTGTCCTTTGAGGCTGGCGAGTGTCACTGTGGCCCCCTCCGCGTAGTCACCGCCCGCGACAGGGAGGCTGAACGATGGGGCTTTCTTTCCGGGGGCAATGGAGTTGATGCTCATCTTTTAGAATAAATTGTGACAGTGGCTACGTCGGAGTGTCTCCGGCGGACGCGATAGGAACCAGCGAATGAATCGCGACGTCCACGTAGTCTGCGGCGAGCGCGGAACAGGGTGGATAACTGAGTTGAAAGCCTGCCATGGAGGCTGGTTGCAGCGACCATTCCTGAACCTGTGTCTCCCGCAGTCGGTAGGGCGCATGATGCACCCGTCCCTCGTAAAGCTGCCCGGAAGGAGCCGCACAAAACAGGGCGTAGCGTTCCGCGAGGAAGAACTCCAGCGAACCGGGTTCTGCCTCTTTTGCCGCGCCATGCGGCGTCCAGAGGTAGCGCGCTGGCGGTCCGGGTTCTTCCCGCCGCTGCGAACGGTAATCCACAGTATCGCCCGCACGGCAGGCAGACATGCGTGAACGGAAATACGGCAGATGAAAGAACTGGTGTGCAAGGGTCACCGCCAACGCTTGATTACAGTCGAGTGAGTAAAACCACACGCCCGGGCGGTCGGCGGCATCATGCACATAAGTGCGCACATTCAGTTCCAGAAACCACGACAGCCATGGAACGGGAGGCAAAAAGGCCGGACGGATGCGCTGCATGAAAAACGGAACGATGCCCAGATAGGCGGCACCTTCGTGCAAATCCACGGTGAGTCCCGACGGCAGCGTTGCTTGAATTTCGCATGCCTCCACCTGCCAGTGCAGAAACAGCAGATGATTCCAGCGCTGATACCCGACGGGCCGGGATGCCGGCGGCTGCCTCATCGCGAGGCGCTGATGGAGACCGACTGAAGAAGGGATCATGAGTTTGTGTGGGAAGAGTTCGGCATGTCCTGAGATTACGCCACAGCACACGTTTATTCGTCCTAGTCTGCGCGATTTCCCTGATTTAGAAAAGTGGAGCGCCAAGATTTTGACTTTCGCGGCGCTAGGGGTTGTTTTAAGCGCCCGCCCAATTCCATGAACCAAGCCATCCTCAAAACCTTTGCCCTTCAGATCGAAAAAGCCGGCGTGCTCATCGAGGCGTTGCCCTATCTCCAGCGCTTTCGCGGGCAGACCTTCCTCATCAAGTTTGGCGGCAGCGCCATGGATGATCCGGAACTTGTGCAGGGACTTCTGCGGGACATTGTTTTTCTTGAAGTCGCGGGCATCAATCCGGTGGTCGTTCATGGCGGCGGCAAGGCGATCAGCAAGGCCATGACTGAGGCCGGTCTGGAGGCAAAATTTGTGGGCGGTCTGCGCGTCACTGACGAGCGCACGATCGATATCGTGGAGCGCGTGCTCTTCGATGTAGTGAACCGCGATCTCGTGGAAACCATTAACCGCTTTGGCGGCCGCGCCGTGGGAGTGCACGGCAGGGATGTTTTCATCGGCCGGAAAAACGCGCCGGTAAAAGGCGAAGACGGCGAACCTGTGGACCTTGGCTTTGTGGGTAGCGTCCACAATTTCCGGGAAGAGGCGGTCGAGGCAGCAGTGGCGCGCGAGGAAGTACCGGTGATTTCTCCGGTGGCCGCGGAGGAGGGCACAGGCGCGGCATTGAATGTGAACGCCGACATCGCTGCAGCCTCACTCGCGGGACGGCTGAAAGCGGCGAAGTTCGTTTACATTTCCGATGTGCTCGGAGTGATGCGCGATCCAGCGGATGCATCTTCCCTCATTCCCACGCTGGACCGCGCCGGTGCGGAGCGACTCGTCAATGAGCGCGTCATCACTGGCGGCATGATTCCCAAGGTGCGCAGTGCCATCTCGGCACTCGACGCCGGAGTGCAAAAAGTCCATATGATCGACGGACGCATTCCGCACTCGCTCCTGCTCGAAATCTTTACGCGCAGCGGCATCGGCACCGAAATTCTGCCGTGACCAGTCACTCCGGCGGGCAACCCAGATTGATCGCCCATGCACTTAGCCCTATGGCGGGCCAATGGTTACTTCAAGTCGTGCATCCGGAGAAGTGTCGCCCGACATTTCAAAGATAGGACTCCGGCGCTGGCGCTTGTGATGGTCAGGACGCCCGCGGATTCGAGTATCCCCGGCATCGCAGGGGCAATCGCATCATCGTTGAACAGCACCGGGTATTAGGAAGTGATGGCGTGGAGGTCACGCTGGAAAATTCGAATGGCCTTGTGAGTTGGCTGGCCGTCTGTGTGGAGGAGATCCGTCTGCCGAGTAGTGCGTTCACGTCATGCGCTGGGCTGTGCCGCACGCTCAGCGGCTCTTCTCGGGACTGCCTCTGGTGCTCCCTTCCGGTCCATAAGGCGGTTTCATTGCGGCGTGCGCCCGGCGAGCGCCACACCGAGCCACACGGCAAGGACTCCGGCGGTCACACTGGCGATGGCGTTGACGGCGGCGAGCCCCGGCTGGCCTTTCTGGATCAATGAAAAGGTATCCCAGCCGAATGTGGAGAAGGTGGTGTAGCCGCCAAGCACTCCGGTAAGCACCAGCAATTTCCATGCCTCACCACCCCGCGCACAACACCAGCTGTGCAGCAGTCCGAAGAGCAAACAGCCGCTCACGTTCACAAAAAAGATACCCCACGGAAAGCCGGAGGATGGCAACTGATTCTTGATCCACGATGACAATATATAGCGGGCAACAGAGCCCGCGGCACCGCCGGCAGCAACGAAGAGAAGGGTGTTCATGAGATGCTGTTCATGCCGTGGAGCAGTGTGAATGGGAAGCGCGGTCGGCGATCGATTATAGCACGAGTAGGCACCACCCGGCACACGCGATGAAACTTGATCAGGCGCGTGAAAGCCCATGGAATTTGGCCTGCAGCAGATGTCTCATCTGCGCCGTGACTAGATTCTCTCAATATTCAGCGATGCCTCGACCATCTGAACACATTGACTTCATGACAAAAATAAAATTAAAGTTTTGTAAAATAATTAGTTGACCAAACTACTAGATTCATAGTAACAGTGGCTCCGAAATTAAATCGGGCTCTGTCAATACAACTGACAGACCGGTCGCATGAAAACAACGCGTCCATCAAACCTCGAACTTCAGACTCTCTCAGTATTATGGGCTTCTGGCGGGAGCACTGTCCACGACATTCTCCAAAGGATGCCGGATCGCAAGCGCCGCGCCTACACCACAATCCTGTCAGTGATGCAGAAGTTGGAAGAGAAAGGTCTTGTTCGTAAGACATTCAATGGACGCCAGAATATTTACTTCCCTACGAAGACCCGTGAGGTCACGGTGGGCCGCTTCATCGAGGACATGGTGAAGCGTGTCTTCCAAGGAGCGCTGCCGACCTCATCGAACAGATTCTCTCCCGTGTCACTCTGACGGCAGGAGAGGCCCGGGCCGTAGCCGGCCTCCTGCAGCATCAAAGCGGCAGGAATCCGGTGAATCCCACCAACAACAAAACAACAAAAACAAACACCATGGCAGCTAAGAAAAAAGCCGCAGCCAAGAAGGCCGCTCCCGCAAAGAAAGCAGCACCAGCCAAGAAGGCTGCTCCCGCAAAGAAAGCACCAGCCAAGAAGGCCGCTGCTAAGAAGAGCAAGGCAGCCAAGAAGAAGGCTCCAGCCAAGAAGGTTGCTAAGAAGAAGTAATTTCTTCCAGCAAGTTTTTTAATCATCGCGAGGAACGGGAAAGCGCGAGTCCGTTCCGTCATGATTTGGCGCCAGATGCCGGGCACAACCCGGCGGCTGAACAAGAGGCCCGGGAGGTTCTGCCTTCCGGGCCTTTTGAAGTGGACCCCGAAGTCCGGCCACCGACTGGCTAAGCTAAGCTATGCTGCCCGGCGCGTCCCTGTAGTTAATCCGCCTGCCCAGGATGTCAAGCTTGGTGCGGGGAGAGGGAGCTAGAGCGGAGGGCGCAGCACGGTCCGGAGCGCA
>CAMAUV010000084.1 GCA_945861415.1 Akkermansia muciniphila | reverse complement strand
CCGCACCGAACTCTTCGCCTACATCGAATCCTACTACAACCTCCACCGCAAACACTCCGCCCTCGACTACCAAACCCCGGCCCAATTCGAGGCCGGAATCCTCAGCCAAAACTAAACAAAAAACGGTCCAGCAATCCGTTGCCTCTCATGAGCCGTTTCTGGATCGCCCCCGAATTGAGCGAGGTGGCACTTCAAGCTGCCAGTGAAGCTCCCTGATGCGCTGGAGTTGTCATTTACTCTTATGCCTAAAATCCCCTGCTTCGAGTGAATGACGGGAGTCCGTGTCATTCCTTTCTTCACGTGGCAGCCCGGAACGTGGCAGGACCATGACAGATGCCGCCCTAGACATTCCGGTTGCAATCCTATGGCGGGAGGCGCAATCAGAATGTTGACCATCTGTATTCTGTTATGAAATTTGCCGCCGTCTTCAGTCTCCTCGCTATTGTTCTTCTCGCTAGCCCTGCCTGTGAAAAGCAGAACTATGACGAAACAAAAATGTTTAATCAGAAGAGCAGCCTGAAGGGTGGCCATTCGGCGCATCCGGAACCAGCCAAGGCAGGGAAAGGGGACTAATTTTCAGTTTCTGCGTCCATGTCCCAGCCAACTGCGGATGCAGAAACAGTGGCAGAGTCACTGCGTTTACCCAGCGGCGCGAGGGCCGAAATTCCCGCAGAGCATGGGGCAATCGCGGTGCGCATTCGGGACATGGCGGAGGATCAGCGGCCAAGGGAGCGCCTGTTGAAGCATGGGGCATCAGTGCTGAGTGATGCGGAATTACTCGCCATCTTTTTTGGCACTGGCATCAAGGGGCTGAGCGCGATAGGTCTGGGGAAGAAGTTCATCGACCGCTATCAGAGTCTGCGGGAACTGAGCCGGCTGGGAATAGAGGATCTTCTTGAACAGAAGGGAATCGGCGTGGCAAAGGCGGTACATCTGGCTGCGGCATTCGAACTGGGTCGACGGCTCGCTTTTGAAGAGTGGAGCCCGCACAAGATGGATTGTCCCAGCGCAGTGGTGGGACTGGTTGGGGAGGAAATGAGGACTGAACCGCACGAGGTCTTGAAGGTGATGCTTCTCAACGCGCGGCTGGGGCTGATCGGGGTTGAGGAAATTTCCCGCGGCACTCTAAATGAGACGACGGCGCACCCTCGCGACATCATGCACCACGTGGTGAAGCGCCGCGCCTTTGGATTCACAATCGTGCACAATCATCCTTCCGGAGATCCGCAGCCAAGCACGGCAGACCGCAACTTCACGCGCCGCGTGCGTGAGGCCGCGGAGCTTATGCAGGTGCGGTTCATCGACCATGTGATCATTGGCCTGCCTGGAGGCGGACAGCCCGGCTATTTCAGTTTTAGGGAGCTTGGTATGCTCATCTGATTTTTTTCCATCTGCATGATCCATCCTTCCGCCTGCATTTCGCCCTCTGCCCAACTCGCCCCAGATGTTAGTGTGGGGCCGTTTGCCGTCTTGGAAGATGGTGTCGTGATAGGCCCGGGTTGCCGTATAGAGGCACACGGCCAGGTGCTGCGCGGAGTGACCATGGGGCAGGGAAATGTGGTGGGCCGGGGTGCGGTGATCGGAGGAGATCCGCAGGCGCTTTCATTCAATGTGGCTACCGAGAGTGGAGTGAAGATTGGCGACGGAAATACCTTTCGTGAACATGTCACCGTGCACCGCAGCGCGCAGCCCGGAGGAGTCACTGTGATCGGAAACGGAAACTTCCTGATGGCGGCCGCCCACGTGGGGCACGACTCCCTGCTGGGGAATCACAATGTGCTGGCCAACGCCGTGCTGATAGCCGGCCACATCGTGATTGGAAACAGGTGCTTTCTGGGAGGAGAAGCGGCGGTGCACCAATTCGTCCGTATTGGGGACTATGCCATGGTGCAGGGGTGCGGCGGCTACACGCGTGACATCCCCCCCTATTGCACCGTGTTCCGGTGGAATAATCTGCGCGGTTTGAACACCGTGGGGCTGCGGCGTGCAGGGTTCGACAGTGCAGCAAGGCTGGCGCTGAAAAAGGCCTGGAAGGCGGTGTTTTGTGCCGGGGTGCCGCCCGTGCCGTCGGCGGCGACAATGCTTGAGAGCGCAGAAGGTGCCGGCTTTTCCGCGGAAGTGCGCCGGTTTCTTGAGTTCATCGCGGCTACCGGGGCGCGAGGCATTGCGGTTTGCCGTCGCGGATCAGTAACCTCCGGCGACCCGACTAAAGAGTGAGCCTGCGGTAGCAGCAGTGCGCCTACCGGGGTCATTTGTTCGCCTCGCGCTTGGAAGCGGCGCGGGCCTGCAGGACGCCGACAATGCCGGGGATGAGACTGACGATGATGATGCCGATGATGACGAGTTCGAAGTTTTTCTTCACGATTTCCAGTCCGCCGAAGAAGTAGCCGGCGGGAACGATGATGATGACCCATAAAAGGGCTCCGGTGACGTTGAAGAACATGAATTTACGGTAGTCCATGCGCCCACTGCCGGCTACGAAGGGAGCGAAGGTACGGACGATGGGAACGAAGCGGGCGATAATTAAGGTTTTTCCGCCGTATTTTTCAAAGAATTGATTGGTTTTCTCAATATGGCTGGCTTTGACCACCCGCGGGAACTTTTTCGTGAGCCACTTGCAGAGGTGGCGACCGATGCCGTAGTTAACAGAGTCTCCGATGATGGCGGCGATAAGAATGATGAAGCTGACTAGCCAGACATTGAGCCCCATCTCCGGGCGGGCCGCGATGGCACCCACGGCGAAGAGAAGGGAATCCCCTGGCAGTAAGGGAGTGACGACGAGACCAGTCTCTGCAAAGATGATAGCGAATAGGATGGCGTAGACTGCTGTCGGGTATTGCCGGACCCATGTTTCGAGGTGTTCGTTGATGTTTTTGATGAAGTCCCACGCCTGGTAGATGAGTTCCATAGTAGAGTATGAGGAAGTGTAATAAGGTGGCGGCACCGGGCCGCAGGGATGGGGCTAGTATACCTATTTTTTCTGTGCTCAAGCGTTCTTCAAAGTGAAGGCTGCAATCCGTTCCTGTGTGGAACATGGCGGCCAGCCACCTGAGCCCCGTCTGGGTCGTGTCCGAGCATGTCGCCCATGGTTTTTCCATCTGGGCATGTTACTTCAGTCGCGATGTGAACCTCCAAGAGGCTTCATTTATCCTGTGACGTGGCGGCTACGCTCGTATCCCGCCGAGCGTGCGCGCGGCGTTCCAGAGCGACTCGACGGTCTCCTGCGCATACAAACCCCAGCGGGCGGCGAAAGCTCCGGGGCTGACGGTAGGCGAGGCAAGGATAAGCAGGGCGGCGAGAATGCCGAGATTGATGAGGATAATAAGCGTGAGGCTGAAAAAGGTGCCGTTGATGCGCAGGTCGGGCTGGCCGCGCGCGATCATCCATACAGTGAAGGTAATGTGGAAGCACCATGTCACACCGATGAACCAGTAAAGCAGGCAGGCCGGCTGCAGGCTGCCGCCCCATGGTAAAGCGATGCGCCGCGTAAGATCTACCGCCAGCCCGGCGAGCAGGAAGAGCAACACGCTACTAACGGTGTACAGCGGCAGAAAGTAAGGTGACAGGGCGATGAGCACGTTGTTCCGGTCAGTGATGACGTGGCCTCCATCAGCGGTGACGTGGAACTCTTTGATTTTCCCGCGGCACAGGATGGTGAAAAGCGCGTGGGTCATCTCGTGGCCCCAGACATAGAGCTTCACTGGACGCGGCGCGAAGAAGAAGCAGATGAGCCACATGCAAAGCCCGATGGAGAAAAACCAAAAAGGTGCACTGCGCCAGAAACTGTCGCCAAGCGAGCCACCGAGGGTCGTCGCCAATGTGCGCGCGGTGATGAAGCAGGCGGGGAGCAGGAAAATCCATGCGATCCATGCATACAGGGTAGTAATGGAGATGACGAAAGGCTGGCGCGGTGGCAGCGCGGTCAGCGCGGCCAGCTTGGCGGCTTTGTCCGAAGCGGAGATTTCCCGGTTTTTACCCCGGCCACGGGGCTTGATATCAGCAAAGGTTTTGGGCGGGCGGCGGGTCATTTCGAGCGGGCGGAGTTACCTTGGGGCTTGTGCCGGTGGTGCGGGTTCAGGTAATGGCTCGGCTGTGGACGGTGCTGGCGGCGGGGGAGTAGTCGTATTGCCAGTTGTCGCAGGAGGGATCGCTGGCGGCGGAGCGACTGCCGGCGGTGGCGTGTCTAGGTTGAAAGGTTTCTTTGAATTAATATTGGCCGAAGGAGCGAAGGGTTTAGTGAGCGTCTTTTTGTGATTGATCACCGGCGGCAGCGCATCCTCCGCAGATACTGTCGTGATGCCCTGCTCCCAGTTCACCCTCGACGGGACCACACGGTTGGCTTCTCCGAGAAAGTAGAGGCTTTCTTTTTCCACGCGGAGGCGAATGATGAGGTGGGCGACCGAATTGAACGTATAGCGTAGCTGGTGAGTGGCGGTGTATTTGCCTGGCGGCGGGTCCCCCGTAACTACGAGTAGTTCCATTTCGAGATTTTCGCGACTGGCGCGATCCTTCACGGCGGCTATGATGCGTGGCAGATCGTCGAGATCTTTCGTGGCCTCTTCGTCTAAAGGCTCCACCGCCAAGGAGTTGCTGGCGTTCCAATACTCTAGGCCAATGCCATAAAGTTGTTTGTTAATTGATTCCTCGGCAACGACAGAGACTTCCGATCCCTTGATATAATAGTAAATTCCGACGGCGAAGCCCCCGCCAATAACCACCATGGCGGCAATGGAGCGGAGGCGGGAAGGGCCGCGCGGTGGCTCCATGGGCGGCGGCCTAGGGATGGGTCGCACCGCGGGTGGAGCGGCCAGTGGCCGAAGATTCGGATTTTTCGATTCCGGCAGTTTCGTCATGGCGTATAAAAGGACAGGGTGGGGCAATGAAAAAGGGAAAAGTTGTGGGGCTTCCTGCTTGTTTACTTCGCGGTGGTGGTTTCAGTGTGAGTGCTGCTTTTATAGCGTTATGCGCCTGCCTTGGCTCCTGTGCACGAAGCGGCGTTGTCGCCGGAATCGCAGATTTTTCTCTGCGATTCCGCCTGCGGTCGGGTCACTGCAAGGGCAGTTAATAATGGCCGTCGGTGTCGGCGCGTTCCTTCGACAGTGGGGACTACTCCTGCACGACGGATCAGATGAACAGGTATGATCTCTCCGTGTTTTCAGTCCCGGAGCGCCGCGCCTGACTTAACCTCTGGAAGAAAGAGGCGGTGCTGCCGACTCTTACCAAGGGCCCGGCTCTGGGGCCGGGTTCACTCGCGGCGAATGGGGAATCAGTGGTGCGAGCGAAGGATGAAAACTGCGATGGGACGGTGGAAGATTGCATGGTGTTTGCCGCGGAGTTTTCTGATCTCCTTGATGGTCAGGCGGCGGGGTTCGTGCCTCTGCCGGGGAATGCCGTGCTCTTTGCCTCCACACGGTCGCTTTGGCATCTGGAGGATGAAAATGGTGACGGGCCTAATGAGCGGCCAATGCCCCTTCTGACTGGGCTGGGGTTCGATCGAGGAATGGGCTTTCAGTGGTCAACGACATTACGACCGGGACAGATGGCTATTTGTATTTTACTGCTGGAGACCGTGGCTGCCGGGTGATGGGAATTGACGAGCGGCGCGTGCTCCCGGAGGAAACGGGCGGGTTGTTTCGCTGCGCTCAGGATGGCGCCGTTCTGGAACTGCTGGGCTCCGGTTTGCGCTCGCCGACAGGTATTGTGGTGGACATGCTCGGGCGCGACGGTGTCAGTTCGCCGAAACTGTAATGGATTAGCTGGCGGCGGCGGGCTCCAGATTTACTGACCTCTTTTATTCTGCCTTCGAAGAGCGTAGTCTCCGGGCATGGCACGGTCACCATGAAGACCAGCGCTAACCATATCGGTATATTGCGGCAGCGCGGCGCAGGCAGTCTCTTTTAGATTCTCCGCAGGAACTGATGCGGCTGGCGGAAGCTGAGGTCAAAGCTGTCTCTTATCCGGGGAGCGTCGTGCTACCCTGTTTCCAGCATCCTGATGCTGAGGGGAATTCGCGATCTTTTGGTATTCTTCCGCGCAATCTAACCGGCGGTTTACTGCACGTCCTCGCGGGAGCCCGTATACATCCACTTCACAACTTTGTTATCCTTGATCAGGGCCATCACTTCTGTGGGCTGTGGCCCGAAGAGCGCGTTTTCCACCATGCACTGAACGGTTCCGGTCCAGTAGTGTTTGCCTCCCACTTCCTCAAAATTCAAATCACCCCATGAAGTGATGGCACCCGCTTTCAGTTCCACCAGTTTTCTTATCTGCAAGTCTTCCATCATCACCGGGATCACACCACCCGGTCGGACCTCCGGTTTCGGGCCAGCCGAAGTCAATTGAGTGTCTGTCGCCCCGTTGGCCTTTTCCTTCAAACTACGGGCACGTTCCCGCTGCTTGATCACCATGTCGCGGCGGTAGTTCTTCCACTCTTCATACTTCGCCGTGAGAAATTCCTTCAGATCGGTATTGGCGAGGGGCACCTGCACGCGGTTGTTGTCATCGCCCTCGCGCATGAGGACCAGCAGGCCGCCAATCATGGCCGCGGCGCGCACCTTGGAGCCTTCTGGTAGCACCACAGATCCGGCACCCACTTCAAAAGTGATGGGCACCTTAGTTGTCACCGGGCGGGGGAAAGCCCGCGACGGAATGGTGGTCCAGTCTTTGGTGATTTCCTCCACGGTTTTGAAAGACGGCATTGGATACTTCGCCTCCATCTCGTCGCCGGGCGTCGCATTCACCGCCACTGTCGGTGTGCCGCCGGGTGCCGGATTGGTCCCTTTGGGAGGGGTTAGCGCTGGGTTGGGGATTGTTATCCCCTCTTGGCCTCCTCCTGAACCCTTGATGGCCAAAGCCATGAGATCATCGGCTTTGGTGTAGGACGTTTTCCGTTCCTCATTCAGCACCTTGTTCCGGATTTTCTGTTCTTCTGATTTTTTATCTTCTGCACGGGAGGCGATAGTTTTCTGCATATCCTTGCGGATGTCAGGATAAAAATACCAGCCTGCGAAGAAAGCGGCCGCGATGAAGATAGGGGCTAAGATGAATTTCATGAGCGCACGGAATAACCTTGATGATTATACGGGCAGGGAACGCCGCTTCAACCCGATTTCCTTGGAAGGATTTTCCCGAATCATCGTTTATTTTTGGTCGGGGCACTCTGATTTTGGAATACCATTGGTATTATCAAAAGGCTTGATTATTCATAATTACTGAACAATCTGCCATCCGTGAAATTTGGCCCAACAATCCTCGTCCTTCTGCTTACCGGTGTTTCTCTGACAGCGAACATTACCAGCGTCAAAGCGAAGCCGAGGGTTCTCCCGAAAATGTCCGCAGCTACGGATACCACTAAATCCAAGGCACCTGCCAAAAGCACGCCCACGCCATCACGGCCAACAGTCTTCAACCGTTCTGTGCCAAAAGCCCTGCCGGTCACCGCCCTGCCGGCCCCCAAAGCTCTCCCGGTCGCCCAGCCCGTGCCCAATGTGATCCTAGTGGTTGCCCGCAACACGAGGACGCCCGCCCGTATTGCCTCAAAGTCTTGGGGCACCAAAAAGACGGTCTCCCGGTCCACCAGCACGGCGAAAGCGAAACCGATTCCCGTTATCATTCCCGATCACTGCGAATATATCGACATCAGCTTTCCAGAGCCGCGGGGAGGCAAAGCCTCGTCAAAAAAGAAGCCCGCGGAGTCCGCGAGGGAACGGGAACCCGTCGAAGACATCCCCGGATTAAGCCCTCCGGCACGGGTTGATGAAACCCCGGAGGCCATCGCCGCCGTCGGACGCTGGTAAAGCGCGGTTGTGGGAGCCCGTTGCTCCGACTTTTGTTCTTGAATGGATCACCTCGCTCTAGCCTGTTCAGTCATTGATACGGAAATCGCTGAACTGCAGCGTCTCCGCCAGCGCCTTGGGCAGTCGTTCATCGATGCGGTAGCCGCCATGCAGCGGGCAGTGGAGGCAGGGCGAAAAATTATTCTGTGCGGCGTTGGGAAATCCGGCAATGTTGGCGCCAAGATCGCAGCCACCTTCACCTCCACCGGTGCTCCTGCCGTTGTCCTCAATGTGCAGGACGCCCTCCACGGGGACATTGGGATCGTGAACGATGGCGATGCTGTCGTCGCCATGAGCGCGAGCGGCGAGACGGATGAACTGCTCAAACTGCTCCCCCACCTGCGGCGTCGCCGTATCACCCTCATCGCCATGACAGGTGGCAGTTACAGCAGTTTGGCGCGCGCATCGGACACCGTGCTGGATGTTCAGGTGGAAAAAGAAGCCTGCCCTCTCGGCCTTGCGCCCACCAGCAGCAGTACCGTGATGCTCGTGCTGGGGGATGCCCTGGCCATGGTTTTGCTGGAGGCCCGCGGATTCCGGCAGGAGGACTTTGCCCAGCTTCATCCTGGCGGCACTCTTGGCCGCACGCTCCTTACCAGAGTCAGTGACATCATGCGGAGCGGCGATCGTCTGCCATTGCTCACGCCGGAGGCTACCGTCATGGATGCCGTGCGCACCATGACCCGCTGCCGTTCCGGTTGCGTCATCATCACGGCTCCTGACGGCACGCTGGCCGGCATCTTTACTCAGGGCGATTTCACGCGGGCCTACGAGTCTCATTCAGACATAGGCGCCTGTCCTCTCAGCCGTTTCATGATCCCGCGGCCCATCACTATTCCGGAAGACAAACTGGCCGCAGAGGTCCTTCAGCTACTCGAAGGTCATCCAGTGGATGAACTCGTGGTGGTCAATGCCGGACGCATCCCCGTCGGGTTAGTCGATACCCAAGATCTCAGCCGCCACCGCGTTATCTGAAATCCCTGCGCAGACTGTTCCCTCGCTTTCTACCCCCATGACCCGGCGCCTGCTCCTCGCACTCACCCCTGCCACCCTGTTCAGTTCCTGCAGTGTCATCGGCGGTGGGAGTGCTCCGGGGCCTTTGCTAGGAGGAACTCCATCTCCCTCCGGATCGTTCGCTCTCGGCGTCGATATGCTGCGCGAAACCGGATTCGCTGCCCTGCGTGGTAAACGGGTGGGACTCATCACCAACCAGACCAGCGCCGACCGCAGTGGCACACCCACGCGTGTCGCTCTCCAGCGGGCGCTGGGGCCAGCTTTCACCACACTTTACACCCCCGAGCACGGACTGGACGGACGCGAACCGGCCGGTCTGCACGTTAAGAGCCGTCTGGATCCGGTCACTGGCCTCATCGCTTACAGTCTCTATGGCAGTACACGCAAGCCAACACCCGCTATGCTTGCCAACGTGGATGCCGTTTGCTTCGATCTCCAAGACATCGGGAGCCGCAGCTACACCTACATTTCCACCATGGCCCTCGCTATGGAAGCCTGCGCTCACGCGGACAAAGAGTTCGTCGTATTCGACCGCCCTAACCCTGTCGGAGGAATACGCGTGCAGGGGCCTCCGCTTGAGCCGCGCTGGAAATCCTTCGTGGGGCAAATTCCCGTGCCCTATCTCCATGGCATGACCGCCGGGGAACTCGCTCGCATGGGTAATGCCCGCGGATGGTGGCCCGCACTGCCCCGGCTTACCGTGATCCCTATGCGCGGCTGGCGGCGTTCCATGCTCTGGCATGACACGTATCTTAGCTGGATTCCCACTTCGCCGAACATTCCGAGCGCCCATTCGCCAATATATTACGCCGCGACCGGCGTGCTTGGCGGTCTCGATGGCGTGGACATTGGCATCGGAACCCGGCACCCGTTTGAATTTGCGGGCGGCAAAGACATCAACGCCGTTCAATTTGCGGACGACATGAATCGGCGCGGTATTCCAGGGGTACGCTTCACTCCCTACAGAAGCAGCCGAAAGCCGGGCTTCGGCGGCGTTCGCCTCCAGTTTTCCCTCCACGGCACTACCGACATTATGGCTCTCGCCGCGGTCCTCTGCAGCGAAGTAATCCGCCGCAGCGGCGGGCTCCCGCTTCGTGCTACTCGGGGAGATACCCTGACCCTGTTTCATAAAGTTTGGGGCAGTGATTCCCTATGGAATGTGTTGCGCAGCGGTCGGTCCCCGTCCGGTCTGATTTCTTCTTTCCAGAATTACGCCCGGAGTTTCGCCCTACAGCGCCAGCCGTTTTTGATATATTCTTAGGGGGACTTTTCTTCTGCGGCAGGGCTTGCTTTTTTTGCCCGTCCCTGTCAAATGTAGTTGCGCTGGACTGCGTATGTCCGCTGCCCCGGCCCTGCCGGGTTCACTATCAAACACCACCCATCCTTACAATGAAGCACATTCCCGTTATTTCCTCCGGCATTGCCGGTCCCATCGGCGTCCTGCACCTGCCGCGCCTCTGGCAAAAAGCCTCTCTCGGCGCCGCGGGCAAACTACATGATGACTATCCCGCCTGCGGCAAAGGTTACGACCAGATGGTCCTCGACGGCCTAGGCCTCGACCGCGAAGAATTCCTGTCCTTTATCAAGGACAAAAAACCCACCTACCCTGAGTGCGAAGCATGGGTGCTCAGCAAAAAAGGAGGTAGCATCGACGCCGAAGCCGTGCGCAAGCTCAATGCCGCTATCGTCGGGTATATTCACGACGACGCCACCCGCAAAGCCATCCTTGGCGAGAGCAACATCGAAGACGCCGGCACCATCAAAGACGCGGTGAACCTCAACAACCTCGACGACTGGAAGGCCTTCCACCGCGAGGTGATCGCAGGCTAATCGTATCTCGTTCTCTTCTTCTAGCCGGAGCTTGTCCTAAACGCAGGCTCCGGCTTTTTTGTGTCTTCATGCTGGGACCTTAGCGCAGGCAAAGACTCCCAGCCTCGACAAACTCGCTGCTCGTGGCACCTCGGAGAGATGGGCATCTCAAGGAAGTAGACTCTGTGGGATCGAGGAACGAAAGTGCGCCTCATCTTCGCCGGTCCCGGCATCCCGCCGGGTAAGCGCTGCCTGCTATCTGCGGAGTTGCTAGACTTCTGCCCCGCACTGATCGAAGACACCGGCGCGTCCAAGCACGAAGACATCGAAGCACTCAGCCTCATCCCCCAACTCAAAGAAGCCACCACCCCGCGCAAGCGCCCTGCCATCTCTTCCCACAACGAGGGAAACCACGGCATCCGCAGTGAAAAGTGGCACTACATCCACTACGCCGACGGCAGCGAGGAACTCTACCTTATGAGCACTGATCCGCGCGAATGGCATAACCTAGCCTCCTGGACGGGATACGAAGCTATCATCTCCGACCTCAAAAAGTGGATCCCAAAAATCGACCTTCCACCCGCCCCAAGCAACGCTAACAGCATCCTCTTCCTCGATAAAACCACCGATGAAGCTACATGGGAAGGGAAGTAACTGAAGTGCAGCGATCCGATTCCGGAATAGGTCTGCAGCAACTCAAAGAAGGATGAAACCCTGAAGTCGGAGAACATACAGCCAAGGCCCACGTTCAAGTGATTTAGGTCTGCGCAAAGGGGGGCACGGGCCACTTCTTCGGTCCGGAAAGACCTATCAATTCCGACGGAAGGGTCTTCAATCGGTTGTCGGTAAGGTTGAGTCGCTTCAGCGCTTTGATCTGCCCGATCTCTGGCGGCAGCGCGGTGAGGCGCTTGCAGACCAGTTCGTTTCCCAAGCCCGTGAGCGTCTCCCCAGCCTGCATGCGTTGGCATACTTTTTTTATAGTGCGCCCGTGCATTGCGATAGTTATCGCGGGCATTAGCCGGCGTGAACGGTGGCTCATTTCTTACATTCTGCGACGGGTGATGGATTTGCGGGCAAAGGCGGGATACCGCGCAGGCTGTAGAAGGCAGCAATCGCCTGGTGTGATGCGCCGTCTTTCGTCCTTGGTGCTGAGCTCCGGGAACAAGAGCGAGAGCAATACGTACGCTTAAAGCGCCACCGCAATCTCTGCGGCGAGGGCATCGGCAGCGGGAGGGTGGAAGCGGAAGAAGAGTTCCGGTTCCACGACCTCCAACTCCATCAGAGAAAGCGCACCGGTTTCATCAAGCACGGCATCCACACGGGCGTAGAGCGGCAGTGAGGGACAGGCGGCGGCAGTGGTTTCGGCGAAGGCGATTTCTGCCGCGGTGGCGGCATGGGCGTGTACCGTTCCTCCGTGGTCATCCTGCACGCGGAAGTCTCCGCGCTTGGCCACCTTTCGCACCGCATGCGTGCAACGTCCGCCGATGACGATGAGCGACAGTTCCCCCTCCGTGAGCACGCTGGGGAGGAAGGGCTGTAGTATCATGGACTCCTCCCGTAGAAGCGCCGTGACGACAGGTTCGATTTCCGCAGTGTTGTTCTCATTGAGCCGGTAAGTGTGCCGGGCGGCGCCGGAGATGGACGGCTTGATGATAGCCTCCCGCCAACTGCGGGCTGCGAGTCGTTCGCCCAACCGGGCATGGTCGCCGGGTTCCAGATATTCCGTCTCCGGCAGATTGACCCCACGTTCGGCGAGGTCGCGCAGGTAGTGTTTATCAATGTTCCAGCGCAGCAGTTCCGGACAATTGAAAAGCCGCGTCTGAGCCGCTGTTCGGTCCAGCCAAGGTGAGAATTCGGAAAACCGTTCAAAGTAGTCCCACGTGGAGCGGAACACTGCCGCCCTAGTGAGGCTCCAGTCCACATCAGGTCTGGACCATGCAACCCGGCGCGAGGTCAGGCCGCGGCGCCGGAGCCCTTCCTGCAGCAGCGCCTCCTCGTGCAGCAACTGGTCCACGTACCAGTGGCCGGCAGCAGGTTGATCGTAGCGTTCGTCGGTCAGGATGATGATGTCGCAGGATTTCATGCTGGTTCACTATTTCCCGCGCAATGTCCGGCTGCAATCCCGTGGCTCCAGTAAATTTCCTGTCCGACGGAGGGTCATCGTGAAAAGCTGCAATGCTTGCATCAGTCCCAGACCCTTCGGCGATCATGAACCGAAAACGAACAACCGCACGAACATCCTCCCGAACAGGCTCACTGGTGCGCTGCTGCGCCACGTTTCTGTGATGGTGCCGTCGGGGTTTGGTGTGCTCGAAACCCGGACAGTAGCCGCAGTCCAAGAAGTGAGGTCGATGGAAAATTGCGGCGTGAAGGTGAGGTCGCTGGTGTCATTACGGCGGTTGAAGGTGATAGTGACGTGGCCGGATCGCACGCTGCCGTTGATGGGGACTACGCCGGGTGTAGTCGGGTTGCCGGCAAAAGCGTATTCAAGGCGGTTGTTCAATTCGTCGCCGTCGGGGTTGGCGTTGGTGTCGCCGATCCCGGGGAATTGCGCGGCCCAGAGGGCGTAGGTGTAGAGGTCATCGGTGCCGGGACTGCCGCCGGGTGCGGTACTGGCGCGCCAGTTTCCGCCGAGGGTGTGGTCGGGGAATGCGTTGGGCGATTTGAGAACCATCGTGCTGCCGGTGCCGTCGGCGGTCTCCGGCCAAGGGGCGTTGTCGTCGTAGGCGAACGCGCGAACGGCCGTTCCAGCACCGTAGCTGAGTTTGATCTCTTCTCCGCCGTTGCTGAGGTTTCCGTCAGTGAACGTGCCGGCGATGATCCCATTATGAGCCGTGCCCCAGCGCTGGCGAAAGCCGTTCAAGTTCTTCACCACGAGCGCGAAGCCCCCGGCGGGAATCGTCCAGGTCGGGGGGAAGTCGAAGTCTGCGCCTTTGGTGAAGCGGAGACCGGTCATGTCCACGGGCGTGGCACTGATGTTTTTAATTTCGATCCACTCAAAGAGGTCGCTGTCCAGATAGCCAAGGTCGCGCTCGGCCTGCGTGGTCGGCGCGGGGTTGTAGTTTACTTCGCTGATGACGAGGGCACTTTGATAGGCGCTCACGTCCGGCACTCCGACGGTAAACTGCACGGCTTCCGACCAGCGCGACCAGCGGCCGTTGGCGTCCTTATGGCGAACGCGCGCGCGATAAGTATTGCCCGGGCGGGCTGCGGAGAGCGGCACGCGGATGTTGGCATTGAATAGGGTGAGCGTGGAACTGGTCCAAACGTCTTCGATTTCATAACGCCGCCGCTGGCCGGCGATGTAGCCGGAAATGCCGGGCGCGTAAATCTCGCCGATGCGCCACTGCACGGCGCTGAAACCGGTGCTGCCCGAAGCGGCGGGACTGAAGGCGCTGCTCTGGAAATCGAGCCTGTTGGCCGGATATCCGGGCGTGCCGGTGTAAGTGATCGTCGGGCGATTCGGAAACGACACATCGGGCACCGTCGAGCTCACGCCGAGGCCACCGTAGAGGCTTTCCCATTCCAGAGACTTGAAGCCGTAGCCTTTGGGATTGCCGTTACTGCGCGCCCACGTGGCGCCCGGCCAGGTATTGGTGCCGAAGTCACTCAGAAAGGCCATTAGGCCCTCGAAGTCACCGTAGCCGTTGCCGTCGGGGTCTGGCAGCGTGCGTGTCCAGTTCGTCTGCGGCAAATTCGCGCCGCGGAAGTCGGCATAGGGCGTTTTAAAGAAGTTGTTGCGGTGACTGGTGTAGCCACTGGCTCCGCCGCCGCCGGCGGTGCGGGGGTGAAGATTCCACATGTGCGCATCGGCATCAGCCCAGGTGAGAGGTACTCCGGCGGGGTTCACCATCTGCGCATACTCGTCCACAAGCTGGGCGAACTGGCCGCCGCCGGGCGAGGCATCGGAGCCGAGCAGGTCCATGAGTTCTCGGCAGCGATTGCGGAATTCGGCGGCAATGGTCGGATGGCGCGTCACGGCGAGCCATTGGTTGCTGATGCCCGCCCACCCCACGCCATCCACGGTTGCGCCCCAGTGATGCCCCGGCAGCAGCCTCATGTCCTGATCGTAGGGCATGATGACCCAGCGGTTGTCGCTCAACGGCGCGGCGGGGCGGTGATAGGCTCGGTAGTTGTCGCCGCCGCGGATGTCCACGTTCGCCACGTAGCGGTTGAGCGCCTGGAACGTGCAGAAGGCGGGCACGTCCATATTGGCACGATACCACGCCTCCGTCTGTCCGCCCTGTGTGGTGCCACTGGCGAAGGAGCCCCAGTCGTTTGGCCCCGCGGGCTGCGTGGCGCTCTGATGCTTTTGATCCGCACCGTAGCCTTCCACGCTGATGATGTTACCGTCGGGCAGGTCGCGTTCGTCGAGGAAATTGCTTTCATACGGCTCCATACCGGTGTAGAGGCCCCAGAAGTCGCCATCGTATTGTGTGGGGCCGGATTCCGCGGCGCTGTCAATGACGCGCCAGTGAACGTAATGCGTGCGCAGAGCGGGCACGCCGCAGAGTTCATAAATGCGATAGCCGATGATCTCCTCGATGCCCGCCATGCCCCGATGCACCGCGCACCACGGCGAGGCGCAGGCATCCATGCTCATGCTGTTCCACGTCTGATCGTAGTAGCGACCCCAGTTGTCCTTGGCGCGGATGTTGCGCCCGCGGTTGAAGTAGAAGGCCCACTTGTTCTTGCCGCTCACGTAGGTGCTGCCGATACCGCGGTTTTTGAACTGGATGTGATCATAGACAGTTCCGTCATAGACCATCGTGCCGAGAAAGCGCACACCGTCGCTGCCACTGTTGTATTGGCTGTTGGTAACGTCGGTCTCATTGGCGATGAGATGATACGGCGGAATGGTGTTGAGCACTGCTGGCGTAAAGGTTTGCACCGTGCCCCGCGCACCAGCAGCGCCGGGCTGCATGGCGCCGCTCCATGCGGGTAAGCCGTTGTAGCAGAAGTAAGCGAAGTTCGGCTGCTCGTCGTCAGGGTATGGGGCGGTGACGTTGCCTCCCAAGGCGTCGGTGGCCGCAATCCGATAACGCACCAGTCGCCGGTGCGTCTGCACGCTGGCGGGAATAGTAACCGACCATGTGCGGTCGCCGGCTAGAGCATCGCCGCCGGTGCCGGAATCGTTCATGGGCAGCGAGGTCCAGCCGGTATTGTAGGAGGCGTCTGTCTTCCGGACATACACGCCGGGATTCAGCGCAACGTAAGTCAGAGCGGCCGAGGCGACGCCATTCCGGTCTTCGATCTTTGCGGTAACGATCACGTCCTGGGCCACTGCTGGCGTCTGCGGATTTTGGGCGACATTGGAAATGCCCGGCGGCGCGAGCACGCCTAGCGCGGTGTTTGTGGCGCCGGGCGTCTGGGGGCGAGGGCTGGCAGTGCTGTTCCGCCACGATCCTCCGACATCGTTCTCAAGGCCGGGACTGATGAGTTCGATGCTCGGGCCTGCGCCGGCGGCGCTGGTCGGCCATGGGAATCCCAGCGCGTAGTCCACGTCGTCTACTACGGTGAAGGCAGCGTCGCGCAGTTGAATGCGGTCCCCACTGTTCTTGAGCCGGCCCACCGCCCACTGGTGATTCGGCGCGGTTCCAAACCAGCTTTGAAAAGCGGTGCTGCTCGCGGCGATGGTCCGGTAGCTGTTTGCCGCCATCGTGGTGCCTAGGGAAAACTGAAACTGCACCGGCCCGTCCAGCCTCCAGCCGGAGATGTCCTGCGGCGTGTCGCTCGGATTCCACAGTTCGATGAACTAAATGTTCCGTGTGTTATCCACCGGCTCGTAGTGGACCTCGTTGATGACGACCGCGCTCTTTGCTGTCGTCGTGAAACTCAGCGTTGGCGTCCACGCCGGTCCACCTCCGTTCACGGCGCGCGCGCTGATATAATACGCAGTGTTCGGCGCGAGGTTGGTGAGCAGCCTGCCAAACGCTCCGCTCTGCGTGCCCAGCGCGGCATTGAATGCCCACGCCGCTGGCGTGGTGCCACCGTCAGTCGTGCCCCAGTAGAGCGTGACTTGAGGCGGATCGAATCCTGTATTCGTCACGGTGCCATTCAGCAGGGCCGTGTATCCTGCGATGCCAAAAGCCGGCTGCAATACGAGCGTTGCTGTAGCCGCTGTCGGCGTGGTGAAGCTTACTGTCGCATCCACCCAGTCGCTGCCGGCGGAATTTTGCGCGAAGGCTCGCAAATAGTAAGGTGTCGTCTGGGTAAGTCCGATGAGCTGGTGCGAATAAACCGCCGCCGCGCTCTGCGTGCCGAGGTCCACCACATTCGCCCATGCCGCCGCATTGGTTCCGCCGTCCGCAGGGCCCCAATAAAGCTTTACGGCCGTCGCAGCAAAGCCAGTGCTCGTCAGATTCACGCCGGTCTGAGCCGTGCTGCCGGTGATGGCGGTAGGAGTAACATTCTCCACCACCGGCGGCAGTAAAGTGAGCACAGTGCCGAAAGCCTGCACCTCCGCGAGCATCAGAAATTCATTCCCGATCGTTTCCACGCGCAGTTTTCGGCCGCCGACATTCGGCTCGCGCTCAAATCCGAAGTAGAATGGCGTCGCCGTGCCTAGAGCGATACTCACATCCTGCGTCCATGTGGGCGCGCCGGCGTTGTCGAGCAGCTTCAGGCGCACATTCTGCGTGCCATTAGACCCATCCTCAAAAGTCATCGCCTGAAACTCTGCACTGTGCAGTGATGAGAGCAGGAGAGGCGAAGAGGGAGGCGAATGCTTCGAGGAGGCGGGACATGAGCGCGTCCTCTGTGCGGGCAGTGAACCCCGCAAACCATTTTGATT
>CAMAUV010000083.1 GCA_945861415.1 Akkermansia muciniphila | reverse complement strand
TATGACCGGGCTCCTCGAAGAAGCGTGCGGCCAAGTCATAACAGGAGGGGCGATCTGCCGGGGAAACGTCAGAGGTGACGGCTTCCAAACCCATCTTCAGGAGGGTGGACAGCTTCACACCACGCCGTGCTGCCTCGGCCTTCAATCGGGCCTTTTCCGCCGTCGAAACCTTGATGGAGAGGGTCTCTTGCATGGGGGAGAAAGTAATCCTGATTTGGCAGGAGTCGACTACTTTCGGGGCAGGCGCCAGGATTTTTCGGCGTGGATTTTGGCTGCGGGCATCCTGCCCGCAGCCAGGGAAGAAGATCGGAGAGGTCCCCGCAGTTTCACATTGGATGAGGAGAGGTCAGAAGGTCGGAAAAGGAAGACGCTGCGCGGTCTGAAAGTCTGAAAGTCTGAAAGTCTGAAAGTCGAAGGTCGGAAGGTCGGAAGAAGAAGAAATTTCGCGTCGGTGAGCAAATCATAGATTGCTGGCAGCAGGCTTCGAGGTCTTGGAAGCGGAACTTGTGTGGAGGAGCAGAGGGCAGTGCGCAAGAGAGTAGCCGAAACGTCTTCCCTCTGCTCTATGCTCGATGCGCTCTGCTGAGGTGGAAGCTCTCGCGCTATGCTCCATGCGCCGAAGGCAAAGCCGCGGTCAGGAAGTCTCGCCCGCGAGAGTGAGCGCTTGGTGGATGACCGAAGGGCCGAGCATCGAACCGGCAGAAACGAGCCGATTGATTTCCGGATGAAGTTGGGGAACGAGCGCCGCTGCTTTGGCTTTGAGAAGGATCCCGAGACTGCCGATTACCGGAGGTTGGAATACCTTCGCACAGTTGCGGGCCGCTAGATCGTCGAGAATACAGGTCGATGGAGTCAGGGACGAAGCCAAGGCAATGACTGAAGTTTCTCCCGCGCCAAGGTCCCATGCGATGATTTCCTCCGGGACGGGTGTGATTGGCGCGACCCGGGTGCAAATACTTTCACTTCGGATCCAGACTTTCGCAGGATCGCTATCAGGGCCTGCGAGAATCTCCAGAGAGACCGCGGTGGGAATGACGAAAGACGGTCAAAGCTTCTCCAACAGATCCAGAAGGTGAATCTTGCCAAGCAGGATCAACGGCGAAGCATCGACAACCCAAGTGCTCACAGGGCCAGTTCTTGTTCCAAGCCGGAAAGGTCAATCTGGATCGCCGGAACACGATATTCGCGGAGGGCATCAATAAATGCGGCGCGGGAAAGCCCGGCAATTTCGGCGGATTTGGCTTGGGAGATCCTCCCCAGCTCATACCACTTCACGCAAGCGGCCAGAGTGAGTTCGGTGGCGAACTGCGCAGGGCTCTGTCTCAGGCTGGAAAAGGCAGTTTCGGGCAAGTCTAAGGTTAATTTCACGAAGGGAAAATGGCGTTTCTGTAGATAATAATCAAGAAATGAGAATTGGGTCTCGCTTTTCAACAAGGGGAGAAAGGGAGAAAAGTTGAAAGCAGAAAGCAGAGGGGGGAAAGAGAAGAAGGGATGAGGACTGAGACCTGAGGGCGGTGGACAGGAACATCGAACATCCGTCTTCGCCAAGGCTATGACGGACAGGTTTTGGATTTTTGAATGGGGGAAAGATTGAAGATCCAATACGTCAGAGAAGATTGAAGATGAACCGCTGTGTTTGGGTAAACCCCGTCACTTTATCAGCATGTCATATTCGGCATGAGTTCCAATCCAAAACCAAACCACGCCCTCACTCCTGTCTTTTCCGAGCGCTCGATAGCTGATCCCAACACGAGCAGACCAGAGTGACCCAACTTTCTTCAGTCTCAGCGAGGGATGACGTGGATTCTCTTTCAGAATCCGGAAGTTTTTATCCGCAAGCTCCTGGATGGACAGCGGGAGGAGTCGGTAATGAAACCAAAAATCCGGAGAGGTGAAGTGCTTCACAGCTCTACGCACTTTCCAGCCAGGAATTCGGCATCAGCTTTTTCGAAAGATTTGGCGAGTTTGCCAGAGGCGACATCTTCCTCAAGTTGCGCATCCCACTGGGATGCGGCATACTCATCCAGCCATCTCGTGAATGCACAAAACTCGGATGGACTCAGCTTTTGGACTTCTTGTTCGAGTTCGATTAGGCTCATGACGCAGGCTATGTAAGTGAGTTTTCCTGAGATTGCAATTCTGAAGCGCCGTGAGACCTATGCCTTGCTACAAAGCGAGGAAATCTTGGATGGGGTTAGGCCTCACTAATCAATAGGTCGGGAGGCAAGCAGGCGATGGCTCAGGTTCTGATCGAAGAGCAAGGTCATGCGGAGAAGGCCACAAGATGATGCTCGCGGTCCGCAGCGAATGCGAGGGCTGCCTGAACGTCCTCAGGGGTGAGTTCCGGAAAATCCGCAAGGATATCCGCAGTGCTCATGCCCGACGCGAGCCAGCCCAGCACGTCATAAACGGTAATGCGCATGTGCCGGATGCAGGGTTTCCCCCCCCGCTTTCCGGGTTCGATGGTGATGCGTTGGTGTGAATTTTCCATGTGGTCAACCTATTTGAGGTGCGAGATTGGGTCAAGGCATTGAGAGCGGAGGGGCGGAAGAAAAGTTGAAAGTTGAATGCAGGAGTCAGGAGGATGTGAACATCGCATGAAGAATATTTACAGGAGGAAACGGAGGTGCAGGGAGACGCGAGACGCGAGCAAGAAGTCAGGGGTCAGGGGGCGGAGGTCGGAGGGAAAATGGAGAGATTTCCGATTGAGGATTATTGATTTTGGATTTTTGAACTGAAGAGGGAGAGGTGAACATCGAATGCCCAATCCCGCAGTGGCGGGAAACTTCGAAGGAAAGGCTGAGCTGGAGGGAAGATCACTCAGGCGTCTCTGAGCCTGTATCGAATCCATGATGGGTTACGCCTGCAATCGAGAATCGCGCGGACGATGACAACATCATTCTCGACGGTGTAATAAATGGCGAACGGGAAGCGCTTTGACAACGACCGATACAGGTTCTTGTAAACCCTGCGATGAATTCAACCAAAGATCTTCAAGGATTCCACGTCTGAATAGAGGCATGCAAGAAAGTGATCGCCAACACCTTGCTCTCGAGCTTCATAAAAATCGAAGCCCGCAATCAAATCGTCCCGGGCCGCGTCAAGAACCCGGATTCTCATCGAACCATTCGGTTGATTTGCTCTTTCGCCAGTTCCCAATCAAGCGTCTGTAAAGACCCCTGATCCAACAATTGCTGGCGTTCGTCCAGGATGTCCTTGTGCCACTGTGGAACTTCGACAGTATCCGGATCTGCTGCAAGCTCGGCCCAAACGGCTTCCAGAAGTGCAAGCTTCTCGGGCAGTGGCAATTGGCGGATTTCGGTTTGAGCAATCATCGGTTCAATATGGCGGTTGACGGGGTGGGAAGCAATTGGGTTTTTCTGACGGGCGAGCGGTGAGACGTGAGCGAGAGGGAAGAGCAGGAAGGCAGAGGGCGGAGGGCGGAAGAAAAGTTGAATGCAGGAGTCAGGAGGATGTGAACATCGCATGAAGAATATTCAGAGTATTTACAGGAGGAAACGGAGGAGCAAGGAGACGCGAGACGCGAGTAAGAAGTCAGGGGTCAGGGGTCAGGGGTCGGAGGTCGGAGGCCGGAGAGGAGAAAGCTTCGCGCATTATTTTGGCCTCAACGCTCGCAGAACGCTACAGAGCGGTTCTTTGACTTTCAGAGTTTACGCACCAGACCGTTTGACTGCTTCCAAAGCAGTGGGATGCACTTCGACCAAATCCGCTTCGATTAGCAAATTGCAGATCGCCGGCCAGAGTCTGATGAGCAGGCTTTCGAGGTCGGCTTTGCGGATGTTTCCCAAACGAACCCAGATCACCTTTGGCGGTGGTCCCTGCAGCATGATGCGATCAAAGAAATCGGCATCACGGGTGAGGATGGTCCAATTCTGCTCCCGAGCATGATTCCAGAGCAGGCTGTCAGCGGGTTGTTGGCCAAGTTCGGTGGCGTGGCAACAGTCCACCGGCAGCAGTTTTGCGAGCGATGCCGTCAGGTTTTCGTCGATAAGCAGGCGCTTCACGAGGCCAAGAGAACGGTAGAGCGGGCGGCACTGAGGCGGCGGGCATATTCGATGGAGGCGAGCACATCCTCGCGCTCGAGGCGCGGATGGGCGCTGAGGACATCCTCGATGCCATCGCCCGCACTGAGGTAGGCGAGGACGGTTTCCACACTCACCCGGGTTCCACGAATGATGGGACGGCCATTGCAGACTTCAGGGTTGATTTCAATTCGCTCGGACATGGACGGAGATGTTAAGACGCAAGACTTCAAGAATCAAGAATCAAGAGGCAAGAATTCGGAGTGAGTCGTGAGAGGTCACTGGATCTCAACGAGAGAGTCGCCTGCGGCGATGAAGGCGAGGGCGCTTTCGAGGTGAAGAAAGAGAATTTCCTTGAGCCTGGCTTCCGAGGTGTTTCCACAGCGCAACCAGATCACGGTAGGTGGAGGGCCAAGGCGATCCGCAAGGTCTTCGAAGTTCTTGTCCTTGGTGAGCAGGATCACGCCCTTTGCACGGGCGGTTTAGAAAATGGTCACGTCTTCGGCGTCCCGGAGTCTCTCGTCCCTGATGGCTTCGACCTCGTGGCCAAGACTTTCTCGAATCCACCGTGCAACTCGTGGCGAAAGATGGGCATCGAGCCGAATCATGCCGCGATGACCGGGTGGTCCATTCCTTGCTTGGCATATTGGATGGCGGCGACTATGTCGTCGCGCTTCAAGTCAGGCATTTCATCGAGGATTGCCTCAATACTGAGGACTGCAGCCAAAAGATCTAGGACATCGATCACACGGATCCGCATCCCGCGGATGCACGGGCGTCCTCCACATCGCCTAGGATTGAATGTGATGCGATCATTCATGAGGGAAGACTAGCCCAGTAGGGCATGGGGTAAAAGCGGAAAGTGGTCATGATCGACCAAGGACCCGATGGTCAACGACATGGATGGGTAACGGTCCTAGAAATGGAGCAGACGGAGGAAAAAGGAGGAGGTAAGGAAGAAAAGCTGAAAGTTGAAGGCGCAGAGCGGGGAATGCGGGCTGATCGTTAGCGAAGTTTGAAAAACAGGCCGCAGGCGAGGCTGGTATGGCCGAGCGAAGCGAGCCAAATGCGAGGTCAGGGGTCCGAGGTATGATCAGCTAGCTCTAACCTCTGAATGCTTCTATCCAAGGCGGTGGTCGAGGGCGCGCTCGAAGCTGACGAGTTCACGAATGAGCGCGTTGTAGCGGCCATAAGCCTAGTTGCTTTCGGAGGCGAGGAGGGGATAGAGATCCAGTTCCGCCTGGGTATCGTGCTTGGGCAAGGCCTTCATCAGGCCAGCCTTGGCAAGCCGTGGGCGCGCCATGCGAACGAGGCATGATGCGGGGGTGTGGCGATGGTCTCGGTGGTCGTTCAAACCCTCGGCAATGCGCTGCGCACCCGGCAATTCGGAAATGAGGTGATGGATTTGGTTGTAGTTCATCAGGCCCTAGTCTTGTCTGTGATGCAGAACGCCTCCACTTTGCTACGGAAGTCTTTTGGCGAGCGGATTTATCGCGGGATTGCCGATAGGCGGCGGCAAGTGTCTCGCCGGAAAAGCGGCCTATTCCCGTTATGGGTCAGGCATCGTGTAAACGGCCTGTAACCGAATTGATTATAGCGGAGAGTCCCGGGAACCGCAGACCGGCGCTTACCTCTTCAGAAACAGGCGCGGTGAGTGCCGGCGGGTCTCCCGGTCGGCGGGGGTGAAGCTCATGAGCTACGGGACGGCCTGTTACAGCAGCAATAGCTTCCAATACCTGCGCAACACTGTGGCCGCGACCAGTGCCCAGATTCCGGATAAAGCCCGGGCTTCCGCCCTGAAGCTCACCGAGCGCCCGGACGTGCGCGGATGCGAGATCGGAGACGTGGATGTAATCGCGGATGCAGGTCCCGTCTGGAGTAGGGTAGTCAGTGCCAAAGACTTTGAGAGGGGGCCGTGTGCCGAGAGCCGCCCCGACGGCCAACGGGATGAGGTGCGTCTCGGGATCGTGTTCCTCGCGAAGTTCTCCGTCGGGATCGGCTCCAGCAGCATTGAAGTATCGAAGGATGGCTGCGCGGAGTCCATGGGCCATTGCGGTATCGAGGATGAGGCGCTCGCACATCAGCTTTGACCAGCCGTAAGGATTCACTGGATTTTGCGGGTGATCCTCTGTGAGCGGCCCAACTGGGATGCCGTAGGTCGCACAGGAACTGGAGAAAATGAGCGGTGGAGAACCATGTGCGGTGATGGCTTCGAGAAGGTTCAGGGTAGCAGCCACATTGTTCCGGTAATACTGGAGTGGGACGGACATCGATTCACCCACATATGTGCTGGCAGCGAAGTGAATCACGCCGGCCACGGGATACTCAAGGAAAATCTGGTTAAGCAGCGTGCGATCACCGACATCGCCCTCGATGAGCGGACCCCACTTTACGTTGTGGCGGAATCCAGTGGAAAGGTTGTCGATAACGACCGGCTGGAGCCCGGCGGCCGATAACGCCTTGCATGTGTGGGAGCCGATAAATCCGGCTCCACCGGTGACGAGTATTGTGGACACTGAGTGCTGCGCTTGGGCGTTCTAATACTTCAGAAAGTAATAGATATGTTTGACGACTTCATTCTGAAAGTCGATCAGCCCGAATTCCTCTTTCCACCAGTTGTCGGTGTTATATCTCGGCTGGTCGAGGGCGATGACGCGGATGTCGGTCCCGGTGCCATCCAGGGTGCGTTCCATGCACCAGTTGACCCGGCGAGAATGGAAGAGATCGGTAGGGATAAGGATGCGTTTGGCGTTGTAGTCGGCGCACCACTGTTTGAGCTCAATAGCTTCATCGCGGGTGCTGGTGACAATGGGCTTGAGTATCTCGATGGCGGATTCGGGGACGCCGGACCTGATGAGCAGGGATCGGGTTAGGTCGGCATCCGATGGGGTCAATCCGAGCTTTTGGACTTCGCTCAGCTCCGGGTTGTCAATGAGGATACGGGGGGCGATGCCGGACTTGAAGAGGCGGGCCGCGGCAACACCGCGTACGCCAATGTTACCGCCGAGGACCATAATAGCGTCAGCGGGTTCTGGTCGTTCGTCAACGATCCACCAGCGGGCGAGGGCTGGCAGCAGCGAGTCGCGGGTGGTTAGGGCGCCGCCGCCGAGGAGAAGGAGGACGAGAAGAGTGTAGAGGCAGCCGAAACGCTTTTTCTTAGGAGGTGCAGTGGAAGGTGAGGGCAAGCAAAGAAGAACAGGCTAGGAAAAAAATCAGTGGGGAAAACAGAAATCCGAAATCCAGTGAGTCGAGGGCAGGGAGCGATTTTGGGCGCCGGCTAGCTTCTGTCTCCCATCTTTATCACTACCTGCTACCGGTTCCGCAAAGAACAACGTAGAGTGTCTTAAGGAGGATGGAGCAATCGAGGCCGGGAGAAAAGTTTCGGATGTAGTAGAGGTCGTAGGCTAGCTTCTCTTTCGCATCCTCACGTCCGCCGCCATAGTGGTAGTTCACTTGCGCCCAGCCGGTAAGGCCGGGACGGACGAGGTGGCGGAGGTGGTAGTATGGGATGTGCTGTTGGTAGTCGTCGACGCAATCGGTCCATTCCGGGCGGGGGCCGATGAGGCTCATTTCCCCGACAAGAATATTCCAAAGCTGGGGGAGTTCATCGAGTCGAGATTTGCGTAGCCAGCGGCCAGCGCGTGTGATGCGGTCGTCGTTGGTGGTGGTGGTGCTGTTGTGCGACTGGTTGACTTGCATCGTGCGAAACTTGTGGATCGTGAAGAGACGACCACAATATCCCACGCGTTTCTGCCGGTAGAAGGCCGGCCCAGGGCTGTCGAGTTTAACGCAGAGGGCTATAATGAGTATGAACGGTAAGGTCAGAAGGAGGAGGAGGGTGGAAACTATGATATCAAAGCATCGCTTGGCGGGCCACCATGGGCCGTGTTGGCCGAGTCGGAAGTCATTGTCGAAAAGCCAGTGCGCATCGAGACCATTGATATCAAGGCGTCTGAGCCGCTGGTTCAGGAAATTCCCCAACGTGAAAACTGGCACCGAAGTCGCATGAAGGGCGGCCAAGCTGCCGATATTCGCCAGAGATAGGGTAACGGTAGAAGGAGCAAGAACGACCGCCGTCAGATCGAGCGGGGGGATGCTACCCTTTACCTTTGGCAATGAATAGAGACGGGATTTGGTGAGGCTGTGCAGTCGATCTTGGAGGGCGTCTATGGAGATCGGCTCAATGTTATAGATGTCTCTAATGTTGAGAAGTGTTTGGGTAAATTCGCTAGCCTCTCCTTCAGTTCCAACGAACAGCAGACGAGGGCCTTTCCCGAGCCTGTCCGGGCAGAGAAACCTGCTCCTTTTGATCCACAGGGACAAAGCCCAGAAGGGGATGCATGTACCGAGAAGAAGCAGGCGACTTGGCTGTTCGGAGAGACCGTAATTTACGAACAAGGATAGCTCGAGAGAGGCTACGGCGGCGGCGATGATCTGCGCGATCAAACTTTCCGCAGTAAATTTCAGGGATCGGGTATCGTAACTGGGGTCGTATCCACCAATGAAACCCATGGCGCCCACAGCAGCGAGGGAGGGCAGAATGAACATCCATGCGTTAGGGATATTCGAGGGGCGTCCTTGGAGTTTTAGGACAGCGCTCAGAAGGCATAAACTGATCGTCCATAGGAGGAAATCGATCAGCACCAAGCCAAGCCGCCTTGATAAATTGGAGCTACGGCAGTCTCCGTGGCGAAGGGCCTCCGCGGAGAGACCAATTCCGAAGTCCGAAAAGTGCTCTTGCGAGGGGCTAGAGGGGACATCTGCGGGCTCGGCGGAAGTCGAGGGCGCAGTCATGCGCGAGGGTGGAGTAGACACAGGTGGAAACCGCTAGGAATCTGAAAAGCTTAGGTGATACCGGGCAGTGCTAGTTCGGCAGGAACCGCCCCGTCCTGCAATCATATTAGATGCCGGTAGCGGACGCAAATTACGGGATTGCGGCAGTTGATGGGTCGGAAGCGGTAGCCGGGCTCACAAGGGAAACGTCTTCATAACCCTCGCCGCGCCTACACTTTCTTTTTGCTGCTACTTTCTTGGTCTTCATCCTCTTCGCCGTAAACGCTGCCGTAACCTTCGCCGTATTTGCCGCCGTATTTGCCGCCGTATTTGCCGCCGTATTTGCCGTAGTATTTGCCGTAGTAACCGTAGGAGTAGTTATAGCCGAGGTTGCGGCGGGATTCGACGGTGCCGTTCAGGACGCAGCCGACGACACGGGCGGGTCGCTCCCCGCCAAGTCCGGACCCGAGAATCTCAAAGGCGCGACGGATGGCGCCCTTGGGGGTGCTTTCGGCCCCGACAACGAGGATGCAGGCATCGACAGAACGGGAAATGAGGCGGGTGTCGGACACCGGAAGTAGCGGAGCGGTGTCAATGATGACGCGGTCGAACTGGCTCTTTAAGGAGGAGAACAGCTGCTTGATGCGCTCAACGTTGAGAATTTCGGCGGGGTTGGGGGCGTGCGACCCAGCCGACATAAGGAAGAGGTTGTCGAGACCAGAGGGATGGATGGCGGCGGAAAGTGCACACTGCCCGGCGAGGAGATCCACGATACCCGCCCCCTTTTGACGATCAGTGCCGAACAGTTTATGCTGCTTTGGTTTGCGAAGGTCCATGTCCACAAGGAGCGTACGCATGCCCTGCATGGCGAAGGAGACGGCAACATTCGCACTAGTGAACGACTTTCCTTCGCTGGGGAGAGAGGACGTGAAAAGAATGGTTTTGAAATCCTCTTGGGGGCCAAGCAGAATGATAGATGTACGAAGGATGCGGATCATTTCTGCCTCCACGCTCTTTGATCCATTGTCGCGGAAAAAGAGATCGGGCGACCATTTGGCGATTAATTGATTGGTTCCTGCCTCGCCAGCGGAGCGCTGCAATACCTCCGGTCGGAGCGCGGCCACCGAAGCGATCACCGGAAATCCAGAGAGTTGCTCGAGATCCGCCACGGTGTGAATTTGGTTATCTAGGCGTTGGAGGAGCAGCGCGAGGCCGATACCTAAGGCGAGTCCGGCGAACCCGTATTTCGCAAATGTGGTGGACGCTATAGGGCCAATGAGCGTGCCTTCTTGGGCTGGGTCTACGGGGATCATCTGGGCGTCCTGATTGTCGCTTTTCTGGGTCAGGTCCACTTTACTAAATTGAGCCTGTAAGTTGTCGAAGTTGGCCTTTTGACCTTCCATTTCGCTTTCGAGCACCTTACTGCGTGACTTCAATTGGCGGCTCGCTTCTATGACGGCGTCTTCCCGGGCGGAATCCGCGGAGCGCGGAGGCGCGCTCTCCGGGGGTGCCGGATTATTGCCGATAGTTCCTTTATCGGCCAGCTGTTGCTTCTTCCAATGCTCGGCGTCGGCCGGTGACCGCCGTGCCGCGTCGAATTCCAGCATAAAGGAGTCCTGAGTTTCCTTCAATTGTTTCCGGGTTTGGATGACGCGGGGATGTTTGTCGCGGTAGCGCAGCAGGAGAGTCGCGAGCTCGGCTTCCTGGATTTCCAGTTTCGTATTCAGGGCCAGCGCAGTCACGTAGGCGGCCTGCGCGAGCTGGGCTTTTCCCATTTCGACCCGGACATTTTCGGCCTCCTTCTTTAGGAAATCGAAGGCCGAAAGGGTCTCGTTCTTGCTCTGTTCCGTGTAGACCTTCATGTAGGTCTCGATAAGGGCTTCAGCAAGCAACCGGGACATGCGGGGGCTGCTGTGAGAGGCGGAGACATCCACGAGGCGCGTCTGGCGCCGGGGTTTGATTTGGAAGATCTCCCGCTTGATAATCATTGCGGCCAAGGCAGCGGCCTGATTGGTCGGGACAGGAAGGGAGGGGTTTTGCTCACGTAGCCAGCGCGGGGTCCAGCTCAGCTCCTGGGGAACGAGTTCCGGATCCCTCAACAGTTCGGGGTGCTGCTCCAGTGTGGACTGAATAAGGCTCGGCAGTTTCAATTTTCCAACGATGGTATTAATGGCGTCCACGTTGCGAAGGTCGAGATCATCTGCCGCACGAGTGTCCGAGGGAACGGGTCCCCCTGTGGATGAGACTTTGACTTGGATGGTGGTGGTCGAGCCATATACCGGTGGGGCGACGCTCAGGTAATACCAAGCCGTGGCGAGCGCCAGCGCCATGGGCAGGATGACCCAATACCAACGACCGATGAGCGTGTTGATTGAATCAGCAAGCAGGTTGCGGGCTCTAAAGGCGATGGGATCGTTCAGCTGGGGATACCCATCCTGGGACATGTGACCATTCGGAGGAGTCGATGACTCTACCGAGCGACCAGCGGAGTCATGGTCGGTATTGCTAGTGGGGTGATTAGACATTAAACTGGGGGAGCCTTACTATCGGGAGGAACCTGAATTAACAAAGCGAAATAAGGAGGGTAGAATTTATTTAGGAGAATTGGGGGTGCCAGCTGGGTTATTTTCGGAAAAGCTGCCGCCCTTGGTCAGACCAAGAGTTAAGGCTGATTAGAAACTCTAACCGGGAATGATCGGACCCCCGCACGGGGGAGGGGGGGGGGGCGGCGGGGGGGCGCTAGTAATCAGAATTTACCAAGCGGCTTCATTTACAGTGATGATGTCGCCGGGCAGCAGTTGAAAGAGGGGAACGGCCCCCTTAGCCATGTCGGCGGCGTTTAGCGAATATGGCTCAGCGCGGCCAACGCGGCGGACGAGAACCTTTTTCTTAGAGGCTAGCCGGTCAAAGTCCCCTGCCTTGGTGATGGCGGTGAGGAGGTCGATACTTCCCGAGTCGAGAATTTCGACTTCGGACGGCTTCTTGACATTGCCGCGCACGGTGACAAATCCGGCGACTTTTTGCGGGACGCTGAGCGTGTCTCCCGGTTTGATTTCGATGGCCGAGGCTGGGTTGGCGCGCATGGCCACGGCATCTAAATTAATGGGCCCACCGCCCGCAGCCCTGCGTAGGCTGACACTGCGAAGGTTAGCGTTTTCCGTGTGGCCGCCAGCGGCGTCGATGGCCGAGATGACGTCGAAACGGGTGCCTGTTGGCAGGGAAACTTGTCCCGGTTTGAGCACGGCACCGGTAACGGTCATGGTATGTTGGACATACCGGGAAAGAGTGAGGTTCAGTTTCGGAGTGACGAGATAGTCTCGGTCGTAGAGATCCCAGACGATCTTTTCAGCGCCCTGAATGGTCTTCCCTGCGATGTGAACCTGCCCAATGAGCGGGAAGGAAACCCCGCCAGACTTCGAAACGGTGACCTCGGCATCAAGGTCCTCTTCCTGAAACACCGAAAGTTTAACGGTGTCACCGAGATCGATGACGTAGTTTCCATCCGGCGGCACCTGAGGTGCCGATTCGGATGTGCCCGGCGCCTCCGGGACGGCGGCAGCACGCGGGGCCTGCAAGGGGGCGCCGATAGGGGGTTGGGCAGGTTGCCCGGCGGGAGACTGGGCATTGGCCCAAGCGCAGGCCAAAACTAGAGCAGCAGTGCAGCGGTAAAAGGATTGCAGTAACGTAGGGGTTCTAAGGAGAGCATTCATGATGTCTGGCACGGGATACCACACTAAAATTGCAGGGCCAATTGTAAGCCTATCTGGTTATTTAAGAAATCTTGAGAGTCAATGGTAGAGTTCGCAAGGCGGTGACGGTAGAAGAGGTCCATAGAGAGGCGCTTTTCTGGGCGGCCTGCGGAAATACGGACTTCCCCG
Organism: Akkermansia muciniphila; assembly: GCA_945861415.1. GTDB lineage: Bacteria > Verrucomicrobiota > Verrucomicrobiia > Verrucomicrobiales > V1-33 > V1-33. The sequence goes on along the minus strand of CAMAUV010000083.1, from coordinate 6,561 downwards.
AAGGAATAGGTATCTGAACGCCCGGCCAGACCGAGCAGATATTCGTAACGGGCTTTTTCTAAGCCAGCGCCAACGGAACACCTCAGTCCGGGGTTGAGGTTCAAACTTAGGGACGCGGTCAGGCCGGTGGCTTCCATATCCGAGCTGGCACCCGACGGCGAAGGGGAGTTGCGGGAATAAACGTTCAGCCTGAGTCCGCTGAGTGCGTTCATGGCATAATTACCCGCTAGGTCGACCGAAGGGCCCCACTTGCTTCCATTTCCCTCGTCATAGGAAGTATAGTCTGCCCCGGCTCCCCCTGAGAAGCTCAATTTGGCGCTGGAGTCCTGGTCTACGCGGAGGAGAAAGGCGACGGAATTGCGGTCCGAGTTCAGAGAACTATCAGTGGCGGCGAGGCGCAAGGAGGGGCCGAGTCGGGTCTTCCCACTGGCCTGCCATAAGGCTGAAACTTCGAGCTCGATATTTTCCTCGTCGCTGTAGACTTGGCCGGCGCTTCCCAGTCCACGCCCTGTTTTTCGCCAGTAGAGGCGTGAAATCAAAGAGGTCTTGCCACTGAGATCATAGTTCAACAGGATTGCGGAACTGGTCGTCGTGGTGGTTAAAATATCGCGCACGTAGCGGTCGTTCGCGGTTGCTTCGGCATAAGAAAGTTGTGCCGAGGCGCGGAGGCGGTTGCCGTTGAAATTGATCTCAGCAGCCATGGCTTGGTCAAAACTGCTGGGGCGGGTCGCGGAGGAGTAGAGCGCGTATACGGGGGTGTAGGACGTGGTCGTCTGCCAAATGGAGGTTCCTTCTTCTCCGCTGCTGGCAATAAAAGCCGGTGCGAGGAGGTGGATCCACGAACCCTCGGTGTTTTCGCTGACTAGGTAAATATTGTCGTCGTAGAGCGAATTGTCCGAGATTGAAAAATAAAGCCATGGAGGTAGGTCGTACCATGCCTCGCGGTCAACAAAGCCGGGTGATTCACTCTCAGGCTGGGCGCCCTGCTCCTCGATGTTGGTGCGAAGCGAGTCGGAGGAGCGGACTGCGGGATCAGAGTTTGCACGGAGAAAGCCGAACTGCGAGGAATCCGCGGGGACCCCAAATGCGACACTGGACGAGACCGCGCTGATGAAAAGCGTTCTCATGGGGCCGATTACGAGTTTAGCATGCATTCCAGTATTGATACCCCCAAGGGATGCAGAACTCAAGCTCTAAAGCTCTAAAGCACTAATTAGGACGAATCTAGGTCAAGGTTTGGCGGTGAGCATTAAGGGAGTGGAGCCATGCATGAGGTGCTCATTAATGAGAGGGCGCCTAGGGGCTCAGGCGGTTTCGGCGGTGGTCTTATGGAGCTCTGGCAGGGTGAGGGTGTCCGGTGTTGCGTGAGGTCGCCCAGTAGTAATTTCTGAAGGTTTCGCCTCGGGAATGCATCCCAATTTTTCGGTAAAGGTTGCGCCTGTTAGAGTTAAGATATGTTCAGGGTGGGCGCGATTTCCTTATTCATGCAGCCGCGGAGGATTCCTCCCAAAACCGCTAGCTCTTTGTTGGCCAGATTTTACGGAAACGGCATGGATGAACTAACCTCTTTTCTGAGCAGTCGCACGAGTCTGGGAGCCACCGACGAACTGAATGGGGGCCAGTTCGCGGCAAGCAGGTCAGCTCCCCACAGCATCTCGCTTCAGCCGCAGTCGCTGTCAACATACCCTCCGGCCCCTGCACCTGCTTCATACAACACTTGCCGTCTCGCGCTAGCGCGGCGGGTGGCGACTTTATCTGCGGCTACTTACCTTGCGGCACGCCCCAGAGTTTCCCGAGCAACTCAAACATCTCCGGATCGTGCTTCTGGAGCTCGGCGCGCGTGAAGGGGAAGAAATCGTTGCGCGAGAAGTAGGCCTCAGTGGTCTCCGCGAAGTATTCCATGGCATCGGTCATCGCATAGGCCTTCTCGAAAGTGTTCGGCTTCCCATCGCCGCGTGTGCGCTCGACCCGCTCGTATTTACCGGCCGCTTTTACTCGATCATAAGCGGCTTTAATTTCGGCATTTCCAAAGCCGTCCTTGAGCGTGCGAAAGTGATAAGCATGAGCCAGTTCATGCAGTGCAAAGTTTGGCATGCGCTTCATTTCTGCTTCGAAATCATGAACGCCGGAAAACTCAACTCCAGTGACCATAACGGGGTCACGCCCGTTGTCGCGCAGCCAGTCGGCTCCGGGGTGAAATTCTGCACCGCTTTGGCCGGGCTTGTAGGCTGTGGAGAAATAGAGGGGCACTTTCCGCAATTCGGCAACTGCCGCCGGAGGCACGTCGCGTACGACTTCATCCAACATCTTTTTGAGTCCAGCGAGTGCACGAGCCGTGCCTTCCGGCTCCGATTTGAGCAGCTTTCGCTGAATGTGAACCTGCCAGCCGGAAATGTCCCTTGTCTCACGGCGAATAGGAGCCTTCTTGCCTAGAGAGTCAGACTTGTCAGCGTCCGGTTCCGGATAGCGCACCAGCGGAGCGCCCGGCCCGAAGTCACGGGCGAAGGCCGGTGCGGCAGCGAGACTGCCGAGTGTAGTGAGAAAAGAACGACGCGTCGCGAGTGTGGAGCAGTTCATGGGAGTTAGAAGAGTTTTCCGCAGCAGCGGAGTGAGTGTAAATAGAGGGCGCCATCCTCGCACCGTGGATTCTGCGGATGGTTATTGAAAAACTTCTGACCGGTAAAAGCGCCGCCGCCTAATGTCCATCGGCCGTATGTATCCACCCACGCACCCCCGTGGGGCCCAGCATCCAGTCGTGCGGAGCGTCCTTTGCCAGCAAGTCGCCTTTCGTAAAGTCAGGCACCTTCGCCTCGGGCCCTTTAGGCGCGGAACGGACGCGACATGGAGCAACCAGCAGCGCTGCGAACGTGAACGCCATGAGTGATGCCCTAATCATTTCGCAGCCTTGGGTTGTTTGAGTTCCGCCATTGCTTCAGCGATCCCTTTGCCAACACCCCCCAGAATTTTCGCTGAGCCGAGATAGTGAAATTCGGCGTTCGACACACCCTTTTCCATCACCAGACGCTGACGCTCCGTCAATCCATCCCCGAGCGCTTTTTCGAGGGCCGCCTTTTCCTCAGCCGGTTTCCAATTGGCCTCTTTCGCCTGCTTCTTGATCTGTTGTTTGATGTCACCCTCCTTTTTCCTCGCCGCCTTCAATTCAGTATCCCAATACTTCTCCATCAAAACCGCCGAAACATTGCCCTGAAACTCCGGAAGCCTCGCCGGTGCCGCCATGGCATCGCGGAAACTCTGATGCGTGGCTTTATATCGCTGCTCCTCGGGACCATATTCCGATACCGGACCGCCGACACCAAGCACCCCGATCACAAAAGGCATTTTCGGCGCATTCAGATCCTTGCGCACGTCCCGGATAAGTTGCGCCATCGCCGTGCTGTAGGCATCGTAGCCGCCGGCTTTGCCGCGATGAGGATATGTTCCCGAGTCCACCATGTCATTCCAGCCCTGCACCCATGCGAAGCCGGCAATTTCATAGCCGTGCGCTGCGTCGTATCCGGAGACCACCCGCTTTGGATCTGCGAGCACCTTCTTTACATGATCAATCATCATCCGGTAATATACCCCAGTCTCCTTCGCTTTTTCTGCCTTGATGGCATCTATGTCTTTACGCTGCTTTTGAAAACTGTCGAGCTGCACCTCATTGAACACATACGGCCCCGCACCCGGTGGACGGAAATCCGTATTCAAGCTCTTCCCTCCCCACGCGGTCTTGATGATCAAAATCGGAGAGTTCGTAAACTTCTCAGAGTAGAGTCCAAAGGTGAATTCGGGTCCGATTTTTTCTGCCGTGGCCCCAAATCCGGCCGTGAGTTTTCCCGTCTGCTCCTCCGCCGGTTCTTTGCCCCACCCGATGGACGAAATCCACACCCGGTAGCAGACCCTTGGTTTGCCCTCGGAGCCCATCATCAACTCGAACATGGGCTTCGTCGCCGGGTCCATGCCAGCGTGCTCAATGGTGGAAATTTTCGCGTGACCCTGCATGTTTGACTGCCCGGCGAGAATGTAAACCTGAAGCGGCTTCTTCTCGGCGGCATACGAAAGGCCCGAGGCGAGTGTGAACAGCAGTATGCGAAGTATCTTTTTCATAATGGAACCAGTAGAACCATAACCGGGGCGCTTTTCCCAGCGGTTTTTTGCACTGCATGGGCATCCCGTTGGCGACTATGCCATGAGGCGAGCTGAGTTGCGCGTGCAGAACGCTGTTTCCCACCACCTCGGCTTCATGCAGCATGGCACAAATGAACCCGGATCAATGGATTAAGCTTGAGCATCAGCGCCGCGCAGTGATGGCGCAGTATGCGTGCGACAACCATGCAGCGGCGGCATTTGCGTCACTGAGGATGCTTGCGTCGAAGCTGCCGCAAGCGCCCGCGGTGCAGGCAGACCTGATGTTGGTAGCGCTGGCACTCTGCGAATATCGTGCCGCGCTAATGGCCGCGGAGCGGCTGATGGACCTAGCCGGGCAGCAACCGGCGGCAGTTCAGGCGGTCACGGAGGTTTTTCTGCTCTGCGGCTTTCCTGAAAAAGCTTTGGCGGCATGGCAGCGTCTGGAGAAATCGCCGCAGCGCCACGCGGCGTGGCTGGGCCTCGCACGGCTGGCCGAGCGAGGAGGGCGCATGGAGGATGCTGCAGAATGGACGGCCCGCGCGCTGGCCGAGTCACCCCGGGATGCGGCCACGCACGTGCAAGCGGGCCGACTGGCGAGACGACGCGGGCATTCAGATGCAGCGGCGAAGCATCTGGAGCCTTGTGCGGCGAGCGGTGTGCCGCCGGCCATTCGCGTGTCCGCATTGTATGAACTGGGCGAGTTGCGCGATGCCTCCGGGGACTGCGCGGAAGCAGCCACTGCATGGCGCGAGGCCAAGCGCTGCTCGGAGGAAGCATGGCCGGTGGAGACGCAGCGGAGCCGACGGATTCGCGAACTTGTCCTAGAGCGCAATCGCCGCCTCGTCGCTGGGCTGACCCCGGACCTCGTGCGCCGCTGGCGGTCGTGCCGCGGAGACGGCGCGCCCACGATGGCAGTGCTGGCGGGGCATCCGCGCAGCGGCACCACTTTACTGGAGCAGGTGCTCGCATCGCATTCGGCAGTGACTGACGTGGACGAAAAGGACGCGCTCGCCTGCGCGCTGCGCGAGACCCTTTCCCCCGGCTGCCCGGATGGCCCCACACTGGCCGCTCTGGACGATTGCGACGAAACGAAACTAGCGGCCATGCGCCGCGACTATCTCCGCCGGCTCTCGATGCTCGGCCTGACTCCCGGTGAGGGAGGCGTGGTGCTCGATAAAAATCCTAACTTCACCGACTGGCTGCCGTTTCTGCTTCGCCCTCTGCCGCAGTTGCGCCTCATCGTCGCGCTGCGCGATCCCCGGGATGTGCTCCTCAGCTGTTTTCGCCTGCCGGTGAAACCAGAGTCGGGAAATGCCGGATGGCTCTGCGAAGCGCATGCAGCGGAAGACTATCTGTCCATGATGGGGGTGTGGGAATGTCTGCGCGAGTGTCTCGGCGACGACTCACGCTGGCGAGAAGTGCATTACGAGGAACTGTGCACCGACTTTGAAAAGACCGCGCGCGGAGTGACTGCGTTTCTCGGATTGGAATGGGAGGGCGGGCAGTCCGCATGGCAAGGGGCCCGCATGGGCCGCCATGTGGCGTCACCCAGCTATGAATCCGTTCGCGCGCCGGTGCACCGCGGCTCTATCGGCCGTTGGCGGCGGTATGCGGAATATTTGCCGGAACTGTTCGCGCCGTTCGGCAGCGCGTAAGGCCTGACCGTTTTTGTGCTGGTTGCGATTTCTGCGTTCGTAGCCTTTGGTGCAAATATATGCCCCGCGTACCACAGCGCAGTTCTCTTGTGAACCAGGTGGCGGCCTCCATTCGCGAGGCCGTCGCGGAGGGTACGTGGGTGGACGAACTGCCGGGAGAGCACGACCTCTGCGCGCAACTCCGCGTGAGCCGGATGACTCTGCGGGGCGCACTGGATATTCTCGAGCATCAGAGGTGGATCGAACGCGGTGGCCACGGACGGCGCACGCGCATTCTCAAAGCTCCGCCGGAGGTCCCGCGCAGCCGCGGCACGGAGGTGCGCATGATCAGCGGGTTGCCTCTGCCGCAGATGGTGGGTGTCAGCCGCAACGCTCTCACTGAAGTGCATACGGAGCTGGAGGCGGCAGGTTTTACGTTTCGGTTCGATTACCGGCCCGGACTTTTAACCGCTGCGGGCGAGGCGACCTTCCGGCGGCTAATTTCAGCAGAGTCAGTGGCGGGCTGGATACCCGTGTGGGCCAGTGCGGACCTTTTACAGCGCTTTGCGGCTGTTGCCGGGCTGCCGGCGATGACGCTCGGCACGCCGCCGGCAGGTACACTGTTACCGACGGTGGAGTTTGATCACGCCGCCCTAGCAGCCTGTCGGACTTAGCTCTGGCCTGAAAAACCTGGGGATTATGGGGTGCGGGTGGCCTGTGTGCCTGGATATTATAATGATGTTAGGGAGGGATCGCCTTGGCCCCCGGGCGCAGCTTGTGCCAACAAAGCACATGGCCG
>CAMAUV010000082.1 GCA_945861415.1 Akkermansia muciniphila | reverse complement strand
TCGCCTACATCGAATCCTACTACAACCTCCACCGCAAACACTCCGCCCTCGACTACCAAACCCCGGCCCAATTCGAGGCCGGAATCCTCAGCCAAAACTAAACAAAAAACGGTCCAGCAATCCGTTGCCTCTCATGAGCCGTTTTCCTGATCGGAAAACCGTAAATTCCTGTCGAGATCGCCGGAAAGGCCATAGACTTGAGCTCCGCCTCAGTAGCAAGACGCAGGGTCAAGAGGTAACACGCGCGCAGAAGTTCCGGTTCCCCGCAGTCCCGGCCACGGGGTCGGCCATAAGGAAGGGTTCCTCAGGGTTGTGCCATTGTGCTACATGCAAATTTCCACTTTCCCCGGAGCCTGCACCGCCGCAGATCGCTTAACTATGCGTATTCTTTCGGGACTCCAGCCTACTGGCCGCCTACACATCGGGAACTTCTTCGGGATGATGGAACCCGCCATTCGTCTGCAGGACGAAGGCGAGGCCTTCTATTTCATCGCGGACTACCATTCGCTGACGAGCGTGCAGGATCCGACAGCACTGCGGGAAAACTCTCTGCATCTTGCGACCGATTTTCTGGCCTGCGGCCTTGATCCGGCGAAAGCGACGCTCTTCCGCCAAAGTGATGTGCCGGAAGTGACAGAGCTTTCGTGGATCCTGAGCACGCTGACGCCCATCCCCATGCTCGAGAACTGCCACAGCTATAAGGACAAAACGGCCCGAGGTATGGTTCCCAACACTGGACTCTTCACCTACCCTGTGCTGATGGCGGCTGACATTCTGATCTACGACAGCGACATCGTGCCGGTGGGCCGGGACCAAAAGCAGCACGTGGAGGTGACCCGTGACCTCGCAGCGAAGTTCAACAACACGTTCGGAGAAACACTGCGCATTCCCCAAGCCCGCATCAAAGAGGAGACGGCGGTGGTTCCCGGACTGGACGGGCAAAAGATGAGCAAGAGCTACCGCAACATCATTGGACTGTTCGAGGAGGAGAAGGCACTGAAGAAGAAGATCATGGGAATCATCACAGACAGCACTCCGGTGGAGGAACCGAAGGATCCGGACACCAGCTTGGTCTTCACGCTCTACAAGTTAGTCGCGGATGACAGCGCCGTTAGCGCAATGGAGGAGGATTTCCGCCGCGGCGGCACCGGCTACGGGGATTTCAAAAAACGGCTGTTTGAGAGCGTTTGGGACTACTTTGCCCCCATGCGCGCCCGGCGGGCAGAACTCACGGCCAATCCCGATCATGTGCATTACATTCTGAAATCGAGTGCCGAAAAGGCCCGCACCATTGCCGCACAGACCATGGACCGTGTGAGGAAGGCTGCCGGGCTGCGATAGCGTCAGACTTCACGCCGCCTGCATGAGTCCGCGCAGGTAGCCTGCAGCATAGAGCCGGCCCAGCATTTCATAACCGGGAGTCTCATTGCTCTCTCCGACCATGCTCGGAGCGTGATCGGGCCGGACAGTGCCCGTGTAGCCCGAAGCTTTGAGGGCCCGAATCACCGCAGGCATATCAATTTCGCCGTTGTCGTGCCATGTTTCTACAAAGTTCTCCGCACACCCGCATACGTTGCGGGCGTGGAAGAAAACGATATGAGAAGCGAGGTCCAGGATGCCTGCTATAACATCCTCCCCCGCAGGATGCAGCGAGCCAACGCAGTAACAGAGACCATTGCTGGGACTTGGTGCCAGATCGATAGCGCGGCGCAGCGCCGCATTGCTGTAGAGGATGCGCTCCTGCCCGAGGAGAGACGGAAGTGGAGGATCATCGGGGTGCAGCGCCAGTTTCACTCCTGCATCTTCCGCCACCGGCAGGACATTATGGAGAAACCGCTCAAGGTTTTCCCACAATTGCGCGGCAGGAGTCGGCATGGGCGGTTTCCCCCCGGCGTCGGTAACGTTCCGGCCCACTTCTTCGAGGTTGAAGGCGGTCACGAGCGATCCTCCACGCTCCACCACAGTGCTGCTGGTGCGCTGCCAGTCGTCATCAGGCATCCAGTTATAGCAAAGCACATTCATGCCGGTCTCGGCCATATGGCGGATGAGGTTTTTGAAATTCTCCACCTGTGCCTCCCAGCCCGGCAGTCGGTGAACAAACTTCAAATGCGGCACACGGCGCTCAAGGTGCGTCAGCTTCATCCCTGCATCCTCCACCATCCGCTGTGCTTCCCGCAGGGGTGCCAAGCCAGGGCCCGGGTAGGTAAGGACAATATCGCTCACTCCCACCTGGGCAGCAAACTGAAGGTTTCGCTGGGTGAAGGGATTAACGATCATTGAGAGACGCATAGAGAGAAATGGCTAAGCCAGAATGCCAAAATCCAAAAACGGACTAGGACCGCGATAGAATGAGTCAGCTGAGGCGTGAGGGAAATCGAAAAATCTGCGGGCAGTTACCATGATGCCCATTAGGCCCGATTTCTTAGCGGCCGCCTTCGGATTTTGGCCTTCGGAATTCGTCATTCCTCCCGGCGAGCATTGGATTTTCGGCCACAGTTTCGGTTGAAGCACCGGGCACCCCGCATCACGGCCCCTGCCATTATGGCCTATCTCAATTCCAACTTCCTCAAGCTCAAAGCCGGTTACCTCTTCCCAGAAATCGCCCGCCGTGTGGCAGAGTTCAACGCGAACAATCCGGAAGCGGCCAAACGGCTGATCCGCTGTGGTATCGGCGATGTCACGGAAGCCCTGCCGGCGGCCGCATTGACAGCCATGAAGAAAGCCGTCGATGAACTCGGTGATCGCAATACCTTCCGCGGCTACGGTCCTGAGCAGGGTTATGCATTCCTGCGCGATGCCATCGTGGAGAACGCTTACAAACCCCTAAGCTGCAATATTTCTGCAGATGAGATCTTCATCTCCGACGGCTCCAAGTGCGACACCGGCAACATCCTCGAAATCTTCGGCGGGGGTAACGTCATCGCGATTACTGATCCAGTTTACCCGGTCTATGTGGACACCAACGTGATGATTGGCAACACCGGAGAAGCCAACCCCAATGGGCGCTACGACAAGCTTGTTTACCTCCCATGCACCCCGGAGAACAAATTCGTAGCTGATATCCCCGACCGGAGGGTGGACCTGATTTATCTCTGCTACCCAAACAATCCAACGGGAGCCACCGCTACTTTTGCCGAACTCGAGAAGTGGGTCGCTTACGCGAGGGCCAATGAAGCCATCATTCTCTACGATGCAGCCTACGAGGCCTACATCACAGAACCCGGCATCCCCCGCTCCATTTATGAAGTGGAGGGAGCAACGGACTGTGCCATCGAGTTTCGTAGCTTCTCCAAACACGGCGGATTCACGGGCGTGCGCTGTGCCTACACCGTCGTGCCAAAAGACCTGCTGGCTAAGGATGATCAGGGTAAACGCCATCCTCTGCACCCCCTGTGGAACCGGCGCCACACGACCAAATTCAACGGCGTGAGTTATCCAGTGCAGCGGGGCGCGGAAGCGCTCTTCAGCCAAGAAGGCAAAGCGCAGGTGAATGAACTCATCGCACATTATCTCGGAAACGCCAAAATCCTGCGCGAGGCCTGCAGCGCAGCCGGCTTAGCCGTATTTGGCGGGATCAATGCCCCTTACATCTGGGTGTGCTGCCCGCCGGAAGTGAAGAGCTGGGATCTTTTTGACCGCATGCTAAACGAAGCGAACGTCGTTATCACACCGGGTGCCGGATTTGGTGCTGCCGGAGAAGGATTCTTCCGCATCAGTTCCTTCAATAGTCGCGCCAATGCCGAAGAAGTAGCCCGCCGGATCGCTGCCATGAAGTGGTAGCCGGAGCGCATGCCAGACTTTACTGGCGGCTACGGGCAGTCCGTGATCGATAAGGCCTGAATCTGAGTATTTGTGGTCACAGGAATCCTCATGGTGCCAACACTGCCTACGGTTGGACTCAGAAGCCAAGGCGTGTGGCGACCGGCCGCCCCGCCCCTTGGCTTTTTGCTGTGATCACTTCCACTCCTGCAGCAGTTTTTTCGCTGACGCGTCCCACAGACGGAGGACGCCATCTTCTCCTCCCGCGATCACAAACTTCCCGGCATGGTCGCCCGCGATCGCGAAGTTGAAACTCTTCGCACCCGGCAGCTTTACCTCGTCTAGGCGCACGCCTTCGTCGCCGCTCGCACTGGCCACAGTGTCACCACCACCCAGCCACACGATGGCACTGACTTCTTTGCCAAAGCTGGTGATGGCTTTGGTTTGTTTGGCATCGAGGTAGTCCCATAGCCGCAGTGTCTTGTCCGCACCGCCGGTGGCGAGGGCCAATCCGTCGCTGCGCCAGCCAATGCTGAGCACGGCGCTGCTGTGACCCTCGAAGGCGGCAGTGCGCTTGCCGTCGTCCGTACGGAAGACGCGCGCCCACCGGTCGCTACCTGCGGTAGCAATGAGCGCGTCGTCCGGCGAAAAGGCGAGCGCATTCACCGTGTCGGAGTGCGAGTCGGCAATGGTCAATACCTGCGAACCGTCAGTCACACGCCAGAGTTTCACTTCGCCGCTGCGCGATGGGACACCGCCGCCAGTGGCTAGGAGGCGAAAGTCGGAGGAGAAGCTGAGTGCCGTGACTCGATTGGCCAAAATGGCCACGTCCTCAGCACTGCCTATGGTCCGCTCCAATGCGAACGCCCGCCGCGAAGGCAGGCGCAGCACTTTTTTGTCAGGCACTGCTGCGACGAGATAGGTCCTGTAAGCCTTATCTGCCCCATAGGCCCCGCCTGCCCATACCCCTGCTCCGCCCGCCAACTCCCCGCCATCCAGAAACTCCCCGCCCGTGCTCGCGTGCCACTGCAAGCGCCCGCCCTCGAACTCTGTCAGCACCGCCCGCCCACCATCCAGCAGCATCGCCGCTTTTAGCGCCGACAAAGGCGTGACTGCCTTCTTGGCGGTCTCAACACCAACCACCGCTTCCGCCAGCGCCGCTTCCGCTGCCGCATTTGCCGCTTCGGCCGCCGCATGATTCTGGCCTGCCTGCCCCGATAATCGCACGGCCAGTTCGGCATTCGTGCGCGCATCGGTAAAAGCGCGTCCCGAGTTCTCCGCCTCATCCTTCGCCTTCTTGGCTGCCTCCTTGCGAGGCCCGTCCTCCGGCAGCGCATGCAGCGCGATGTCAGCAACGCGCGCGGACTCAAGTTTCCGCTGCCAGTCTGCGCGCGCCTTCTCCTGCGCCTGATGCGTCGCACGCAAATTCTCTGATTCCTTTTTCAATGCCTCAGATGCCGCCGTCAGTCGGGCTTTGCGCGCATCGAGCGTGCGCTGTGCCGCCTGCTGCCTGCGTTCCGCCGGCAGAACGGCCGCCTGCCCGGGATTCTCCAGCGGCACATCCTGACGTTTCCCATCCGCAGTTTCCGTAAAGTGCAGCACTGGCTCCGCATCCGTCCACATGACGCGCGTGCCGGTAGAGTCCACCGCCGCCAGCGATGAGACCGGTTTATCGCCGAGCTTGTGCTCGCGTAACAGCTTCGGCGTAGCCGGGGCATCCTGCCCCACCGAAGCATCCGCTGCAGGCGGGATGGTAGCCCCCGCTAAATCATATACCCTCAACATACCATCGGCGAATCCAGCGGCCAGTTCAATGCCGCCTTTAAGGAAGCACAGCCCGGTCACTACTACCGGGGCTTCCGTGCGATACACCACCTTCTGCTGCGCCACGCTCCAAACACGCACACTCTTATCTTCCGCCGCCGAAACCAGCAGCGCTCCATCCTGCGAAAAACAGAGCGCCTTCAACGCCACCGTATGCTCCTTCCACTCCTGCACCACTGGCTTCTCAGCCGTGACATCCCAAACGCGAATCACCCCAGAAGCCTCGCCCGCTGCCGCAAGGTTACCGTGAGCAGTCAGACACACCGCCGCGTTAGGAAGCTCCAGTCTGCTCTGCGCCGTCAGCGGGCCGCGACGCCATATCCGCGCTGTACGAAACCCGCCCGTCGCCAGCAAATCATCGCCGCCAAAAGCCACGGCCATCACCGCATCACGATCTGCCGCGGCTTTCTCTTTGTAGAGGTCAATCTTTTCCAGTTCAGGGTCCGTTAGGAAGCCAAGGGACACACCCGTCGCGACCTCGGTGAGTTGCACCTGATTCCCCCTCGCCGCCGCAGCCACAAGGCCTCCCGCTGACAGCGCCACCGCAGCCACGGGAGCCGTCTGCAACGGAAAACTCCGCCATTCGCTGATATTCTCGACGACCGCACCGCCCTTCATGCCCTGATCAATCCACAACTTCAGCAACCCCAGTTCCTCGGGCGAAAAATCCGTCGCATTGACCTTGTTCCCCGGCGGCGGCATCGGCAAATCATCGCGATGCGCTGCCGTGATTAGCAGCAGACTTTCCTCAGCCTTACCAGGCACCGCCGCCGCACCGCTGTCGCCACCTTTAAGAATCATCTGCGGCGATTCCAGATTCAGCCCGGCTTTCGCCTTCGTCGTGTTGTGACACGCAAGGCAGCTGCGTTTAAAAAGCGGATGAATCTCCTTGGCAAAATCCACCGTAGCCTCTCGCTTCACTTCGGCGACAGGGAGAGGGGCCGCAGAGAGTAGGCCCGGCAACAACACCGAGCCGAATAGGATAGTCGGGACCATCAGGTTCATGGCTTCACCTCCACGTTCAGTTTTACGCTCCATGGAACCTCCACGCCGTTCCATGCGCACTTCGCTTTGATCTGCACTTCGTGGGCACCCTGCGCCACATCCGCAGCGGCGGTAATGATTAGTATACCATCTGGCGACTCTTTCGCTACGCCGAGGTTCTCTGCACTTAATCCTTTGGCACTTTCCGGCGCGATAAGTTCGAAGCTCACGGCTTCTGCGAATCCATAACGGCGCTCCAGTTTCACCGGCACTTCCACCTTCGCTCCCGGTGCGACGGTCACACTCGCAGGCACCTTCAAGAACACTGGTGACGGGTCAATCTTCAGGGTGATCGGTGCAGACCACACAGCGTCTGAGAGTTCCTTTTGCGGAGCCGCCTCATCCAGCTTCCATTGAATGGTCCCATGCGCCGTTGCGTGCATGGTCCAGGTGCCTGGCTGGAATTGATTACCGTCCTTATTATGCACATTTAGCACCAGCTTAGCTTCTTTGGCGTCGCCGGGAGGTTTCACCACGGGTGCTTTACTCAATCCAGGCAGGCCCATGAGCATGGCTTCCCATTCCCCTTTGAAGCCCTTGAGTGTCGCATCGCGCAGAAACTTCACGGGCACTTCGATACTGCCGCCGATGGCGGTCTCGTAGGTCTTTGGCTCGGCAGGCTCGATGCCCAGTGGCGCATTTTCGGCTTCCGTGACCGCGAGGACGAATCCATCGCGACTCAGACGCATCTCAAGACGCTCGGCACTTGTATTGCCGACGCTCCAGCGCGGAATGGCTTCGCGGGCGGTGACGGTCTGATCGCCTGAAGTGCCTGTGATCTTGATGCGGCCGCTCCATGACTTGGCATCCGCGGCGGCGCGCACGACGAGCGAGGCGCTGGCAACGCCCGTCGGGACAGTGACTTCGCCGGCGCTGACACCCTCAGGCAGTTCGGTCATACGAACAGTGACGGGGGCATCGAATCCGTCGCCACGCAGCACGGCGACCTGCACGAGCGCGCTGCCGCCTCTGCGAAGGAAGGGACTCCACCGATGCATGTTCTGCCCGCGCGTGACTGGACTGACGGAAAACGCGACGAGGGAAAATCCCGGCTGCACGTCGCGCAGCACCAGCCGCCACGGACGGCGGGCTTTGAAACGATCGGTGGCCTGCACGCGATAAGTTGCGTCCTCACAGGTGAAAACGCCGGAGGGATCACGGCTGGCGAGTTGCAGCGACTCTAGGCCCGTAGGCGCCGGCTTGTCATCGAACTCCGCGACGCGCTCGCTCTTCACTTGGCCTTTGTCGTCTCTGGTCACTTTAAATACCTGGAGAAGGAAATCGCTGGGCTCTCCTAGTCGATGACTTAATACGTCCAAGATGATACGGCGGTCTTTAGTGCCAGTGAATTCAAACCAGTCGCGAGCACCGCCGGCTAATGAGAGCACTGCGGGTAGCGTGACCTTGTGCGCCGCAGCCCCATTGGCGGCCGGAGAGGCGATGGTGGCGGTGACGGTGGCGGCGGCGAATTCACAGACCGCACCGGCAAGCGGCATCGCAGTGACGTTGGCGGAAGTGATCTCCTCCGGTGACGCGATGCTTATCCGGTAGGCCCCGGCCTGCCACGCGATGTCATGCACCTTCACGATGTAGTCGCCCTCGGCGGGGGCCGTGAAATCGAGCACCGCCTCCGCTTGCCGCGTGCGATGAACGGACGTGAGTTCATGTCCAGCCGTGTCGTGGATGGAAAGAACGGCATTTAGCGGCGAATCCACACGACCCGCCGCGCACGAGAGCGTGAACCGCTGATCTTTAGATGCATGGAACTTGAAGTGATCCGCGGCTTCTCCCCCAGTCTGACCGTTCACTGTGGCCGGCAAGGTTAGCTGGACGGCTTTTGCCAGAGTGGTATTGTCGCCAGATTCGTTCAGTTCCGGCAGCGTGCCTACGATGAATGCCCGGCTGGCGGTGATGCCGTATTTGCCGGCGGCGCGCACTTCGTAGATACCCGGAGCCATGCCGCCGCTAGCGGTGACTTTGAATTTCGCGCCCTCCACGCGCGTGGCAGACAGCCCGGCGTCAGAGAAAAGCAGGCGGTCAGCGCCATCGAGATCGGGGCCGGAGATAGTGATTTCCGTGTCAGTGCCTGCGCGGATACCGGGTGGAAAGATGGAGTCGAGCCGGGCAGTGGGGAGTTGGGCGTGGGCGACTGGCGTGAGGAGGGCAGAGATGAGAAGGCCCGGGAGCTTGCGTCGAAAAGCTGTGATGCCTGCAGCTTTCCGCGCTGGCTGTTCATTGATTGCGCCGTGATCCCATCTCATGGCTCAATGATTAAACAGAAACTCCTTCGTGTTCAGCAGCGCCCAGACCATGTCTTCCCAAGCACCCGGATCACCCTTCTTCTTCTCCAGATAGTCTACGGCTTTCTGTACTTCTTCCGGCTGCGGCGTTCTGGAATAGGCGGCGACAAACAACTCCTTCACCCGCTCATTCATTGGGCGGGTATCTTTGGCGAGAATCGCGGTCTTGCCACCGCCGGTGGTGAGTTTTTCTTGGATGCCTTTGGAGTTTAAGAGGTGAAGGCTCTGCGCGAGGCTGCTGTCTCCGGTGCGCTCGCATTCGCAGGCGCTGCTGTTTTCCGGGCGGCCGAAGACAGTGAGGAAGTAGCTGCCGGCGTTAAAGCTGTCGTCGGGAAGAGCCACTGCGCGGCGGTCGGCGGGCTGGCCGCCGAAGCGCGTGGTGACACCGGTGACGGTATCAATTGCATCCAGCAGCACCTCCGCCTGAAGGCGGCGCGGGTAGAAGCGGCTGAAATTTTGACGGTCGGTGGCATTGTGTTCGTTTGGCAGGCTGCTGAGTTGATAGGTAGCGCTGGTGCACAGCAGGCGGATAAACGCCTTCATGTCGTGGCCGCTTTTGGTGAACTCCGCGGCGAGGGCATCTAGTAGCGCGGGATTTACCGGTGGATTGGTCACGCGCATGTCGTCCTCGGGCTCGACCAGCGCGCGGCTGAAAAAATGCTTCCAGTAGCGATTAGCGAACATTTTGGCAAAGAACGGATTCTCCGGCGCGGTCAGCCAGTTGGCCAGTGACTGGCGCGGGTCGTCCTGCGGGTCGAGCGCGAGTGCGGGCGCACCAAGTGGCGTGGGTTTCAGCGACTGACCGGTGCGCGGATTCTGCGCGGTGCCTTCCCGGTTCTCGTGGAAGACGGCTTCCTCTGCAGGCTGGTCGGATGGTTTGCGGCCTATGGTGGTGAAGAAAGCAGCGAATCCGTAGTAGTCGTTCTGGCTCCACTTCTCGTAGGGGTGATGATGGCACTGCGCGCACTGTAGTCGCTGGCCGCAGAAGACTTGGGCGATGTCCTGGAGCTGGTCCTCGCGTTTCTGCACCGCTTTATACCATGCCACGGGCGGCGACGTGCTGATGGTGCCGGTGGCGGCGACGATTTGCGCGGCGAACTCACCAAGCGGGCGATTTTGATTCAGCATGTCGCGGATCCACTCATGGAAGGCGTGCGTGCCGTAGGCAGGGCGGTCGGCGCGTTTGTTGCGCAGGAGCGCGGACCATTTTCCGGCGAAATATTCTGCGTAGTCCGGCAACGCCAGCAGGCGGTCCACCGCGGCGGCGCGTTTGTCAGGCGAGGCGTCGGCGGCAAAAGCGGCGGCTTCCCCCGGCTTTGGCAGGCGGCCGGTGATATCAATGGTGACGCGGCGGAGGAAAGTGGCGTCGTCGCAGAGTCCGGATGGAGGAAGGCCGAGCGTGCGGAGTTTGGAGAAGACGTGCTTGTCGACCACGTTGCGCTCGGGCGGGAACTCTGCGAGTGGCGCACCCAGCGGAATGGTAGCGCGGAAGACGCCGACGACTTCCATGAAGCGAATCATCACCGCGGCATCGCCCGGTTGCGTTGCGGTGCGGACGAGACCGGACTCGGTGACGGTGGCCATTTCCTTGGCGCCGCTTTCGTAGGTAACGAGCGCAGTGACGTCACGCTGCGAACCGTCGGTGTAGTGGGCGGTGACTTGGAGTTGCTGATCGGCGTTGGGGGTGAGCAGCCGCTCCGGAGGGAAAACGGCGAGACGCACGGGCGCGGGCGCATTGGCGTCACCTTTAGGCATACCCTGTTCCATCCAGCGGACGAGAGTCTGGTAATCTGGCGTGCCGCGCGTCATGCGGGCACCGCCGCCGTGGGGCATTTCGCCGGTGCCTTTGAGCAGCAGGAGACTGCTCTCCGGCGCGGCGGGGAAGAGCCGGCGGCCTCGGGATTCGTGGACGAGATAGCCGTAGTCGTCGGCAGGCTCGAAGCCGAGGAGCGAGAGTTTGAATCCATTCTGGCCTTCCGACTTGCCGTGACACCCGCCGCCGTTGCAGCCGTACTTGGTCAGAATGGGCACAACGTCATTGGTGAAGTGCAACGCGCGCGGTGCCCCGGCGTTGGAAACAGAGATGCTCGTAGCAGCTGAGGAACCGTCCGCCGCCGTAGCCGTGAGTATTACGTTGCCATCGCGCAGCGGCGTGGCGATACCGGCAGGAGAAACGGCAAGAGCGTCGGCAGGTTCAGCGGACCATTTGACGGCCCGAGTGACATCGGATTCCCGGCCCGCACCATCGATGGCTGTGACGAGAATTTGCAGCGAGGCATCGCGGGCGGAGAGCGCGGCAGGTTTGCCGTCCGGTGCGCCTGCGTGGATGTGAAGGGAGGCAAACGCCGGAGTGAGACAGAGCAGCAGTAACGCTGTCCCGATTTCGATAGTGGGTTTTGAAGACAATGCCGGAACGACTTTGCCGCGGGCTTTCGCAAATCTCATGCGACCTCCTTCATTGGTTGGAATTGACCATCTACGAGGTAATGCGGCCGGCCGGTGAGGTCTGGCACAGTAGTGGTGTTCGGATTGATACCGAGGTTGTTATACATGGTGGCGAAGATTTCCTGGAAATGGACAGGACGTTCTGCAGCTTCGCCTCCCAGTCTGTCTGTGCTGCCGATGACTTGTCCGTTTTTCATGCCGCCGCCAGCGAGGAGGGCGCAGCTTACATTCGGCCAGTGGTCGCGGCCACCCTGTGGATTGATGCGCGGGGATCTGCCGAACTCGCCCCACGCGAGGACGCTCACGTCTTTGTCCATGCCACGGTCGTGGAGATCTTGCACCAAGGCGGTAATGGCCTGATCGAAGTCCGGCAGGTTGTCCTTCGCGATCTTGAAATTGCTGCCGTGCCAGTCCCAGAAGCTGTAACTGATAGTCACCACACGGACGCCGGCTTCCACTAGGCGGCGGGCTAGGAGGAATTGTTCGTTCAATCGCGGTGCGGCGTCACCCTGAACCTTATCCGTGCCTTTGCCGTAGCGGGCGCGGAGCTTCGGGTCCTCGCCGGAAAGGTCGAGGGCCTTGAGCAGTCGCGACGAGGTCAGGATGTCGAACGCCTGCCCGGTAAACGCATCCACGCCAGTCATGGCGCCGGAGGCGTCGGTTTCGCGGCGGAAGCCGTCGAATGATTCCAGCAGCGCGCGGCGATCGGCGAGGCGTTCAATAGTCACACCGTTGAGCGTCATATCGTCCTTCACGCTGCCCATGGGCATGAACGGCGCGTGCGCCGCGCCGAGGAAGCTGGTGCGGCCCTGATTGTAGGGCGTGTGCTGCATCTTCTGCGAGAGGTTCACGTAGTTCGGCACCGCGGTGCCACCGAACTGGAGTTTCGAGACCACGCTGCCGATCTCTGGCCAACCACCGGGCGGCACGTTGTCGTTGAGCCGACCGGTCACGCACTGGAACGATTCGTGCCGGTCTTTCGCACCTACTACGCTGCGCACGAACGTGAATTTATCCGCCATCCTAGCCATGCGCGGCAGGTGCTCACAAATCTGAATGCCGGCTACATTGGTTCGGATGGGCGAAAACTCCCCGCGGATTTCGGCGGGCGCATCCATTTTTAGATCGAACATGTCCTGGTGCGGCGGCCCGCCAGGGAGATAAACAAGGATGAGCGCCTTCTGCGATTTCCCGCGGCCCTGTTCGGATTCCGCGCGCAGTAACTGGGGGAATGTCAGCCCACCCAATCCCAGCCCGCCGATGCGCAGGAACGAGCGGCGGGAAACGCCGTCGCAGAAGCTGCCGGAGGTTTTTTGGGAGAGGAGGTTGAGCATCTAGGAGTGAGTCATATAGCGCGCATGTTCGCCCCAATTGGGCGGGGCAACAAAGCAAGGGGCCCGCGACGCAGGTGCGCAGCCCAAGCAAAGATGTTTCGCGCCGCTGGGACCGCTTGGCGAGCTGTAGTCATCCCACGAGCTCCGGCATTGGCTTGAACTGTTCTTCCACCAGATATCGCGGCCTGCCGCCGAGATCGTTCACGGTGGCGGTCTTGGTGTCTATCCCCGCCGCATGATACACGGTGGCGAAGACTTCCTGGAAATCCACGGGGCGGCTGGCGGCTTCTCCGCCGAGGCGGTCGGTGCTGCCGATGACCTGACCGTGCTGCATTCCTCCGCACGCTAGGGCGGCGCAAGAGACTCGAGGCCAGTGGTCGCGACCGGCGTCTTTGTTGATCTGTGGCGTGCGCCCAAACTCGCCCCATACGACGACGCTAACGTCTTTATCCAAGCCCGACTGATGCAGGTCTTCAACCAAAGCGGTGAGGCCGTTGTCGAGCTGGGGGAAGACTTCCCTTCCCTGGCGGAAGTTCGCGCCGTGCCAGTCCCAGCGGTTAAAGCCGATCGTGACGCAGCGGACTCCGGCTTCCACCAGACGGCGGGCCATCAGGAATTGTTCGGGGCATTCCGGGCCGCCGTCATCGCGGCATTTCATAGTGCCGCCACCGTAGCGGGCGCGGACGACTTTGTCTTCCTTGTCCAAATTCAAAGCCTCGGCGAGCCGACTGCTGGTGAGGACGCCTAAGGCTTGCTGTTGGAAGGCATCCATGGCGCCCATCATGCCACTGGCGTCAACGTCACGGCGCATGGCGTCGAAACTGGTAAGCAGGGCCTTGCGGTCTCCGAGGCGGTCGAGCGTAATATTGTTGAGCGTGAGGTCCGCAGCGCCACCGCCGTTGGGCTGAAAGGGAGAGTGCGCGGGGCCGAGAAATCCAGCGCGCCCGGGATCGGCCCAAGGGCCGTGGCCCATCTTTGGGGAGAGCCCGACGAAGGCGGGCACTCCAGGTGACCCCTGACCTTGAATCTTCGACATCACCGCACCGATACTCGGCCAACCGCCAGCGGGCATGTTCACGTTGCTCCGGCCCGTAAGGCACTGCTCAGCGGCGTGATGACCGGTGCTGCCGACGACGCTGCGGATGATGCTGAACTTGTCCATTATCCCCGCCATTTTGGGGAACAGTTCGCAGATTTCGAGGCCTGGCACCTTCGTTTTGATAGGGCGGAACTCCCCACGGATCTCAGCGGGCGCGTCCATTTTCAGATCCCACATGTCCTGGTGGGGCGGCCCTCCGGGTAGGAAGATCATGATGATCGCCTTTTTGCCGGGAGATTTCTGTGCGGCTTCGGCTTTCAGAAGTTGGGGCATGGTCAGCCCACCGAGGCCGAGCGCGCCAAGTCGCAGAAACCCGCGACGGGAAACGCCGTCGCAGAAGCGTGATGTATTATTGCCGGAAATGCTCAACATGGGATGCAGACAGGTTAAGTTTAACAAGGAACGCAAAAATTCCTCCGCCGAAAGCGAGACCTATACTAAATGAGCGGCCTACTTTATTAACAGACGAACGCTGACATTTAAGGCGCGTAATAGATAGTTCTTTCGCCCGCATCACCGTTAATTATCCATATTTATGTGAATTCGACCAGAAATTCACTGAATACTATGCAATAGAGGCATCTTATTACCAGTCATTCTGGCTCGCGCGTCTGAGCTGGAAGTGTGGGCGCCGCCAACGGCGGATAAAATCACGCCATTGTAGGATTGCCTGTCTTTGGCCGGCTTCTTATGCAGCGGTGAGAGCCTCACGCTCGTTGGAGAGACCGCCGGTCTTTTCGAGGAAGTAGTCATAGCCACCTGAATAGGGATTGGCCTCTCCGCTCGTCACGTGCAGCACTTTATTGGCGAGCTTGCGGATGAAATGGACGTTGTGGCTAATGAAGACGAGGGTGCCGTCGTAGTTTTGGAGAGCGAGGATCAAGCTCTCCACCGTCAGGATGTCCAAGTGGGTCGTGGGCTCGTCCATGAGGAGCAAATTCGGCGGATCGACGAGGAACTTGATGAGATTGAGCCGGCTTTTCTCGCCGCCGCTGAGGACGGGCGTCTTTTTGAAAACGGTTTCCTTTTTGAAGAGGAAGCTGCCGAGAATGCCGCGGGCTTCGTCGTCTTTCATCGTGGGGGCTGCGTTCATGACTTCTTCGAGCACCGTCTTCTCAGGATCCAAGCAGTCGGTGCGGTGCTGGCTGAAATAGCCGATCTTCAAATTGTGTCCCGGCCTGCGGTCGCCGCGCAGGGGCGTGATGACGCCGGCGAGGATTTTGAGCAGCGTGGATTTTCCAGCACCGTTGGGACCGACGAGTACGGTGCGCTCCCCGCGCTCGATGGTGAGATCAAGGTTGTCATAGACAACGTGATTTCCATAGGCCATGCGGATGCCTTCGAGCGAAATGACGCGCTGGCCGCTCCGCTCAGGCTGGGGAATGATGATGCGGAAAGGCTTCTTCGGCAGCACCGGCTTCTCAATGAGTTCCATCTTATCAAGCTGCTTTTGCTTACTCTGGGCCTGCGCGGCCTTGCTGGCGACGGAGGTGAAGCGGGATATGAAATCTTCGAGCGCTTTGACTTCTTTCTGCTGGTTCTTATAGGCAGCGGCCTGGCGTTGGAAGTTTTCCTCCTGCTGGTTGAGGAATTTGGAGTAGTTGCCGGTGTAGCCAGTGACGCGCCGGTCGCTGATGGAATAAACTCGACTGACGATGGCGTCCATGAACTCGCGGTCGTGGGAAATCATGAGGATGGCACCCGAGTAGCTTTTGAGATACTCCTGAAACCAGAGCAGCGATGCGAGGTCGAGGTGGTTGGTGGGTTCGTCCAGCATCAGCAGATCTGGTTGCATGGCGAGGAGGCGGGCAAGGTGGGCGCGCATGATCCAGCCGCCGCTCATCTCCCGCACAGGGCGTTCGAAATCCTTCTCCTTAAATCCAAGTCCACGCAGCATGGCCTTGGCCTTGGCCTCAATGGCCGGGTCGGTCAGCAGTTCGTATTTGGCCTGCGTTTCGTAGTATTCCGGTTCGGCCACGAGGCCTTCGTTTTCCAGTTCGGTGAGCCGGGCGGTGAGCGCCTCGATTTCTCCGCCGCGGCCGGTGGCGACGGCGAGTACAGTCTCCTCGCCGATGGGCTCACTCTGCTGGGGGAGGTAGCCGGTGGTGCTCCATTCATCGCGCACGATGGTGCCATCGTCGGGCAGTTCCTTGCGGAGGATGAGGTTGAAGATGGTGGATTTGCCCGTGCCATTTTGACCGACGAGGGCGACCTTGTCGTTGGAATTGATCTGAAGGCTGGCACCGGCGAACAAATGCTGTCCGCCGAAGGATTTGGAAAGGTTTTTGATGGTAATCATGGCTGCGGGTGCGGAGGGAAAAGACGACCGGCATCGCGCAAGAAACACCCGGAGGTGCTGCGATAGATCGATACCGGGACACCGCAGCGTAGCTTGGATGAGCAAGTCTTGGTCGTGCCGAGGGGCCGTACAGCAGACCCGCGATCAATATACCGTTCGATGCAAATTCTCAGCGCATCCATCTGTGCGCGGCAGGCTCCGTAAATGCCAGGGGAAAATGACGGGGATTTTAAACAAAACCGCGAGAGAGCGGAAAGTGCTAAAACTGGTGACTCTGCCAGCGCAAGCGGCCCAGATTAACTCACGCCCATGACCGTAATAAAGACGTCCCTCCAGTGCGAAGCACGGCGGTGTTCGAAAAGGTAAATGCCCTGCCATGTTCCCAGCTGCAGCCGGGCTCCGGTGACCGGGATCGTTTCACTAGTGCGAGTGAGTGCCATCCGGATGTGGCTGGGCATATCATCCGGGCCTTCGCAGGTGTGCTGGTACCATGGCGTATTCTCCGGCACGAGCCGGTCGAAGAACTCATGCAGGTCATGGCGCGCGCTTTGGTCCGCATTTTCCATAATGACGAGACTGGCACTGGTGTGCCGCACAAAAACGGTGACAAGACCTTCGTGAACTCCGCTGTCGCGGAGACATTGCGCGACTTCATTGGTGATCTCCGTGGTGCCTTTGCCCTGGGTGGAGATTTGCAGGGTGTAGTGGCGCACAGAGCAGCCGCTCATTTGGGCAACTGAAAGCGAGGAAAGCGGGTCGCTAGTTCCTTCCGTAATTTTTCAGACTCCACCTTGTCCACATCTTCCTCACTTTTCGCATAAAGCGCCGCCATTTTGGCCATGGCACCGGGTGTGAGTTGCGGGTCTTCCCACGTGGTCTTGACCAGCACGTAGCTGCTGAGTGCCTCTTTCACCTGTCCCTGAGCGCTGGCAGTATCGCCAGCAAGCATATGCAACTGGGCCGCCACGAGAGTCTCACGGTCGATATTGAGCCCCTCCTCAATGCTCACGGCAACGTCCTCGTAGCGCTTAAGCCCAAACTGTGCGCGGCCGCGGAGCAGAAAAACACGGGCCCGGGAGGCTAGGCGAGTCTCGGCTAGCAGGCAGTTACCCAGCGCCATGATGGCTCCGGTGAAGTCTTTGGTTGCCAGCAGGCTTTCCCCGTGGGCGGCCCAGACTTCCGGCGCGGTTTTGACTGGCTCGGCGAAATCGACGACGAATCCAAGATACCGCACACACTTTGCATAGTCGCGGCGCTCGCGGAAAAGCTTCATGCCCAGCCATGTTAGGATTTCAGGGCTGATCTTCTTTTCGCTGGTGGTTTTGAGATAGGGGTCTAATTCGGGAATGAGCGCATCCACCTCCTCTAAGGCAGCCAGCACGGCAATGAGCATAAAACTGGCGTCCGCGTGGTATGTGCGTCCGTCCAGCGTGCGGGCAGCCCGGAGGGGCTCGACACAGTCCTTGTATTTTTGCAGCTGGTAGCTGCCCGTTCCGATCCAGTAATTCGCCTCCGCGGCCGCTTTGGTTTTGGGGTAGTCTTTGAGCAGAGTCTGAAATCCGGCGACCATTCCCGCGAAGTCCTGCTGTATACCGCGGACCCGGGCGGCGTTAAAGGCAGCGGTTTCGCCGGCCTGGCTACCCAGAGCCTTTTTGGCCACATCATCAAAATCGACCAGAGCATTACCGAGATCGTCGGACTTCATGCGGAAGATGGCCCGCTGCAGTTGCGCCATGGTCAGTCGCTCGTCCTGCGGATTTTGTTCAATGAAATTGGAAAGCGTGGCTACGGCATCCTTGTCGGCGCTGCTGGCCTCTGCACAGCCCTTCTGGTAGAGCAGCGTGGCGGCTTTTTCTTTGTCCAGTTTGTCGAGACGTACCGGCTTAAAGGAGCGGGCGGCGGCATCCCAGACGCTGCGGTTAAAGTAGTAAGATCCTTTCACCACCCATGCCTTGTCGATGTAGGGACTGTCTTTGGCACGTTCGGTCCAGATGCGGACGAATTCATCAGTGCCATCTGGTGTCGAAGGATCATCCAGTTTGAACAGGCTGACGAGTCGCTTGTAGCCTGCTTCAATGCAGACTTCCCAAACCTCTTTGCTGCCAGCGTCCACCAGTGAGTTGACGAGCTGAAAAGTTTGGGCGGCGGGCAAATGCTTTTCTTCCGCTGCGTAACTGGAGCCTACGATGAGCCAAAGCCGCGCGCGCGAATGTTCGTCGAGGTCTTTGTAGTCCTCCGCTTGGATTCCGCGCCATGCTTCGAGAACACTGGCGTATTTTTTTGTCTTGTAGCCGGACCACACGAGCCCAAATCGCGCACGGCTGCGGGCGACGCGTGCCGGCTCCTCCTTAATCAGGAGCACCTCCGCAAACCTAGCACTGGCCTCTTCAGTATTGCCGGCGTCGGCTAGGATCATACCCGCGCTGACCAGCGAATTGGCCCGCATGGCCGGGTCTTGGCTGTCCCGCGCAATACGCTCGAACTTCTTCATGGCCTCATTCGAGCGCCCTGCATCCATATCAATCTGGGCGAGTTCCTCCCATGCCTTGTCGTAATAACGGTTATTCTCTTTGATTTTAATGACTTCGTTTAAAGTGGCGGCAGCCTCCTTTTTCTTGTTTAAATAGCGCTGACACCGGCCAAGAAAGAAAAGGGAGGTCACCTTCACCCCTGGCTGGCTTTTGGGAGTCTGCGCAGCGGCGATGCCGAACCACCGTTCGGCTTCTTGGTAGCGATCGGGATCATTGCGGGCGGCATTATAGCTGAAACTGCCAAGACGGAATGCGGAGTAGCAGGCGTATGGCCCGGAGCGTGAGAGCGTGACGGAGGCGCGGTAGGCGTCGTAAGCGAGTCGCACATAATCAGCCTGGCGTTCGGGGCCCTCCCGGCCTGCCAGTTTGTAATAACTTTCGCCGCTATGATAATAGACTTGAGCGCGGTGCTTGCCCTGCGGGTAGGCTTTGAGGTAGCCATCAAACCCGCGCAGGGCGGAATCGAAACTGTCCTGCAGGTAGTAACATTCCGCGGATTTAAAGATGGCATTCTCCCGGTTTTTACCAGTCTGATAGATATCCAGATAGGCGGAATACTGCTGGAGAGCGAGTTGATAGTTATTCTTGGAAAACAGCAGTTCGCTGTATTCAAAAAGGTCGTCCTCGGGGGATTTATTAGAAGAAGCAGACCGGGGCGTTGCCGGTTTGGAATCCGATACCGGAGCCGGGTGCGCGGGCTCAATAGAGGGTTCAGGCACGAATTCCGCACGGGGCGGGGCCGCGGGAGCCGCCCCCGAAGCCGAATCGACCTCATCCACGGGAATGGCCTTGGGCGGCGCCTGCTGAGCGGCAGCGGGCAGCAGACTAAAACAGAAAGCGGCCATACCTCCCGCGAGGAATGGCCGGAAGAAAACTGTCGGCGAGGATCGCTGCGAAGTGGGACGGATTGGGGTCATGGCGGCTGGGTCGGCTTTCAGGCAGAGGGCGGGAAGATGTGAGGTCTCCGGGACCATCCGTAACAATGATGGCGAATGTGTTTTGTTCAAGTCTGAAGGTAGATTTGGCCCGCGCTCATCGTATCAAGCTTGAAATCCGGGCGAATGCCAAACTGCTTCAGCAGCGCTCCCAGAAGATCCGTGTGATGGCCGCTGTTGATTACAAGGCGCTTCACCCCGCGCTGACGAAATGCCCGGATCACGTGCGCGAATTTATTTAGCTTCGGCCGGGTTCCGAAACAAATGGCAATTGTCCGTCCTCTGGAAAATCGGGAACTCATGGCTCAATCATCAAAATAATTTTCTGGATTATTTATAACCACCATATTTTAATTACAAAATCTATGATTTTATAAACATGGATAATTTTTAGTGGTGATTCGTGAAGTGGACCCCGAAGTCCGGCCACCTACTGGCTAAGCTAAGCTATGCTGCCCGGCGCGTCCCTGTAGTTAATCCGCCTGCCCAGGATGTCAAGCTTGGTGCGGGGAGAGGGAGCTGGAGCGGAGGGCGCAGCACGGTCCGGAGCGC
>CAMAUV010000081.1 GCA_945861415.1 Akkermansia muciniphila | reverse complement strand
TTCGGCGAGTTCGGCGACCGGCCTGCCGAGGGCCAGCAGCTCGACGGCTTGGGCTTTGAATTCGGGGGTGTAGCGCTTGCGTGGTTTCTGGTTCATCCGGTGCTTGGTTCTAGCGGTTGATGGTCCAGAAATCTAGCTCACCTCACACTGCTTCCACCACCGCGCAACAAATCCCGGCATGCCTTTGCTTATGACAAGTCCTGATAATTCGGCCGCATTTTCCTGTTTGCGTGGTCCGAGAAATACGGCATAGTTGGCACTTACTAATGGCCAGCCCCATCCGCTCACTTTCTGCTCACTTTCCGCTGCTCCGCTGCTCTGCTGCTCTGCTGCTCTGCTGCTCTGCTGCTGGCGTCGCTCCTGCCCGGAGCAGCACAGACTGAAGTCAAGGATGACGACTTCCTGCTCTTCGACATGATAGAGGAGGATCGCAAAGCCCCGGCGAAACCTGGGCCCAAGCCGCTGCCGGACCGGCCAAAGAAGTCACCTTCCCTGCGCCCGCTGCCGGAGAAGACGGAGGCCACACTGCGCACCGTGCTCCTTGATGTGCCGAAGAAATCCTTTGCCACAGCCCGGCTGGCTACGCTCTCCGCCCGGGCCACTCAGGAGGGCGCGGCGGCGCAGCCGGCCATCGTTTTTCAGGATGCCACGGTGACTCTGGCCGCCTCGCTGGAAAGTGCAGCGGCAGCGGTGGCGGCGGGCAATCCCAAGTTTCCGGACGGTGTGACTCTGCGGGTCGGGGCCGATGGCGAATATGGCGGGCATGAGAAGGATGCCGCGGCGGCAGCTGTGGCCATTCTGCTGGAGGCGATTGGCACCGGCCGGGAACTTGATCCGGAAGCGGCCTTGCTCGGAGGCGTGAATGCCAAAGGCGAGTTCACGGGCGTGGCCCAGCTGGCGACGCGGCTGCGCACGCTGGAGCAGACGGTCCCCAGCGTGATAGGGGTTCCCATGGTCAGTGAAGCGGAGGTGCGGGATCTCGCGCTGATGAATGAACTGGATGTCCTTGCGAGAGTGCAACTGGTTTCGCTGGTGAAGATGGATGATGCCCGCGCCGTTACGGCAAAGCAGAAGCCGGAGAAGGTCGCGAAGGCGATGGAGCTTTTTGCCACGGTGCAGGAGGCGGCCTCCCGGACGCCCGTGGCCACCTTGCTCAAGAGCGAGAAATTCCTGCAGCGTCTGCGCGAGGTCATGGCGCTCATGCCCAATCATCTTTCCAGCCGCCTCCTGTTGCAGGCCGCAGCCAACAAGGTGCCCGGGCACATCACGCTGGGCACTTCCCGGCAGGCCATTCTCAAAGCCACCAAGCCATTCGCAGATTCCTTAAATAAACGGGGCAACATTGAGGCCATCCGCAAGACAGCCACGGAGGGCGGAAATGTGCTGCTGCGCATGCAGGGGAAAGTGCATCCGGCGGTAGAGCGCTACCTTTTGGCCATGAAAACCTATTTTCGCAGTGTGAACAATTATCTCGAAATCAGCCAGGAGAGCCGCGCTATCAAGGCGCAATATGAGATGGCCAAAAACTACACTGCGGTGCAGGTCGAAAAGCGAAAGCTGGATGAACAAGAACCGCAGGAGCAGTAGCGATTTGCCAATACGGGAACCTCCTCGCGCGGGACTTGGCTTCCACTCTCCAGCGCGATCAATGCGGCCCCGGCCATCTACTTCCGCCAGCCCACCGCAGTCACCCATTTTCCTTTGCGGATGGGTGCGCCGAATTTCAGCCCGGCTTTTTTTCCGGCGGCGATGGTGCCTGCGGCCTGCGTGTGAAGAATGCCGGAAACGACGACCATGCCACCCGGTTTGGCTGCGGCAGCAATGCGAGGGAAACTCAGGGTGAGGACATCGTAGAAGATGTTGGCAGCCACGACATCATACTGCTGGTCCGGCTGCCATGTCGTGACGTCGTCCTCAGTGAACTTGAGTCGCGTGCCGTTCTGCTTTGCATTGCGGTTGGACACCCGGACGGCTGCGGGATCGAAATCAAAACCTGCGACTTTCTGCGCACCGAATTTGGCGGCGGCAATGCCGAGAATCCCGGTGCCGCAACCGAGGTCGATAATGCTCCAAGGCTCGCCGGTTCGGCGCTTTACGGCGGCATAATCCGAAAGGATGCGCAGGCAAGTGGACGTGGTGGCATGGTCTCCGGTGCCGAAAGCCATCTCGCCGGGAATGCAGAGCACGATGCGGTCCGGGCGCGCCTTCCGCTGCTCCGCGGCGGCCTCATCCGTGTGGGCGATGATAAGTGTATCGCGGATGACGACGGGCTTCAAACTCTCCGCAGCTTTCGCAGCCCAGTTCTGATTTTTGAGTTCGCGAATCTGGCCACCGAACTCCTTCTGAATCTTTCCGGCATCGATGCGGCGCTCGCAATAAACCTCAACCCGGATGGTTTTGCCTCCGGGCAGCCTAGAAATGGCGAGGCCGGTCTGCAAAGGGCCGCGAAAGCGCTCCTCCCATGCATCCTCCCACTTGGCAGCGCTGAGCTTTGACCAGACGAACATCATGAGTTTTTGCCTACGGGTTTGGTTTCCGGGGCCGACGGTGCGACCGGAACCGGCGAAGAAGGTGCGGGCGCCAGCGGATTAACTTCCATGCCTTCTGTCGTCACTGCGAGCACCGTAGCCAGTACGCGCTCGCCGTCGCTGATGCCGCTGCTGACAAAGATGTGATCTTTCGTGCTGCGGACGACTTTTACAGGGCGGAGGTTGACTTTATTATCCGCCGAGACAACGCCTGCGCGGTCACCAAGCATGAGGCAAAGCCTTGGCAGGCGCACCACATTTTTCAGTGTTCTGCCGGGCAGGGCGGCGCGCACATACAACCCCGGCTGGAGCAGGGCCGGCAGCGGCGTAACACCGGGCTTAATACCCGCAATGACATGCACGGTGCGAGCAGCGCGGTCGATTTCTCCGGAGATGCGGATAAGTGTGGCAGTCACAGGTTCCATGCCCGTGGCGCTCAGCCTGAGGCGTGTGCCGGGAGTAGCGTCGAGAAGTGCGTAGTCCTCGATAGAAAGCGGCAGACTCACCTGCCACTCCGTGATTGCATAGAACTCAACGAGCGGAGCGCCCGGGGCTACCCATGAACCAAGGTCCGTGAGGGTGGCCCGGATGCGTCCGGCGTAGGGAGCTCTAAGCACCGTGCGCTCGACATCCCGATTTGCTTTATTCACGGCGGCTAACGCGGCTGCGTGTCGCGCTTTTGCGGCCGCGAGTTGCGGGCCGCGGGTCACAAGGTCGCTTTCCGGTTTGCCCATGGCCAGCTTGTTCCAGTCACGCAAGGCCTGAGCAGCGCGCGCCTCCTCCATGCGAACGGCGAGAGCAGCTTCAGCGGCGGCGGCTTCGCTGGTGGCCAGCGCGGCTTTATAGTCCGCGTCGTCGATGCGGAGAAGTTCGTCCCCGGCATTGAAGGTCCCGCCGGTGTCCCACTGAGGTGAAACGGAAATGACACGGCCGGAGATTTCCGCGGCGGCGCGGGTTTCGGTCACCGCCTGAATGACACCTTGGGATTCCAAAGTGAGGGCCACATCCGCGATGGCGGCAGTGGTCAGCTCTACATCAGGGATCGGACGTTTCACCGTGACCTCGTTTGCCTTTTTGCCGAACTTCGTGGCGGCGGCATACATGCCCCCGCCAGCCAGCAGGAGCACGGCAGCCACTGCGGCCCGGCCGGTTCCAGTTAGAGTGCGCACGTTGTCGGCGTCAGTCGCGGGGGATACCATGGTTCAGAAAACGCCTACTTTTGCTGTCCGCCGCCGCTGTTGTTGCGCATGGTCGCCCCCATGATGGCACCGACGATGGGCATGGTCGGTGTGAGCAGCTCGAAGGTGCCTAAGACGGGGAGGGTAACGGCGATGGGGGTCTTCATTAGATCCAAAATGTACGCCACGGGACAAAGCGCCACGGGGAATTCGGGGCTGTGCGGGCATGTTTCGGCCTAGGCCGGCAGCGTTGCAATTCGCCTCTTGTCTGCCATCGGCAGCGTGTTATCGTAGATCCAATTTTTATCCATGCTTTCCGAATACCTTCCCGTCCTTATCCAGATGATCACAGCCACCGGCCTCGCAGCGTCGATGCTGATTCTGAGTGTCGTGCTGGGCAAATCCGGGAACCAAAGCGACATCAAAAATTCCCCTTATGAATGCGGGATGCTGCCCATCGGTGAAGGTCAGCCGCGTTTCAGCGTGAAGTTCTACATGGTGGCCATGCTCTTCGTGCTGTTCGATATCGAAGTGGTCTTCATGTATCCGTGGGCCGTGGTCTTCCGCGACATGATCGTAACCCATACGATCATGTTCTGGAGCATGCTTTCCTTCGCCGGCATTCTCCTTGTAGCTTACCTCTACGCTCTGAAGAAGGGCGCATTGAACTGGAAGGAGTAGCCCCGCTGGCATATGATACATCAGGCAGCCTTATACATGCTCCAGCCGGACCTTTCCGACAGCACGCTGGACACCATGATCCGGCGCACCCGCAGCCTGCTTCTAAAGTTCCCGGAAGTGCTAGCCGTGCGCTGTGGAAAGAATCTCGATCCGCAAAACAAATGGGCTTTTTTATTGCTTTCGACTTCGATTCGCGGGTGAAACTTGAAATGTAGCGGGACGATCCCGTGTATCTGAAATTTCTGCTCGAAGTAGTGGAGACGCACACTACAAAAAACTTGATCTCCGACTACGAAATGAAACCCGGCGGAGACATGAAGTATTCCTGACTTTGCCGGGTCTATCTACCTTCACCTTCAAACATCCAACTCATATATTCTCTAACGCCATGAACTGTATCCTTACCGCCTCCGTCCTATTGTTCTCACTCTCTGCGCTCCGCGCTGTTGCCGACGATACCAAAGGGGATCCCGCCGCCGGGGCTGCCGCTGCTGCCGAAATCAAAGCCGGTAACTATACTTTCAAAGCCGGTGCACCATGGGCGGTGCGCGGCGAACCAAAGATGATGAGCTCAGGCGGCGCGACGATTGCCGGCAAGGACAGCAAGCCCGGCGTGGAGGCTGACTTTTATCACTTCGGCGCCGGCGGCGGCGGCGGTGAAGCCGCTAACATCGCCCGGTGGGTTGGTCAGTTCCAGCCCGGCGAGGACGGCGCACCAGCCAAACCGAAGCGCGAAGAACTAAAGTTCGGCGAAAAGACCGTCATCCTCGTGCACATCAAAGGCACCTTCCTCACCGGTGGAGCCATGGCCGCGAAAAAGGCCCCCATGCCGGGCTACGCCATGATCGGGGCCATCATCCCCGGAGAAGGCGGCAGCGTCTATCTCAAGGTCACCGGTGCCGAGGCCGCTGTCACCGGTGCCACCGAAGACGTGAAGAAACTCATCGCCAGCGCCTTCCCCGCGGCTAAATAATCCCGGTAGCGCCCGGACGTCCAAATCCCAGCTGATCAAATATCACGAAAAACAATCTCGTCGGCTGGTTTGATATTTTACCTGCGCTACATTCGGAACGGACAGCAGCGTCCTTTGCGGCAGTCTTTGACGTAAATCTAAAGCGCCTTCCCGGCACCGATTTCGAAGTATCGTCTTTTCCCAAGGACCGATGCCAACGTGGTGCCTTACCCCGGGTGCATTCATCAAAATGGAAGGTCTCGTCCGGCGGCGGCACTCTGGTCTGCTTCTCGTGCGACGACTGCGCAATTCAGGCCACACGCACCGGAGTGTCTGGCGGTGGCATTTCAAAGAGAAATTCTCGATCAGTCAGTAGGCCTTCATCGCCCTAGTGACGAATACGGAAGGCAACATGATCGGGCTGCTTTGCTTGACGCAGACGTCTCTCTTCCTCCTGAAGGGCCTCTTTGAATGCTTTCGACCGCAACAAATAGGCGTAGCGCTCTGACCGCTCCTTTTCGTTTGGCGATCACTCCGGGGATTCTTAGCCGAGGAACATCTCCCAGTCGCGGATGCCGTGGGTATTGCGGATAAACGCAGTAGCCGGCAGTTCGCGTGGCGTATTAGGCGACTTGAGCAGCCGCAGCCCCGCTTCGTCTGGCGTACGGTTTCCTTTGCGGTGGTTCACGCGCTTGTCGGCAAGCACGCAATTGTCCCACGACGTGCGTCCTCCGCGGCTACGCGGCACCACGTGATCGATGTTGCCCTCACCGGGAGCTAGGCGGCGTCCGGTATATTGGCACATACCGCCATCGCGCTCCCACAGACCGCGCAAGGAGAAGCTGAGGCGGCGCATGGGCACTCTCGCGTAGCGTGCCAGCACGATCACTGTAGGAGCCCGCACCCCCCCGCGCACGGTGCCCACTCCCGCATCCTGTTCGCGCACAGGCAACTTCAGCCAGTCCATCCACGGGATGGGATTCATTCCCTCTTCCCCGATGTCGAGCCCGAGTGCAGATCCAGTGGCCATCATGCTGAAGGCTTCAGCCGGGGACTTGACGTCGATGGCTTGCCAGTGGCGGTTGAGTACGAGTACAGTGGGCCTGTTCAGTGCTTCGGTCATTGGTTGGTTATGCTTGGTTGGGAAAAACGGGCAGAAGTTACCCCTGCCGTGTTCGTTCTTTGTTCACACTGCGTCCCGTTCAGGGACGACGAACCTCTTCCCGGGTCCTTACGGGCCGGGCGTCTCCGTGCGCGAGCGTCATGGGCTGCATTCACAGCGTCTATAATTGAGCCTTCCGGTCACCAGTGCAAAAAGAATTTCGGGGCGTTTTTGGCGAAAAGCTCCGGGCTACTGACGTTGCCAGAGTTCGTCCGTGTGCAGCGGCAGCACCACCTTCATCCGGGCTTATTTAATACAAGCAGCGCAGAACTCTTAATGACTCCCGCCACCCGATGGTGCAAACTCACGCCATCACCGACATGCGCAGTTTCCGTTTTCGCCCCAGTTTTGCTCACGATCTCGAGATGCCTCCGGACCTATCTCTGCAGGCCATCTCCGAGAAAGTGCGTAAGAAACCCGCCCAGATTGGAGTGAAATGCTTCCGCGGGTTCATGTGCAAACGAATCCCTATCCCCGAGCGCCATTTTTGGAAAGGCAGCCTCATGCTGGGTCTTGAATCCACAGAAGGCGAAGGGAAGCACATCATCGGCACCTGCGGCTCAACGCCAATGTCTGGACTACCTATCTCTGCGGCTATTTGTTCACCTAAACCGGAGCCATCTTTTACGGCATCTTCGGCTTCTGCCAATGGCAGTTCGGCATGACGGCAGGCAGCCTATGGATCGTGGATCTTCTAGACGCTCGCAGCCCTAGCGGTCATTTTGTATTTGATCGCCCAAATGGGGCAGAAAATCGCAGAAGAGCAGACCTTCACGCTGCAAGAGGTCTGCTGCTGCGGGCGTGAAGGGCGGGCTGCTGCCTGTATGGTTTGGATGGCGCTGCCTTTAAGCGAAACCGCCCCGGAAACTTCACTTGCATTCCCCGGCCACTCCCTTAAACCGCGCCCCACTTATGGATATTCAGGTAGCAACACTCTGCGACGCAGCTCAGGACTATAACAGCAAGCTGTGCGTCCTCGGCACTTTTGACACAATCGGTTCCCGCGGGACCCCGATTGTTCACCCTTCATGCGCTCTCGCTCTGCGGGTGTGCTTCCGCGCTGCGGATGAAGGTAATCACAAAATGAACATCCGTCTCATCAATGCAGATGGTAAAGACATGATGCAGGCTCTGGAAGCCAACGTGGACATCCGTATACCGGAGGGATCAGACTTCATTACGCGCAACATGATCCTCAACTTCCAACCGCTGCGCTTTGAAACCGGTGGCACCTATTCCTTTGAAGTGCTCTTCAACGGCGAGGCCTACGCTTCTGTGCCGCTGCGCGTGCTCGTCGTGGAAGGCGGCGAAGAAGGAGCAACTTTGGAAGGCGGTAAAGAGGGAGCAGCTTAATTCCCGATCCGCGTCAATATCATCCTAGGGCGGCCCTTAATCAGGCCGCCCTTTTTAACGGGGGGGGCGCCGGCGCTTTTTGCACCGCTCAAGCGCAACGCGGAATCCGTTAGCCGAAGCGGTCGCCATGCCCGGGGCGCTGTCCGCAGAAGGAGCCAGCGGAGGAGCACA
This sequence comes from Akkermansia muciniphila, assembly GCA_945861415.1. Lineage (GTDB taxonomy): Bacteria > Verrucomicrobiota > Verrucomicrobiia > Verrucomicrobiales > V1-33 > V1-33. The sequence continues at coordinate 12,387 of CAMAUV010000081.1, read as the reverse complement.
AATGCCATTCGCAGGCGACGGGGCGTGACGTGTTCCTAGCCGGCTAGGAGATTGAGGCAACGTTGTTAGAATAACCTCGAACTTATGTTGCTGAAACAAATCCAGCGACACTTTCTAGAACCTGCCTTTCAGCCCGCCTCCGGCTTTTGGAAGCACCATGAACGGTAGGAAAGTTCGCCGGATTGAAGGGCGTTATAGACTCTGGAGCCGGGGACTCCGGCAAAGTCACGTCCGAGGGCGTGGAGGAATTTGGGAAGCCGCCGCCGGATGAGGGAGAGGCTGCGTTCGGCATTACAGTTCATGCCGCGGAGAACCTCGGCGTTGATGCTGCGGGTCTGGACGACTGTGAGCGGGGCGGCGGCGATGTCCCGTGCCCATGCCTCGTGCAAATCGCTGAAGCGGAAGTCGGCGCATAGAAAATAGCCACCGGGACGGAGTATGCGGGCCACTTCGCGCAGGAATCCGGGGAAGTCGGGGTAGCAATGCGACGCCTCCACATTAAGCACGGCATCAAAAGATTGATCCGGAAATGGCAGCTTTTGCGCATCGCCCTCCACGAAGCTGAGCCCGGGTAGGGGGTGCCGCTGACGGCAGAACAGGATACCCGCGGGGTTGAGATCGAGTCCGGTATATTGTGCGGGCTGGATCGTGCGCGTGATCCATGACGCGCCGCCGCCATGCCCACAACTGACTTCGAGCACTTCTTTGCCCGCGAGAGGCACCTGAGAGGCGGTGTGGTGATATAGCTGAATGCAGGTGCGGTTGGGTTCGTCCTCCGGTGTGAGCGGGATGCCTGCGGGGGGAGCAGTCTCGAAGGCATAATTGAGGAAAATGACTTCTTCGCCGCGCAGCCGCCGGGTGAGAAAAGGATACCAAAGCCGCCAGATGGCTTTACGGATGGTGCCGACGGAGAAGAGGCGGTCGATGAGCAACATGCGGCTACTCCTCGCTGCGAGTAGGCGGTAAAGCGAGGCAGAAAATTGGCAGAATCCAAGCGGCGTAACTGTCTCCGTTTATAGAGCCCGCGTAGTTCAATTCAGCCACGGGTGCTGGCTGGCTACCACGGCACTCCTCATTCGTGCGATGGCGCGCAAGGCTGCCGTTTGCCGCGGGCTAACGGACTCGAAGAGCGGGTCGAGCCAGCGAATCGGCAGGCGAACGAGGAGGCCTCTAATCCCATGAGCCAGTGGCGGCGGGCAGATGGACGCCGCAGGCGAAGAAAGTGGCGGTTTATAGGCCCTACCGCTGCGAAAGACTGCCCCGTGAGCGCTGAGCTCGTTCAACTCAAATACAAGCATCTTCCCGGCGATGGGAGTTGCAAAGGCGGCTACGGGAAATGCCATGGGTGCCCATGAATGATGTCATCGGTTGTGAATAGGGGAGAGTTCCTTGCCGATGGCAAAACATAGGCTTTCAACTCCCGCTGTCAATTTCCGGGGCGGCTTTTGAAACTATTTTACGCCGGGGGTCGACGGAGCGGAAATGGCCATGCGGCAATCAGTCCCGGTTCTTCGTGTCGGGGTCGTCAGGAGTTGTGTCTTCGTCCGGGTGCTCGCTGCGTTCTTCCACGGGTACGCTCTCCGTGTGGGTGTGCTCGCGAGACACACCCCCCAAGCCACACATGTATTTTTCGTAGTCTTCGTCCTCGTCCACTGTTTCGGGGTGGTAAGGATGCACGTTAGAAGTCTCTGTTTCCGGTTCCGAAGAGATGGAGGCGGCATCTGAGGGAACAGCGGCATCCGCAGTAGATTCTGCTTTTGGTTCCTCCGACGGCTTTTGCTCTTCGGTAGCAGACGCGCTGGCGTTGGGGTTGGCCGCCTGCACACTAGCCACGCCGATGAGAGCCGCACGGCGGGCTTCGTCCCGGCGCTGCTCCGCGGCTTCCCGTTTGCGCTCTCTGCGCTCATGGAGCACTGCCAGCCAGATGCAGGCTTCATACATAATGATCATGGGAGCTGCCAGGAACGACATGGTGAAGGCGTCGCCGGTGGGCGTGAGAACGGCCGAGGAAACAAGGATGATGATGAAGGCCCATGAGCGCGTGCGCCGCATGGTGGTCGAGGTCAGCAGGCCCAGTTTCACCATGACCATGACCACGACCGGCAACTCGAAGGCCACCCCGAAGATGAGGCACAGACTCGTTTCGAACGAAATGAAGTTGGCCACGCGCCAGCGGTTCTTGATGCCCAACTCGGCTCCGAAATCATTGAAGAACACTAGCGTTTTCGGGACTACTACAAAGTATGCGAACAGCACCCCGGTGAGAAAAAGGGCAAATCCGATCCCAAGCGCCGGGAAGATCATCTTTCGCTCCTTCTGGGTTAGACCGGGCAGGATAAACTCGAGCAGGAAGAAGAACAGCAGCGGGAAGGCCACGATTATTCCGGCGAAGAGCGAGAGCTTCATGGACAGCATGAAGATTTCCGCCGGCCCAAAGGATTCTGTCTCCACTGCTGGCGGCGGTGTTTCCAAGGACACGGGCGTTTTCGAGGCAGTCAGCTGGGCGGCGTAACCCGCAACCTTCTCCTTGTCCTTGTCGGGAACCCGGGCCGCGGCGTGTTTCAGATAGTCCGGACGCGCCACCTCCTGAAGACCGTCAGCGGCGGCGTAGAGGATCATGGCATGGGCGAACTGCCGGGTGAAATCATCCGGCGCTGCGGTTTCGAGAAAGAGTTCCCGCTGCGTGCCATCTAGGTAGGCCATGCCGCGTGCGGTGCTGTGAATTTTCCACCAAGCGGCCTGCCGCTCAGCCTCCGGTAATTCCATGACAGCGGCGGGAAGGTTCATCTCCTTGGGCTCCTCAAGGCCGGCGGCATCTATCGGCTGCATGAGGATTTTGAAGAACACAGGGTAGAAAACAAAGCACCCCACTACCGCCACCGTAAGTGTGATGATGACCTTCGTCATCGTTTTCCGCAGATCTTCGAGGTGCTCGAGAAATGGCTTTTCGGCATCCTCCGTGAGGGCCTGACGCTTGCGCGTGATCTTGTCACGCAACTTGAGAAACGGGGCGACGATCATGGTGGGCGGTGGGAAGTGTAAAAAGCAGAGAAGGGAGGGCGTGCAGGGGAAATCCGGGGCCCGCTAATGAAGCTGGTCTTTAAGACCGCGCAATTCGCACCTGCCAGCGGTAAATTCCGATACGCAGGGCAAACAAAATTGTTAACGGAGAACCTGCCTATCCTCAAATAGAAAGATCAACTGCACGAGAACCAGCCAACACCGCAAACCGGATTACTGATTTTCCATGATTTGCGCCATGTCCTTGGTCCAGCCTTTCAAGCATTAGCTGCGCAGTAGTCCGAGAAGCTACCGGATTTTTCCATCCGCGTGGGTTTCATCGGCGATAGTGCGGCGGATTTCTTCACGCAGGACGTTGCCAAATTCGCGGCGGAAATCTAGGGCGCCTCGCTTCACTGAGCCTTTGCTCATGGCGCTGCTGGCAGCGATTTCCTTGGCATCTCGCGGTAGCCTCGCCGACGAGGAAGCCGCAGATTCGCAGAAAGCGCGCTTCGGACGCACCTCATCCCATCCAGATGGCTCACTAAGCTCCGGCCAAGGCTGCGAAATTCAGCGCAGCACCGACAAGCAAAACTGGACCGCGCTACGAACCTAGACCGCGGTACCGAATTGCACCCTTCCCTGCACCGACACGACGCTGCTCCCGCCCTAGTCTTCTTCCGCGCCAAAGCGCCGTAATGTGCGCCGGCGCAGCATGTGGGCAAGATGCCCACAATACGATTCGCACTTTCGCGATGCGTTTACTTTCCCTTTCGGCGGGGCGCTGCAGCCAGTCGCGGCTGCCATGCGGTGAGTTCGCGGGCGACGTTGGCGGGGGATGGAGCGCCGATGGCTTTGCGGGCGGCTACGGCTTGCTCAAGGGTGAGCACTTTGAAGACACTGGCATCGAAGACGGGGCTGAAGGCTTTGTATTGCTCCAGCGGGATGTCGGGGAAGGCAGTGCCGGTAGCGAGGCTGTGGGCGGTGAGCTTGCCGATGATCTCGTGCGCGTGGCGGAAGGGCACGCCTTTGAGCACGAGCCAGTCCGCGAGGTCGGTGGCGAGGAGAAAGGGATCGCCCGCAGCGGCGCGAACACGGTCCGCGTTGACCTTCATGCCGACGATCATTTCGGCGAAGACGGCGAGGGCGAGTTTGATGGTGTCCACGCTGTCAAAGAGCGGCTCCTTGTCCTCCTGCATGTCGCGGTTGTAGGTGAGCGGCAGGCCTTTGAGAGTAGTAAGGAGGCTGATGAGGTTGCCGAAGAGACGCCCGGTTTTGCCGCGCGTCAGTTCGGCGACGTCCGGGTTCTTCTTCTGCGGCATGAGGCTGCTGCCGGTGGTGTGCGCGTCGCTGAGAGTCACGAAACCAAACTCGGCGCTTACCCAGAGGATAATGTCCTCGCTCAACCGGGAGAGATGCGTGCCGCAGAGGGCAATGGCGAAGAGCAGCTCAGCTATGTAGTCGCGGTCGGACACGGCATCCATGCTGTTGTGTGTGACGGCGTCGAATCCGAGGCGCTGGGCGACAAATTCGCGGTCGAGACAAATGGTGGAGCCGGCAAGCGCGCCGGAGCCCAGTGGCATGATGTTGATGCGCTTGAGAGCATCGGTGAGCCGGGCGGCATCGCGTCCCAGCATTTCCACATAGGCGAGCATGTGATGGGCGAAAAGCACCGGCTGACCGCGTTGGAGGTGAGTGTAGCCGGGCATGATGACGCTCTGATTTTTCAGACCGCACTGCACGAGCGCCTCCTGGAGCCCCTTCACGAGACCGATGATCTCCTGCGTCTCTGCACGGCAATAGAGGCGGGTATCGAGTGCGATCTGGTCATTGCGGCTGCGGGCGGTGTGGAGCTTCGCGCCAGCAGGACCGATTCTTTTCGTGAGGGCACTCTCAATGTTCATGTGAACATCCTCAAGTTCCATCTTCCACTCAAATTTCCCGGCGTCGATCTCGGCTTTGATTTCCTTGAGCCCTTTGTGGATGGCGGTCATTTCCGTCTTCGTGATGATCTTCGCGCGGCAGAGAGCCTCGGCCTGCGCCATGCTGCCGACGATATCGTGCGGATAGAGCCGCCAGTCGTAGCTGATGCTCTCGCCGTAGCGTTGAACGAGTGATGAAGTTTCCTGCTGAAAGCGGCCTTTCCACATGGTGGATAGATGGAGGGAGAATGTTGAAAAACGGAAGAATAGGAGAACGTCGTCTAAAAACCGCTGCGCACGCAGCCGCCAGCGGTAAATTCTATCCGCGCGCACCCTGTCGAAAGCATGCTCCTGCCACAGCGGCTGCATTCCACGCTGCTTTTCGCAGCGATTTCTTCACTGCCGCTGAGGTGGGTGGACCTTACAGCAGCAACGGCAGAGCAGGATTCAAAAATTGGCCAGTTGCCGCTTCTGCCAGAGATTCCTCAGAAAAAACCGTCGACGTCGCAGCTACTCTAGGTAAGGCCCGGATTTCGCCGGGCGGTGCTGCAACTGATGACACTGCCTTTCACCTTCAGCTGGGTGACAGTTTTCCGGTAACGCCACGCCACATAATAGTGCCGGGGCTCCAGAAAAGGCGGGTTTTCGCGAACTTCAGAATTCCATGAGTAGCTGACGGATGGGAACAGTGCCCCCCGACCGCGAGCCGCTGTCGCTGCTACTAGGCAATTGATAGAAGCCCCGGAGCCATATCGACTCCAATGTGGCAGTGCCATCAGCATGAAGTTTGATCATTTAACGGGCTACCGGAGTAAAGGGGCCTGCCGGTGTCGCCGCCGAATCGTAGCGCAAGTGGTGCAGTCAGGCCAGGCCATCGGGGCGGCAGTCAGCTACAGCGTGCTACCAATAACAAAAGCGACAGATTTTTCATAGTAGTGACCGGGCTGCCCGTGTAGTAAGACATGCGCAGGGACACCTTGCTGAAAATCGCGCGGCAAAATGTCGGCACTTTCATTTTTCAGGCTTATTCCAGCGGCACTTCATGTCCGCCCACCAGTTCGATGCGGCGCCATGCCCCGCTGCGGAAACGCAGGAAAAGCACGAGCGCGAGAAGGCCAAGATAGATCAGCAGCCACAGGGTCGCAGCAAATTCCCCGCCGCCACAATGCACGGTGAGCCAACTCCCTGGCAGGAAGATGAGCCACGCGAGAATGCCACGTGTCCACATGGCATAGGCGGTGTCCCCGGCGGCGCGCAGGGTCTCGCCAATCGTGATGCCAGCGGCATCGAACAACTGCCACAAGGACGAGAGAAGCAGCAATTTCACCCCGATTTCTAGGAACGGTCCGCTTCCGGCACCCTCGGGGACAAAGGGACTAAGGATCAGCCGCGGAGACGTTAGATATAGCAGCCCCAGCAGTCCCATCCAAGCGGCGCTGATCAGAAAAGTAATCCGCAGAATGTCCGGCACGGCATCCTTGTCACCGCGGCCGATGGCCTGACCAGTTAGGATGGCTCCCGCCGAGCCGATCCCGAACGCGGGCATGAAGGCGAAGGAATTGAGCTGCATCACGGCCATGAACGCCGCGAGAGTGACGGTTCCGAGCCCGCCTACCACGATATTCACGAAGGCAATGTAGGCAAAGAATTCGAACGACCAGTTAAATCCTGAGGGGATGCCGAACCGGATCACGCGGAAGAATTCCCTGCGCTGCAGCGCTGGCCAACTCAGCCCGCGGCCCTGCCGGAGAAAGACAGCCAGAAAACCAAGGAAGGCAGCGCCCGTGGAAATGGTGCTGGCCCATGCAGCCCCGGCGACCCCCATGGCCGGACAACCCATGCGGCCATCAATGAGCAGCCAGTTCAGGCCAATGTTCAGCACCATGGCGAACAGATTGAACTTCATTTGCAGAGAGGTATTACCCGTGCCGGAGTAATAATTACCCAGCGCTTCGATGCCCACCGCCGCGCCGGTGGAAATGAGGCGGATCGCGGCATAAGTGGTCATGGCTCCGGCCACCGCGGGCTCGTATTCTAACAGGCCGATGATGCGGCCAAGGAACGGCACCAACCCAAGGACCAGCAATTGCGCCAGCCCAGCAAGTATGAGCCCATACCAGCCAAAACGCCGGGCGCCCGACCGGTCGCCGCGGCCTGTCAGCTGCGAGCTGAAGCTGCTGACGATGAAAACGATGCCTATCGGAAAGATGAAGAAGGCAAAGGAATTGAGCGCGCCCGCAGTGGTGGCGGCGAGTGCCGCCTCCCCAAGGTGTGCCACCATGAGGGCATCGGCTAGTCCCACCAGGACCTGAGTGGAGCGCGAAACGATAACCGGCCACGCCAGCCGCAGCAGCGTGCAAAATCCGGCGGGCGCGCCCGCAGCGGAGGAAATGTCAGGGCTGTGCATAGCGCTGAAATTGTCCGCCGGGCACATCACCGGCGCAGCACGGGAGGATCAGGACGGCTCCTCCTCGACTACTGTCAGCGGTGACTCCTCTTCGGAAGCGCACCGCGCAGTCTCTTCTTCGGCAGCTTGAGCGGCGGCCTTCTTTTTGCCAAAGCCTTTCTTCTTCGGCTTGTCTTCACTGGACGGAGCATCGGAGCCGTCCGCAGGAGTTTCTGCCGCCGCACCTTCACCGCAGACGGCCAGCGGAAGTTCCGGCTGCTGAGCTTCAGGCTCGGGCGGCGGAGGCTCGGGAAGCTTGACGCTGCGCAGCTCGGCGGAATTCGGCAGTTCCTCCACGGTTCTGATGCCGAAGTGCTCAAGGAACAGATCCGTGGTTTCATAGAGCAGCGGACGACCGGGAAGATCTGCACGGCCGGCGATGCGGATGATGTTTTTATCTAGGAGAGTCTGAACGGGGCCGTCTACGCTTACGCCACGCACGGCTTCGATGCTGCTCTTGGTGATCGGCTGGCGGTAGGCGATAATGGCCAGTGTCTCTAGGGAACTGGGAGTGAGCCGCTGGGGCTTTTTGTCAGGGAACAGTTCGCGCACCCAGATGGCGTAGTCCATACGGCTATAAATGCGCCAACCGGCGGGGCGCTCCACGAGCATGAAGGCGCGCTCCGTTTCCAGATAGCGAAGGTTGAGCCGGGAAATGGCCGCCGCCACATCCTCCTCCTGTGTGTTTTCGTGCCTGGTGATACTCTCCGCCGCACTTTCTCCGTTGGTTTCCTTCTCTGTAACAACGGCTGAGCGCAGACAGCGCGCGATTTCCTTCGTCGAGACGCCTTCCGGCGACGCGAAGATGAGGGCTTCTACGATAGTGTCGAGTTCGTTGGTCATGAAGGATACAGGACGGAAAGAAAAATACGGACTGTTCCATAAAAGCGAGGGCGGCTCCCCCGCCAGCGATAAATTCTGTTCCAAAGCCCGTTCATGCGGCGGGTTCAGGGCTGAAAGCGGGCCTTGAGGCGAAAGTAGCTACTGAAGGCGCGTGGGCTAGGAATGTTTTGCCCGGGATGCAAAAGCGCTGCAGGCTAGCCGTCAAAGCTGCCGGGCGGCAACGGTCCAGAGTCCCTCAAGGGGCGCGGTTTCAAGTTCGAGGGTCCGTTCTTCCGGCAAATCACGGATGCTAACTGCCCCGATCTGTCGGCGTGGAGCCTGCGCACGTAGGATCAGATGCTTCCATGGAATCTCAGCGGACGGAAAGGCTGGCCAGCGGGCCGCTCCAGAGTTCATCATGGGTCTTGCGAAAAAGCACCGTGCCGAGCTCCGTTTTGATGAGCGCGTCGGAACCGAGTTTGGCGATCAATCCACGCAGCACACGCTCAGCGTCATCCCAGCGGCGTTGGCTCGCATAGAAGTCCGCAATTTTCAGCGGCAGTTCCATTTCATCGGGATACGACTCCAGCCATGTGGTGTAGGCTTCATCACGCTCATCGATAGAAATGTGCTCGGCGGCTTCAAGGCGCATGAGCAGGACGGAGCGCTCCTTCTGAACTTCGGCCGGAAGTTGCTTTAGGGCGATGAGCCCCACCTCGTAATTGCCTGACTGGAGGTCGCGGCTGATGGAGGCGACCTTCTGAATATGCTCCACGTAAGATGTGTTCACCCCAGGCACACCTTTGCCGAGTTCCTTTACGAATCCAGCGGCCACATTTTTATAAGTGCGGCGGAGTGTGCTGCTCAGATATTCATTGAGACCCACCACGAAAATATCCGAGATCCGCAACTCCCCGTTCCTCCCCTCATTGACTGTGAGCAGGGCATAATTCATGCCGCCCTGCCTGGTGGATGAACGGAAAAGCAGGCCAGGGCGTTCGCCGAGAGTGCGCACCCGCAGGAAGCGAAAACGGGTGTTCGCATAGTCGCGCAGCACCCCGCGCTCATTCCATGCGCGGCGGGTGCTGTCATCGAAAACCTGACGCAGGGACCCCTCCTCAGGAATACCAAGGGTGGAAGTGGCGCGGCCCAGAAGGGAGTCGCGGTCCACCAGAGCCTCAGCCCCCACAAGATCGCCGGACACCAGAGTTTTTTCCAAGGTTCCGATGAACTTTTGCAATTGGGCTTCTTGGCCCGCGAGCCGTGCAGACAGTTTGGCGGCAGAGAGTTCCGGAATTTTTGGTCCGGCCATGGCCCCGCTCAGGAATCCTGCCATCGCCGCCATCCCCGCGACCAACCGGACGATCCGGGCGAGAATTCCAAAGGGATCGACGGCAGTGGGAAATATGGCAGCGCGCATAAAGTTTTCTTTTGGAAATTCTTGAATTTGCGAACTATGTCTGGAAATCCTCGCAGTCGCAAGAACTATTTCGCAAATTTCTATACTTATTCGCAAAATAGAGTCTCCCTGAGCCAGAAAAACTCAAAATTGAGATGTCCCTGCTATCCTGAGCCTTTATTTGCCGCCGGCTTGTTTTAGCGAGCCCTCAAGTAATTCGCGGAATGGGGGCGCTTTGCCGTCCTGGTCCTGCAGTTCACTGGCTAGCACGGCTGCTTCATTTTCCGGGGATAAGTCTGCCGCCAGTCGGCGTAGGACGCGGGCGAGCAACTCTTGAGAGGGGCGGTTTGGAGCGGGTTCCCTATTCGCCACCGAGCACAGAAAATCAGAGAAGAGGCGGAGATCCTCCTCTTCCGGTGCGAGAGCCGGAGCTTTGCCGTCGAGCCATCGAAGAGTGCAGTGCGTGGCTGATGCATTGAGCGGTTGGAGATGAAGAGAAATGGTGAGCAGCAGACGCCCGCGGGCCACCGCCTCTGGCTCCCTTCGCAGCACGCCGGCGGTGCAGTGATGAGCCGCATAGCGCGCAAGCCGGGTGGCAATGCGATCGCACTCCGGTTGCAGAAGCGCGGTGGATTCCGGGGTGAAGAGAGCTACGGGCACGCGCGGCTTAGCGAACCTCAGCGTGCGTGGGGCTTCCGGCACGGCTGGGGCATCCTGGGCCTTGAGAGGAACTGCCACAATAAAGAGGAAGAGCAGTGTGAGAGTCAGCGCGATCATGTCTAAAAGGTCACAGGCTTGCCTTCGGTGAGCACCGTAATATGTTGTTCCAGCCCCATGGCAGCGCTGGCGATACGCAGGCGCTGCAGCGGCTCATCCATCGGTTCGCAGCCCAGCGGGAAAGTGGCATAATGCATAGGCACCATGTGAGCGGCCTTCAAATCCTTGAATGCCCGCAGCGCCTCCTCAGGATTCATGTGAACCTCGCGGCCACTCATCGCACGGTAGGCGCCAATGGGAAGCATGGCGAGCTGGATATCCGCCTCCTCGCCGATGCGGCTGAAGCCTTCAAAGTAGGCACTGTCTCCGCAATGATAGACGGTGCGGCCGCTTTCGTTGCGAATGAGGTAGCCGCCAAAACCGCGGTGAGTGTCGTGCACCATGCGCGCGCCCCAGTGTTTGGACGGAGTGAGGGTGATCTCCAGAGGACCCAGTTGTGCCTTAGCCCACAAGTCGAGTTCCACGATCTCGCCGAAGCCCCTGCGCTTTACCAGTTTACCCACTCCCCGGGGAGTGATGATAGGCTGCCCGGCAGCTATCTTTTTCAGTGCACCAAGATGAAGGTGGTCGAAGTGCGCGTGCGTGATCAGAACCGCATGAATCGGAGGTAGGTCCATAATCTCAAGGCCTGGATGCCGGGCCCGTTTCAGCATGCCGAGCCACCGTGACCAGACGGGATCCACCAGCACGTTCATGCCTTCCGTTTGAAGTAGAAACGATGCGTGTCCAATCCACGTAACCTGAAAATCCGGCCCGCGGTGGTTAAGTAAATCAGGATGCAGCGGCGTGCCGGTGCGTAGAGAAAATATCTGCGGCAGCATCACGCGGCGCACGAAGTCCAGATTCCGCCGGCCCCAGCCCTTCACTGGCAACAGCCCGATGCGCTGGCCGTTTTCTTTACGGTGCGTCGCCTGCTCCTCACGAGAGAGGTCGCAGTTCGTGAGGGTCTTCGATTTGGTCCGGCGCGAAGGCACTGCGGGTAAAGCGTTGAATTTCATTGGCCATACATCGGTGTCCGGAAGCCGGCAATAGGGCGTTATTCCCTCTGCAAAACGCATAGCAGTGGCCGGTGGTCGGATATCACCTGCTCCTCCAGCACGCGATAGTCCTTTACCTTCCACTCAGAAGGCAGCCGGAAGAGAACATGGTCGATGTTCTCGCGAGGCTTGTCGCTGGGCCATGTAAATTGCATCGCACCCTGTTTCTCCGGCAGATGAAAGCGGGCTGCCAGCCACGGCATGACGTTGCCGCCAGGCTCGGAATTGAAATCGCCGATGAGAATGGCGTCCTTCTTTCCGCCGCCCAGCGCTTCCCCAAGCGCTATGGCCTGGGCCATGCGTTGATCTTCCGTTTCGTAAAAGTGCACGCTGGCCACCGTCAACGGACCGGCGGGCGTTTTCACCGTCACGACCGCGGCCGATCTCGGCTCACTACCCGGAGGCAGAGGAATGGTGCGACTCTCCAATACCGGTAGTCTGGAGAGAATCGCCATGCCATACTCTCCGCCCTGATAGTCCATGAACTTTGCAAAATGTGCGGTCATGCCCGTCTGTTTCGCCAGTTCCGCCGCCTGATCCACGCCACCGCTGCGCGTGCAGCACTTGTCGATTTCCTGCAGCGCCGCTATGTCGGGCGTCTGCTTTTTGATGTAGTCCGCAATGCGCGGTAGATCGATTTTGCCATCCATCCCCTCCCCGTGATGCAAGTTGTAGCTCAGCAGGCGCAGCGTTTCTCCTGCCCTGAGCGCAGACGCTCCGAGGGTGGTAAGAAGAAGTAAAAGTCGGATCATAAGGCGAAATCTGAGAAACAAAGAAAGAAGAGAGATCCGCACTTTGATGACTACATGAAAGCCGGGTCGGCGGGGCCAAGGCACACATACTGAGGTGGACGCCGAAAACCAGGCCACTGGTTAAGCTATGATTGGGCTGGACCTTGGCGCACGAAACCGCGAACGCAATAGCCACCCAATGAAAGCCAAACGAAAGAGACATGATGCCGGATTTAAAGCCCGTGTAGCGCTG
>CAMAUV010000080.1 GCA_945861415.1 Akkermansia muciniphila | reverse complement strand
CCTGATCCTTCCCTCTTCCATAAACATTCCGCGAAAGCCGGAGTCCTTCACTGGGCTCCGGCTTTTTTTAGTCAGCATGCCCCCGGGCGTCCGGTAGGAGCTTTGCTGTATTACCTTCGTTCGCGCGGCAAAGTCTTCTACATTAACACCTATACCATATTCATCGCATCCCTGTTTTTATAGTATGCCGGCAGGTCTGAGCGCCATCGCTGCGGGCGGATTGCAACTCGAGAAACTTGCTCCCGCGACCCAGGCCAAATTCGGCCTCAAACCGGAGTTCATAGCACTCAAGGTCAAGCATGCCGGGCAGTGTGGAAAGCATGCCGCGGCCAAATATGTCGGGTTTTTACAGGTCTACATCGTCGTGGCAGTGAACGGACTTTCGCAAGCCATGCGTGAGGGAGTCGCGATCGGTCACCTGCCCACAGAGCAACGCATGGGCGATTCCGTTAAGTGGACCATTCTGCGCGGTGGCGAACGGCGGCAGATTTCACTCCGGCTGCAATGAGCCCAGCCTTTACGGATTGCGGTCAGAGCCTGACCGGGAGGGACAGAACAAAGGAGGCGCCCTTTCTCCACGAAGTGTCGACCGTCAGCCTACCGTTCACTTCCGCTGCGAGACGGCGGCAGAGTGCGAGTCCCAGCCCCACGCCGGGAGCGCTGTGCGCCGCCTCCCGGGCACTCTTGTGGAACGGAAGAAAAAGCGCCTTTTTCTCTTTGGGGTCAATGCCCGGTCCGTGGTCTCTCACTGCAAAGTGCAGACAGCGACGGTCCCGGCCGACGTGAAGTTCGATTACCCGGGGACCGCCGTCGCGATGCCCATATTTGCAGGCATTGTCCACAAGGTTGAAGAGGATCTGCTCCACGGCACTTCCGTCAGTGCGCAGTGCTGTGGCAGCACATTCCGGGGAGAGAGTGATGCTGAAATCCATGCCGCCCATCATGGCCCGCTGATTGAGCCTTGGCTCAATCCTTCGCACGAGATCGTCTGCGGTCGTGCTACTCAGAGTCACCGGGCCCTTTCCACGTTCGATCCGGCTGTAAGCGAGCACGTTTTCCACAAGGTGACCGAGCCGGTCGGCTTCGGTGGTCAGGGTCTCCAGATACTGTTGCCGTTTTGCCTCCTCACGCACCATGCCATCGGCGAGCATTTCTGAGTAGAGCTTGAATGTGGCCAGCGGGGTGCGCAGTTCGTGGGTCACGCTGCTAACAAAGGAGGCTCTGCGCTCGCTGAGTGCCATCATGCCCCGCAGCATAAGCGCCACGGCGGCTACACCAATAAATACGCAGACCCACGCGATGCTGAGCGAAGCCTTCAGTGGAGTCCAGAAGGGCGGCGTGGTGAAGTCCACGCGGCCAGGAAGTAAACGCACCGGCAGCGAGGCCAGCAAGTGTGCTCCTGCGGGTAGGGTTCCGCTGAATGACAGGATTTCCCCGTTCGGAAAATCGGCACGCACTGCCGCCCAGAGTTCCTCCTTCACTTTCAACCAGTCGATCCACGCGCCCTGAATCCATTCTCGGGTGCCGTCGGAGACGCGGCGCGTAATCAGCAGTGCCTCTCCCAGCCAAAGGGCACGGAAGTCGCTGACAATGCTCACGCTCTGCTGCTGGATGACCGAACTGTCAGCGGGCCGCGCGGTATCCTGCGGAACAGGAGGGATGGCGGGAACGGGAGCGTTGTTTGAAGCAGCGGCGTTGGCGGGGGAGGGAAGCAAATCTCTGCCCGATTTACTTGCAGCCTTAGCCGACGGTTTTGGCGGAGACGGCTCAAAATTTTTCGACAGCGCCTTCTCCTTCGAGAAATCGGCATAGGTCCGGGACTGGATGACTTGACTTCTGGTGATGGCCGCGCGGGTGTTCGCCTCCTTCGTATTTAAATCCGACTGCTGGGCTGCGAACTCTTCCGGCTTCCGGTTGGCTGCCTGCTGGGGGTTGTTCAGCACTTGCGATGGAGCCTGTTCCTCCTGCACACCGTTGGTGGCGGCAGCAGGAACCGTGACGGCGGAAATATGCTTGTCAGCACTTTCTTCCTCCCCGCTGTTCGCTGGCGCCGCATCATAGTTCCATCTCCACACAAGGCTGCGATTGTCGGTGAATGACACCGGAAGCTCTACTAAATCACGCGATAATTGCGCCTGATCCTTGCTGGTTTTCTCCTGTAACAGAGCCTGCAGTTTGGCCAGTTTCTGCTGAATTTCATTCAGCCTCGGCTGAACCACCCAGCCGTTCCCGAGGCTTACTTCCCGCTCCCAGCCGGAAGGAGCCTGAGGGGACCGCACGGTCCCGCTTTGGTCCATCTCAAAGTGAAGCACTACGCGCGGCGGTGGTTCGGTGACTATGGGGGAACAGGACACGAACTCTCCTGCTCTCACGGCTGTGTTGCTTGAGTAGGAGAAGAGATTGGAAGGCGCGCTGAGCGTGCGGTAATGCTCGGGCGGGCGGGCGCTCTCGGTAATGACGAGCGAACTGGCGATGCTCTCCATGCGCCAGAGTGCAAGCCGGGTCATCTCCTGCTCGGATGCCTTCTGCGCCATGCGGTTCTGGGTATCTTCCATCCGCACAAGGGAGCGCGTAGTCCATGCCATCGCCCCCAGCAGGAGTGTGAAGCAGACGGCGGCAAGCAGCCATGTGGAAAATGGTTTCATGCGGGCAGAGATTTATACATGTAGCCCTTTCCGCGCACGGTCAGAATGACGCGCGGGTCCGTCGGGTCGTCGCGCAGTTTCGCGCGCAGGTTGGCGATGTGCATGTCGATCGTGCGGGTGGCTCCGGCGCTCATAGTGATGCGCCAGACCCGTGTCAGAATTTCCTCCCGGCTGATGGCGCGTCCGGCATTGGAAGCCAGATAACGAAGCACGGAAATTTCGCGCTGCGACAACTCCTCGCGGCTCCCGTCCGCATGACGCACCTCGCAGCGCTCCATGTCTGCCTCTCCCCCTGGAAATTTCACCACGCTCACTTCCTGCGGCCGCTCTGGTGATCGGCGCAGCACCGCATTCACCCGTGCCAGGAGTTCGCGGGCACCGAACGGCTTCACCATGTAGTCGTCGGCTCCCAGATTCAGGCCCTTAACGCGGTCATTTTCCGCCCCCATAGCACTGAGGATGATGATGGGGGTCACCGGGCGCTGTTCCCGCACCGCTTTTAGAATCTCAAATCCCTCCACATAAGGTAGCACCAGATCTAGCAGCATCAGATCATAGGTAGCCCGAAGCCCGGTCTCCAGTCCGTCCCGCCCGTTGGCGGCGTTCAGAGTTTCGTAGCCGGCAGCCGCCAGAGCGTCCAGCACCCCAGTGCGGATTGAGGCGTCGTCTTCGATAACTAGAATGGTTGGCATCGTACGGTTGGTCGTGGATACTATAATGCCTGATATCCCGGGCTGCTGTAAATGGAATGTAAATCTGTATCGCTGGCTGGCCGCTTCCTCTCCTCCGCACGGAATAGTGCCGCCTCGCGGGCAAAGATTTGATCGACTGCAGTCTATACACCAGCGCCCCCCTCAGCGCGGGGCCAGTTCGTCCCACGAGTTCAACCCGGCCACCGGCAGGGCGAAGGCCGCCACGGCTTTCCACTCCGGCGTGCCGGCTTTGACAAAGAGATCGTAGATCTGTTTCTTACTGTGCGGAGTAGAGACGGAATTCGGGGCATTGCGCCACAAGCCCAGTCTTAGCCCGCCTTCGTGGGCGTGATCCACGTGGCGGTGATAGATAAACGCGTCCACGACTGGCAGGCGCCGGCACTTCTCCCAGGCGTAGGCATATGCGGCTGCCTGAAGTTGCTCACCCTCCGATGTCAGCAGAGTGTGGAATCCCTGCTCGGAGAGAATGACGCGGCGCGGCTTGCCCTGCCAGTGCAGTGCCGGTTGCTCGAGGTGACGCGTGAGTACCTCAAGGTTTTTGAACGTAACCTTGCCAGTCGCACCATCGAAGGTGATTCCTTTGTCAGCCCATACCATTGGATTGCCTAAGTCTTCGGGATAAGGATGCCCGGCAAAGTGCCAGTCAATGTCCCCGCCCGCCCGGATGCGGGCGGCAAAGGTATCGAGGAAGAACTTGCCTGAAATCGCCTCTTTCTTGCTGATTCCATGCATTGAGACGGACCAGTGGTGATCTAGGGGGAGGTAAAGCCTAGCATTCTGCGATGTCTTGCGGACCGCGGTATGGACGATGCGGAATGCGGCGGCATACGCATCGATAACTGTTTCTGGCGTTTGTAGCCCCATATTGTACCAGAGGTAGTGTGAGTTCATTTCATTGCCCACAATCCAGCCCCATACTCTCCCGTGCTCAGGCTGAGCGCCGCTCCAGCGAGTGGCGAGCATTTCCGTCACCGCCTGCAAGTAAGCACGGCCATCCGGCGTGACGGTATTGAACGCCCCGACACTGTATTTGAAGTCTTTGCGGGACTCGGGATGCAGGCAGACGGCATCCCGGGCAGGTTCTTTGGAGGGATACGCCAGCAGGATGAGATAAACGAGAATCTGCTGGTCGGAGAGTGGCTTTATCTGGGCATCCAGGAGAGCAAGATAGCCCTCATTGAAATGAAAGGTCTTTCCCGCCGCCATATGCGCCGGCCCGGCGGATTTGTCAGACAGGTCGAGCAGCGCCGTGAGGTTTACATTCACCGCGGCGTGATGAATGCCCAGTTTCAGGGCATCCTCCAACATTTGCACCTGCAGTCCCTTGATGTTGGCCGGGGACGGGAAGGGGGTGGTGTCAGGACCAGCGACTGCCATTAGTCCGCTGAGCAAAAGTAAAGAAAGAGTTCGGGCAAAAGGCATCTGTAGCCAACGCATCCGAGCAGGCGATCTTTGCAGGATGGGCTGGAAATCATGAATTGGGCCATAAACAAAGCTCCGCAGCTCCGCCTCACAGGTGTCTCTCCTCTGCTTCTCCACCCGAGGCACCAGGGCTCCAAAGGCGGTGGCTTCCGCGATGCAGAAGCTGCGGATACCGACACCGCGTTCATTGAAGAAACGACCTTTCTGATTGGCGGCTTCACCGGCTTTATCACTGAGGACTCTTCGCAAAGCGGGGTGGCCCCTCCACAGTTTACCACTGTCTGACTAATGAATCAGTCCAGCTGTGGCTGTGACGTCTTTATTGCTCGTGATGCGCAGCCAGCGGCCCTGGACTTCCGGCGGGAGGGATGCGGAGAATTTCTCGCCAGGAGCGACAGGGATAGTTTTCCATTCCACCCACATGCCATCGCCCGTGAGATCGAGTTCCACTTTGAATTTCACGGGCTCGGCATTGGTATGGGAGAGTGACAGTTCGCGCCTCGCGAAGCCCCAGATAAGGCAGGGATCGCTGGGCTCGCCGGCTTTCACGGAAGTGTCTTTCCATGCGCCGCCGGTGCCTGTGGGCGGCGGGAGTTTCCAGAGGTCGTCCACGGCTCCGGCCCATACCGCTGCTTTGCCGTCATCGCTGCGGATGATATGTTCGCCTGCCGGGGCCCCGGGTTCGATGCCGGTCAGGATGAGCAGGCCGCGCCATGAGCAGTAGTCGTGAATGCGGCGGTTGTGCGTGCAGACGGGACGCACCTTGGCGAAGCCGCCGGCATTCTCCGCGGGCAGCTCGTAGAAAGTGCCGCCGGCATTGAAGAGATCGCGCTCGGTGCAGACTTCACGGCAGACACGCGCGGGTCCAGCGGCGCTGTCCTTGTCGAAAGCAAGTTCACCCTTGGGAAGCCGCCAGCGTCTCCCGGAGTCGTCGGTGTAGATGATGGAAGCGGCATCGGACGTCAGCACGCCGGCGGGAATCGCGCAGTTGGCTTTGTGATAGGCAAGCCCGGCGGCATCCTCCACGCGCTGGAGCTTCAGGTCGGCGTTCAGTTCGTAGAGCGCACTTCCGTCGGCAGGCATGTAGTGGAGCGTGCCCTTGTTCTCGCCGCGCGCGCGGACGGTAGCGGGGAGGACGCCCGATCCCGTAGGGGAACCGATGCCGGTGAAAACAGCGTCAGTGCCCGGTCGTGCAGTGGTGCGGTCGAGTCCGGAAAAGAATATGGCAGTGGCCCGCGTTAGTGATGCGCTGCTGCGAAGCCGGACCCACGGCATTGGCGGAGCGGATGGCCCCCATCCGCTGCCCACGCCGACCGGTTGCCCGTTGGCATCCAGATACCTCTTCCACTCGCCGTTCTTCTTCTCCCACTCGTAGGCGGAAACACTGAGCCACTTGCCTTCGTTTGGTTTTAGTCCGGCCTCAAACCACTTGGACCATCGTCCGTCACCCTTTTCGTCCACTTCCAGCGATATCGTGACCGCCGCACTGCCGGCGTGGGAAAGATAAAGCCTGCCGGGGATGCTGGAGCCGAACAAAAACGGATCGCTAACCTCGTCTGCCTTCACAGCTTCATTCAGCCAAACCGCCCCCTGGCTGAGGGTTGGCCCGAGCTGAGGCAGGGCGTCTCGCTTCATGAACCATAGATTCGACTGGCTCTGTGGCGCGGCGATGGTGCCTTTCGCTTTCCGTTTGTTGAGGAACTCGCTTTTCGCGGAGTCGTCGCAGCCGAAGACGATCTGATCCTGCTAGGCGCAGAAATCTCCGATGACTCTGATGTAGCTGCTCACCGGCCGCATGCCTGCGGTGTTTGCCGCGGAGAACGTCCGCGGGAATTCCCAGAACATGCCGTGCATGGTCATGAGCAGCGGGCCGTCGCCGACCTCGCGGATACGTGGCCATTCCGTGTTCCACCCGTGGGCACCGTCGTAGCTGTTGCTGGCTTTCGGCAGGCGAAAGGTGTGCCATTTGCCGCTATCGAGTAGCATGAAGATGAGTGATTTGTGATCCCAGCCGACGCTCCAAACCGGATCGCCGGGCATACCGCCGGTGATGCCGCCGGGGCCGGTGACTTCCGTGAACTGATTGCGCCGCACCACGGTCCATTTGTCGGCTTTGCCATCCCACTCTGCCAGCACCCCGCTGGCGGTTTTCGGATTCTTGAGCGCCTCGGAGCCGCGTTCGCCGTTGTTGGCATAAATGTAGCGGCCCTGCGACGAATAGAATCCCTTCCCGTGATAGCCGGGCAGGTCTGCAGCGCGGCCTTCCATGCTTTCCTCCACTGACTTCTTGGACTCACCGTCCTTCTTGAGCTGCTCATCCACCCAGAGGTTCTTCACCGCCAGCGACTTCACATCCACTTCGTAAAAGCCCTCTTCCATCGTGGCATACACGATCTTTCCCGCCGGGTCCGTGAGATGCCGCGCGAGTCCCGTGTGGCGGCCAAACATGGTGCTGTAGGGAATCGTGCGGACATTGCGCTGCGCATCGATCACATAAGGCCCGATGAAGAGCTGCTGCGACTCCGCATGAATCATCCGGTTCGCGGGCGTGCCGCCGATGCTTTCCGGACGGATGATCTGCTGAAGATCTGGCGTGATCTCGTAGAGCTTGTCCGACGAGCCCTTTGGAAGATGCGGGCCGTAGGTGATGACCCACAGCCGGTCGGCCCATGGCACGACGGCACCGGTGCCGCATTCGCCCTCGTTGTTAAACATGGCGAGGTGAGGAAAGATGCCGGATATCTGCCGCGGTTCGGCGAGGGCCAGAGGGGCGATGGCAAGGAAGAGGAGGGCGTTGGCGCGGATCATGTCTGAAGTCATGGCCTTAGGAAGGGCAGGGGAAATAGGAAATCCGAAGTGAAGGCATCCGCCGCAGAGCCGTTGGCTTCCGGGGCCGTGTCGGGATTAGTAAGGCCGGAGCCGTCATCCAGCCGGCCAGCGGATGAGTGTCCTATTTTTGACTCGAAGAACTCATGTTCTTCGCCAATCGCGGCAGTCGCGATGAGCAGGAACAAGGATTGGCGTTCCATGGCGGTGAGGGTGGACGATTGCCCGACGAAGCCGCACGCAGCGCTGCCCAACAGGCACGGCAGGCCCGCATGCCAACAGCCAAGCCAAAATTTGGTCCAGTTAGCTGCGGAATATGTTTTGTAACTTTCGTGGCAACAGCTCTACCTGCGCCTATATTGCGGTCTCCTCCCGGTCCCCGGTAATGAAGAGGGTGACTTTCAACTTCCAGAATCATTTTCCCATGATGCTCTCAAATCCCACCACGCCGGTCCTGCCGAGGGCTGTGAAGGTCCATTTCCACGGCTCCTTTTGGAGGAGCGGTCTGGCCGGTATCGTTGCGTTTGCAGGGCTTTGTCCCGCCGGATTGCCGGCACGCACACGGACCAGTGCGGACGGAACGAAGACATTCGAGGGGGATCTGAAATCCTGCGGCGAGGCCTCCGGTGCAGGGATTGTGACGATGCAGAATGGAAAACTGGCGAAATGATCTGGCGACTCGCACATTTCACCCGGGTTCTCGCTGCGTTGACTCCATGGTCGGCGTCGGCTGCTGATTCTTCGTTTAGTGTTCAGCGCGGTGCAGCCACAATCCTCGAAAACCACTGCTCCGCCTGCCACGGCGAGGACAGCCAGAAGGGGGAAGTGCGCTTTGACCAACTGGGCGTGATGCCACTCGCAGAGCGGCTCGCTTTGCTGAACCGGATGCAGGAGCAGACCTTCCTCGGCCAGATGCCTCCGAAGAGCCGTAAGTCACAGCCGACAGCGACGGAGCGGAAAGAACTGCTGGATTGGATTGGCGGCGAACTGCGCGTCCACAATGCCTCGACGCTGGAGGACAAGCTGCGCCTCCCCGCCTACGCGAACTATGTGGACCACGACAAGCTGTTCAGCGGCGAGATCACCGATGCGCCCTTCACGCCGGCACGGCGCTGGCTCGTCAGCCCGCAGATCTTTGCGCAGCGGGCGAGTGATGTGTTTGGTCCGCCGGGGTTCGGGCGTCCGGCGACCCTCTACGGAGTGACGAATCCCTTCGTGCTGCCGGATGCGTCCGGCGTGCGCTATTACGACAACGAATCGCTCGATGGCGGCGCGCTGCTGGTGATGCTCACAAATGCGGACTGGATGTCGCAAAAGCAGGTGCTCGGCGCGCGCGTCAAGAATGGCGAATTGAAGCCCGAGGATTTACCGAACAAGCAGGATCGCTGGGTGCCGAAAAATTATCCGGCGGCGTTTGATGCGATTGTGCTGAAAAAATCCGCGCCGACCGACGAGGAAGTCACCGAGGCGGTGCGCGCTCAGTTTGCCAGTGTGCTCCAGCGTGCGCCCAGCGAGGCGGAGGCGGTGAAGTATGCAAAGCTCACGCGCGATGCCATCGCCATCGGCGGCAACTCGGAAGGGCTGCGACAGATGCTGCTGGCCGTGCTGCTGGAGTCGGAGTTTCTCTACCGGTTGGAGTTCGGCGCGGGCGCACCGGACCCACATGGCCGCAAGCTGCTCGCACCCCGCGAGGGCGCCTACGCCCTCTCCTACGCACTGGGCGACCGCAGCCCGGATGCAAAGCTGCTGCAGGCTGCCGAACAGGGCCGGCTCAACACGCGCGAGGATTACCACCGTGAGGTGCAGCGACTCCTCGACGACAAGACCTACTATGCGGGCGAGATCGACCCTGGCTTGAGCGGGAAAAACATGCGCGCCCATGTGACTTCGCACCCGCGCATCGTCCGTTTCTTCCGCGACTTTTTCGGGTACCCGATGGCGACGAAAGTTTTCAAAGACCCGGAGCGCGGGGCCGACATCTACCAAAATCCCGACCGCGGCACGGCAGGGACTCCCGGCTTTCTCGTGAACGAAGCCGACCGCATCGTGGACCACATTCTCCAAAAGGATCGCGACGTTTTCGCCGCGCTGCTCGGCACCGACGAGTTCATCGTCTATTACAACCGGGAGCCAGCGGAGGGACGGGCGATTATCGACGATTGGAAAAAAATCTGGGCGGCGCTCAAGGACACGAACTGGAAGACCGAGCCGGATAAAGTCATCTCTGAGAACCTGGCGCTGCTGATGGCGAACAAGACTCTCCAGTTCCCGAAAAACGGCCCGCACCAAAAGCGCGAGTTCCTTCGCCACATGTATTTCTTCGGCGATTACTTCGAGAGAGGTCTGACGCCCTTCACCACCATCTCGACCGCGCACGGCTATCACTACAATCACTCCCCGTTCTACAGTCTCCCGCCGACACCGCTGCGCGGGCGCTATGGCGAGGTGGAGAACCCCAGGTTCAAGGGATTGGACGACACAAAGTTCTGGGATTACCCCGTCGAACAGCCCTTTAAAATCGAGAACCGGAAAGGCATCCTCACGCACCCCGCGTGGCTCATCGCCCATTCGCTGAATACGGAAACCGACCCCGTTCGCCGTGGCCGCTGGATTCGCGAAAAGCTTCTCGCAGGCCGCGTGCCCGACATACCCATTACCGTGGACGCCAAGGTTCCCGAGGACCACCACAAGACCCTTCGCGATCGTCTCGAAAAAATCACCACCGCGCAGCAGTGCATCAAGTGCCACCAATACATGAACCCGCTTGGCCTGCCCTTCGAGCAATTCGACGACTTCGGCCGTTTTCGCACGCAGGAGGTGCTGGAACATTCCGAAAACATCGTCGGCAATCAGAACGACCTGCCGGTTTACAAGACTCTGCCCGTGAACCCGCGCGGCGCGCTCGACAGCACCGGCGTGCCCGCGCTCGATGGCGAAGTCGCGGACGCCTTCGACCTCATTGACCGCCTCCGCAAATCTCCGCGTGTGCGCCAGTCCATCATCCGCTATGCGTTCCGCTTTTTCATGGGCCGCAATGAAATGCTCTCCGACTCACGCACACTGATGGACGCCGACAAAGCCTACGTTCAGAGCGGCGGCAGCTTCAAGGCCGTCGTCGTCTCGCTACTCACTTCCGACTCCTTCCTTTACCGCAAATAAACACCGCCACGACCATGTACGACCGCAGAGACTTCCTCAAAAACGCCTTCCTCGCCCTCGGCGGACTTTCGTTGCCCGGTTTCCTGCCGCGCCTTTCCGCCGCGCAGACCGCTCCGCTCGCGGGCGGTGGCACGCCGATGCGTTTCATCTTCATGCACCGCGGCAACGGCCTCTTCCCCAAAGTCTGCGTGCCGCCCACGCTCGGCGCCGCGGAGCAGGAAAAGGAAAAGCGCAACGAAGCCTTCGAGGTGGACCTGGACAAACACCAGCTCCCCGCGTGGATGGGGCCGCTGGAGGCGCACAAAAAGAACCTGACCATCATCCAGGGCCTCTCCGGAAAAATGTGCACCGTGGGCCATCATTCGTGGTGCTCCTCGCTCGGCGTCTATAAGGCGAACGAGCGCCCCAGTTCCATCAAGTGGGCCACCGTGGACTTCGAGCTGGCGCGCCTGTTCCCTTCCCCGATGGAGCACATCGAGCTGGCCTGCTTCCCCACCGACGGAGGAAATGCCCGTGGCAGCCTCGATGGCATCGCGAAGGGTTTTTCCGCACGCGGCCCGCAGCAGCCCAACTACGCCTTCGGCTCGCCGAAAATCGCGGTGGAGGAGATTTTCAAATCCGTCGCGGCGGACAAAACCGGCCAGGTGCAATATCAGCTCCAGCGCAAGGTGCTGGAGTTCGTCGCCGGCCACGAGACCGAACTCGCCCGCCAGCTCGCGGGCATCGAACAGCGCAAGGTCGGCAACTACGCCGGCTCCATTGAGGACATCCGCGAACGGAACCGAAAAATCGACCTCATGGCCGACGCTGTGCGCCGCCATGTGCCGAAACTCGACAGCAAATACCTCGCGGAAAAAATGACCACCCTCGACCGGCAAATGGGCCACGCCGAGGTGCTTCTCGCCTCGCTCATCTCCGGCCTCACCAACGTCGTCTCCTTCACCGTGGATGAACTCGGCCACCACTACACCGGCATTCCGGGCATTGAGGGTGAAAGCGTCAACATGCACGACGTGGGGCACGGCAAAGCGATCGGCGGTCTTGCCGCAGAGGAAATCCGCCACCGCACCGAGCTGCACCACATGAAGGTCATGGAAAAAATCGTCGCCCGTCTCAAGAGCATACCCGAGGGCAAAGGCACGATGTTCGACAACACGATGCTCTTCTATTTCCCGAACAGCGGCGAAACACACCACGCCCAGGGCACGGAGTTCCCGTTCGTCGTCCTCTCTGGAGCGAACAGCAAACTCCAGCTCGGCAGCCGCTACATCCGCCTGCCCTACTGGGGCAAGGAAGGCCACAAAACGCTCGGCAACTTCTACACCACGATCCTCAACGCCTGCGGCAACCCCATCAGGCATTACGGCGACCTCGACCTTTCGCTAAAGCTGGAGCAGAACGGCCCCATCAAGGAATTCATGGCATGAGCGGCATCCGCGCACACATCCTTTGCTGGCTCGGCCTCATCGCGCTGGCCCGTGCGGACGCGCCGCCCGCCATCATCGATTGCCACGTTCACCTCTGGGATATCACTCGCCCGGAGGGACTGGGATGGATTAAAAAGGACGACAAAGTCTTGTTCCGCTCGTTCCTTCCAGCAGTCCACGAGCCGATTGCCGCCGCCAACGGCGTCAGTGGCATTGTTGTCGTCCAAGCCGGCCAGAGCTTGCCCGACAATCAGTGGAATCTCGACATTACGGCGCACAACAAATCGCTCTACCGCGGCATCGTGGGCAACCTCTCGGAAGTCATTGGCACACCGAAGTTCAAGCCGCTTTTCGAAACGCTGTGCAAAGATTCGCGCTACGTCGGTTACCGTCTTTCAGGGCGGTATCAGGAGCAGATGACGGATGCGTTTTTCCAGGACCTGCAGCATACCGCCGGGCGGGGAAAGACCGTCGATTTTCTCGCCGGCGGATACTCGTTTGAAGACATCGCCGCGATTGCCAGACGTGTGCCGGACCTGCGGATCATTCTGGATCACTTCGGCGGCGTGAAACTCGACGGCTCACCGCTCGATCCCAAATGGGTCGCGGAACTCCGCGCGGTGGCGCAGCACAAGAACGTTTTTTGCAAAGTCTCTGCGCTCTACGGACGGGTGGCAAAGCAGCCCGCACCGCAGGACATCGCATTTTACACTCCAGTCATCGACCTGGTATTCGATTGCTTCGGCGAGGATCGATTGGTCTTTGGCAGCGACTGGCCGGTGACGGAAACGACGGGTGACTACGCGTCGGTGCTCAAGCTCACCAGGGCTTACTTCGACCGCAAAGGGCGCGGTGTTTCCGAAAAGCTGTTCCATAAGAATGCCGCTGCATTCTACCGGGTTTCTGACGTCACCCCGAATTCCGAGAGGCCGGAAAAGCAACCGGCAGCTCCCGGAACGACCAGAGGGATCATCGATATCAGCAAAGCAGATCGGCCGCCGGATGCGGGCGAACTTGTCGGGCCAAACACCTACAACCTTGTGCCGGAGGGCGCGGAGCCGACGAAGTGGGTTTTTGCCGATGGGATTCTTACAGCCTCGCCGGTGTGGGACAGCGTCGTGACGAAGGATTCTTACCGCGATTTCCGGATGCATGTGGAGTTCAACGTGAATGAGGCAAAGGACGCGAAGAACCGCGAGGCGGATGGAAACTCCGGCGTCTATATCCAGAAGCGCTACGAAGTCCAAATCCACAACTCATTCGGCATCCCGGAAGCGGAGTACACCCACAGCTACGGGGGCAGCATCTACCGGCAGAAGAAACCGGACCGGCTCGTGAGCAGGAAGGCGGGAGAGTGGCAGAGTTACGACATCGTCTTCCGCGCCGCGCGATTCGACGGTGAGAAGAAAACCGAGAATGCCCGCATCACGGTCTTTCAAAATGGGGAGCTAATCCACGACGACTACGCCATCACCGGCAAGACCGGTGCCGGGGAAAAGGAAGGACCGGAGCCCCGCCCAGGCAAGCTACAGGGACACCACAACCCGGTGCGCTTTCGCAACGTGTGGATTCAGAAACTGGCACTCGACGCGAAGCCGGAACCCGAACCGCGTTGAGGAATCGCATTCGCGCAGTTACTTCACGCACGGCCCGATGGTGCCACCTGCGATCGGGCCTCCCTCCAAAAGCAAACTCCCTGCAATCCAATTTCCCAATCAAGGCATGGACCAGCAGCATGAGATCAACATGTCGAAAGAGCAGTGGAAGACACGACAGACGTTGATTGCCCGGGCGCGCAATCCCAACGACAGCCAGGCCTGGGAGGAATTCACCGGCTATTATGCGAGCTTTATCCGCATGGTGCTGATGCAGCTGCACGCGCCACTGGATGACCTCGAAGATCTTAGCCAAATCATCCTGGTGAAGTTATGGCAGAGCCTGTCCACGGTGGAACTGGGCCGTGACCACGCCAGGTTTCGCACATGGCTGGGAAAGGTCATCCGCAACACCTTCTGTACGCATTGCAGCAAGGTTGCCTCGCGAAAACGCCGGGAGACCAACGCCGCCGTCGCAGACGCCGTGCCACCGGATATTGAGGACATCATTGAAAGCGAGTGGCGAAAGCACATCATTGCGCTGGTCATGGAACGCTTGCATGCCAGTTTCTCCGGCAAGGCCATGCACGTTTTCACGATGACTCTCGATGGAAAGTCCGTTGACGATATCGCGTCGGCGCTTGAGTTGACTAGGGACTCGGTTTATGTGCTGCGCAATCGTGTCCAGTCGCGCTTCCGCAAGGAAGCAAGGCAATTGCGCAGTTACCTGGAGTTTTACCAATGACGACAGAATCGAGAACCCGAACCCAAGCCTTGAACAATCTGTTTGACGAAGCGTTCGGGGAGATTGATCCGGCAGCAGAAGCGCCTCTTTACGGCGAGCTTTGTTCGCTTCAGGAGCGCTACGGTCAAGCTGAAGTGATTGCGGTTGGCGGCATGAAACGCATCTTCAAGGTCCTCGATCGACACGGCAATCGTCACGTCGCCATGGCCCGTTTGCATGAAGACGCAAACGAGTTGCTCTTTGACCCGTTCATTCGCGAGGCACGGCTGACCGCGCTGCTCGAGCACCCGAATATCATCTCCGTTCACGATATCGGCGTCGACAAAGAGGGGAAGCCGTATTTCACCATGGATCTGAAAGTCGGTGACGGGCTCGATGTGGTATTGCGGAAGGCCCTTGCGGATGGGGGGTGTCCGCTATCGAATCGACTCGATGTCTTCCTCAAGGTTTGCGATGCGATCACCTACGCGCATTCGCGCGACGTCATTCATCTGGACTTGAAGCCGGCCAACATTCAAGTCGGTCATTATGGCGAAGTGCTGGTCTGTGACTGGGGCTTGGCAAAACTGATCGGCGGCACTGATGAGATCGATGATGACGTGTTGCTCAATCCCGATCTGTTGAACGGAATGACTTTGTATGGTCAGGTGAAGGGAACTCCCGGCTATATGGCACCAGAGCAGATTCGTGGTGACGAGCGGGACAAGCGCACCGACATCTACGCCTTGGGCGCCCTGCTTTACGCCGTGCTGACCTGTCGACCGCCCCTCTCGGGTGATACCGACGCCATGCTGCAGGCGGCAGTGTCCGGTGATATTGTGCCGCCAACCAGGCGCGGCAGCGGCGTTCCCGAGGCCTTGAGTGCCGTGGTCATGAAGGCGCTGGCGCTGGCACCGGCCGACCGCTATGCGTCGGTGAGTGACTTGATCACAGATGTCCGCGCGTATCTTGGCGGTTTCTCTCCCGTAGCCCATAAGAGCGGGCTGCCGACCGAGTTATTGTTGTTCTATCGTCGGAATCGCGTCAGCTGCAATCTGGCCGCGGCATTCGGGGCGATTGTGGTGGTGGTGACGGCCTTGTTCGTTGACCGCCTGAGCGCCAAGCGAGAAGAGGCCGAGGCCCTGGCGGCGCGTTTGCGAGTGGAAAAGCAGGAGACCGAGACCCTGGCGGCACGGTTGCGGGTGGAAAAGGAAGCCGCAGATGCTTTGCTTCGGGAAGTAGGGCGACTGGCCACGGCGCTTCCCTCCGATTTGGTCGCCACTGGCGATCAGTTTAGCAGGGACTTCTTTGATCAACTGCCATTGGTGTCCTATGAACTGATGATGCGCTCCGTGAACGACCTGATCGGTGCCGAGCCGGAGCGCGCCGATGTGGTGCGCGGACAGCTTGCGTATCTCTACTTCATCAGCGCGGAGTTTGCCAGGGCGAAGCCGTATTTTGAGATCGCCCCCGATCGCATGCGCGGGCTTGCCAGGGTCAACAAGGTGTTGGCTGAATCGTTTGATCCGGATAAGCATAAAACTTCGGCAACCCAGCTAACCAGGATCATTGAGACGCTGGAGTCGATGGGCCGAAATGGGGCGGCAGCCAAGCTCCTCGCCTACGACTACGCATCATTGGGATATCGGGAGGGGTATGCACTGGCTGTCGCGGCAACTTTCGGCGATCATGCGCATTGCTTCAGTTACGAGGCAGAGACGCAAACACTGACGATCCGTGGAGGCGGCGGGTTTTCATCCCTGCGAACGTCAGCGGGCCAGAATCCGCTGCGATTTCTGCCGATAAAGCGGCTGATTCTTGTTGATACGGTGATTTCGAGCAGCTCGGAAATCGCCGGCCTGAAGATGCTTGAGGTGGCGGATTTGCGCGGCAGTAAAATCAGCTCAATGGGGGATTTGAGCCTGTTCCCGCAACTGAAAACGCTGATTATCCGGCCTGACCAACTGTCTCAAGAAGAGCAGAATAGACTGCGTCCGCAGGTTCGGATTGAATAGCGGGGGGCGAAGGGGGGGATTCTGAAAAAAATACAAGAGACCGTTTAGAATGCAGAATCGTCTCGGTTTAGGGGGCAAGTAGCAGCTTGCAAGAATGCAGCTGGAACGAACCAACCGATCGTGGCTGCCATAGCCACGATGGATCACTTTCTTAACAAACACAGAAATCGAAACATCCAAGCTCCAAACAATCAAACAAAAGAATGAAACAGAACCACATCACACGCAGAGCATTTGCTCTATCATCGATCGCGCTCACCACGTTCGCCCTGTCGTCCTTTGCCACCGTCTCGGCGGCGGAACCGCCCATCCCGAAGCCGGACGCCAAGCCGGCGGACATGAGCAAGCCCGTCCAGGTCTTCCTAATCATGGGTCAGTCCAATGCGGTGGGCCTGGGCAAGTATGCGATTCTGGAAGCGGCGGTAAAGCAGAAGAACAAATACCCCTATCTGGTGGACAAAGACGGCAACTGGGTCACACGGCAGGATGTCCGTTTCGTCCAGTACATGTCCGGCAAGGGGCCGCTCAAAAACGAATTCCTGTGCGTCAAGCCTGGTAATATCGGTGTGGAATATGCGGTCGGTCATTCTCTTGGGGATGCCATCGATGCTCCGGTCATGATCCTCAAGGTGTGCATCGGCAACCGCAGTCTGGGTTGGGATCTGCTGCCGCCCGGCAGTAAGCGGTTCGAAGAAGGCGACAAAGTGTATGCCGGCTACAAGGATTCGCCGGATTCCTGGCCCAAGGGCACCGAGCCGAAACCGATCGGTTGGTATGCCGGCAAGCAATATGATGACGACACCGCCGATGCGAAGAAGGTGCTGGCGGATCTGGGCACCCACTACCCCGGCGCGACAAAATATGAGGTCGCGGGAATCTTCTTCTGGCAGGGTGAAAAGGACGCCGGCAACCCCGTGCATTCGGCTCACTACGAGCAGAATCTCGTGGCGTTCATCAATTCGGTGCGCAAGGACTTGAATGCCCCGAACGCGAAGTTCGTCATCGCCACTATCGGCGAGGCCACCAAGGGAATGACCGGCAACACCGGAAAAGTGCTCGAGGGACATCTCGCGGTGGACGGCGCCAGCGGCAAGCACCCGGAGTTCAAAGGCAATGTCGCCACGGTCTACACCCACGACATGGCACAAGGCGGCAGCGGCAACGGCCACTACGGCGGCAATGCTGAGGTCTACATGGACGTCGGTGAAGCCATGGGCAAGGCCATGGCGGAATTGCTGAAGAACAAATGAAGCCCAAAAACACATGGAATTATGATCAATAACCACACCGCTCTAACTATCGTCCTGCTAACCGCCCTGGCGGCCGGCTCCGCTACCGTGTCGGCCGCACCAGCCGCTCCCACGATACTGACACCGGCCGGGCAGCCGTTCGAAGCGGCCTACGCCGAACAACTCAAGGCGCTGCAGGCGGAGATCTCCAAGGTCGTGCCGACCGTGGACGAGGGCAAAAATTCGGCCCTGCAGGCGGCACGCGAAGCGGTGAAGAAGGCCAAGGCCGATATCGCTGCGGCCCAAAAGCCTCTCGACAACATCGCAGGGGCGGCAGGATTGGTCGGCCACCGGAAAAACAAGTGGATTGCCGGCGCCCAGAAGGGCATTGCCGCAGCCGAGGCGGCGCTGAAAGCGGCCACCACCGACGCCCAACGCGAAGCGGCCAAGAAAGACCTGGCCCACTGGCAGGAGAACCTCAAAGCCGGCGAGAAGGCGCTGGTGGAATCCCAGGCGGCACTGGATGCGGCGAAGGCGGATGAACCGAAACACATCGAGGCGCGCCAGGCGGCCCAGACGGCGCTGGATGATGCGACCGCGAACGAACTGAAAGCGGCCAAGGACCTGTTGGCCAGCGTGGAACCGTTCCTGGCGAGCGACAAACTGGACGCGAAACTGATCAAGTGTGGCGTGCTGTCCGATGCCACGCCGAAGGGACTCGCGGAGTTCGCGCAGCAGGGCAAGGAACGGGAATCCATGGTGGAGAAACTCTTGGCCGATACCGCCATGATGAAAGCCATGCTCGCGGCCGGCGGTGCCAAGAGCGGCAAATTCGGCGAAGCGATGGAGATCTACACGGGAATCCAAAAAGCCAGTCCGCGCGCCAAGGACGGCGTCTTCCAACGCCTGGCGCTGGCCACCTGCCTCGAACACGCGGTGCCCGTAGCCCAGAGCAACCCCGTGGCCGCAACCAATGCGCCGGCGGTGGTTGACCCCGTGAAGCGCTATCTCCATTTCGAGAAAGCCCACCTCGGCGGCGAATTGGATCCGGCGTTCAAGGACATGTCCGTTTGGGAGTTGCGCAATGTCGTCAATGGGGATGAGTCGGATGAAACCCTGGCTTGGGGCCGCGAAATGCTCCGCAACTATCGCCCCGACCATGTTCTCAATCCGGACTATGGCTGGCGCTATTCGGCCGCGGTCACGACCGATGTCAAATACGGCTCGCAAAATGTGAAGGACGACCTGCCCGAGCTGCAGCGCTATCAGAATATCATGAAAAACGGCGGCGTCTGCGGCCGGCGCGCGTTTTTCGGCCGGTTCATTCTCCGCGCCTTCGGGATGCCGACCGTGGCCCGTGCCCAGACCGGCCACGCGGCGCTGGCCCGCTGGACTCCCGACGGTTGGGTCGTCAATCTTGGCGCCGGTTGGGGATATCGCGATGCCAAGGGGGTGATGGAGATGACCGACGCCGACTTCGTGTTGGAAACGCAGGCTCGCAAACGCCCGGCGGAGTATGAAAAAGCCCTGCGTGCCTGCTGGGCGGGCGCTGCTCTGGGCCAGCCGAAATATGTCAGCATGAAGCCGGACAGCGGCGGTTGGTGGAGTAACCTCGCCCAATTTCAGAAGATGCAGATCGTCGCCGATGTCAAGCCGGTCCAACTGGCTGCGCTGGGAACCGAACTTGGCGAAGCCAATGAATCGGCCGAGGCCAAGGCCCGGGCGTTGGTGAAAGCCGAGGTCACCGAAGCGGACAAGAAGGTTGCCGTGGGCCCCAGCGGCGTGATCACGATTCCCGCCGCGGCCTGTGGCGGCGCACAGATCCTCGGCAGCTTTGGGGGTGGTCACCAGTTGTTTTCCGGCAGTGGCACCATCACTTTCGAGGTTGAGGTTCCGGGCGCCGGCAACTATGCGCTCACCGCGCGCGTGGCCACGGTGCAGGACAACCCGAAACTGCTGCTGACGGCAAATGATGTCAGGGAAGCGGTTGAAATCGCGGTGCCCTACACCATCGGCATGTGGCAGCAGACCCCGCCGGCACAACTGACGCTCGCAAAGGGCAAAAACAACCTGAAAGTCTCCCGCCCCGAAGGCAGCCGCGGCATGGCCATCAAGGAGTTCACCCTCACGCCGGTGAAGTAGTTTGCCGACTGCCTAACCAATAAAAAGCATCCACCCATCAACCAACCAAGGGAACACAGTGCTTCCCGCCAAGCAGACCCCCTCCCCGATCCCGATCCCCGGTTCAACGTCCCCCTGAAAGAGTAAATTCCTATCAGAAAGCCATGCAACCTCGCCGATCAACGTCATTGTTTGCACTCGGGCTCGCGGCGTCGCTCACCACGACCCCGGCGGCGGTCACGTTCGAGCGCGACGTCCTGCCGCTGTTCGAGAAGCATTGCCTCGAATGCCACGGCGGCGACGCCACCAAAGGCGACCTTGATCTCCGCACCCTTGCATCCATCGCACGCGGCGGCGAAAGTGGCGAGATCGTCCGCTTCGGCGACGCCCATGCCAGCCCGCTCTTCGAAAAGGTCAAGTCGGGCGAAATGCCGCCCAAGAAACGCACGAAGCTCAATGCCGACGAACTGCATGTCGTCGAGGAATGGATCAACACCTGGGCCGCCCCGACCAACACCCCTCCTGCGGTTGCGGAAGCCAGGGCCGCGCGCAGAGTTTTCGACCTCCTCGAATTGAAATGCCTGCCCTGTCACAGCGACCGGAAGCAGGAGGGCAAACTCGACCTCCGCACCGTGGAAACGATGCTTCAAGGCGGGAAGTCCGGTCCGGCGCTGGTCCGCGGCGATCCGGAGAAGAGCCCGATCATCGCCAAA
>CAMAUV010000079.1 GCA_945861415.1 Akkermansia muciniphila | reverse complement strand
TGCGCTCCGGACCGTGCTGCGCCCTCCGCTCTAGCTCCCTCTCCCCGCACCAAGCTTGACATCCTGGGCAGGCGGATTAACTACAGGGACGCGCCGGGCAGCATAGCTTAGCTTAGCCAGTCGGTGGCCGGACTTCGGGGTCCACTTCATACTGCGAAGCTTAAGGAACAGAAAACACCATGCCTCCTCACACTCCTGAACAGCTCCTAGCGACCGTGCTGTTTGCACTGGCGGTTATTCACACCTTCAGTGTGAAAATCTTTGCGAAATGGGCCTCAAAGCATCCCGAGGGCTCCGTGAAGGAAAACTTGCTACACTTTCTCGCTGAGGCGGAAGTCGTCTTTGGGCTCTGGGCCGCCGCGCTTTTCGCAGGTCTCGCCGCTCTTAGTGGCAGCATCCCTAATGCTATAGAGCACATCGAAAAGCTCAATTTTACTGAACCAAAGTTCGTTTTCGTCGTGATGGTGGTAGCCGCGACACGCCCCGTCGTAAAGCTGGCGGAATGCATGATTTCCGCCGCAGCGCGGCTCCTGCCGCTGAATCCCTCTACGGCGTTTTACCTTTCCGCGCTCGTCCTCGGTCCGCTGCTCGGCTCCTTCATCACCGAGCCCGCAGCCATGACCCTGCTGGCCATGGTGCTGAAGCGCCGCTATTTCGACAACGGGATGAGACCCCTTTTGGCCTACGCTACACTTGGCCTCCTATTTGTGAACGTGAGTATTGGAGGGACGATGACGCACTTTGCCGCTCCGCCGGTGCTCATGGTAGCCGCTAAATGGGATTGGGACATGGCCTATATGTTTACGCACTTTGGATGGCGCGCCGCCGCCTCCTGTCTGGTGAGCACCCTACTGGTGGCCCTTGTTTTCAGACACCAACTCGCCGCCATTCCCGTCGATAAGGGCGACGGGGAAAAGGTGCCCGCGCTGCTCACCTTGATACATCTGGCGTTTCTAGGGCTGGTAGTAGGCTTTGCACACCACCCGGATATCTTCTTTGGCGTCTTTATGCTGTTCCTCGGCCTCGTGGTGGCGACCCGCGAGTATCAGGAAGAACTAAAAATCCGGGAGGCGCTTCTTGTCGGCTTTTTCCTCGCCGGCCTCGTCGTTCTGGGCTCGCTTCAGAATTGGTGGCTCCAACCCCTTATCGTCTCACTAGACCCGCAAAGCCTCTTTTATGGCTCCATCGGCCTGACCGCCATCACCGACAATGCCGCCATCACCTACCTCGGTGCGGCGGCCGGCATTACCGATGAGCTGCAGCGCTACGCCCTTGTCGCTGGCGCCGTCACCGGTGGGGGCTTGACCATAATCGCCAATGCCCCCAACCCTGCCGGTGCTGGCATCCTCAACAGCTCAAAGGCATTTGGGTCCTACGGCATCAATCCGCTAGGACTCCTTCTTGGCGCGCTCGTTCCTACGGGTATCGCCATTTGCTTCTTCTGGGTGTTTTACTCCCTCGGATATTGAGGAGCCGGAGGGACAGGGATTTCATCGCGATTTCTACCACGCACGCCTTGCGATTGCCGAGGGCCGGGTTATGCGCGCCCCTCTATGTCAGCACTCAAACTCCTCATCACCGGTTGCCGCGGACGCATGGGCCAGGCAGTAGCCGCAGCCGTCGCCGAAGATTCCGAAGTCGTAGCCGAGCGCCAGATCGATGCCGGAGACGATCTCACCGCCAATCTCGCGGCCTGCGAGGCAGTAGTTGATTTCTCCCACCACTCATTTACCCGCACGCTGGTCGACGCCTGCGTAGCGCAGAACAAACTCCTCGTCGTCGGCACCACGGGACTGGATGCCGAGACGGAGGCGCATATCCGCGATGCCTCGGCAATCATCCCCGTCGTCTTCGCCCCCAATTTCAGTGTCGGGGTGAATACTCTTTTCTGGCTCGCCCGCAAAGCTGCGGAAATTCTCGGCACGGAATTTGACCTCGAAGTCGTGGAAATGCACCACAACAAAAAGATCGATTCCCCCAGTGGCACCGCCCGCCGATTGGGCGA
The DNA here is from genome assembly GCA_945861415.1 of Akkermansia muciniphila. Classification (GTDB taxonomy): domain Bacteria; phylum Verrucomicrobiota; class Verrucomicrobiia; order Verrucomicrobiales; family V1-33; genus V1-33. The sequence continues at coordinate 18,820 of CAMAUV010000079.1, read as the reverse complement.
GATCCTCTGCGAAGTCTCGGAGCTTTCCTACCAGAACGATGTGCGGCACGGCCGGCTGGGCAATGTCGGCGCGCGCACCAAGCGCGAAGTGGGCATGCACGCAGTGCGCGGCGGCGATGTCGTCGGCGACCACACCGTGATCTTTGCGGCTCAGGGCGAGCGCGTGGAACTGACTCACAAAGCCAGCAGCCGTCTCACTTTCGCCGGAGGCGCAGTGCGTGCCGCGAAATGGCTGCGCGGGAGAGCCCCTGCCCTCTACGACATGGAGGACGTGCTCAAGCTCCGCGGCCGCTGATGCGCCTGACAAGACCTGCGCTATCCGTTTTCCGCTTACGATCTGATTCCGGAATCCAGCCCCTGAAAACTCCCATGGAATGCCTTATCGCCCTTGGTTCGAATTCCGGCGACCGGCTTGAGCATCTGCGCGAAGCGGCCACTGGATTGCGCCGGCTGGATGCGGGTGCCGAATTCTCACCGGTCTATGAAACGGCACCCGTGGATTGTCCGGAAGGCTCAGGCGCGTTCCTCAATGCCGCGGCGGTGATCCGCTGGACAGGCACCCCATCCGAACTGCACACGAAGCTCCGCGCCCTAGAAAGCGCCGCCGGAAGGCCCGCGCAGCGCGCCCGCAACGCCCCCCGCCCGCTTGACCTTGACCTGCTCGCTGCGGGCACGGCCATTTCTCCTGATCCGGAACTCACCCTGCCCCACCCCCGCATCCATGAGCGGCGCTTTGTTCTCCTGCCTTTGTCGTCGCTCCGTCCGGCGCTCGTCCTGCCGGGCCAGTCAGCCACCATCGCGGAATTGCTCGCTCAACTGCCAGACGAGCCCATGATAGACATCGGCGTGCGGCTGTAATCACCCCTGCAGGGTGCGAATCACATCCCGGGCACGGAGGCGATGAGGATTTCGATGATGCAGGACATTGGATGCACCAGAATTGCCAGCAGGTCATTTGGGGGGTTATTCCAACTAGATTTGAGTTGCTCCCAGAAAAACCTGAGTTGACGCAGGCCATAACCTATGGACGAATCACTCTATGAAGCCACGACCCATGCCTCCCTCAGGTAATCTCACCTGCATAGAAATCTGCTCTGGTGCAGGGGGACAGGCCCTTGGATTGGAAGCCGCGGGCTTCGAAGGTTTGGCTCATGTTGAATATGACCCGCATGCCTGCGCCACATTGCGCCTTAACCGCCCGGGATGGCATGTTGTGGAGGGCGACGTGAGAAATTTCTCAGCCAAAGAGTTTGCTGGCATAGACCTGCTGGCCGGCGGGGTGCCCTGTCCACCTTTCTCCAAGGCGGGAAAGCAACTCGGAGCGGATGACGAACGAGATCTTTTCCCGGAGGCTTTGCGACTGGTCCAGGAATGCCAGCCCAAAGCAGTCATGCTTGAAAACGTCCGCGGCTTCCTGGACGCCGTTTTCACGGACTACCGCATGGGGCTCAAGAAGCAACTCAAGGAGTTGGGTTATGAGGCAAGCTGGCATCTGCTGAATGCGTCAGATTTTGGTGTACCCCAACTGCGCCCACGTGTTGTTATCGTGGCGGTCCGGGATGACTTGGCCGCAAATTTCTACGCCCCAATGCCCCTGACCGACGGGGCAATACCGAAAACAGTCGGCCAGACTCTTGTGGACTTGATGGCCCAAAATGGTTGGGAAGGAGCACTGGAATGGGCTGCCAAGGCCAATGAAATCGCGCCCACACTGGTTGGTGGTTCCAAAAAGCACGGCGGCGCTGATCTCGGCCCCACGAGAGCACGAAAGGCATGGGCAAGTCTTGGCGTGAACGGCAAATCGCTGGCAGAATCGGCCCCCTTTCCCGGTTTCACCGGAATGCCAAGGCTTACCCTAAGAATGGCGGCCAGGATTCAGGGGTTTCCAGATCACTGGGATTTTGCCGGCGGGAAAACTGCCTCTTACCGTCAGGTGGGAAATGCCTTCCCGCCTCCTGTAGCCAAGGCCGTCGCCCTCCGCATTCGCGAGGCGATTACCGGGATGGAACACGTAAGAAAGCGCGCCTGATTCCGCCCAAATTCGCCGCATGAACACTCCAGACGAAGAACTCGGAAGCGTAGTCCGCTTCTTTCTCGAACGGCACGGCTTTGAACAACAGGCAGCCGATGTGCTCAGACGTGCGCTGGATGAAGTAATCGACGGAATGCGGACCGGCAGATGGTCGGTGGATGCTTTGGAAAAAACTGAGAAGACCTACATCGGCACCAAAGTGGAAATCCTCTTCAAGTTCGACTTTGAACTGCCCGACGGCGAGCGACTGGACACGCGGATTCAGGGTGTAGAGGTGGACATTAAATGCACCGTTCTCAAAGATTGGATGATCCCCAAAGAAGCTGTGGGCGAAATCTGTCTTCTTGTGCGGATTGACGATTCGAGGTCCAGGTTCTGGATCGGTCTCGTTCGTGCGGGAGTTTCGCTACTGCGGACCGGCGTCAATCGTGACGAGAAAGCGTCGCTTAGCGCCGAAGGAAAAAAGGCCATTCGGTGGGTCGTCGAGGAAGGCGCGCTACCGGTAAATTTTCTTGCCACCCTTGAACCGGAGACGCGGCAGAAAATCATGGCGGGCCGCAGCGGTCAGGCTCGCATCGAAACGTTATTTCGCCTTGTGCAGGGCCGAATCATTCCGCGTGTCGCGCTGGAGACTGTCGCCAGGCAAAAAGACCCAATGAAACGCGTCCGTGATGCCAGAAAAAACCTGCTCGCCGAGGGCATACTCGTCCTCGGACATCAGGGCGCTGATCCGCAGGTCGTTAGATCCAGAGAATTGCCCGTCCCCAAAAAGGGCGAGATCATCGCTCTGTCGGCATCGTAGCGGGGCCGGAGGCCGCGCCGCTTTGGATTGCACCGGCGGTGCTCAGCACATCACATCCCAACCAACTTGCTCCGGGAACGGTGACTGAAACCGCCTGGACATTTTGCCTGCTGACCGGCACGGTGCTCTCCGGCATGAATGTGCATCACCTTGAACTCTTCTATTACGTAGCGCGCCATGGCGGCATTAGCGCGGCGGCACGGCGTATGCCGTATGGCATCCAGCAACCCGCCATCAGCGCGCAGATTCTCCAGCTCGAGGACTCCCTTGGCACCGTGCTTTTTCACCGCCGGCCGTTTCAACTGACGAGCACCGGTGAGGTGCTGTTCAATTACATCGAGCCCTTCTTCAATGGGCTGGGGGAAGTGGCGCGCAAGCTGCGCGGCGGGATGGAAATGCGCCTGCGCATCGCCGCGCCGGAGACGGTGCTGCGCGAGTATTTGCCCGGGGTGCTGCGCAATGCCCGCAAGCGCTACCCGGCTCTCAATTTCACTCTCTCCGGAGGACGGCTGGATCACATCGAGAAGAAACTGCTCGCGCAGGAAATCGACATCGGCCTCTCCTCGCTCATCGGCAAACGCACGGAGGGTCTGAAGCAGCGCGAACTGGTGCAATTGCCCATGGCGCTCCTTGTGCCTGAGAAATGCGGATTCACCTCGGCGGAAAACATCTGGAAACGCGACCGCATTGATATGCCGCTCATCGCCCTGCCGCCGGAGGAAACCATCTGCCGGCACTTTCAGCAGGAACTGCGCCGCCGCAAAGTGGACTGGTATCCTTCCCTTGAGCTGAGCAGCATGGAATTGATAGGGCGCTACGTCCTCGAAGGCTACGGAGCCGGACTCATCGTGGACGTGCCGGCCTCACGGATGGCAGGCACTCGGGTGCTGCCACTCAGCGGATTTCCCTCCGTGCCGTTCGGCGCACTGTGGACCGGCAATCTCTCGCCGGTGGCGGCAGCGTTTGTAGAGGAGGCGGAAAAGTTGGCCCAAAAGATGGCCGGACTCGGCTGAGATGAGGCCATGACGCTGCCGCCTTTCATCAATGAATCCGGCCGGCTCGACCACGTCCCTCCTGCGTTGATGGATGAACTTTGGGCGCAAGGCTGGCGTCATTTCGGCAGCGAGTTTTTCCGCTACAGCATCACGGCGGACGAAGACGGCAGCCTGCAATACATCCAGCCCCTCCGGCTGCCGCTGGCGGAGTTCCGCCTGAGCAAAAGCCAGCGCCGCGTGCTGCGTAAAAACGAAGACCTCGAATTGCGCGTCGTGCCCGCCGTGGTGGATGATGAGCGGGAAGTCATGTTCCTGCGGCACCGCGAGCGTTTCTCAACGAATATCCCTGATTCCCTGAGCACCTTCATGCCCTCTGCGCAGCCGCACACGCAGCCCTGCGAATGCCTTAGCGTCGAAGTCCGCGAGGCGGGCCGACTCATTGCGGTGAGCTACATGGATGTGGGCACTTCAGCCGTGTCCAGTGTTTATGCCATGTTCGAACCCGATGCTGCATGGCGCAGCCTCGGCACGCTCACGATGCTGGAGGAAATCCGCTGGGCCGCGGACGCCGGAAAACGCTGGCTCTACCCCGGTTACGCCACCGCCCAGCCCAGCCACTACGACTACAAGAAAACTTTCCGGCCGCTGGAGTGTTTCGACTGGCGGGGAAGCTGGACGCCGCTCACTGAAACCCGTCCAGTGACAGCTCCGTCTCCCCGTGCATGACCTCGGCGAGCACAGGTAGATCCGGGAGAACTTTACGGAGCACGGCGGCGTTGGAAATGCTGGCGGTGTCGCGCTCGGGATCAACGTAGTTGAGGATGAGGCCTGCGCATTGCAGCCCGCGCTGCCGGATGCTGCGCACGGTAAGGATGGAGTGGCTGAGCGCTCCGAGTTTGTTGTTCACCACGACGATGACCGGCAGACCAAGTGCCGCCGCCATGTCCGCTATTGTGAGCGAAGAGGTAAGGGGGACTTCCCAGCCGCCAGCTCCCTCCACGAGGATATCGGTGTGCTGAGCACTCAGCTTTTCCCATGCGGCCATCACGGCGGGCAGGGAAAACGGGCGGTTCTCCAGCATCCCGGCGGCCATCGGGGAGAGCGGCATTCTATAAAAGACCGGGTTCACTTCCTCCGCAACCAGTCCGGGAGCAGCGGCATCCATGAGATCGACGACATCCTGACGGCTGCCGCAGCATACGGGCTTGAAGGCGGCGGGTGCGCGACCCGCAGCTTTGAGAGCCCGCAGCAGCAGGCAGGTGACGGTAGTTTTCCCGGCTCCGGTGTCGGTCGCGGTAATGAAGTAGCGCATGGTGTTTTGGTGCTGCGACGAATTTCGGGCTTCGTCATTCCCGGCGCTGCACTGGTTTAGGGCTTATCGATGCAAGCCGTGGCCATGGCGCACATGCCCTCTTCACGCCCCGGAAATCCCATGCGCTCATTCGTGGTCGCTTTCACTCCCACACAGTCCGGTGCGATGCCGAGCGCGGCGGCGATGTTTTGCTTCATGGTCGGGACGTGCAGTAAAATTTTTGGACGCTCCGCGACGAGAGTGCTGTCCACGTTATGAATGACGGCACCGGTCTCCCGCAGGATAGCGGCAACGCGGCGTAGAATCTCGAGGCTGCTGATCCCGCGAATGCTCTCGTCCGAGGGCGGGAAGTAATGCCCTATGTCCGGCAGGGCGGCGGCACCGAGCAGCGCGTCAGCAATGGCGTGACACAGCACATCCGCATCGCTGTGCCCATCGAGGCCGCGGTGATGGGGAATTTCCACCCCCCCGATGACAAGAGGCCGCCCCTCCACGAGGCGGTGCACGTCGTAGCCGGTGCCGGTGCGGATCATGACTGCGGGAGGGGTTTGTAAGCGGCCATTTCGTCCTCCACCCAGCCAAGCGGGAGTTTACCGTTGGAGCAGCACATGGAGCACTTTTCACCGATGGAATCGCGCGGGTAAAGCATCGCCCGCCCCCCGGCGGTTTCGACGAGAATGATACCGGCGGCCACGTCCCAGAGGCTGATCAACTCTTCAATATAGGCATCGAGCCGGCCCGCGGCCACATAGGCCATTCCTAGGGCAGCGCTACCGAGCATCCGGGTCTTGCGGACCTGGAAGAGCAGTTCCTTGAAGCGCCGCAACCCAGCGTCGATGGACTCCCGGTTCTTGCTGAACCCGACGGTCACCATGGCGTCGGCCATTTGCGCCCGCCCGCTGACGGAAATCGGCTGCCCGTTGAGCGTGGCGGCGTGGCCCTTTCGACCGACGAACAATTCGTCCAGCATGGGGTCGTAAATCACCCCCACCACAATCTCCCCTGCAACCCGGAGGGCGATGCTGACGCAAAAGTGGGGGATGCCATAAAAATAATTAACCGTGCCGTCGATGGGATCAACGATCCACTGGTGGTCGCTAGCCTGATTTCCGGCGATCCCCTCTTCGCCGTAGATGGCGTGCTCCGGGAAGGTCCTCAGGAGGATTGCGGTGATCAATTCCTGACTGCGCACATCAAGCTCCAGCTTGATGTCAAATTGCTTTAACTCGTTGATACCAAGCACGCCACCGTAGTTGGCCCGGATCAGGGCACCGGCCTGACGGGCTGCATCGACGGCGGTGGAAAGTATGAGGTCTTCGGTGGCGGACATGGCTGCTACCTCGTCCGAAAGCCGCCCGCCGCCACTGAAAATCCACGATTTCCGATGGATTTTAGGGATTGCTGGCATTTATCCCAGAAAAGTAGCCGATACGCTAACTTTCTTCTGGACAAATGCCTGCGTCCGGCACAATACTATTGTATATATATTGGATTTCCCTGCCGAAACAAACCTTTGCCACCCCACCACCAATGAAGAATACCATCATCAACCTGAGCATGGCTTCCCTGCTTGCTTTTACTCTTGCTGCCAAAGCTAGCGAAGGTAGCGTCAACTGTGGCGCTGAATCCAAGAAAGTCAGCAAGGCTGTGTCTGCTGCCCCCGAAGACGTGCTTAAGATTGTAGCTGCTCAAGTAAGCGCAGCTCCATCCTGTGCCGGTGAGATCGTAAAGGCCGCCATTAAGGCTGGCAAGGCTAACAAGGGCCTTGTGGTTGCAATAGTCAGCACTGCAATAGAGGCGGCTCCCGATGAAGCCCCCGCCATCATCGCCTGCGCCATTGATCAGTCGCCTGAAGCAACCCTCGCCATCGCTAAAAAATTCGGCTCCGTCAAAGGTGTCGCGACCGTTAAACCAGGCGGCGAAAAACCGACTCCACCTGGCGAAAAACCGACTCCACCTGGCCAAGAGCCTACCGCTGAAGGCTCGGAAATCTGGGATTTTGGTTTCTTCCACTCCGGCATCGGCAATATCTACACTACGCCCCCCGCCTCCGGACTCTCCCCTGGCGGCTTCATTCCCCAGCCCCCCTCTGGTTAGAAGACCAAAGCTAGTCTCTAATTTAAGGTCGACCCCAAACAATTCAAAGTCGGCTTCTTCCTTCGGGAGAAGTCGGTTTTTATTTTTTCCGATCTCAACAAGTTTGGATATGACGGGTAAGTAGGTGGAGGCCATGGACAATCAGGGGCTCGTCGATTGCATGAGTGCCAGTCGGGGCAGCTGAGTATTCGCTTCATCTACTGCATTCGTGGCCCTAATCCCCGGATTTAGTTTTAATGTAAGCCCCCGAGATACTCTGCGGAAATTCGCGCCATCTTCGGACCTTCATCACCACAGAATCCTGAGGCTTGGTCAGCCTTCTTCCTTTGAATTGTGCGTCGGGCCAGAGAGAAGCCGTGCGCGCGTTTTGCCTGTTTAGCAGCGCCTACGGTGCTAGGCTCAGCCCATGCGCCGAAGGCTCAGCATTGCTGTCGCGGTCAGCAGGAGGAACGCGAGCGTCGCGGGCGGCCTTGGAGCGAGTAGCGAGGATAGAACAAAAGAAGTTGGCCGGCGCTTTATTTTGTTGTTGATGCCAAATTCGATCTTGATTGCCCACTCGGCAATTCCAGAAATTTCGTCGAACTCACGGCCGACTCCGGGTGCGCTGATCCAGCCATTCGCCCAATTTTTCCAAGGCCGCCGCCCGGTCGCGGTCATGAAGAATCAGGTGGTAGCTCTTTGGGAAATATACCGGGGTTTTGTCTGGCGAAGCAAGCTGCTGGAAGAAGCGCTCGACGCCTTCCTTCGATGTGAGCACGTCATTGGGGGTATAGAAAACAAGGATTGGTACCCGAATGCGGGCCGAGCTTTCACTGCAGGTTTTGATCAGTTTCTCAATTTGGCCAAATAGCCGCAACGTGAAGTCCTTCACATAATGCGGGGTGTGCTGCATTTGTTCCCGGTGAGTCGTTTCGCTGGTGACCTGCACCGCACTGTTGCCCAGTTTCTCCAGAGAAATGCGCTTGCCGGGCCACATTAGCATGAGTGTGCGCAGCGCCAGATTTTTGAGGAATGAAAGCTGGAGATTCTCCCGCAAGGCGACGACGGGCGAAGTGAGAATGATGCCCGCAACAGTTTCGTCCAGTTTGTCTCCCAGACTTCCCGCAGTGTTGATAGTGATAAGGGCGCCGAGGCTTTCCCCAAACCAATAGAGCGGCACGCCGGGATGACGGGCGCGAATGAAAGCAGTGAAATCAAGGAGGTCCTCCTGCCACTGACGTGCCCGACGAATGTCGCCCCTTCGGGCGGCATCGGGATCATTTCCCTGCCCTCTCAGTTGCATGCCGTAAACCGCGTAACCTTTCTGCGGAAAGCTCTCGCCTACTGGCCAGAAATCCTTTGCTGCGCCGCTAAGTCCGTGGACACAGAGGACCACCGCACGCGGATCGGCCGGGCTGCCTGGCCATTGCTGATAGGGAAGTTGTGTGCCGTCTCGGGCAGTCCATATGGGGGTGGTTTCCATTTTGCAGAGGGTAGAAACGGGTGGCCGGTGCAGCGGCGCAGAGGCGCAGGCGGAGAGGAAAACCGCAGCACCAAGGCACAGCCAATTGACGACGCATCGAAAGGGCATGGCAGTCGATGCGCAGCGGATCAGCCGCCCGTCTTGTGGATTTCAACCCGGCGGTTAAGTTGCTGCGCGGCGGCATCCCCCTTGGCGTCCACTCCGGATATCGGTTCGCGCTCGCCAGCACCTTCGCAGGAAATGTGGCCGGCATCAATCCGCAGGCTGTCCACCAGCCAGTCCTTGACGGCCTGAGCTCGGGCGAGGCTCAGCTTATCATTTGAGGTGTCATCCCCCAGCATGTCCGTATGGCCGACGAGCTTGAATTTGGCCTTGTTGTTCGTCTGAATAATCATGCCCAGCTTCATGAGGCTGAGACGGGCTTCGCTGCGGAGCTGGGACGAGCCAAAGTCAAACAATAAGTCCGTGCGCAGCATGGTCTTGAAGTCGCCAGTGATGGGTCCCTGATAGTTGACGAGGTCGTCCAAATTGGTGAAACCATCGAGACCGCTATTGCCGCCGTCGCTATTCTTCGTAGCCTTGAGAGCGTCCGAGAGCTTTCCGGCATCAGCGTCCAATGCGCTTGCGTCAATGAGCGCCTGGTCAGCATCGGGTTTGATATTAGACTGCAGCGTGGTCGACTGGCTGAGCAAAAACGAGGCATCGACGTCGACAGCAGATTTTTCACCGAAATCACTCACCAGATTTCCAGCCGCGCCCGGCGCGGGGTTGCTGAGAGTGACGTTTACCGCCATGTCCTTGATGGAGGGTGTGAGCACTACCGCCTTATCGCGCAATTCGGCGGCAATTTCAGAAATGTCCGGTAGTTCCTTGACCGGGTCGTTGTTAGTCTTTTGCGTGATGTCCGGCAGATCCGTGGACTTCATGTCCCGCAAGACCTGCTCCGGGATAGTGATTTGCTCGACTTCGAAAACGCCCGTGCTCAGCTCAGTTTTGGCGCGATCCGCCCCCTGGAGCTGATAACGGTTCATCATATAAAACAGTCCTCCATTCACCGCCACAGAAGTGCCCACGGCGGCGAGAATCCACCAGCGCATGTCCCACGCAGTGGTGGGCAGCCGAAAGGAAACGGCGGCTCCGGCGGTAGCGCTTTCCCAGTGGCGTGAGGAGGACCGGGCCATGGCAATTTATCAGGAAGGCAGCACAGCCGCGGGTGCAGTAACTACAATGAATTTCGGAGAGGGCTGTGGGCACTTACCGCCACCGTGGCATCCCATGGGAGCAACGTCGTCCACAAAGGACATGCAGAGCAGCGGGGAGAGGAAACGTGAGGCTTTCATAACTAGCCCAGATATACTTCCTTACCGCCCCGCCTTCAAGCTCCAATCTTTGCACATGGATGCCGCCATCGTCCTACAGAAAAAAATCTGCCGTCAACTGCGCGCCCGACGGTAGTGCCGCTGCTGTGCCGGGCACTTCAATGGCCGACACACTGATCGCTCCCTTTTGGCTGCTCGCGCTCGGGCCCATCATCTAGGACACGCCGCATCTGCTCTTCGATGTGCGCCACATCTTCTATCGTCTTGGACTGCACAACCGCCTCGCTTTCTGGCTTTGCGGGGCCCTGCCGGTCATCGTTGTGAGGACCGGCGGGCACACCATGGAATTGGGCCTCGCCTCGGGGCGCGCGGCTCAGGGATGGCATGGGGGCGGTTTTGCCTTGTCACGAAGGCCCTTAGCCGGGTGCTGACGCTTCCTAGCACGGCCTGTGCTTTCTCCAGTAAAAGTCTGCGCCTTGCTTCAGGGTTGCTTCCCCATGTCCATTCACGTCGCACTTCACCACGTCACTTCTTATAAATACGAACGCACAGTCAAACTCGGTCCTCAGGTCATCCGGCTGCGACCGGCTCCGCATTGACGCACAAAGATCTTTAAGCTATTCGCTCCGCATCCTGCCGGAGGATCACTTCCTGAACTGGCAGCAGGATCCGCAGTCGAACTTTCTGGCGCGGCTGGTTGTAGCGGAGAAGGCACGGGAATTCCGAGTGGAGGTGGATCTGGTTGCGGAGATGGCGGTCTACAATCCGTTCAACTTCTTTCTCGAACCCGACGCGGAGCACGTATCCTTTCAATATGATCCCGCGCTGGCGCATGAACTGGAACCCTTCCAGCGCTGCTGCGAGCTGTCGCCTCCACTGGCAGCAATGGTGTCGGATGCGAAGGCGAAGATCGCTGAGGGCAAGGCGCTGCGGACGATCGACTTTCTGGTGTGACTGAATCAGGTGCTTTGAGCGAACATCCGGTATCTGGTGCGGCTGGAGCCTGGCGTGCAGACGCCGGAGGAAACGCTGACGCTGGGAAGTGGCTCGTGTCGGGACAGCGCGTGGCTGATGTGTCAGGTGCTGCGGCACACGGGCTATGCGGCGAGGTTTGTAAGCGGCTATCTCATTCAGTTGAAGCCGGATGTGAAGTCGCTGAATGGACCATCCGGCGCGGAGGTGGATTTCACTGACCTGCATGCATGGTGCGAGGTGTATCTGCCGGGCGCGGGCTGGGTGGGGCTGGACCCCACATCCGGTCTGCTGGCGGGCGAGGGGCACATCCCCTTGGCGGCGACGCCCGACCCACAGAGCGCGGCCCCCATTTCCGGTGCGGTGGAGAAGGCAGAGGTGGAGTTCGAGTTCAAGATGTCTGTGCAGCGGATCAAGGAATCACCGCGCGTGACCTTTCCCTGCACGGATGAGCATTGGGCGGCAATGGATGCGCTGGGCCGTAAGGTGGATGCATGTCTGTTTGGTCGGTTGGGTGGCATCTGATTATATTTTCCATATCTTATATAACTTTTTAACCGAAAATTGGGCGCTTTTTGCACCCTCAAATCAACTAAGGCATTCGGACCGATGGTTGGCGGAGGCAGGTAGCCCTGCTGCCCTCGGAAGCGGGTGAATCCAGAATTGACCGCAGAGGAAATCCATGAGAGACTTAACTTTCCCTTCCGTCCCCGCCTACTTCCCGACTCAACCCATTCATGTCAGACTCACCCGGCAAGAACCGCAGAACATCACACGATCGTCGCCGCGGCGGCAATCGCAACAACAACAACCGGAACCGTCCCGCGCAGCGCGATGAAATGTGGGAGAACCATGGTGAGGAGTTTCGCTTGCCTCACCGCTCACGCTTCCGCGAGGATGAGCGGGACACAAAACCTTCACCGCGCCCCACTACGGTCTCCAAACCCTCGCTGGGTCGGAAGTTGCTGCGCATTTTAAGCTTCGGTCTGCTGGGATCGCCCGGAGCAAAAGCCCCGGCCCGCCCCCAAGATAAGAAGTCCGGAGCAAAGAACGGCGATCACCCGCCGCGTCAGGACCGCAACAAAGACCGGGGTCCCCGTCCGCCCCGCGAGGACCACCCGCGCCGGCAGCCACGTCAGCCTTCTCCCCCGCCGACTGTGGACCCCGCCTCCATTACCGGAGAGCGCCTCCACATTGGCAATCTTTCCTACGATACCGCGGAGAGCGACCTCTCCGGACTATTTAGCGGCATCGGCAAAGTGAGCAATGTGGAGATTATTTACAACTCCATAACCCACCGCTCAAAGGGGTTCGGCTTTGTGCAGTTCATGAGTGTGAACGACGCCCGGCGGGCAGTGACGGAACTCCACGGCAAGCCCTTCATGGGCCGGAACCTTATTCTTGGTCCCGCCAAGGAACGACCAGCAAGAGACCGCTATGACCGCCGCGGCGATGATGAGGCGACGTGAGCCGTTGTCTAACTCCGAATCAAAGTGAAGAAAAGCCGAAGGCACCGCTCTGCCTGAGCCCTAACTAAAACGCCGGGACGGGAACCGGAGCCTCCGGGCTTTCCAGCGCGGAAGGCACAGGATGCGGACCGTTGTGCACCGCCACCGGGGTGCCCACGCGACAGTGATTATAAAAGAACTGCTGCCCCTCCTCCGGGCAGCGGATGCACCCATAACTGCTGGGCCGCTCGCGTGAAAAACCACCCACGTGCATGCCCACGCCGTCGCCGGTGAGCCTCATCCAGAAAGGCATCGCGATACCCTGATACACAGTGCCATCCGGCTTGGGCCCCTTGTGCTCCCATGGCCGGACGACCACCACCTCCCGCGTGTCTTTCATCACATATTGACCGTAAAGGTTGGAGAGCTTCATCGGCATCTTTTCCGTGACGCGGAATCTCCCGACCGGCGTCTCACGCCCCGGCAGGCCCGGCGACACATCCATTTCCGCAAGCAGCACACCCCCGGCGCCAGCAGCTGCGCTGTGCTGCTAACCAGCGAAATGTCCACCCTCACCGCTCCCTGCTTCGATGCCCTCTGCCCAGCCACCGCGTGGTTGATATGGACCCGAGGCAAGGTCGGCACCGACTGCTGCACCACGGGAGCAGAAGGCGTGGTGCAGGACACCATGAAAACAGACAGAAGATGAAGCGACAGGCGTTTCAAGAGAAGCGGTATGGGTCAGGTCGGCGAAGGGAGCACGTCCTCCGGCAGTGTAAACGTGCAATTCCAGTCCACAGGAATGGATCGCACAACCGCCGGACGATGGGGCGCGATCAGCAGCTTAGCGTTTCGCCTCTCTGAGATTCAAGATAAATAAACACACTGATGCGCCGGAAGTTTTCTCTCCTTATTGTCCTGCTGATGTGGCTACTGGCTGCGGCCGTGCTTGTTGGACTGGTGTGGTAGCCGGTTGATAGGCGCCTTACCCGCAGGGCGGAACTCCTCCTCTGCTTCCTGCTTTGGCGAGGGCTACTCGAATGGCCAAAGCAGCCGACAGCTTATGGTTGCAGATCTAGGTGCGCCTCCTGCCCTAGGCATCACTGGAAGAATGATGCGGCAGCGAGCATCCATTGCTCTGCCAATTCACGCGGCCTGCTTCATAGGTTCAGAAATATTCGGCTACCTGCGACATGGTGAATGAGATCGCGGACACGGTATTGATTCTTGCTTAGTTCACCGACGATGCGTTCGACCTCCCCGCGATCCTGTGGTGTCAGCACTCGTCCGCTGGCGTAGGTTAGCATCTTCTCCACGAGACTGCGGGCGATCTGCTCATCCTTTTCCATCATCAAGCGTTTCATTTCTGCCACGTCCTTGACGCTACGGCCGTCAGCCAGCGTGGAGGAAGGGTCTATTTTCAGCGCCTTGCCGCCGTCCTTGTAATGCGTGCGCCAAAGGCCGAGCTCATCGAAGTTTTCGAAGGCAAAACCGAACGGGTCTATCTTGCGGTGGCAGCCCATGCACGACTCCTGCGAGCGGTGGGCTTCAAGCTGCTCGCGGATGGTGCGGGCACCGCGAAGGTCGGGCGAAAGCGGCTCGATATTCGGCGGCGGGGGCTTGGGCGGGGTGCCGAGCACACTCTCCAGCATCCAGAAGCCCCGCATGATGGGCGATGTGTCCACGCCATTGGCGGTCGCAGTCATCACGCCCGGCATCGTCAACATGCCGCCGCCGTGAGGAGGTTTTGCGGGAACTTTTCGGAAGGCATCGCCCCACACGTCGTCGCGATGATAAATCCACTTTGCCGTGCGTTCATTAAGGAAAGTGTAGTCGCTCTCCATGATGTCCCGCACCGGGCCGTTGTAGCGGACGAGGTCGGCGAAATAGGCATCAGTCTGCTTGCGCATCTGGCTTTCCATCTGCCGGTGGAAATAGAATCCACCGGGCGGCGGCATTGAGCCGAGTTTGTCGAGTCGAAGCCAGGCTTCCGTAAAGCGGCGTATGAACGATGCTGCGTTGCGATGATTGAGCATCCGCTCGATTTGCGCATGGCGCGTGTCCGTGTCGGCGAGTTTACCGGCGGCCGCGAGGGCGAGCAGTTCTTCATCCGGCATGGACGACCAGAGGAAATAGCTAAGCCGTGCTGCGTAGTTGAACTGCGCCACGCCTTCTGTGTCTCGCAGGTAATAGAAATTCGGCGACGACAGCATTGCGGTGTAGGCCACGCGGAGAGCTTCCTCGCGGGAGGCTCCGGCTTTCTGCCGCTCCTCTCCGAGGGCGACGTAGCGTGCCGTCTCGCCGGCTTTTACCGGTCGACGCCACGCCCGTTGCGCGAAATTTTGAATCATCTCCGCCACTGATTCCTGTCCTGTTTTACCGTAAAGAAACGTGTGGCTGCGCGGCGGCCAAGTATCGAAAATGGGCTCAATGGTGAGACTGTAGATGCGGATGTGCGGCCCGGCATAACCCGCGGTGAAAAGCGCCCGGGCCATGTCTTCTCGATGCTGCTGCTTTTCCTTTTCGGGAGCTTTGCCTTCCGGCTCAGGGCGATAGTCGGCGGGGAAGAATTTTTCAACGAGCTTCTCCGCGCTCAGGCTCCGCTCGTGGGGCGCATTCTCCCAGCCAATCCATGGAAGCCACTTAGCATCAATCCATGTCTCCACGGAATAGGCGTGCCTTTGCCCATCGTCCGGCAGCTGCCACTGCGTGAGCATTTCCGTATTGGGATTGCCTTCATTGAACGCACCGCGGCCGGAGTCGATGAGGTGCAGGCCGAGCAGCTTTGGCTCGTCCTGCGGGCTGCGGATGAGTTCGCCCCACGGATGCCGCTGGTTGTGCGCCGAGGCCTCGACCGTGATGCGGTATTTCCCAGACACGCCGACGCCGGTGCTTGCAATCTTCGAAGGCGCGATGCGTCCGACATTCGATGCACCTCCCGGCTCGCGGTAGGGTTCCATCAGCACGTCGTAGTCTTTGTTGAATTGCCGGGACAGCCCCTCGACTCCGGCCGGCCCGTCGGTCCGGATGTGCCCGGCAAACCGACGCGTCTCCACCTTCGGCATTTCGCCAGGCACTGTGGCTAGGGTCAGGCATTCCTCCGCCGCACCGATGAGGAGCTTCAACAAAAAATCCGACATCACGAGCCGACTGCCGATGTTGTCGAAGCCATGCTCCAACTCATCGGGCGGAAATTCGCGGATGGGGTCGTCGCTGTGCCGCGAGACGCTGCCGTCGCCGTTGGCATCTTCGGGCTTGGGAATGCCGAGGTTTCGGAAAAGTGGCTGTTCCAGATAAAGCAGGTCGCGCAGGGTGGTGCGGAACTCTATGCGATTGAGCCGCCGAATGATGGGCTTGGCGGCCACGGCAGGTTGTTGGGCGTAGGCTGCTGTGAGTTTCGTATTCAGAAGTGCAATGACACTGGCCTTCTTCGCAATTTCGGGCTGCGGTTGCTTCGGAGGCGGCATTTCGCCGGCGGCGAGCTGATCCAGAATCTTCTGCCATGTCGCAATGTCCCCAGGTTTGAGCGTATCGAGGCGCAGGTCGCCTTTCTGTTTCTCCGCACCGTGGCATTCCATGCAGTGCTGCTTGAGGAATGGCGTCAGCGTCCCGGCTTCATCGGCAGCCACTAGTCCTGCCGTGAGCGGGCCAAATAGCGATCCAGCAACGAAAAGATAAAGCGCGTTGCTCATGCCTTCCATTCCAGTCCGCGAAGAGTTCCCGTACTCGTCCCAAATCGGTCTGTCTCCACGCCAAAGCTCTGCAATACGCTCAGCATCAGATTCGCAGCCGGTAGCCGCTCCGTCTTGCCTTCCGGCAACACCCGATGCTCGCCCAGCTTGAATCCGCCTCCTGCGAGCAGGATGGGCAGATTCCTTGTCGTGTGCTGGCCCGTGGCCATGCCGCAGCCATAGAGAATGGTGGTGTGGTCGAACAGCGTGCCGCCGTTGAGCGGGTCGGTCTGGGCTTTGAGCAATTCAATGAGATGCGCCATCATGGCGACCTGATAACCTTCGATAGCCTTGAGCGCCGTGACCTCAGCGTCGCGTTCGCCATGATGGGAAAAGCCGTGGTAGCCGCCGCTTTTGCCGAAATCTCCATTAACAAAACCACTCGTAAGCGTGAACACGCGGGAGGAATCCGTCTGCATGGCCAGGGCGATGAGTTCTATCATGGCCTTCAAGTCCTCCTCAGTGCCCTTGCCCTGCGGCGGTTCGGTCACCGCAGCTTTCGGCTTTGCGCGGTCAATCCATGGCTCGTCCTGTACGATTTTCCGCTCTAGGCCCCGCACCGCTTCCAGGTACTCACCGAACTTTGCTTTGTCCTCGCGGCCCAGCGATTTTTCCACGGCCTTCGCTTCATCCATCACCACGTCTAGAATGCTCCCGTGCCTCGCAAACCGCTCCCGCACTGCCTCCCTATTCTTCGCATCTGCGTCAATAAACAGCGCCCGATACATCGCCCGCAAATCCATCGCCGGTACCTGCACGCCCGTCCGCGTGAAGCTGATGAGATTCGCATCATTCACCTGCAGCGCCATTGATGGATAACGCGTGGCCGCCCCGATATGCTCTGCGAGCTTCTGGTCGACGCTCATGTTCATCTCCGGGAAACTTGGCGCCACCACCGGCATCACGCCACTGAGCAGCGACGGCACGCAGGCATGTCCGCCCTGCAGGCCGTGGTCGAGATTGGAAAAAACGGAGAAGTCCGCCCGATACCGCTCCAGCGCCTTGAGCGTAGGCGGCATTTCGTAGTCGCGCCCACCCTTCGCCGGAAAAAACGCCTGCGGATAAACCCCGTAGTTGTTTGAGAGACAAACGAACCGCTTTGTCTTCTTCGCCGCGTCTTTTGCCACGGCTCGCGGGAGAAGGGATTCCATCACTGGCAGGGTGATGACGACACCTGCATTTTTCAGAAACTGTCGGCGGGAGTGGGGTGTATTCATTTTGAAGCGAATCTTCAAGGATTAAACTTAGACATAATAGACTAGTGAAGTTCCGCCATCAAGCAAATCCTAGGGGAAGATATCCCCCTCCCCTCCTGCAGGATCCAATCTACTCTAAAGCGGATGCTCCTCCGGCCCTCCGCGGAGAACAGATAGTTCCCTGAAACCAAGCCAAGCGCGGCCTGCTACAAGCCCGTGAAGTGGCAGCGGACGAAGACTCGTCCATCGCCGGAGACGGTGTTCCGGCGCCATGTCTCGGTGACAGCACCATCGCTTCCAGGCACGGAGGTGCGCAGCGTCCATCCGTTGCCGCTCCATGTGTTCAGGTCTGAGGTGGACTGCACGGCGAAAGTGGCATCGTCTGCATTTGTCTGGCGGGTGACGGTGATCTCTATGAATGGCTGGCCGGCATCCATGCCTCTGACCGGATGCAAGCCCAGTCCACTTGGTGTGCCGTCACTGGTGCCCAGCCCATACTCCACCAGCGCAGACAAACCGTCGTGGTCATCATCCGCACCGTGAACGCCGGTGAAGCGGCGTGCGTCATCGGCGGCGGGATTACCGCCAGGGCTGATGCTGGCGCGCCAGTTTTTGGGGAGAGCAGGGTCGGGGTTTGTCTCCGGGCGCATCAGCACAAGGCTGGCTCCATTACCATCTGCAGGGGGCCATGGGGCGATGTCGTCGTAGGCGAATTCCTTCACGGTATTGCCCTGTGGGTCTTCCAGCTTGAGCCCCTCGCCCCCATTGGCCAGCGCAGTGGTACCGGCGAACACACCGGCCACGGGCACCGCATCGCCATGCACCGCCCGGAAGGCAGCGAGATCGCGCACGATAATGCAGCGTGCGCCCGGGGCGAGGCTGATGATGGGGCTCCCAGTGAAGTTGAACTCCACATCGGCGTTGAAGTGCACGTTGGCCATACCCAGCGCCTCGGTGGTGCTGATGTTCCTCAGTTCGATGAACTCGGCGAGGCCATCGCCACCGGGGTTATACATAATCTCGGTGATGGCCAGATAGTGTTGATGCGGGGTGGGGCTGCCCGTGTAGCTGGTGGTGGCGCGCTGGGTGCCGGTGTCGTCGAGCAGATTGAGTGTCTCTCCGAGATTGGAAAGGTGACCCTGAAAACCGCCGGTCACGTTCAGGCTCTGGCCGCCTTTGGGTGCAACGGTGCGGGTCTTGAAGGCGTTGCGGCTGGCGGCAACGTAGATCCTGTTGGCATTGGTGCCGACGGTGCCGGTTCCATTTACAATGGTTCCGGGCTCGAATGTGAAGGTGACTCCACCTTGGCCGCCGTCAGAAAAAGTGGTCCATGTTGAGGGAGAGGATTTGTTACAACCAAATCCTACAAAAATGAACCGACAAAAAAGAGATAAGCCCGAAGAAATCATCCTCCTGCTGCGTGAATGTGACGCGAGTCACCTGAGGCAAGAACA
>CAMAUV010000078.1 GCA_945861415.1 Akkermansia muciniphila | reverse complement strand
CTCTTTGCAAGCGGCGCGGCCGGGGAGGGGAAAACCCTCTTCACCGCGCTCGATCCCGCCGGGTCCGGAGTGAGTTTTGTCAATCCGATCGTGGAGGGTCATCCCCTCGAACGGATCTATCACAGTGGATTCGCTTCGGGCTCCACCGCCATGGGTGACTTCAACGGAGACGGCAGGATCGATCTCTTCTTCACCGGCGGGCCCGTGAAGAACGCTCTCTACCTTCAGAACGAATCCGCTCTCACCTTCCGGGAAGAGACCGCGGCGGCCGGGGTCGGGGGCGGCGAGGCCTGGGGCGCGGGGGTCGCGCTCGTCGATATCGAGGGCGACGGCGACCTCGACATCTATGTCTGCAATTACGACAGCCCGAACCACCTCTTCGTGAACGACGGCGCGGCCCGTTTCGAGGAGCGCGCCGCCGAGGCCGGTCTCGCCCTCGTCAGCGCCTGCCTGCAACCGGCGTTCGCGGACTACGATCGCGACGGCGATCTCGATCTCTACGTCCTCACCAACCAGCTGATCCGGGAGGGCGGACGTCCGGCCCAACCTCCCTACGAGCAATCGGCGAACGGAAAGTATCAGATCCTGCCGGGCTTCGAAAAGTATTATGCCATCACCGAGAAATCGCCGGGAAAATTCGATGTGGATGATGCCGGCTGTCCGGACTTACTCATGCGCAACGAGAGCCAGGGCGCCCCGGGCTTCCCGAAATTCCAATCGGTGGGTGAATCCGCGGGGATCACGCACCGGGGATTCGGCCTCAGTGTGCAGTGGTGGGACGCGGACGACGATGGCTGGCTGGATCTCTTCGTGGGGAACGACTACACCGACCCGGACTATCTCTACCGCAACCAGGGCGACGGAAACTTTCTCAACATCGCCCCCAGCGCCCTGCCCCACACCAGCTGGTTCACCATGGGATCCGATTTCGGCGACCTCGACGGTGATGGCCGCAATGATCTTCTCACAGTCGATATGGCCTTCACCACCCACTACAAAGAGAAGGTCGGGATGGGTCCCATGGGGCTGCAACGTTCCGTCCTCGAGCGGGTCTCCCCCACCCAGCTAATGCGCAATTGCGTTTTTCTCCATACCGGCACCGCGCAATTCCGGGAAGCGGCCTTCCTCACCGGGCTCGCCAAGACCGACTGGTCCTGGGCCGCCAAGCTCGCCGATCTCGATCTCGACGGCCGCACCGATGTCTTTGTCGCCAACGGCGCGATCCGTTCCTTCAATCACGCCGACCGCCCCATCAATCAAGCCGATCTGATCGGCAAGAACGCGTGGGATTTCTGGAAATCGACTCCCCCGCAGCCCGAGCGCAACCGGACCTTCCGCAATCTGGGCGGCCTGAAGTTCGAGGAGAACGGAGCCGCCTGGGGCCTCGATCATGAAGGCGTGAGCCACGCCGTGGCCTGTGGCGATCTCGATGGCGACGGGGATCTCGATCTGGTGGTCGCCAACATGGAGGAGCCCGCATCCATCTTCCTGAATCACTCGACCCGTGAAAACGCCCGCGTCGTTATTGCCCTGCGGCAACCCGGTGCCAATCGCGCGGCACTCGGCGCCTCGGTTGAACTGCGCTCATCCTCCGGAAAACAGATCGGCACGGTCAGGACGGCCGGTGGTTATCTGACCACGAGCCCGGCGGACCTCGTCTTTGGGCTGGGGCCGGACGAAACCATCGACGAGGTGCGCATTCGCTGGCCCGACGGCCAGTGGGAGCTGATCATCGGTCTCGCGGCGAACCACCGGCACGTGATCGAACGGGGGACAGGCACTTTATCCGGCAAGCCCTCCGCTCCGCAGTCCTCTCCGCTTTATGGTCCGCCCCAACTCCTCGCCGGGATCACCCACCACGAACGGCTCTTTGACGACTTCTTCAAGCAACCGCTGCTGCCTCACAAGCTCTCGCAGCAGGGACCCGCCCTAGCGGTGGGCGACATCGATGGCGACGGCGACGATGATCTCTTCTTCGGACAAGGGCGGGGAACCGCGGGTCAGATCCTGCGCAGCGATGGAAAGGGAAACCTCGTTCCGGTGTCCTGCCCCGACCTCGAGGCGAACGCCGATCGCGAGGAAGTGGCCGCTCACTTCTTTGATGTGGATGGCGACAGGGACCTCGATCTCTACGTGGTGTGCGGAAGTTACGAATACCCGCGCGACGCTCCCCAGCTTCGCGACTGCATCTACCTGAACAAGGGGGACGGGACCTTTGCTGCGGCCCCGGACAGTGCGCTCCCCGATTTCAAGGACAGCGGATCTTGCGCGGTTTCCGCGGACTTCGACAAAGATGGCGACCTCGATCTCCTCGTGGGAAGCCGCGTCATTCCGGGCGAGTATCCGGCCTCCCCCACCAGCCGCCTGCTCCTCAACGAATCCGCGAAGGGCGAGGTGCGTTTCGTGGCGGCGCCAGTGGAACGGGCACCGGGAGTTGAGAAGGCCGGGCTCGTCACCGGTGCGGTTTGGGCGGACATCGACGGGGATGATTGGAAGGATCTCCTCGTCTCGGTCGAGTGGGGGCCGGTCCGCGTGTTTTCCAATCGGGAGGGCACCCTGCGCGAGACCACCAGGGAGGCGGGTTTATCCGAACGACACGGTTGGTGGAACGGGATCGCCGCCGCGGACCTCGACCGCGACGGAGACATGGACTTCGCGGTGGCAAACTTCGGACTGAATACGAAGTACCACGCCTCGGCGGAATCTCCGGCCCTTCTCTTCTACGGCGACTACCTTGGAGACGGAAAGCGCCACATCGTGGAAGCAGAATACGAGAACGGCGTCCTCTTTCCCATTCGCGGCCGGAGCTGTTCGAGTGCCGCCATGCCCGCGCTCGCGGAGAAGTTCAAAACCTACCACAAATTCGCGGGGGCCCCGCTTCACGAAATATACGGGCTGAAGATCACCGACGATCCCAGCCGTTTCGAATGCCATGAACTCGCCTCCGGAATCCTGATCAACGACGGGAGCGGGAAATTCGAATTTCGCGCCCTCCCGCGCCTCGCCCAGCTCTCTCCCATTTTCGGGATGGTCTGGGAGGACTTCGATGCCGACGGCCATCTCGACCTCGCGCTGGCGGGAAATTTTCACCAGCCGCAGTGGGAGACCGGTCCCTACGACGGGAGCATTGGCGTGCTTCTGCGCGGGGACGGAACGGGCCGATTTGTCCCCCTCGATCCCGCCGAGAGCGGCGTCCTCCTTCCCGGCGACGTGCGGGGCCTGGCCCTCATCGATCTCAATTCCGACGGGCGCAAAGAACTTTTCGCCCCCCGCAACAACTCCGCTGCTCTCGTCCAGCCAGCCTTGCCCCGTTGACCCAGTTCCTGGCCATAGGGATCCAAAGCAATCGACGCAGTGTATAGGTTCCCGGGTAACTTGCTCCGGTAACTGGTAACTTGCTCCTTCACGGGTAGCTTGCTCCTTCATTTCCCGAAGGTGCTCTGCGCTTATGCCCAAGGCTCACCGAGCCATGAAGTCAGGGCTGCCCGAGATAGCGCGTCCTCGCTTCGTCGTTAATGACGGGATTGGAGGCGACCCAGCGCTGCGCGGCGGCGAGGTCGGTTTTGAGCCAGTGACTGACCACGCTGTCGAGGCTGGCGCTGCGCTGGCCTTCGTTGGCAATGCTGGCGGCCCATGAGGCGGCCCGGTCGGGGTCGGTATCGCGCAGGCGGGTGGCGAAGGTGCCCACGGCGGCGTCGCGGGATTGACCGGGCGGGAGCTGCTGTAGCCATTCGCTGGCGCTGAAGGGGTCGCCTTCGACCCAGTCGGCAAGGACTTGTCCGTAGGCATGGCCGCGGACGTTGCTGTCCTCCGGAAGCTGCGCGGCCCAGCGGGCGGCTTCTTCCGGGCTGGAGCGGGCCAGCGAGCGGGCGATTTGGCCGGCGGCGGCTTCCTGTTGCGCCAGTGGCAGTTGAGGCAACTGCGCGGCGGCGGCTTTCGGATCCTGCTGGGCCATGCGGCCGACGGCGCTGGCGAGAAACTGGTCACGGGCGGCACCATCGGGCAGTTGCCGGCCCCATGAGATGGCGGCAGCGGCATCCCTGCCGGCCCAGTGCTGCGCAATCTGCGGGAGCAGTCCGGCTTCCGCATCCTTGCCAAGCGTCAGGGCGAATGCGGCCGCGGCGGGCGCGTCCTGCTGCGCCCACATCCAGCCGACTTCATTGAGGGAACTGCGCTGCGCATCGCCCGGCGGCAGACTCCTGGCCCATGTGAGGGCTTTGGCAGGATCCTCGCGGGCCCATGTGGCGGCGGCATTCGCGATCGCCTGATTCCTGGCTTCCCCGGGCGGCATGGCGATGGCATAGCCGGCTCCCGCCCCGGGGTCTGACTTAGCCAACTGCGCGGCATAGTCGCGCATGGTCGTGTTCTTGAGGGCACCGGTGGACATTTGGCCGATGAGTTCGCCGGCGGATACGAGGTCACGGGAGCCTATGGCGTCCATGACGGTGGCGATAGCGCTGTTCTTCTGCTCGCCGGCAGGAAGGCTGCCCAGCCATGCCTTAACGCCGGTGGCGTCGCTGGAGGCCCACGTGGTTAGAGTGGAACCCACGGCAGTGCTGCGGGCTGAGGGATCGACAATGGATTGAGCCCATGTCATGCAGGCCTGCGGATCAGTCAGTGCCCAGCGCTCGGCCACCGGGCGCAGCGCACGGTCCCGGTCCCTGGAGTGGACGAGCGCGAGGGCCTGCGCGGCGGCCGCGGCAGGGTCTTTGCTAACGAGTTCATTGAAAACGACCAGAAACGTATTGTCGGACACGGCTTCACGCGGGAGCGACAGAATGTAGCGGCGGGCCGCATCGGGGTCGCTCTTCGACATGCCGTTGGCCAGTCCCCAAATGGCATGCTCTTGGATTTTGCCGCGTGGCAATTGCCCAATCCACTGCCTTGCTCCGTCCGGATCGTTCGCCGCCCATGTGCTCATGGCCGCCCTAGCGGCAGCACCGCGGGTGATGAGGTCCGGCAATGCCAGCGCGTAGGCCGCAGCGGCGGCAGGGTCGAGTTCCGCCCAGCGCGAGACGAGGATGGGCAGCAAAGAATCGCGGTCCCGTGCCGAAAGGAGGGAGGTTTCTCCAATGGCCGCAGTCACTTCCGCCGCGTTCATGCCACTGACGGCGTCGTAGAAGTCATGCTGGCGCTTCATTTCGGACTTAGCTCGGAGCGATTGTGCAAGTAAAGCTAGCGACCCCGTTGCGGAACGAACGATCGCAGACCCCGAAGCCGGTGCGCGACCGACAGCAAGCCCCGATGCAGAGGCCGCGGTCTCCTTCATTCCAAAGCCGATTGCCCAACCGATACCCCCACAGGCGAGACAAAGAACTACCCTTGTGATGGCGCTCGCGGAAAATGGAAACTTCATCAATACTACTCCTCAGCAATCAATGCCATGACAACGCCTTTTTGTGACGCGTCAACGTAATGCTGAGGCAGCAGCTATGGCATCACTGCCCAATGGCGGGACAGCAGCTTGCGTCAGGAACGCCGCACGCGAACGCTGCGGCGCGCAGAAGCGAGGGCATGTCGGAGACTTTGAAGGCGCCGACGTTGTGGCTTCAGCGACTGCCCCAGAAAATGTCCCATGGTTGCAGGGAATGCGGCATGCTGAGGCGGCCCATGGAGGAGCAGACGCAGCCGGAGAATTCGCCGCCGGCGCCTACCGCCGCACGACTAATTTTCCCGCCGCTCTCCTCAATTAGGTGAAAGATCGTCTTTTGCTTGTTTCCTGGGTGGTTCGGGATCTTGATAAGTTGGCGGGAAAAATCAGCTTATCGCAGGAGCCCTGACATCCGCGTAGACAAAGGCTGAGTTCAACGTGGATGTCGTCCTTTTGCACGAAAAGCCCGTCATGGAAGTTTATGAGCAGAAAAAGGACATCGCCGATGACTTGAGCAAGGAGTTTCCGAAGGTTAGGAACAACGTGGTAGCACGGCGGCGGGAACGCAGTTGGACACCGTAACTGATCGCCTACCGCGGGTCGGGGCACCCGGACTATTTCTGAATCAAAGACCTCAAAGCCTGCGAAGAAGAAGCAAAGAAGGCCGAACCGAAAGCCAGCGTGATCTGATCGACACGCCACTCTCATTCCCTGCCTGACTGCAAGGTCACTTCCCCACGCGATTCGGAGTCGCGGTTCCCTTCGCAACGTCTAGGGGCTCGCCGGAAGGGTCATTGTAGGCCTCGAAGGCAGTGATTATGGCCTTCTCCTTGCTATTGGCGAGGACGCTAAGGCGCACTTTGGAAGTTGTGCGGGGCACGATGGCGGCGATGAATTCTGCGCCGATGCCAAGACCGTTAAAGCAACTCACCCAGTCGGCCTTTTTGTTGTCCCAATACTCGATGATGTAACGGGAGATCTCCGATACCACGTCTTCCTTGAGCTTGAACTCATTGATCGCGACCGGGCGCCCGAAGTCGAGCACGAACGACTGGCCCTCCGTGGCGCTGGCCGGGACACTGGTTCCTTTGGCCGTGTGTTTCATGGACCTCGCGGCGGCGGTGAGATCCTGCACAAAGCAGTTGGTGAAAGTGGATTTCTTGTCCTTCTCCGGGTCCATGACTGCCATTAGGACCTCGCCAGGCGAGAGGTAAAAACGGCAGTCCTTCCAAGAGGCTTCCGTCCAGTCGGTGGTGTTGAGGATGGCAGCGCGGACACGGGGTCGGAGCGGGCGTTTTGATTTGCCGTTGATGACACAGTTCTCCATAAGGATGCCCTTGTTAGGGTTGCCATCTGAAGCGTAACAGCAAAGCAGGAATCCGGGTCCGTCGGTGTCATGGAAGTTACAGTTTCGCATCGTCATGTTGTCACAGTTGCCCTCGAAATCGAACGCCTGGCCGTCGCCGCTGCCGAGGCCGATATCCACAAAGCCCCATTCGCTGTCCTCGAAGACCCAGTCTTTGCAGCGGAAAAACATGGCGCCAGCCACGCCGTTGAACGCCATGAAGCCGCGGCCGATGTCATGGGTGACACAGTTCTTCACACTGCCGCGGTCCACGCCCCGGATACCGAGTTGCCACTGGTAACCCTCCTCGAACAGGCAACTGTCGAAATGGAGATTGGCGAAGTTGTAAACGAACGAGGCGTTCTTGTTAAAGTTGTCGGGGCTGTTCGTCCAGAAGCCCGAGGCGAGCCGGCGGAAGACGCAGTTCTTCACCATGATGTCCTCCATGACGATCCGATTGCCGGTCTCCCACGAAAACAGACAGACGCCGAGGCCGATTTTTCGCTTCGGGTAGTCCTCGTAGCGCCCGTAGAGCAGCGAGTCGTGGAAGTAGCAGTCCTCAATCCAGAGGTATTTTTGCGTCGGTGCACCTTTCGCATACTCGGCATAGATGCCGGTCATGCAGCGGGCGAATTCGATGCCAAGGATTTTGTAGCCGCCTTTGTCGTCGAGGCGGATGCCGACGCGGTCCTGTTTGAAGTCCTCGCGGTCAATGACGGGCTTTTTCCCGTCGCCATAGGAACTGATGCGGATGGGATTCTGTGCAGTGCCGCTGCCTTTGGGAGTGAGTTCCTCGTTCCACGTGTCTCCCTTTTTGAGCAGGATACTGTCACCCGGTTGGTAGTCGATGGATGTTTTGGCCAGCGTCTTCCATGCAGTCGCTGGTGAAGTGCCTGCGGCGTTGTCGTCACCGCTGGACTGGCTGACGTAGATGGTTTTGGCACCGACCGGCAGGGTGGCGAAAGTAATCGCAACAAAAGCGGACCGGAGAGGCTTGGCGAGTAGTGGCAGCAGTCTCATTTCTGATGACTAATTAAAACAAAGTAGGACGGGATCAATACCGTAAATGGTGGCATCTGCGGGAACTGCCGGAGGACTATTTTAAACCGCCCACTCTGTCCACCCGCTCCCGCATCATTGGCGGGATGAGGAACAGGGAGAGAGGTGCGGATCTTTACGGACTGGGCGGCGGGAGTTCCTTGCCGTTGACGGTTTTCACGCCTTCCCCGCTCAGGGTGGAGATGTCATAGCGAAAACCGGGGCAATTATCGGTGCTCTCCGCGCCGGTGACTCGCAGAATTGCGCGCGCGAAAAGTCATTAGGCTAACTATCGTCGTGCCCGCCGACACGACTTCCGTAGCGAAATCCAGTGCGGTCATTTTTTCGTTGGCGCGCCCGGCTTTTCAAGGCTTTTCAAATTGGTCCTTCCTAGTGATCGGGCTGGCTGCAGACTTCATTAGTTCGCGATCGGCAGGGCTCCCCTTCCACCGCCGAAGTGGCCTGACTTCCCTCTGCTCAGTTGCAGCACGCTGCGGCCCCGCAAAGGACATCATCGCAACTAAATCCATCAACGGCAACCACGGCATGATCTTGTGCACATGCAGGTTAAGAGCCGACTGGATTTCCCGGGAAGGACGATCAAACGCCCCGGACGTCGAAGCTGGCCTCCAGTCCTTCGAACGGGAGAGTAAAGTGGCTATTTTCCAGCCATGCGATGAGGACGAATGAAGGGAGCGCAGGAGAATTCATGGGAGTTGGGAGAGCAGGCGTTTAATTTCATTGAGGGTGGCCAGCGCGCCCGTCCGGCCCATCGGGAAAATTCGGGATCCAGTTCCAGTGCGTGCCTGTGGCCCCTGACTTGCGCCCATCCTGCCAGTCCGCTGTGCCGCGCCCCTTGATTTCCACCAGCCCGGCGGTGCGGTAAAACCGAATGTTTCGCTCATTGAGTTCGTCCGCTGCCTGCCCGTTCGTCGGCACGAAGCCATGCTCCGCCACCAAACATCCACCGCGGCGCCGAATGGTGTGAATTTTCTTTTAGAAGATTTGTCTGGCACCGAATCCGCTAGTCGTTCACTACTCAACTATCATGATAAGAATTTCTTTACTCAGTTTACCTTTCCTGCTGACGCTATCCCAGTCACGTCTGTCCGCTGTAGAACAAACCATCGTCGGGTTCGACGCTCCGTGGAACTTTTTCCACCCAATGGGTACAGACCCGGCGACCGCCGATCCGACGTGGAACACCAACTGGTTTAAGACAGGCGCTTCGTTTGGCGATACCGCCACCGGCCTTAGCTGGGACATTGCCACCTTCGATCGTGGCACCGGTAGTGGTCCCATGGGGTATGAGACGATAGACTATATGGCGACCGGAGGGGCTGAGTTCTCGAGTTTCGGTCAATTTCTGACCCAACCCGCCAGCGGCAATCGCGGAGCCGCCTATTTCCGAACTACGTTTACGCTACCTCCCAATGCTAATGCGTGGTCGAACCCGAGGGTTCGCATGTGCCTAGATGACGGAGCCCTTGTTTACCTCGACGGCATCCTTGTGGCCCGGGTGAACAAGGCGAACGACACAGAAGCTTGGGGTGCCGCGGGCTTTGCGAACGATACAACGGCAACATTAAACGAGTCGGGCGCCTCTGGCAACAATGAGGCCGTTATCCAGTCCTTTTTCCTCAATGCGGCCGGCATCGGCATCGCGGCGGATTCCATCGTCATCGCCCCTGTTAATAACCTCGATGCCGGATCCACGCACGTCCTCGCCGTCTCCGTCCGGAGCAACAACACCACCAGTTCCGACATCTGCTTTGCTTTGCAACTCCTGGCCGATGACGCCCCGCTCCCCTTCCTCTCCTCTGCGGCCACAAACTTGCAACGTCAGGGAAACGGCCCCGGCTTTGCCGACGACACGTTCACGTTTGACGTGAATGTGACCGCCAACAACCTGCCGACTGCGGTGTCATGGACCAGCGACAACCCGGCGACTAATGGTCCCGTGAGCGGCTCCTACGCTCCTGCGGTCCACTCTTTCCGCTACCCGGCGCAGGTGGATAGCGCGACCGTCAATGTTGCGAAAATCAAGTTTATCGACGCTGCCGACCCATCGGCCTTCACCACCATCTCCGTGACCGCTCCGGAAGCGCCCTCTGGACCACCCTTGACCATTTCCGCCGCCACTCCCTCACATGGAAGCGGCTTCGAGGAGGGAGGCATGGGCCTTGGCAGCTTTTCGCGCCGCGATTTCAGCACTGAACTTGGATTCACTTCGAATGGAGTCGTTATCCAAGATGTTATGGCAAATGGCACCGGCTCCAAAATGCTGCAATTCTCCGGCGTCAATGCAATGATGACCACCGAGGCGGTGCGCCTTGATCCGGCGGTACGGGGCGTGAAGGCGGCAGTGCTGCTCCGGACCTTTACCAACACCACAACAGGATTTGAATTTGATGATTCGCTCAGAATTCATGTGGAGGGCAGTCCCGATGGCTTGGTATGGACTGACAGAGGCAGTGTGTTGCCCGCCGTTTATGGAAACGACCCGTCAAATCCGCTAAATCCTACGGGAATTGATCAGATCCTCGTGAAACTCGGGCCCGGAACTCCCGGGGTGCCGACACCCAGTTCGCGTCTTGGCTGGGCTGCGGCTGGCAATCCTACCGGTCCGTCATCGGAGAGCCTCACAATCCCAGCGTTCATCGTTCCTGACGCCGTACCCGTCCAAATGGCATTCACCCACCGTTACAGCTTCGAGTATGATGTAGGCGCGACCCGTTGGGACGGAGGTGCGGTGGCAGTGGCGGTCAATGGCGGCGCTTTCTTTCCGATCGCGGGTGCGGTGTTCACCCAAAATGGTTATGACGGAGTTCTAACCGGCAATCATGTGCTGGCCAATGCCGAAGCCTTCAACGGCGACTCTCCAAACTACAGCAATGGGGGTATGGTGACGAGCATCCTGAACATCCCCGGGCTTTCTCCAGGCGACTCGTGTGAGGTGCAGTTTCTCGGCGGATGGGATGAGTTCGCAGCCGGCAGTAATCCTAATTGGGAAATCAATAACATACATCTAACCTCCGGCGCGAGTGTCCTCTTCTCGGCTGACTTTGCAGCGGACGATGGCGGACTCGTCCCCACCCCGGGCTGGGTTTTCGACAGTGGCACGCTCAATCCCGGACCAGCCTACCACTCGTTTAGCCGCCTCGCTCTAACGGTGGCGGACGGTGATCAGTTCGTACGCATGCGACTCTATCAACCCACGAATATCATTCTCTCCACGTCCGAGTTCATCCTCATCGATCAGATTAAACTCGAAGCCGGCCTCGATCCGCTGGCGGATGCCGATCTCGATGGAGTAAGCAATGGCCTAGAGGATCTCGCGGGGACCAGTCCCACTGACCGGATCTCCGCCTTCAAGGTCACTTCGGTCGTCGGCCCGAGTCCGGAAATTCTAGGCAACCTGCGTGCGACGCTCACGTTTCCTGCACCCGATTTCCGCACCTTCCGTTTTCAGAGCAGCGACGATTTGCTAACTTGGCAGGATATTGAGGTCCTTTATGGCGATCCGGGAGTCCCATCGATCTCGTTGACAAACGAGGCTGCCACTCCCGAAAAATTCTGGCGTATTGCCATCCACTACTAACAATTGTCTCCGAACGTGTCTACGGGAGCTCCTCACACATCCGCCGCTAGGCTGGTGGAGTCGACGAAGAATGAGAAGTCAGCCACCGCGACGCACGAGCCCAGATTGCGGAAAAAGTGGCGGTGGGTATTCATAGGGAGAATTGCGGTATAAGACGGGGAGGAGCTACGGGAAACGCCGGGGCTTTGATCTTGGGACCGAAGTCGGGGAGTGGCGGGTGAATCAAAAATAAATGCTAGAGCCTCAGCGGCAGCGCCAAAGACTCATTTGCAGGCTCCGGGGATGCCCTATGGGAGCAAGGTCTAAAGGAGAGTATCCAGTGAGTCGGGAATATTGGGGTGCGTAAGTTCATGGAGAAAGGATCGTAGGGAGGCGCCGGAAGCGTCGCGCAGGCCCGCTCGGAATGGGCAACCGGTGAGTTCTACGATTGTTTCGGTGCCGTAGTTGATTGTTGGTTCGCGAGACTTCGACTGTGCCGGCCCTAGTCCATGCAACAAGGTCGCTCGCAGTCTCACCGAAGAGAACCATATCGGCGATACTTGACCTCTACATGTGGCTCACGGCCAGATACTCGTGCCCAGCAGGATGGGCCAGCGCCGGACCCTTAGCGTTTTGAAAAGCCGCCGGGCGCACCTCGAGCGGACTTTGCAGAAGGCGCGTCGGTCCCGGTGCGCAGGTATGCCGGAGACTACGGAGGCGCAGACGTTGTGGATGCTGCGAGACAACCCCAAAAAATGCCCCACGGATGCTGGGAATGCGGCATGCTGAGGCTGCCCGTGCAGGAGCATTTGTAGGCAGGAGTTCGCCAAATATTTTACTGTAAGAAACAATCCGCCGCTCGTTTAGCCGCCTCGCTCAGCCGGGGGCGGTTGGTGATCAGTTCGTAGGCATCCTGATCTGCCAACCCTCGAATATCGTTCTCTCCACGTCCGAGCTCATCCTCATCCCTCAGATCAAACTGAAAGCAGGCCTTGATCCGCCGTTGAAATGGATACGCGGCCCACAGTTACGGCAGCCTCACTCTGACGAAGTGGCGGCGCGTGTAATCTACGGGGAGCAGGGAGCGCCAGGTGGAGGTGGTCAGTGGACTGCCAGGAGCGGCGGAGATGAGCACTGCTTCGCCGGTCCAGGTGTTGAGGTCGGAAGAGAACTCGACGACGGGAGTGACGTCTGACACTTCGCTGCGGTGACTGAAAGTGACGGTGAGATAAGTCGCGGGGCTCCCGCTAGGGCTGAGGGTTTGGAATGCTCCGGCAGGAGTATGGCTGGAGGAAGCGTCCAGCGGATGGGTACCGAAGAAGTATTCTGCGCGGCTGGAGAGCCCATCTAGGTCGGCATCACCCGCTGGATCGGCAGCCGCGGGGTAAAGCAGTGCCCATGCGGTGTAGGTGAGGACGTCGTCGGCTCCTGGGCTGCCACCGGGCATCGAACTGGCGCGCCAGTTCGATGGGTTCGCGTGATCCGGACGCGTGTTTGGTGAGACGAGCACCATCGCAGGAGCGTCGCCGTCGGCGGTGGGTGGCCAGGGCTCCGAGTCGGAATAGATGAAACTTCGAATGGCGGTGCCGGCTCCGTAGCTGAGTCTGATTTCCTCGCCGTCGTTACTCAGCTTGTCACCCGCGAACGTTCCGACGACCGGTTTGCCGCTGCCGTATCGCGACTCGAAGGCGGCATGGTTTTTCACTAGCAGCAGAAACGCCCCGGGCGCCATCATCGTGGCGGGAACAAAGTCGAAGTTGATGCCCCTAGTAAAGCGCACGTCCGTCAGATCGACGGGCGCGGTGGAGGTGTTCTTAATCTCAATGAACTCAAAGTCATCTTCGGTGTAGCCAAGCGCAGCCTGCGCCAGCGTGGGACCGGCGGGATGATACATCACTTCGCTGATGACGAGGCTGTTCTTATAAACGCTCAAATCCGGCGCAGCGGCGACGAACTGCGCAGGCAGCGACCACTGGCTCCAACGGCCGTTGTTGCCCTTCTGGCGAACGCGTGCGCGGAAGGTTCTCCCCGGCTGAGCGACCGATGTGGGAACGCGGATGTTCGCGGAGAAGACAGGGAGTTCTCCGGAGGTCCATGTCTCCTCTATCTCATACTTCCGCGGCTCGTCGGCAATGTAGCCCGCCAAGCCCGGCGCCCTGATTTCCGCCATTCGCCACTGCATGGCGGCGAAAATCACACCTGAAGGTGCAGAGAAGGCGCTAGACTGAAAGCGCAGGTCATTGGCGGAAAAACCAAGAGCGCCCACATGAGTGATCACTGGACGAAACGGCACGCCGGTGTCCGTGGCTTCCTGCTCAAGGTAATTGAAGCCGTAGCCGCGCTGATCGCCGTCGCCAACGGCGAAGGTATTGGGGTCGGTATCGGTCACGTAACCTTTGAGGAAGGCGACAAAGCCCTCGTGGTCCGCGGTCACGAGCGTGCGATTCCAACTGCCCCCGATCTGGCCCTGAGCGTAAGGCGTGCGGTAAAAATTATTGGGGTGGCCGCCGGCGGTGCGCGTATGACGATTCCACATGCACTCGTCCACATCGGCCCATGTCAGGGCGACGCCGGCCGGATTTACCACCTGCGCCATTTCATCAATAGCCTGGCCCACCTGCCCGCCGTTGTTCGCAGCATCGCTGCACAGCAGGTCTAGGATTTCTCGGCAGCGGTTTTTGAACTCGATTTTGATGGGCGCCGCGTTGAGGCATAGCCGCTGATCAATGGTACCGCTCCAGTGCGTCTCGGCGATATACATCATGTCCAGATCCCACGGCACGGGAATCCAGCGATTATCCGGGTGATGGTAGAAACAGTGGTTCCAGCCCTCGCGCAGGTCCACGTTGCCGGTGATGCAGTTTACAGCGTGGAAGCTGAAATAGGCCGGCAGATTTAAATTGGCCCGCCACCATGCCTCGGTGGCCGACGCGGTGGAACCTGCGCGGAAAGTGTCCCAGTCGGAGGTGTTTACCGGATGTGTCGCTCCCTGGTTTTTTTTATCCCCACCGCCGCCTTCGATCTTGTAGGTGTTGCCGTCAGGAAGCCCGCGCTCGTCGAGGAACGAGCCGTCAATGCTCTCCACGGCCATGTAGAGGCCCCAGAGGTCGCCGTCGTATTGCGTGGAGGGAGCCTCGGCGGCGGCATCTATCACACGGAAGCTCAGATAGTGCGTGCGCGGCGAGGGAAGGCCGGCGAGTTCGTAGAGTTTGAACGACACGGACTCATCCAGCCCGGCCATGCCGCGGTTGGCGACGATCCACGGACTGGCGCAGGAATTGAGCGAGAAGTCGTCCCACGTCTCATTGTAGCGGCGTCCGTAGTTGTCGCGCGGCTCGAAGTTCCGGGTCCGGTTGAAGTGGAAACGCCACTTATTCTTTCCGCACTGATAAGTCGAGGCCTCGCCGCGATTGTGAAACTGGACGTGGTCGTAAACCTTACCATCATAGACCAGCGTGCCCCACATGCGGACCGTGTCTGAGCCACTACTCCACTGGCTGTTGGTGACATCGGCGCCGTTGGCGATGAGTTGATACACCGGCAGCGTGCCCATCAGCGACGCCGGGAAATTCTTCACAGTGCCGCGTGCGCTCGCCACTCCGGGTTCGACTGCTCCCGACCACGCCGGTACGCCGTTATAGCACAACCATGCAAAGTTGGGGCACTCGTCATCGGAGTATGGCACGAGGACCGAGCGTCCGCCGGTATCGGCCGCATTGATACGGTAGCGCACGAGACGTCGGTGCGTTTGCACCGATGCCGGAACGGTGACGGAATAAATTGAGTCGCCGGAAACAGCATCGCCGCCCGTGCCATCATCGAGCATCGGCAGTGCGGTCCAGCTAGTCGTGTAGGCGGCATCTGTTTTCCGGATGTAAGCCCCGGGGTCATTTGACTGGTAACTTAGCGTCACCGCGCTGACACCATCCGGGTCAGTAACTTTCGCAGTAACGATTACAGGCTGGCTGGCGACCGGCATGGCCGGCAGATGCTCTACCTGTCGTATCTGCGGCGGCGCATTGAGCGCGGAACTGGTATTCACCGTGCCTGGAGTTGGATTCGTTCCCCCGACTCCGCCAATACCCGATCGCATTTCGCAGTCGAAGAGAAGATCGCTGCTGCCGAGCGAGGAGTTAAACAACTGAACGGTGATGACGTTCGTGCCTGCGTGCAGAATGCCGGCGGCATTCGGAATTTGAATGGACTCGAAATCCACCGGTTCCGGCGCATTCGTCGCAAAGGCGCCTCCAACCGGCACCAGGGAATTCACGGCACCGCTGTAGCGCGGGCGTCCGACTTCCTGACCGTTGATCCACGCCACGGCGCCATCGTCCAGTTTTAAACGGAGCACGGCCGAGCCCGGCACTTCGCCGGTAAGTTGAAAAGTCCGCCGCAGGAAGATGCAGCGATAAACTCCGGTCATCCCGCTGAAAACATTTACCGCGGGGAGAAAGGTCTCGCCGTAGCCCATGGGCGTGCCGATCGTTGCCCACGAGCCATCCTCTACAAAGGCCTCACCGCGCCATGCATCTACCGGAGCCGAGGCTTCGGTGCTGCCCGGCCGCCAGCGCCAACCGCCGCTGCCAGCAGCGAGATACGTCACTTTATCCGGCGCCTGGCCGACCGGATACCCGGATGCGCGCCACGATCCGCCGAGGTCATTGTCGAGCGACGGATGGATCAATTCCAGCGAAGCCCCGGTGCCCGCACTGGCCGTCGGCCATGGGAATCCCATGCTGAAATTCACCTCGTCCACGAGCACGCCGCCGGCATCACGCAGTTGGATCTGTTCGCCACTCTTACGCAAGGAACCGGTCCAAGGACCGAGCGCAGTGCGCGCGAACTGCGTCTGAAAGGCCGCCGGATTCTCGGCCACCAGAACATAGCCGCCCGCCGGAATCATGGTGCCGGCGGGGAATGTGAAATCAATGCCGTCCGCCAGATGCCAGCCCGCGATGGAGGCCGGCGCGATGTCTGGATTGTGAATTTCGATGAACGCGACCGGCTTCGTTTTGTCCGGAGGGTCAGCATGGATTTCATTGATGACGGGAGCAGCCCGCGCTGGCACTGTGGTGAGAGCCGCTAATAAAAGGAGCCGGGTGCGATTCATGTAAAGAGGGTATAAGTGGAAGAGTAGCAGCCGAGTAATCCTCTAGTCGCGGAACTTTTGGTGTGCACGATTTCACCGCCGATGCAACGACTCGGGATTGCCCAGTCTTTATGGAGACAGGATCGTGGAGAGGCGCAGGAAGCGTCGCACCGGGGCGCTTGTAAAGGGCACCCGGTGACGCAGGATAATGGTTTCGGTGTCGTTGTGATTGGTGGTTCTAGAGACTTCGACGGTGTCGGCGCTGGTCCATGCAACAAGGTCGCTTGAGGCCTCACCGAAGAGAACGATGCCGGCGATCCCTGACCGCTGCGTGTAGCTCACTGCCAGATACTGGTGACCGGCCACCCCGATCACCGACGCGGCAAGTGTGGGCAGGGATTCGGAATTCCGTGGATGACTGCCGAGCACGTACTCGGCGGCATTGAGGAACCCGTCACCATCGGCATCGGAATTAGGTTCTGCGATCTGCGGATAGCCTGGTTCGCCGGAGGTGAAGTGGCTGGCGACCCACGCGGCATAGCCGGGCGTCTCCGGCGCGCCGGGCGTGCCGCCAATCGTCCCGCTCCTCCGCCAATTCGTGCCTGTGCCATGGTCCGGCAGCGTGCTGGGAGCAAAGAGATAGATCGAAGCGCCGGTGCCGTCCGCTCCCACTGGCCAAGGAGCGCCGTCATCATAGAAGAAATCACGGATGGGCTCACCGGCGCCGAAGCTAAGTTTGAGTTGCTCGCCGCCGTTGCTGAAATTGTCGGGCGTGTATTGGCCGATTACCCGCGGTCCGGCTCCGTAGCGACCGAAAAAAGCGGCCACATTCCGCACGACCACGGCATACTCTCCAGAGGCGAGCGTAGTGCCCGCCGGGATATCGAAGTCGATCCCTTTCGTAAAGCGCACGTCCGTCAGGTCGATTGTGCCGGCGCGGGCATTGAACAGTTCCACCCACTCGAAGTCGCTCGTGACATAGCCGAGCGCCGTTTCTCCGGTGGTGGTAGCCGCCGGATTGTACATGATTTCACTCACCACGAGGGCATTGGTCAGAGGTGTGATGTCCGGCAGCGAGGCCGTAAATTGGAGCGGCGCCGACCAACTGCTCCAGCGTCCGGTGGCGTCTTTGTGACGGACGCGGGCGCGGTAGGTCGAGCCTGCGCGAATCGCCGCAGCCGGAACGGTAATCGACCCGGTGAAGGACGAAAGTTCACCGGACTCCCAATCCGCCTGCCACTCTAATTTCGGCGGCGCCGTGATCGGCACAGGGGGCGGGTTCGGATTCGGCGGAACGCCCTCGAATCGCAAGTCGAAGCTCATGTCACTACTTGACGGGTTCACCTGGTGAACTTCGACGGTGATCGTGTTTTCACCTTCGACAACAATGGACCAGGGGACCGGCAACGGATAAAAAGTGGTTTCGTCGCCACCGGCTGAAGTCGTGTCAGAGAATGTGGCGGGCGTGACCGTTGCGCTTGGCATCTGGGTCCGTCCGACTTCCCGTCCGTTGACATAGACGATAGCCCCGTCATCCCGCTGCACCGAAACCTGAAAACTGGCGAACGGTGACTTGTCCGCGACAGTTACTTTCCGGCGAAAATAATAGGTTGTGATCTTGTTGCTGGCATTACCGCCAAACGTCAGGCTCGTTGCCGGGAGTTGGCCGTTGGCGTCACCGTATCCCAACATGCCCGGCCCCTGGGGCCATGTGGAATCAACAAAGTCCGGGTGTTTCCAGTTGGTGGAATTGTAGGACGGGTGCCCGAAAACGATGTCGCTGTTACCGCGCCCGGCGGCGTTCACTTCATAACGCCAGACCGACAGCGCCGGAAGGATGATGGTGTTGGACGGCGGCGGCGGTGGCACCACGTAAGGCGTGATTTCCGCCACGCGGTATTCCATGGCCGAGAAGGTACCAGCCCCGTCCGGATCGCTGTAAGCATTGCTCTGCAGCGTGATGCCGTTAACCGAATAATTCACCACTCCCGCATACGTAATCACCGGGCGTGCGGGCACTCTCGGGTCGAAGGCGAGCGCGTCGAGGTAGGCATCGCGGCCCTGTTGCCCCGAAATCCCCGTGTCCTGCGAAATGGTGTTATCCGCCACGAGATTTCCAGCAGCATTGAATATCCAGTCCTGCTGGCCGTCGGTTCCTCCCGCCCAGCTTCCGCCCTGAAAGGCGAACTGCTTCATAACATTTACACGCGGGCCGATCGGGCCATCGACCTGGCTGCCCGGAGCGGGCGCACCTGTCGCGCCGGTCCACCGATCGCGGTCGGCGAGTGTGAACGGTTCCAGCAGGTTTTGATAATACTCCAACAGCGGAAACAGTTGGTCTTCCCGCCACACCAAATCGCGGATTTCGCGGACCACATTTTTGTATTCCTTGTTGAACTCGACCTTCGCGGCCGTCGAGATCGCGGCTTTAGGCCAGTCCCAGCCGCCGTTCCAGTTTGGTCCCCACGAGGTGTCCGAGTCCCACGGCAGAAGGTGGAGCTTACCAAGCGGGTTCGCGGGGTCCGGCGCAAAGTAATAGGCGCGGTTCTTGAGGTGCTCGCCGTTGTTGGTGGTGATCCCGCTGGAGACATCATAATGGCGCACGGCATCGACAATGGCGTGGTAGTGGTACCACGAATTCCAATCGACGTGCTTGCGCAGCCACGCGTCCGGCTGCGAATTGCGCAACTGGTTGATGATCGTCAGGAAATCAGAGGCATTGGTGACAGCCGCTTTCGCTTGGTAGCGCTGGATGCTTTTGCCGTCGTTACCACCGGTCTTCAGCTTGTAGAGATTGCCGCGCTCCATCTTGTGAGCGTCGAGGAAGTTGGCGCCATAGTCCTCTAGTGCGAGCGCCAGCCCCCAGAAGTCGCCGAGGTGCTGACCATTCGTCCCAGCCGGCTGCTCCTGCGGGCCTTTGACGATGCGGATGTGGGTCCAGTGTGTGAACGGCGAGGGCGTACCGGTCACATTCCAAAGCGCGGAATTGACTGCCTCATACAGGCCGAAATTGGACTCGCCGCGGGCACTGATGAGGCGATGAGTATTGAACGATTTCCACTTCGTCGGATATTCGCGGCCTGACTGGTCGTGAAACTGCACGGGATCGCCGTCGTTGAACCTGAAATGGAAACTGCGTTTGCCGCTCCCGGCATAACGCGCATTCCGCTGCCGCAAACGGTAGCGGATGTTGTCATGGACTTTGCCGTTATAGACGAAGGTGCCGGGCCAGTTTTCGGCGCTGCGGGCATCGTAGTTGTTAGCCGGGATCTGTGATGCGCCATCATAAGCTACGCAACGGTCGTAGTCGGCCTGCGTGGTGAGCAAGGTGTAAACGGGCAGGGCTGTGAGCGTCTCCTTCGGGTGCAGATAGGGCACGGTGCCGGTGACCGAGCGAGTGTTGGCGACGAAGTCCGGCACGCCATTGTAAACGAAGTAGGCGAAATTCTTCGACGGGTCGTCCTGATAGGGAACGCGAACAGAGGCTCCTAGCACGTCGGTGGCCACGATCCGGTAGCGTACCAGCGTGCGATTGGGATGCGCAGGAATCTTAGCAGCGTAAATGCTGTCACCCGCGACTAAATCTCCGCCGGTAGCGTCATCGACCATCGGGACCGGAATCCAATTCAGATCGTAGGCGGCATTCGTTGGTAGCGGTGAGTTGGGACTGGTGAGCAGCGTCGCGACCGGCTTCGCAAGGAACGCGGAAAAATAGTTCCCCGGGGCCACCAGTTGATACTGCAACTGGACCGACGCTACGCTGTCCGGGTCGGTAACCTTCACCGTGATCATTGCCGTTTCAGTGGTCATCGGCTGCTTCGGCGAATGTTCCACCTGCCTTATTTGCGGTGGCGCATTGACGGCATAGATAGAATTCTGCACGCCCGGCGTGGGCGCGGTGAGCGCCGATCGCCAGCTTCCGGCAAGATTGTTGTCGAGATCCGGATTGATCAGTTCCATCGAGACCCCTGACCCGTTGGCGCCAATCGGCCACGGAAATTCAACGTCATAGCCGACGCGGTCGACTTCGTTGCCCGCCGAATCGACGAGCACGACCACCTCGCCCTCGTTCGACAAACCGTCTTCGTATTTACCAAAAGGCGGCACCCGCCCGAAGCGCTGAGCGTATCCGGCAAGGTCTTCGGCGAGCACAAGATATTGCCCTGCCGAAAGTGTTGTGCCCGCTGCGAACGTAAATTCGATCCCAAGCGAAAAGTGCCAGCCCGACAAATCAGCCGCCCCGGGGCCGGAATTGTAGATCTCGATAAACTCAGCACAGGAGGTGCTCGGCTCCGCATCGTAGTAGAGTTCGTGGATAACAACGTCAGCCCGCGCGGACGAGGCAAGAATGCAGACGGCCGAAGCGATGGCGGATGTTACTCGTCGCTGAGGGATGCGTGAAAAGGAGTGCATGTGGTAATGGTGCCACGAATTGAGTGGCTCCGTCAAGGTATGGTGTCTACTTTCATCCCCGCCCGGCGCAAGAGCGGCGGTATGAGAGGCAACGGATTGCTGGACCGTTTTTTGTTTAGTTTTGGCTGAGGATTCCGGCCTCGAATTGGGCCGGGGTTTGGTAGTCGAGGGCGGAGTGTTTGCGGTGGAGGTTGTAGTAGGATTCGATGTAGGCGAAGAGTTCGGTGCG
>CAMAUV010000077.1 GCA_945861415.1 Akkermansia muciniphila | reverse complement strand
TGGTTGGAGGACATGCTGCCATTGGCGAGGACGAAGCCGGCCATGCCCTGCGGCGCGAGGTGGTGGATGAAGTGCTGCACCCAGGCGAAGTTGGCGTTGCCCTTGGGCGGGACGCCGAGTTGATGAACGCCCCCGCGTTCACCCTCCGGGCAACCCTGTCGGGTTGTCCATGTCGCTCCGCTCCATTGCCAGCGCACGTCGTCGTCCTTGCGGAACCAGTCGGAGTCGTTGAAGGGCGGATTGTAACAGCCCGCATCGCTTTGGTCATCGGGGTGGATGCCGCTGGTGTTGGAAAGTGAAACGGACGCCGCCATGGAGAGGCTGGGTTTGCTGGCGGTGAGGTTCATGTCGGGTGATTGCTTACCTGAGAGAGTGTGGATGGTCAACAGTCACCAAACTTGGAGTGCTCGTTCCGGTGAACCTTCGACTTCCCAGCAGCCGGTCTCTCTTCGGGCATAGTCCGGAGCAACACCATTACTGAGGACTGAGGGACTGGGGACTATCTTCCAATGCGCCATTCCTCTAGCGACTCGCGGGGGAGGGTTTCGAGGAAGCGGGAGGGTTGCTGGAAGACGTCGCCGGTGTAGCTCTTTGGGTTCATGCGGGGGTATAGCAGATAGAGCTGGTCCCGGGCGCGGGTAAGGGCGACGTAGAAGAGGCGGCGCTCTTCCTCGAGGCCGCTTTCGCCTTCTTCGGCGGCACGCATATTGGGGAACATGGTGTCGGTAAGCCAGATGATGAAGACCACGTTCCATTCCAGCCCTTTGGCTTGGTGCACACTGGAGAGGACGACGCTTTCCTCGCGGCTGGCGGGGTTTTCCTCTGCGGCTTCGGGGCCGCTGAGCAGGGACAGTTCGCTGAGCATATCGAAGACCGTTTCGAAGCGGTCGCCGAAGCGCATGAACTGCGTCACGTCCTGTGAGCGGCTCTCGAAGTTTTCGTGCTCGGCTTTGAGCCAGTCCTTGTAGATGCCTTCCCAGATGCTTTTCATGACCACCATGGGCGGCTGGAGCGTGCCTTCCGGAGTGAGAAATTCATCCATGGTCCAGCCCAGTTGCTGCCAGTCCTTTTCGGCGCGGGCGGGGACTTTGATGCCGGACATGAAATTCGAGAACGACTCCGGAAGCTTGTCGCCCAGTTTGGTGGCCTTCATGAGCCAGAGCGCCCACATTTTGGCAGCGGTGCCGGCGCCCACGCCGGGCAGGAGTTTGACGATGCGGTCGAAGGCCGACTCATCGCGCAGGTTGATGGCGAGCTTGAGGAAGGCGCTGAAGTCTTTGATGTGGGCGGTCTCGAAGAATTTCAAACCGCTGGTGACGGTGAAGGGCACTCCGTCTTGGGTGAGCTGCAACTGCACATCCATGCTCTGAAAATGCGCGCGGTAGAGTACCGCCATTTCGCGATAGGGAATGCCCTCCTCCTCGTGCAGTTCGCGCATGCGCTGGGTGACGAAAATAGCCTGCTCCTGCGGGGAATAGAGCGCAGCGAGCACGGGCTTTTGCTTCGACGGGCCACGGGAGGATCGCAGGGTTTTCTTGAACTGCTTTTGATTGGGCCGGATGGCCTCATTCGCCAAATGCAGGATTTCCGGGGTGCTGCGGTAGTTGGTTTCGATCTTGTAAACCTGGGCGTCCGGGAAGCGCTCCGGGAAGCTGATGATGTTCCGGAAGTCTGCGCCGCGCCATGAGTAGATGCTCTGGGCATCGTCGCCCACGACCATGACATTTCCGTGCTGTCCGGCTAGGGCGTTGATGACGTCGCTCTGGATGGGATTGGTGTCCTGATATTCATCCACAAGGATGAACTGAAACTGGTACTGATACTCCGCGAGCACATGCGGATGCTCGTCGAACAGTTCCAGCGTGCGCACGAGCATATCATCGAAGTCGAGGGAATTGGCCGTGCGTTTCTTTTTCTCGTAGAGCTTTGCAATCTCATGCACGCCGTGGATGAAATCGGGGTCCGGGCTGTACTTCTCGCGGATCACGTCCTCGAGGGACTTCTTGGTGTTGGTCGCGTAGCTGAGGATGCCCTGGATGACGGGAGCTTTGGGGAACTTCTCCCCGGTGGCATTCTCCACGCGCTTCCCCACGCCGCTCTCTTTGACGATCTT
Source organism: Akkermansia muciniphila (assembly GCA_945861415.1). Lineage (GTDB taxonomy): Bacteria > Verrucomicrobiota > Verrucomicrobiia > Verrucomicrobiales > V1-33 > V1-33. Next base: position 18,995 of record CAMAUV010000077.1, on the reverse strand, counting down.
GGACATGAGCGACTTGGAGTCCTCGGCGTCGAGAATGGTGAAGCCGGTAGTGAGTCCTGCGAGCGTCGCGTGGCGGCGGAGGATGCGGTTACAAATACTGTGAAAGGTCCCGCTCCAAAGGCCGCCGGTCTGGCCGGGCAGCAGGGCGTCCACGCGCTCCAGCATTTCCCGGGCGGCTTTGTTGGTGAAGGTGAGCAGGAGAATGTTTTGCGCGGCGACGGCATTGGCGAGCAGGTAGGCCACGCGGTAGGTGAGCGTGCGCGTTTTGCCGCTACCTGCGCCCGCGAGGACAAGGGCCTGCCCGGGAGGCGAGGTCACGGCTGCATACTGCTGGTCGTTCAACTCCGTACGGAAGTCGATCTCCGCAGCCTGCGGAGTCGTGGGCGGCGCGCCGACGGCCTGTTTTCTGAGCGTATAAAGTCGCGACATTCCCCCGCCCTGCCCCGCTCATGGCGCGGGCGCAAACGGGATCACCGGCGCCAGCCGCCGAGGCCCTTTGCTTTGGCCTCGCGCTCCAGTTGATAGAGCCGCTCCTTTTCATCGCGCTCCGATCCGGGAACAGGGCCGTCTTCGCCTTTGGTATGAATGCGGGCCAATCCCCGGGCCACCAGCGTTTCGCCCATGTCCAGTCCGCCCACGCTGACAAATCCATAGAGCCGCTCGCTGTCGTAAACCGGCTCCATGCGGGTGGTAAAGGTCACGCTGTCATTTCTCAGGAATCCTTCAGCAAAATCCCGCGCCGCCGCCCCGGTGGCGATGGCATGGTCCTCGCTGCATCCAAAATAGCGGGCCTGATCCGCGATGCGGTCACTATTATACTGGTGCCGGCGCTTTTCCGGGCAGTCCACAAAGTAGAGGCGGACGGTGAGCTTTTGCCCGCCGGCCATGAGGTCGAAACTGTCGCCGTCATTGTTCCGGTGCTCTGCGAGAGTGCATCCTTCGAAGGTCTTCCATGCGCCGTTGGTGGTGGTTTTAGCGGAGGACTTTTTGGTGGAGTCCGGCGCATCATCCGGCATGCGCTCTGCGGACCCGCTTCTGGGCAATCCGGCGGTTCTCGGGGATTTCGGCGCTTTGGCTGTGCCCGGCGCCTTGAGCATTTGATTGGCCTTCATCACTGCGAGGGCAATGAGGGCACAGACCATGATCAGTTGCTGCCATTTGTTTTTGGGGATCGGAAAGCGTCGCATGGCCTTGCTTTGCGCTTTCGGCACCGCACGGAAATGGCAAAATTCCGATGCGGACATTCTCCGAAAGCGCCTTATTATTTCACTATGGGGAGACCGAAACATGATCCCGATGCCGCCGACTACTACGCCTGCCCCGGATGCGGGGCCGAGGTGCGGGTGGGCTCGCGCGGGTGTCCGGAGTGCAAGGACAAGCCGGCCTCGTGGGAGCAGGACGACTATCTGGACGGCGTCAATGTGCCGGACGAGGACTTCGACTACAATGACTTTGTCCGCCGCGAGTTTGGAAAAGGCGCGGCGCGGGTGAAACCCCCGGGACTTCGCTGGTATTGGTGGATAACGGGGCTGATGCTGCTGGGCCTGATGGTTGCGGGGTATATTCTGCGCGGTGGCTGGTAAAGCAATCCGCGCAGAGTGCGCGGTGGATTCTCCGTTTGCGCCGCGGCCCGCTGAGCGAAGTCTCAGACCTCATGCATTCCCCGGAAACCGCCAGCAAGCTCGCCCTCTTTCGCGCTCTGAAACCCTCAGGCCGCAAGGTCGTGATGCTCACGGCGGCCGACTATCCCTGCGCCCGTCTGCTCGATGAAGCAGATATCGACATCATCCTTGTGGGCGACAGCATGGGCATGGTGACGCTTGGTTTTGCCGATACCGTGGATGTTACGCTGGCGGACATGGTCCACCACACGCGGGCGGTGCGCCGAGGAGTGACCCGTGCGCTGGTGGGAGCTGATCTTCCATTTCACACCTACGAAACCCCGCAGCAGGCGGTGGAGAGCGCGCGCGCCCTGATGGAGGCTGGCGCGGACGCAGTCAAACTGGAGGGCGGCATTTCCATGCTGCCTCAAATCAGGGCCATTATCGCCGCAGACATTCCGTTCATCGGTCACATTGGCATGCTTCCGCAGAGCGTGAGGGAGGAGGGCGGCTACAAGAAAAAGGGACGCACTTCGGACCAGGCAGCGAAACTACTCGATGATGCCAGCGCGGTGGATGCCGCGGGGGCTATGGCGATTGTCTTTGAAGGAATCGTGGCAGCGGTGGCAGCAGAAATGACGCGGGCCATTCGTTGCCCAAGCATCGGTATCGGCTCCGGACCGGATTGCGACGGGCAGATTCTCGTAACGGCGGACCTCACCGGGGCTTTCCCGTGGTTTCGCCCGCCCTTTGCCCGCGCCCGGGGGGATGTCGCGGGGGAAATTAGCAGGGCAGCCCGGGCCTTCGCCGAAGAAGTCAGGGGCAATGGGGAAGTCGCACTTGTCGAACCCTCACATTCCCGTTAAAATACTATTCGGAATTTTTTGTTTCCTTCGCCCACATGCCTAAAATCATCATTCACCATCCCGATGGCAACGCCGCGAAGTTTGGCCTCCAAGGCAAGGTCTTCACCATCGGCAGGGCGGAGAACAACGACATCGTGCTGCGGGACGGAGCCAGTTCCAGTTACCACGCGGTGTTCAAGCTCACCGACTCGGGGGACTTTGCGGTCACGGACCTCGAATCCACCAACCATACCAAAGTCAACGGCCAGATCACGTCCACGCTGACGCTGATGAACGGGGATGTGATTCAGTTTGGCGATACGCAGGCAGTTTATGAAAGCGATTTACCCACAGACGGCCGGCGCCGCGAGGAAGATCAGCCCACCCAGATTTACGAGGTTTCGCCGCCCTCCGGTTCGCCCCGGCAGAAAGTTTTTGTGACACCACCTCCCGGCGCAGCCGCCGACGCAGCGGTCGCTCCGGGCCCGGCTCCAGGAATGCCAACGCAACCATACGTGATCCAGCGCCCCGCCTCGACCGTAGCCCGCCGCAGTCAGGGCGACGGCTGCTTCGCTCTGGTTTTTCTTTGCTGCACCCTGCCCTTCGCCTTTCTGGGCGGCATGTTCGTCCAGCACATGTTTGACGACCAGCCCGTGCCGTTCTTCACTTTCGCCAAAGAGTATTTTTATGGGAAATCGGAATGAAGGGGTCCCTTACGGCTGAGCCTTCGCCCACTCCAGCACCGCTTTGCTCAGCCCCCGGGCGAGGTGCTCGTTGTCGGTATTGCAGCTGACCGCGAGGATTACTGCCCGTCCGCTTTGTTCTCGGTCATCGAGGCAGGCGAGTTCGAGGATATAGTTTGAGATCTGCCCGCACTTATGGAAAAAGCGCGCCTGCGGGTAAACGATCTCGCCGCTTTTCTCCCATGCAAACGGAGCGCTGTCTTTCCCTCTTGTTTCCAGTCCGCAAAAGCCGTCCCCACCGCTGCGCAGAAAAACGGCCATCCCGTCAGTGATAGCGAACCTCTCCGCCGCGGGCAGAGCTTCGTGAAACATGACCCGGCGCAGACATCCGGCGAGGTCCGCCGTCGATGCGCAGTTGCCGGTGGTCTCGCTAATGACTGTGGCCCCGCGATCCTGCGAGTAGGAACGCCCGCTCCATTGGTGCTCCAACGTATGCGTCTTGCCGGAACCATCGCGCAGGGTGATGCGCTGGGGCTCGCTAAGATTGTAAACGTATGGCCGCCGGGTGATGTAGCCGCGCATGAGAGCGCTTTGGGCGAAGCCTCGCTCAGGAGTCAGCAGCAAAGTGTTGATACGGTCGATCCCGGTCATCCTGAGCAGCAAAGTATAGTCTTCGTTGGAGGAGCGCAGGAAGACTTCGCTCAGCATTTCCTGCAAGGTGCGGGCGCAGTCTGTGGTCCAACGGTCTTTTTGCGGAGTGCTGCGCTCGAAGGTGACGGTGACATCAAGGCCAAACCCGGCTGCATGCACCATCTCAAGGGCCGCAATGGCGGCGTAAAGCTTGATGGTGGACGCCGGCCAGAAATCGTTGGCATCGCCTTCGTCCTTGTAATGGACGCTGCGAAAACCCAGCGAACCGTCCGGATTTTGTCCCGCGAGAATGACCGTGGCGCGGACGGCCGTGCTCCCTGCAGCCCCAGCCACCGCCGTGTCAAAGGCGGCATCCGGGGCCGCGCACAGGGGAAGCCCAAAGCAGAACAACACGGAGAGAAACCGGGAGATCATACCGCTGAGCTTGCGCGCTCCGGCGCAACCCGCCAGCATTTGTTTCGAAAGACTTTATTTTTCAGAAATCTGTGCTAGGAATGCAGCATCCGAAGGTGCTACCATTACCCCCGATGCCTCCGTGATTTTGTCAATGACCCGCCAGATCGTCCTCCTCTCCATTCTCGCCTTCTCTTCCATCGCCGCCGCTCAGGATCGTCCACTCAAGGCCATGCCTGCCGACCTTGAAGATTCCAATGGCAACTACGCCCCAATTCCCGATACAACGGAAGTGGAAACCATTGTGAGCGTGCAGATTTACCTTGATGAACACAATCACGGTCCCGGCCACATCGACGGTCGCCTCGGTGAATTCGGCAAAAAAGCCGCCAGTGTTTACAATCAGATCCACCGCATCCCGGTGGGTAACTGGTATCAATTGATCGATTCCGCAAAGAAGGCCATCCCCGACCCCTACACGACTTACACCATCAAAAAGGAGGATCTAAACTTTGTCACCCCGACCTTTCCCACCGAACCGGAGGAGCAGGCCAAGACGAAATACTGCGGCTACCTCTCACTCGCGGAGTTTGTCAGTGAGCGCTATCACACGAGCAAGAATTTCCTCGAGTTCCTCAATCAGGGCACGATCCGCACCAACCGACTCAAAGCGGGCGACACCGTCGCCGTGCCTAACGTAACTCCATGGAAGATTGAGGAATGGCCCAAGCATAAGCACTACGAAAAAGAAGACGCTAAGAGCGCCCGCACCGTGGCCGTGGACATAGCCGCACGGGTAGCCATTTTCTTCGACGAAAACAATCGAGCATTCGCCAGCTTCCCCATTACCCCTGGCCGGCCGAAGTTTATCCAGTTTGGTGAATTCAAGATCACCAAGATGATCAGCACACCAGAGTTTCGCTGGGACAAGTCCATGCTGGAAAGCGGGAAACGCAGTGACGAATACTGCACCATTCCCATCGGGCCGAACAGCCCCGTCGGCATTTTCTGGGCCAGCACCAGCCGCAACGGAATCGGACTGCACGGCACCTCCACCCCGCATAATATCGGTCGCACCGAGAGCGCGGGCTGCATCCGCTTTGCCAACTGGGACGCCGTGCGCCTGCCGAATCTCGTGCGGCCCGGCGCCCGCCTCGTCATTCGCGGGGATGGCACTTAATAATCGTCGCGCGGAAAGTCCTGCTTAGGCAGACGGTTCAAAATCCGCGAAAAGGGAGCGGAAGCCGGGAGTATTCTCTGCGTATTTCGCAACAAGATGAATCACGCCTGCTCCAGTTTTCACCGGTCCGCCGCCATTACCCGGCGCCGCATGTTGCATGCGGGCATGACCGGCATGCTGGGGCTGACCTTGCCACAACTCCTGCGCGCCTCCAGTCAATATGCCGCCCCCCGCGCGCGCATCCGGGCAAAGCGCGTGATCTTTCTTTTTCAGTGGGGCGGGCCCAGCCATCTGGAAACTTTCGACATGAAGCCCGAAGCAGACGAAAAGTTCCGCGGACCGCACAAGCCGATGCGTTCCGCCTGCCCGGATATCGAAGTCAACGAGCGCCTGCCTCAGGTGGCACGGATCATGGACAAAGTAAGCGTGATCCGCTCGGTGCATCATGACATGACCAATCACAACTCCGCGGGCTACTACGCTCTGACCGGCAAGCGACCTCCCTCGGATGATCAGCGCCTGCGCGAAAACATCGACCTCTTCCCCGGCTATGGCTGCGTGGCCGACCGCCTCCTCCCGCACCGGGACCCCGCCATGCCGGCCCACGTGAGCTACCCTCATGTTATCTCTGATGGAACGCCCACCCCCGGCCAGTTCGCCAGCTTTCTGGGAAAGCAATATGATCCACTTTTCGTGCCCTCAGACCCGAACGAAGAGGCCTTCAGCCTGCCCCAGTTCAGTCTGCCGGACGGTCTCTCGCTCGACCGCCTACAGCACCGTCGCGGTCTTCAGCAATTCATCGATTCACAGAGTCGGCTCATCGATTACAGCGGAGAGGCCCGGGGACTGGACGAGTATTACACTAAGGCGCTGGCCATGCTGCAGAGCCCGCGCATTCGGGAGGCCTTCAACCTCGCTGCCGAGCCCGCCTCGATCCGCGAGCGCTACGGGCGCACCACTTATGGCCAAGGGTGCCTGCTGGCCCGCCGTCTCGCAGAGAGTGATGTGAAATTCATCACATGCTACTTCAGTCAGAGCATCGGAGGGCAAAGCACTACAGAGGGAGGCTGGGACACCCACGGGTTCAATAATACCCGGATGTTCCCCATCATCGAAAAATTCCACCTCCCCATCACGGAGCAGACCCTGCCCACGCTTCTCTATGACCTCGAACAGCGCGGTATGCTGGATGAAACCCTCGTCGTCTGGATGGGAGAATTCGGGCGGACACCCAAAATCAACGCCAATGTGAGCCGGGACCACTGGCCCCAGTGCTACAGCGTGCTCCTCGCCGGGGGCGGGGTGAAGCGGGGATTCGTCTACGGAAAGAGCGATGAAACCGGGAGCCGCCCCGCCGAAAATCCCGTCACCCCGGACGATATTGCTGCCACCATTTTCTACCTTATGGGTATCGATCCGCGGACTGAAGTGGTGGACGCTCAGGGTCGCCCGCTCATGATCTCCAGCGGCAATCCTGTCATGGAGGTTATATCCTGACGGCGTATCCGCGAACGCGGATCGTAGTATTTTGTCACTAGCTCGCAATAAGAGTGAAACCATAACCGGTCCCCGGCTGCGGATTTCTTGTAAACCCAACCAAAACAACAAAACCCATGAAACAGTTCCTTCTCTATCTCCTGCTTGCTCCTGCGATCGCTTTGGCAGCGGACGACACCAAGCCTGCCGCTCCGGATACGGCTCCCGCGCCTCCTGCGCAAGGCGACAAACCCAAGCCCAAGGCCGATCCTGAGAAAGCATTCAAGAAGCTAGACAGCAACGCCGACGGCAGCGTTTCCCTCGACGAGTTCAAGGCCGGCCCCCCGGGCAAGAAAGATCCGGCCAAAGCCGAGGAAATCTTCAAGAAAAGAGACAAGGACAGCGACGGTAAGTTGACTCTCGAAGAGTTCAAGACCGGCGGCGGCAGGCCCGGCAAGCCCGGCAAGAAGGAGGACAAGTAAGCCTCCTGAGCTTCAGGAAAAATTTAGGCGCCGTTTCCGCAAGCCGGAAACGGCGCTTTTTTGTTGAGGCCGCGGGCTTGCAGGGCTCCGCGGGAGAGCGTTAGTCTGCCGTTTTTCATGAGTGAACGGACTACTCTTTATGCGGTGACTGCCGGGGACGCTGCCGAAATGCAGCGTGCCCTCAGGATTTGCATGGCCGGGATGCACCTTCCTTCATCACTGAGTTGTCCGCGCGGCGGGTTCGCATCATGGTCGCGAACCTTTTTCCTCCACCAGGCTGCGCCCCACGTGCAAGCGGTCTGGCGCATGGCCATGGAGGGCAAGGCTGTCGGCATCGCCGCAGCAGATGCCGCCCTGTGCTGGCCGGCTGCCAGTGCCGCGGCCGGGATGAAACTCCTGACACAGCGCGATGGGGCGAAGCACTGGCCGCTTTCCCGTGGGTTCAGTGCAGCGATCGCGTCCGGAGAGGCAAAGGGACATTTCGCCACCGTCATGGCCCTGCAGGCAGTGGAGTTCAGCATTCCTCTGCTCCCCTTGCTCCAGTGCGTGCTCTATGCTGAGTGGCACTCCGCCTGCGCAGAGCCCGCAGATCCTTCCCTATTCTTCGCGGAATCAGCGCAGATCCTTCCGGAGCTGCTTACCTTTCTGAAACCCCATGCGCTCGCACTTCACACTCCTGCAGCCCGTGCGCTCTAGCCTTTTCCGCATGGCTGCGGCCCCGCCGTCGGAGACTGAAACTGTTGTTTTGCCGCGCGAGGAGGTGGATGAGTCGCTCGACGTGCCGTGGAGTGTTATCGTGCAAAATGATCCCGTAAACCTCATGGGCTACGTCACCATGATCATTAAGCGAGTCTTCGGCTACCCGGAGGAGACCGCCCGCCGCATGATGCTGGACGTGCATCACAAAGGAAAGTGCGTCGTGTGGACCGGCGCACGGGAGAGGGCGGAATACTATGTTCAGCAGCTCCAGTCAGCCCAATTGCTCGCCACTCTCAAGAAAGCCAGCTGATTCCGTCCTCTATGCACTGCCAGCGCCAATCCGACGGTTCCGTGCTCCTGCGCCATATCAATGCGTTTGAGTATAACACTTTTTGGGAACTCCAGTCCCTTGCGGATCCTGCAGATCACCTAGATGCCAAAAACCGGCTCTATCCCCCGCCTTATCTAAAAAGTGAGGCCTCTGAGGAAACACGGAATGATTGGGACGAATTCGTCCGCACGGAACTGGAGCTTCAGCTCGGAGCCAGCATGACCAATGTCCTTGCCGACCTCGACAAAGCCATACATGAGACAACCGGCGAGACAACCGAGGACGAAGACGGCGAGGATGACGATGAGGCCGAAGAAGAATCGAAAGCCCCCCCTACACGCTGGACATTTACCATTCCGGCAGAGCATGTGGAGGACTGGTTCCGCACGATGAATGCCGCGCGGCTCGTGATGTCCCAGCGCTATGAAAGCCACCGAACGGATTTTAACTATGTAGTCGCCGCCGTTAACTCAGGCTCTACCTCAAGGCTTGTGCAATATGAGCTGCTCACCAGCCTGTGCGACTGGTGGTTACAGGCACTCATGCGCTAGGAGTCTTTCAGGCAGCCGCGGCCATGGGCTTTCCCCACGGAACCTCATCCGGCAGCGGAGCAAACTCCTCAATCCAGTCCCAGAGCTGTGTGAAGTCGCGATTCAAATCACCACTGAGGCAGTCAGTGAGGAGGCCGCCAGCCTCGGGATACTTCATGACCACGTCCTTGAACGAAAAATTCTCATTGTAGAAGGCATACACCAGTTTCCGCATGTTTTCGAGCCCTTGCTTCATCATGTCGCTGTAGCCCTCGAAGCGAGCGGGACTCAGATCATTCGCCTTGAGCCCTTCATCAATGGCGTCGGCGGCCAGCACGCCGCTCTTCAGCGCCAGCATGACCCCGCTGCTGAATACCGGATCGAGAAAAGCAAACGCATCCCCAAGGAGCAGTAGGCCGGGCTTGAAACAGTAGCGGCTGTGGCGGCTGTATTCGCTGGTGATCCAATATTGCCCGCATGGCTGCCCATCGCTCAAGTGATCCTTGATCCATTCGTTCTCGTGGATCTCGCGCTCAAAAATGGCCTTTGGATCGCGCACGCCATCGCGGGTCAAATACTTCCCTTCAGCAACAATGCCCACGCTGACCATGTCTCCGTGCTGGGGAATGTGCCAGAACCACCCTTTGTGAGGCACAAAGGCGATCGTGGTCTGTCCCTCGTCGATTCCCGGCTCGCGCTTCGAGCCTTTATAATAAGTCCACACGGCAACCTTATTGAGGTATGGATCCGGCACCCGCCAGCCGAGTCGCGTCGCGGCAAAGGCTTCTTTTCCGGAGCAGTCGAGGGTAATGCGTGCACGAATTTGCTCCGTGCTGCCGTCCCTGTTTTGAATCTCAACTCCCGTGACACTGCCATCCTCTTCCAGCAATCTGGTGACGGTCACTTCATGGCGGATTTCCGCGCCTTTTTCCTTAGCGTTATCCGCCATCATCTGGTCAAACTCGCTTCGCAGCACCTGCCATGTCTGCGCCACGGTTTCTTTGTCATAACGGCTGTGAAAGTAGAATGGTTGGGATTTCTTTCCATCCGGCTGAATGAAGCAAACGCTGTACTTTTTCTGAAAAGCAGACACTTTCAGCTTGGGAATCATCCCGAGGCGCTCCAACGGCCTGAAGGTGAAGGGTATCAGCGATTCACCGACCCGATAGCGCGGGAAGGCATCGCGATCAAGCACCAGCACCCGGTGGCCTTTTTCAGCAAGAAGGGCTGCGGAACTGGTACCGGAGGGACCGGCGCCGATCATAATGGCATCGTAGTTGTGAAGCATGGGAGAGGTCTGGTTGGATTTTTGGGGAAGTTTGGGTAAAACTACGCTTGCGGCTGCCGTTTAGCGACGAGCCAGTCGAAGATCGGAGAAGCCATGAGTGTGGTGATGACCGCCATAATCACGAGGACGGCAAAGAGGCCGCCTGTGATGACGCCTTTCTGCAGGCCGATGTTGATAATAATCAGTTCCATCAATCCGCGCGCATTCATGAGAGTGCCAATGCCGAGCGCCTCGCGGTTGGGAATGCCCGAGGCACGTGCCGCAAGCCAGCAGGCCGCCCCTTTACCCAGCACGGCCGCCACCAGCACCGCGGCGCAAACCATCCAAAGTGCACCACTGTTCAGTAGCCCGATCTGGGTATTGAGTCCGGAATAAGTGAAGAACAGCGGCAGCAGCAGCGCCACCGCCAATGGCTGAATGCGCGCAATCAAGTCGCGCGCCATGACCGCACGCGGCATCACCGCCCCCATGACGAAAGCGCCGAACACGGCATGCAAATGGATGCGGTCAGTCCACCAAGCCCCAAGACACATCGCCGCCAGCCCCAAAACGAACCCGGCCTCAGTGAGGCTGCCGTCTTTGGTGAGCCGAGCCTCTAGCTTCAACAGCAGCGGCTTCACCAGCATAAAGGCAACGATCACAAAATACACCGCGCCGAGAATATTGTCCCGAGCCTTTGACCAGTCGCCCTCGAGCTTCGCCAGCACGACTGCGAGGAGAATCCACGCCGTAGCGTCATCAATAGCTCCTGCCCCGATCGCCACCGTACCCATTGTAGTGCCGTTCAGTCCCTTAAAGTGAATGATGCGCGCCAGCATGGGAAACGCGGTGATGCACATACAGGCCCCTAAAAAGATCATGGCGGAACTCAGCGGGATGCCGACAGGGAAAAGATTGAGTTCCGGCCTGCCGTGTGCCCACCATGCCAGCAGCGCCCCCAATCCGAAGGGTGCCGCCATTCCGGCCGCCGAGACCGCGATGCTGCTTTTCAGCTTCGAACGAATAATGTCCATCCGGAACTCCATACCCACGATGAACATGTAAAGGGCCAGACCGAGTTGTGATGCCGGGAAAAGATAGCTCTGCGTATCGCGCATAGTCTGAGAGTTGTCCCAGGGGAAAAGCCACTGCTGCCAGTTCACTTCCGTCCATCCGCGATCCACCGCCATTTGAGAAAGAAGGCCAAATAGCGATGGCCCCAGCACTACACCGGCAATCATTTCCGCAACTACCTGCGGCTGGCCAAACTTAGCCGCCACCATGCCCACTATCCGGCAAAACAGCAGGATCACAGCGAGCTGGAGAAAAAATTTGATGGCGAGGTCGAGATTGTTCACACGGATGGCATGGCAAGGAAACATTAATATAGTCGGTTACTTCGCTTGTAACGGAAATAGACATTTGCTATGAGACTGATCGCCATTCGCTATAACTCATGGATCTGCGCCATCTGAAATACTTCCACGCCATCGCTGAAGAACTGAGCTTCTCCCGCGCTGCCCGGCGCCTCCACATCGTGCAGCCGGCCCTCAGCCGGGCGCTCAAGGAACTGGAGACGGAACTGGGCGTGGAACTCGTGGCCCGCACCCAGCGTAGTGTGGCGCTTACCGCCGCCGGCAAGGTCCTGCTGGATGAAACCAGTGTGCTTTTCGAGCGGCTGGAAGCCGCGATCCGCCGCACCCGGCGGGCTGCCTCCGGTCAGGAGGGCGAACTGCGCCTCGGCTACATCGGGCCGCCCACGCAACTCTTCCTTGGTAGGCTGCTGAGGGAATACGCCCTCCGCTGTCCGCAGGTAACGGTGCACCTCGAGGAGCGCACTCCGGAGCGGGTCTGGGAAATGGTGGCCAAAGGCCGACTCGACGTCGGCCTCACCCGCCCCGTGCTCGCCCACGAAGCTCTGCCCATGAACTCCCGCCCTCTCCGCCATGAACGTCTTTGCGCCGCAGTTCCCCGGGGCCACACGTGGTTTGGCCGGAAATCCCTACCGTGGCGCGCCCTTGCCGGACAACCACTCATCGTGCTGGCCCGCCGCGAGGGCGCCGGATTGCACGATGAAATCCTCGCCGGCTGCAGGCGCGTCGGCATAGCCCCGCGCCTCCTCCACACGCCAAGCCTCATCTCCACCGTGCTCCGTTACGTGGAAGCCGGTGCCGGCATGGGCATTATAACAGAGAGCATAGGTGAAGCTGAAGCCTCTGCCGCATGGAGCAGCATCCCCCTAACCCCCCACGCCACTGTACCACTCGTCATGGTCTGGAAAGAGGAGACCTCCGACCCGCCCGTCAACGCCTTCACAGCCCTGCTCCAGGAATGGGTGAAGGCCGGCAAGTTGCAGGGTTGATGCCACAAATCGAAACCATGGCAGCATTTTCCCGGGTTGTTTTTTGAAGGCCATGGAATGAGGCACGGGTGACCAGAAGGATTTGTCCACTTTTTCATGCATCGCCCCATATATTTTGACAGTCACATGCACACGCCACTCTGCAAGCACGCGGAAGGCCAACCGGAGGAGTATGCGGCGCAGGCGCTTGAGCGGGGCTTGCGTGGAATAGTGTTCACCTGCCACAGTCCCATGCCAGACAACTGGTGGCCGCAGGTGCGCATGGATGTGAGCCAACTGGATCAATATCTCGCCATGATTGAGCGGGCGCGGAAAGTATATGACGGACGACTGGAAGTTCGGGCCGGGATGGAGATGGATTATTTTCCCGGCTACGAATGGTGGGTGGAGAAACTCAACGGGGAGTGTGAATTTCATCACGTGCTGGGGTCGGTGCACTTCTTCAGCAAGGCCTACCGGGACCGGTTTTTCACGGGAGATCTCCTGGATTTTCAGCGCACGTATTTTACCCACCTAGCTGACAGCGCGGAGACGGGGCTATTTGATACTTTGGCACATCCGGATCTGGTGAAAAACATGCAGCCGGGGCTATGGCCGCAGAATTTCCGCAGGCTGGAGGAGCACATCGGGAACTGTCTGGACCGGATCGCCCGCACGGACGTGGCTATGGAGTTGAACACCTCCGGCATCCACAAAGCGCTGGCGGAATTCAACCCCGGTGGGGATATCCTGAAAATGATCCACTCGCGGGGAATCCCGGTGGTTCTGGGCAGCGACAGCCATACGCCGCTTCGGGTGGCCGCGGACTTTGATCATGCACTCAAATCCCTTGAGGTGGCAGGGTTTTCCCGCGTCTCCTGTTTTATGGGACGCAAGCGCCACGAATTCACGATCCCCGAAGTCCACAGTTCGCTGGTGCCCTCCTCTGCGGACATAGGAACTGAGCCGGAATAAGGTGAATCAGCCTGCCGATGCGGCGCGTTCTATTTACTCTCAACTATCCGTTGAGCGGCGGATTTTCCCTGCTCATGGCAACCTTTACGCTCCTCCCCCATCCATAACGACATGGCACATACCAAACTCTACATTCCCGGCCCCATCGAAGTCAGCGCGAAAACCTTCGCCGCCATGACGCACCCGATGATTGGCCACCGCAGCAAAGACTTTCAGGCGCTCTACGGCCGCATCATGCCGATGCTGCAGAGTATTTTCGGCACCACACAGCCGGTGTTCATGTCCACGTCCTCAGCGTGGGGCGTCATGGAGGGCTGCGTGCGTAATCTGGTCGCAAAAAAGGTGCTCAACTGCTGCTGCGGCGCGTTCTCCGACAAGTGGTATGATGTTTCCCTCGCCTGCGGCAAGCAGGCGGAGGCGCTCAAAGTGGAATGGGGCCAGCCCATCACTGCGAAAGCCGTGGACGCGGCACTGAGCAAGGGTGGGTTCGACGCCGTTACGCTGGCCCACAGCGAAACCAGCACGGGCGTGCTCAATCCACTAAAAGAGATTGCTGCAGTGGTTAAGAAGTATCCGGATGTGCTGCTGATCACGGACACGGTCAGCAGTTTCAGCACTGTCCCCATACCCTTCGATGAACTGAATCTGGACGTCATGCTGCTGGGCACGCAAAAGGCACTGGCGCTGCCACCGGGCATGGCCCTCTTTGCCGCCAGCAATCGGGCATTCGAGCGCGCAGCCACGATCAAAGACCGCGGTTACTACTTCGACTTTATCGAGTTCCGAAAAAATGCTGAGAACCACATGACGCCGAGTACGCCAGTCATCCCGCTGATCTATGCTCTAGAAAGCAAACTAAATGAGATCTTCGCTGAGGGCCTTGAGGCACGCTTTGCGCGGCACGCCAGACTCAACGGCATGGTCCATGCGTGGGTGCACAAACGCGGCTTTGATTTCCTCCCGCCCGAAGGCTACCGCAGCAAGGGTCTCACCTGCGTAAAGAACAACCGCGGCATCGACGTGGCCGCCATGGTGTCCCTCTTGAAGAAAGATCACAGTATCGCCATCGACGGCGGCTACGGAAAACTGAAAGGCCAGACGTTCCGCATTTCCAATATGGGCGACGAGACTGAAGCCTCCATGCAGGTGGTTATTGACGCGCTAGATGATGTGGCTGAAAAAATGGGCTTTTAAGCCTGCTGAAGTCGTGGTTCGAGCTTACATTACAAAGTCTTCCTCGGGCACTATGTCCGGGCCACTAAGATCCCTCTTAGTAAGAGTTTGGCTGATAGCCCCCGGCATCCCACTACGGGAAAGAGCGAAGGCCTGTTAGGGCTTCTGCCCTACTATTTAAAAATACCTCCGAGCACATCAATGGCTTTGTCCGCGACGATCCGGATTCAGGCTTCTCCACCGGTGAGACTTCGAGGGAGGTTGCGGAGTCCGGGCATTTTGTCTTTTAGAAAGTCAATGACACGTTTGACGATCTCACCGGATTTAATGGCATCGATTCCAAATTTTTATCTGATAGATTTGAGCGCGGCTTCCATACTAGATTGAGAGTTGAGCTTTCCAGCAGCTATTAGACAGGCAGAGGAGCCCAACGGGATACAGGGAAACCTCACCTTCGCTGCCAAACCGTGCCGAGGGCGATAGAGTATTGGAACTTCCGGGCATGCTCCCGTATGAGGAACGGCAGATCACGCTGGGCAGTGAGGCTAAAATGCGGGGTTAGCGAATCCTGAAGCCAGTCGAATGTAGTAGCGCGCGGCCATTCTCGAGAAGGGGTGAATTCCTCGAGCCATGTGCAGGGAGTAGTCAGGATGAGCGTGCCCCCGGGGGCGACCAGATCCGGCAGGCGCGCGATCAGAAGCGAGGGCTCCGCTAGTCGACAGAGTAAATTGGCCGCGTGGACGAGATCATAACCGCAGTGCCCACAAGAAAGGTCCATGGCATCTCCCTGTTGGAAATTGATGCGCTCAGGCTTGGAATCAAAAGGCCTCAGGGCGGTGAGGCGGCGGGTGATGGTGGCTTCCTCACGGCATGAATATTCGATGCGGCCGGCCGTGCGCAGTGTTTCCGCAGCACCGATGAAGGAGTGGGAGAAGTCAATGCCCGTGACATGGTGGCAAAAGCGGGATAATTCAAAACTGCTGCGGCCCACGGCGCATCCAAGATCCAAGGTGCGGTTCCTCGGCACCGCGCCCGCCATTTCTGTCACTGTGCGCACGGCAAAATTGAGAGCGTCCCGGGGACCGGAGCGCCAAGGAAACACTTCCCCTTCGCTACCGTAGTGGAAAAGAAGATACTCGTCGAGAAGACGAGCCGTTTCGTAAATACGGTCCATAGGTCAGGTCGCGAGGGCATCGAGCAAATATTGGGACGGCCGGAAATGCTCGATAAGCACTTCACGCTGAAGACCGCGCTTCATGCGAACTTGAACAATGTCGAAGTTGGGCGTCTTATGCGGCGCGAAGAGGATGTCGTCGTGTGTGGCATTGCGGCGGTCATTGAAAAGCTCGGGGTGGAGGGGGCCGCCGAGATGATCGTCCCGGCCTGTCGCCATGTGGCAGGTGCCGAGGACTTTCTCATCCTGAATGTCCGCGCCGCTGATAGGCAGTACTTGAGTGCCAAACCCGAGTTCTCCGAGCACGCCAGTCATGGGATCGGCGGTCAGTTTCGCGTTATGCGCGTCAACAGTAGCCTGATCACCGGCAATAAGTTCTGAGCGGACGATGCGTCCGCCGATGACCGTGAGGCGGCCAAGGGTGCCATCTTCATATTTCATGGGAAATGCGCCCTCGGCGCCAGTTGGAACAAAATAGACTTCGCCCGCGGGGAGATTGGCAATGTCCGGCGTGAGGCCGCGACAAAGGCCATGGCTTTTTTGAGCCTCCTGTGCTTCGAGAAAGAGTTTGGCCGTTAGGACTTCTCCGGTCTCCAGTTTAAAGTCGATCTCAATTTCATCGGCCTTCGTCATGGCGAGACGGAGTTTCTCGGCATCGCGACTGACTTCATCGTAGTCGACTGAGAGGCCAGAACCTAAAATGACCTCATTTACTCCGTGAAGCGTAGCACCGCGAAATCCATATTTTTTTGCCATGGCTGTCAGCGGCGCGGTGGCGCTCCATGTGGAGATGCAAAGGATAAGACCGTAGTGCGGGTAGATATCCCGCTCGAGACTCAACATTTGGCCGGCAATGTCCCGGCACTCGTCCTCCATATCGAGGTTGGAGCCGTAGGTCATATTGAAGGCAAAAACTTCGCCGCCGCTCATGCCAAGAGACTCTAGGATACCGTTTTTCAGGGCGAGGTAAAAGTGCTCCCATGCGCGGCGCTGGATGGCAAAGGCAGGATCGTTGAGGAATGCTGCGTCCTGCATCAACGTGAGATCAGGAAGATCGATGAGGATACAGATGCGTTGACCCTCTAACGGATCGAATACACTGCGGAGCAATCGTTCAAGGCAGAAAGGCGGAAAAAAGCGGTCTTCTGACGGGAGGGATAGGGCTTGAAGAGCAAGACTCATGTAGGCAATGGTAGAGTGTTAGGGATTATATTTGGTGAAGTAAGTGAATTGACAACTACGAGTGTATTTATCACGTCTCCCCAATTAATTATTACGTGCGCGGGCCAAATGGCGGACGCTGCTGTTACCATTCTGGAGAGCCGGATGCGTCCTTGGCGCCCCTTTTGCGCCAGCAGACACCGAATAGCTTTCGAGATTTCACTGCTTTACAGAAACGCGGCCATCCTTGCGGGTGAGTTGCGGGACGGGAGTGTATGATCTCAACAAAATTATTGTTTTCACCGATGTCAAATACTGGTGATCCCGTTGGAATATATTCTTTGACGGACTCCGCATTATTATGACTAGGTGCGTGGTCAAAAACCAAAGGATTTAATCGTTCGCTGCCTTGTAGCATTTTCGGAAGAATGTCAGCCATCCAAAGGGTAGAGCAAAGCCGGTTCGCAGCGATAGCTTCATCCTCCATCAATTTGCCAATGCTGTCAGCGGCGGCACTGGGTGTAGAAATCCCAGTCCGTGCACACACCACCATGAGCGCCCTACATGCTGATGTGAAAAGACAACTGAAATCTGTCGGTGGTGACGAAGATCGGACTTCACTGAGTGGTCGACTCGCCGGTAGTTGGAACGATCATGCGAACAGCAGCACGCTCATTGTGGGCCAAATTTGAAAGCGATCAGACAATTCTACCACTGAAAACTTTCCGAGAACAAAACCAGACACGGCCACCCACGGTGACTTTAAATCAAAAATGGACGTTCTCGCGAATCCGTGCTCTATTGGATCACTCACCGCTGCCCGGGATTGAGAGAATTTCCGCGCATTCCGGTCTGCGCACCGCATTCATGCACCGCGAGCATCCAAACGAACCCGCTCCAGTCCCCGGCCCATCAGTCCTGACAGTGCTGATGCTGCTATCTATTGGAGTGCATGCCCTGAGATGGTTTGCCCCCCCTGTGTCAGAACCCCCGGGCGCATTCAGCCTCGCAGCGCTTCAGCGCGGGGAATGGTGGACCTGCATAACCTATATCTTTACGCACGCGGAACTCGTCCATCTGGGCTCAAATCTGTTACTGCTCCTTCTGGCCGGAAGGCCGGTCCAGAAGGCCGCTGGCCAGCCACACACGATTTACATTTTCCTTCTTAGCGCATGGGCCGGGGCCGCGCTCAGCATGATCTTGCGCCCAGCCAATCCGATCATCGGCGCCAGCGGAGCCTCCTTGGGCTTCATAGGAGCATTCAGCGCGCTGTTTCCGGGCCACAATCTGCTGCGTCCCCTTCGCCGCTGGATTTGTCTTCAATTGCGCGCCAAACGACTCTTCCCTGCCCTGCTTACCTCTTCTCTGATTCTCGAGGTCTTTTCTCAAAAAGGCATACTGCCATCGAACGAAGCGCACCTCGTCCACGCCGGCGGGCTTGTCGCAGGGTGGCTTTATGGCCGCCGCCTTGCTACTGCCAACGAGGACGAGCACCCGGGATTTTTTCCGCTCGGCCTGCGCCGCAGGCAATCGGAGCCTATCGACCACAGCCTACTGCGGGCGGGGCTCGCCCATCTACCCGCAAAGAAGGATCACACCTCCCCGGTTCCTGCCGCTGCACCTTCCGTGCCGGCACCCCTCACCAACTCGGAATTCATGGCCCGGCGGGTCGATCCCGTGCTGGATAAACTCTACTCAGAAGGCGCAAACCACCTCACGCCTGAAGAAAAGGCCATTCTCGAAGAAGCCGCGCGCCGTTTTCCCAATAAACAGGGCCTAGGGTAGTCTTGGCCCACCAATTGTTTTCGGCCGCCAACCGGAGCTCTACCCCCCCCACTAATCACCAAAATAGCGACAACTTTGCATCCCGACCCAGCGAAAAACTTTTACTGGCGTCCTACAGTGCTGAAGGCTGCTTGAGTTAGATGCGAGTGGAAATGGGCTGGCTGGACGGCGGGAACGGGCTGATGTGGAGTTGTTATGTCAACCAAACCAATCCATCCGTCATCCGCCCAGCCAGTCCGTCATCACAT
>CAMAUV010000076.1 GCA_945861415.1 Akkermansia muciniphila | reverse complement strand
CTGCTCGCGCTGGCCCGCGTCACCGGCGTCTGCCCGACGCACCGGGCGAAAGAATTTTCCGTGAACACCGCCGCGCGCGACCAACTCTGGGGCGCGCTGCTAAAGCGCGATTTCGCCGCGCTCACCAATGACCAGCGCCTCGCTTTCGTGCGACTCGCGCAGATTGTCCTCCACCGGTTTGGCAATCCCGATGATGCCACAGTCGCCGCGCTCATCGCCAAACTCGACTCCGCGTATCCCGCCTCCAACTTTGAGCTGAACTGGCTGCTCACCGAGACGCTCGCGCATTTGCAGGCGCCAAACACAGCGGCGAAAGCCATGAAGCTCATCGTGACGGCGGAGAGTCAGGAGCCCCAAATCGAATACGCGCGCAGCTTACGCTTCCTCAAGACCGGCTGGACGGACGAACTCCGCAAGCAGCAACTCGAATGGTTCCTCAAGGCGGCGAACTATAAAGGCGGGTCCAGCTTCTCTATCTTCATTGATTTCATCCGGAAGGACACGCTGGCCACCTTCAGCGACGCCGACAAGATCGCGCTGGCCGCGCTCATTGAAAGGAAGCCGGAGATAAAGAGCGCCATCGAAATAGCCGGTGCAGGATTCGTCGGGCGCACGCCGAAAAGCTGGACGGTGGATGAACTCAGCGCCGCCGCGCGCGACGGCATGCAGGCGCGCAATTTCGACACCGGGCGCAAGATGTTCTCCGCCGCCGCCTGCTACGCCTGCCATCGTTTCGGCAACGCCGGCGGCATGACCGGCCCCGACCTCACCGGAGCGGGAGGACGCTACAACCCACACGACCTGCTCGACCAAATCCTGAACCCCAGCAAGGAAATCAATGAGCAGTTCACGCCCATAGTCGTGACGAAAATAGACGGCAGCTCCGTGAGCGGCGTAGTCGTGAACCTTAGCGGCGATAACGTCACGCTAAACACCGACCTCAGCGACCCCAGCCAGCGCGAGAACATTGACCGTAAGAGCGTCGTCAGCATTGAGCCCGGCAAAGTCTCGCCCATGCCGCCCATGTTGCTTGCAATGTTGACGAAGGAAGAAATTCTAGACCTCCTCGCCTATATCCTCAGCGCCGGCGACCCCGCTCATCCGAGCTTCAAGAAATAGATCGGGCACGCAGGAGAACGCTGATTTGATCCCGCTGCGCCGTCAGCGCTTTTGCGGCTTCTTGAGTTCGAAGGTAGTCTGGCCTACAGCCTTGTCCGTTCCGGGTGTATAGCGCACCACCTCCATGGTCTTTAAAAGGGTGCGGCCTTCGACTTTCATGCCTTCGGTTACAAAGCAGGCTTTGATTTTTTTCCCGTTCCAGTCGAAACAGTTGAGACGCATGAGACCGCCGCTATTCTTGTCGACGAAAATACGCACGAGGTAGTATTCGCCGAGTTTCTGGGGGTTATAAAGGTCTACAACGTAGCAGCGCTGTGTTCTGATGGTCTCTTCCCCGATCTTCACCTTCTTTGGCCAGAACAGGTAGCGCATGGAGAGGTCGTCATAAGTCATGTCCGTGCCGCGCACCCCGTTAGCATACATGGCGGCGGGCACCTCTTTGGTCGTCCCGGCGGTCACCTCTTTGAGCCGGTAGCCTGTTTCAGTAATGTCGAGGTTGATATGCTGGCGAGGATTCTCAAATTTGAATTCTATCAGGGAATCTTGGAGCCGCACGGAGAAGGGAACGACGGTCTCGCCTTTGGTCAACGCGCCGTTGAGGTCATAATCGTTCAGGGCGCGGCTCCGGTGCACCATGCTCACAATCTGTTCCGCCGTGAGTTCCTCGGCGGCGGTCGCCACATTAGCGAACCCCATCGACTGGGTGAGGGCGGCGACGGCAAGGAAGAGGAAGGTGAGGTGCGTTTTCATACCGAGGACTGTAACGAATCTGAAGTGCGAAAAATTCAGCAGAACCTCATTATTTGTCAACGGCGCACCCGGACCGACCACTTGAATTTGCGGCCGCCAACCCAGCCCTAAGTCCCCGAAACGCCGTGACGGTTTCGGCGGCTTGGGGAGGGAACGTCCGCAAATGCTGCAAAATAATGGTTTCCAGATTCAGCAAACCGTCCAACTTGAAACCCTGTCTGCGGGTGGCATTGAACGCGGTAGTTTCGGCGACATTTAGTTGTCGTCGGTTTCCGTGTTTCTACTGCCCTTGCTGCCAAGTCTGTAAATTCGCTCCCAATACTGCCATGAATGGTTCCCTTCCCCTCCCGCCGGTGCTTTCCACGAAGCTTTCCGACTTCCGCCGACGCGTCTGGATGGTAAAGCTCGCCGAGGGCATTCTGGCGGCGGCTTCTGGTCTTGCGGTTTCCTATTTGCTCGTCGCGGGTCTGGACCGTTTCTTTGATACGTCGGCGTGGCTGCGCGGTCTGATTCTGACGGCGGGCGCACTGGTGCCGGGACTGGGGCTGCCTATGAAGTGGCACAAGTGGGTGTGGCGTCAGCGTCGGTTGGAAGATGCTGCGCGGCTATTGCGCTGGAAGTTTCCGCGCCTAGGCGATCAATTACTGGGCATTGTGGAACTGGCAAAAGAGGACAGCGCGGTTAGTGGTCGCAGTGAGCGCCTAGTGCAGGCCGCCATGGCGCAGGCGGATGAGGCTGTGAAGGATCAGGATTTCACGCAGGCCGTGCCACAGGCGAAGCATCGCCAGTGGGGATGGGCCGCGGCGGCTACGGGCATGGTGGTGGTCGGGGGATTCATCGCTGCCAATGAGGCGGCGCAAAATGCCTTGGTGCGCTGGCTCATGCCGTGGCGCGACACAGAGCGCTATACCTTTGCCCGTATAGAACCGCCGCCGAATCCGCTCGTGGTGCCTCTGGCAGAGCCTTTCGTGCTGCCGCTGAACATGCTCAAGGAATCCAAGTGGAGGTCGCCCGACGCTGTCGCCGTGATAGATGGTCAGCCGGATGTTTCTGCCACGATGAATAAGCTGCCGGACGGTGGCAAGGTGCATGGGACCTTTGAATTGAAGTTCCCGCCGCAAAAGAAAGACGCGGAGATTTTCTTAAAGGTTGGCGATGTGCGTGAAACCATCGTCGTTCAGCCGCGCCCGCGCCCGGAGCTAACATCGCTCAACGTCCAGACGAAGCTGCCTGAGTATTTGCAGTATAAGACGCAGCCGGTGCTGGACATTCGCGGCGGCACTGTGAGCGTGCTCAAGGGGGCAGAAGCGACTTTTACTGCGACAGCGAGCAGAAACTTAACCTCCGCATGGATCGATGGCGCTCCAGCTAAGGTAGAAGCGGGGAAATTGATCAGCCCCACGAGCAAAGTGGAGACCGACCGCGAGGTGAAGTTTGAGTGGAAAGACGAACTGGGCCTCACTGCCCGGGTGCCCGTGGTGCTCAAGGTTCAGGGTGTGGGCGATGAAGCCCCGCGGCTGATGGCCCGCCGGGATTCGCTGGAGCAGGTGGTCCTCGATTCGGAAGTGGTGACATTTGACGTTTCTGCGAGCGATGATTTTGGCGTGAAGCAGATGGGCCTCGAGTGGCGCGCGTTGAGCGACGGTACAGATGCCACGTTGGTCACGACACTCGGCACCAAAGTGGCCGCTGCAGGCGAGCCAGAGGGCAAGGAACTGAGCGGCAAAGCCACCTTCTGCGCCACCCGTGAGGACGTGAAGCCGCAGTCGCTGGAGATTCACGCATGGGCCGAAGACTACCTGCCCGGCCGGGACCGCAGCAAGAGCGCAGCTTTTGTGATCCATGTGCTCAATCAGACGGATCACGCCATGTGGGTGACTCAGCAGATGAATAAGTGGCTGGAGGCTGCAAAGGAAGCTTACGAGCGCGAGCAGCAGCTCTATGTCACGAATAAAGAACTCCGCGCCATGGACGCCGCGGATCTAGACCGCCCGGAAAACCGCCGGCGTGTGGCCCAGCAGTCGATTCTGGAATCAGCGAACGCTGAGCGGCTCAATGCACTCAACAACGCAGGCCGCCAACTCGCCGAACACGCGACCAAAAATCCGGAATTTGATGCCAAACGTCTCGAGAGCTGGGCGACGATGCTGCGCTCGCTACAGGACATTTCCAGCAAGCGCATGCCCAACGTGGCGGACTTGCTGAAGCAATCGGCTGATGCCAAAGCCGACGCGAAACCAGGCCAGAACAGTGGTGGCAACCCAAATCCCTCTGTTACTCAACAGAATCCGTCCGGCCAGCAGGACGCATCGCCGGAGGCTGGTGATCAGAAACCTTCCGATCCCAATGCCAAGCCTAGCCAGCAAAGTCCCGGCGATCAAAAACCCTCAGACTCCCAGACTAGCAGCCAGAGTCCTCCCGGCGAGCAGGATCCCAATGCGAAACCGTCTGAGGGGCCAAAGACTCCATCAGCACCGATCCTCAAACAAGGGCCGCAGGATAAGCCTTCCGGTAAGCCAAGTGAGACGGATCCGATTGCCAAGCCCCCGGCTCCCGCTCCCGCCATTTCCATCAAGGACGGTAATATGTTCCCGAAGGAGGAGCCCAAAGCTGACGACGCTGGCGGCGGCAAAAAGCCCCCGGCAGGAGGAAGCCTGACCCTTCCGGGCAACTCACTTGCTTCTCCTCCCGGCGGGGAAGAGAAGCCGGAACCCAGCGAGCCTGAGTCCTCTGCGCAGAAGCCGCTCGATGAGGGAATCCAGGAGCAGAAGGAACTGCTGGAAGAGTTCGCGAAGGTCTCTGATCAGCTTTCTGAAATCCTCGCCAGTCTGGAGGCCAGCACTTTTGTGAAGCGCTTGAAGGCTGCTTCCCGCAAGCAGCAGGAACTGGCTGGTGAGATCAGCAAACGCACGCTCGACGCCTTCGGGGTGGTTCGCGATTCTTCCGGCACTACCCTTGGTTCCATCCCTGTAGAGGATCAGAAGACAGAGGTGGAGGAAGTGGTAAAAAGCTTTTTAAAATCACTCTTCCCCGGCAAGGCTAAGAAGGAGGAGAAGCCAGCTATCGCGGATGCAAAGCCTGACGGGGAGAGAGAAGAGTCAAAGAAAGACGCACCCAGAGAGGAGGCTCCGTTCGTCACCGCTTACGCGCCCATTGCCCGCGGAACACAAAAGAGCCAGAGCGATGTGGTGAAGGTTATTCAGGGCGACCTTGAAGCCTATTTTGAGCGCAAGCCCACCCCTTATTTCAAGAGGGTGCTGGGCGAAATGAAAGATACGAGAATTACGGAGGAGCTCAAAACCGTCGGCCAGCGCGCTGCGGATAACCTCAGTGGCACCGCCATCCACGGCTCTGAGTACTGGGCGGACACGCTCGACCGTTGGGCCGAAGAGATGGTAAAGGCTGCTGAAGGCTTCACATGAAAGAGTAGCAAACCGGGCGACAGTTTGCCGCCCGAAATCGTTCTCAAAGTTATGCAGGCGCTCCGTGATGAGATGAAGCTGCGCGATGAAACCCGTGAACTCGAGAGTGCCCGCAAGGCCCTAGAGAGCGAGGACTACGGCAGCCGTTCCGGAAAGCTCGCCAGCGAGCAGGAGCGCATCGGCAAGCACGTGCTCACGGCTGTCGAAGACATCGAGAACATTCAGAACGGCCCGCAGAAGTTCGGCAAGGAACTCCAACTTCTCAATGCCGTGGTCGGGGTCATGGATGAGGCTTGGAACATACTCGGAACTCCTGAGACCGGGAATAAAGCGATCGCGGCAGAGACTGAAGCGATCGAACTGCTCCTGCAAACGAAGCGCAACAATCCAAATGGCGGCGGCGGCGGAGGGAGCGATCCCGGGGGTGGTGGTAGCGCAGCCTCGGCTTCCAGTGCGGCGCTGGCTGACCTCGGCCCGGGAGGGGCAGAGGACACCGGCGTGAAGTCTCGTCCGGTTGGCCAGTCCACGGGGCGTGCGGGCAAGGAATTCCCGGAGGAATTCAAGTCCGGTCTTGATGCTTATTTCAACAATCTCGAAGGCGGAGGGAAGTAAATGTCCATGAAGTTGTCCATTATCTGGCTGGCAGCCCTCGGGGCAGCCGGACTATGCTCTCATGCAGATCAATTGGAGCTTAAGCTGAAGGACGTTGCGGTAGGAACTGCAGAGCAGGCAGCGACTGACGCGAAAAAGCCCCCGGCTGACGCTGGAGAGAAAAAGGAAAAGCCGAAGGGGAAATACGGACTGCCTGAAGAGGACGAGAAGTCCCTGCTGGAGCTTGTGAACAAGGCTGCGGTTTTGAATCGCAATGCTTTGGAGAAGGAACTTAAAGGCCGGGCGAAGGAAATCGCCGAAAAAGCGAAGCTGAGCGAGGAGGCCGCGAAGAAGCTGGAGACCCTGATGCCTGCCGCTTTGGATGCGGTCATGGCAGAATGGGGGGACCATGCGGCCAGTCTCCTTGCTCCGCTCATCCTTCGCGGCGGCGGCGCGGAGAAAGCACTCAGAAGCTGGAAGGCGGGGTCCTTGATGGCCGACCGCCGCTTCAGCACCGGCACTGCGCCGGAGGAGACGCAGGCGTGGAAGGACGGTCTGAAGACGCTACTTTCCGCTGAACAACTGGCCGCTTTTGAGGCCGATGAAAAAGAGCGCCGCGTCAAGCTGATCAAGGAATTCAAAGACTACTTAGATGCCAGCGAGGACAATGCCGGGCAAAGTATCGACGCGGTTATGGACAAGCAGTTGCAGAGCATTTTGCTCTACGGCTCAATTGACGAAGAGCGCTCCAAAAAGCTGAAGGAGGCGGCTGCCACCGCTGCGAAGGAAACGATCAAGTCGTGGCGGGCCCGCGCGGAAAAGAAAATACTCGCGATGGATTCGGCTTCGCGCGAGCGATTGACGCAAAACAACGGGTTGATGGGTTTGGATCCTACGGAGTCCGACAATAAGCCTGAGGGGCACAACGCATGGAAAGACGCGGTGTCCACTCTGCTCAGGGAGGAGGAGAGGAAGGCGGTAGAGGGAAGGCGCGAGGAAGTGAAAAAGCGCCGAGCCAGAGCGCTCGCCATGATGATCGTGGGGGATGCCGACCGGTATCTTGGTCTCAGCGAAGAACAGCAGCTGAAACTGCTCAATCTTGGGGTGGAGCCCATGACGAAGCTGCCGTCGCATTACTTTGAATCGCCGGAGAGCGGCGGCCACTACAGTATCGATGTGTGGGATATGCTGCAAAAAATGAGGGAGGCTGCCGGGGACAAGGTGAAGGAATTTCTATCAGAGCCGCAACTCAAACGATGGAAGGATCTGACCGCTGCGCACCTAAGCGGCAACGCGGTCATCCGCCAGAGCCGTGCCGGGGAGGAGAAAGTGGAGGATGAGACGGATGTGGAGAAGCTCGTTTCAAAGTTTCTCTACAATGAACTAAAGTCCACGCGTCAGCGCCTGCAAAGCATGCTGGAGGCCCGCATCGAAATCATACAGCGCATCTGCAAGCCGGACGATAAAGCACTCGCCATCCTGCGCACCGCCGCCAAGGGCGCCGTTGAGCAGTGGGCTTCCGACACTATGCGCAATCTGGAAGGCTGGGTGCGCGGTCAGTTCATTAATATCAAACCGGCAGACGTGGCCGCCCGGCTTAACTCGCTTTACAACCCTTATGTCAATGACCGCAGCCAGTTGGTGGATCCCAAAGTCTGGACTGCGGCAATTGATCGCGTGCTCACGAAAGAGCAGCGGGACGCATGGAAGGCCGAGAGCGAAACCCGCAATGGCTGGCGCAGCCGCAGCATCTCCGAGATGACCATCACAGAGGCGGAAAAGCGCATCATTATCAAACCGGAACTGCTGGATGAAATGCGCACGAAACTGGCGGAGGTGCTTCTGAAATACGAGCAGGACATCAGCAATTACTTCAGCTACGGGTGGCACCTACAGGGATACTATTCCTGCATTCCCTTTGCTCTGCTGGAAGACGCGGAACTGGAAAAGTTTTTCGGTAAGGAGCAGATGGATACCGTGAACGATAAGCTGCTGCCAAATGCCCGGCGTTATGCGGATACTATCAAGCAACAGCACAAAAACCGTAACCGCTGAACTCTTCCTACGCATGAGAACTTTCCTGCTTACTTTTTGGGTCCTGATTTCCGCTCTGCCTGCTGCGGCGCAAGACCTGCGCTTCGGAGGCCAGATTCCGCCGGAGGTGGACGTTGTTTACGAGCGTGGGCTCACATGGATGGCTTCCAAGCAGGCCAACGATGGAAGTTTCCCGGATGGACAGCAGGGTGCCGGGGTTGATGGCATCTGCCTCATGGCGTTTCTTGCCAGTGGTGAGGATCCTAACTTTGGACGCTGGGCTCAGGTGGTCCGCAAGTCTGTGCGGCGTCTGCTCACCCAGCAGGAATCCAGCACGGGTTATCTACCCAACAGCATGTATCACCATGGCTTTGCCATGCTGGCGCTTGCCGAGGCCTACGGCGCTGTAGACGAGTCTCTGCTCTGGCAGGGCGAGGACAGTAAAGGGCTGACGCTTGCCAAGTCCTTGGACCTTGCGGTGCGTTGTGCCTCCACCTCCCAGAAGAAAAACCGCTGGGGCGGCTGGCGCTATTCTCCGGATGCCACTGATGCAGATACATCCGTCGCTGGAGCGGTGCTGATGGGCCTGCTGGCGGCACGCAATGCCGGCATGGATGTGCCGGACGAAACCGTCAACGCTGCACTGGAATATATGCGTCGTAGCACGGGTAGGGACGGTTCCGTGGCCTACAGCGGCGGCTTTGGCGGCATGGGCGAGAGCATGAACCGCTCCTGCATCGCTACTCTCGTCGCGGCCGTGGGCAAGCAGCAGGATGAGACGAAATATCCCGCGACACTCAAACACATCACCTCCCGCCTCGAACACCGCGAGGGCAGCTACCAAGAATATTTTCGCTACTACATGGCTCAGGCGCTTTTTCAGGGCGACTATGAATCATGGCAGAAATGGAACGCTATGACAGTGCGCGAACTCCATGAAACGCAGGGCGAGGACGGTAGCTTTAAGCAGAGTAGTTACAGCACTGGTATGTCACTCCTCGCGCTCGCATTGAATTACCGGTTCCTCCCCATCTATGAACGCTAAGCCATTTTTTGCCCCCGCACGTAGCAGGCAACCGTGGCTGCCCGGACTTTGCACGGCCCTGCTGCTCTCTCTGCCATCCCTCGCGATGGCTGCGGGTGAAATCCCGCGGCAGCTCCTTGCGCACAAAGCCGCGAAGAGCCAGCTTCTGTGGCGCAATGGTGAGGCAATCGATGGTGAACTGAAGGATGGCGGTCCGGCGGAGATTCTTTGGAAGTCGTCTCTTTTTTTGGATCCACTGACCCTTAGTCGCGAATTCGTGCGACAAATGGATTTCAAGGAGGGAACCATGGAGCAGAAGGGGGCTTTTCGTGTTGGCTTGGCTGATGGCAGTCATCTTACCGGAGACCTCGTCCGCGTGGACGGGCAGATAATCGTGCTGAAAAGTGAGCGGTGCGGCGAGGTGACGCTGAAGCGGGACGCGGTGGTATATTTCGAGCGGCTGAATGGTGCCGGGCTGGTGGCCGCTGGTCCGCTGGCGCTGCTTAAAGGCGGAGCGGAAATCACGCAAAACAATCCTCAAGGCGCCGGACCGCTGAAATTTGCCGCGGCCGGTTATGCCGGTTCTCATGCTTTCAATCAGCTTAGCTGTGTAAAGCAGGATCTGCCGGAAAAAGTCATCGTCGATCTGCGCTTCCGCACCGATGGGCCGCCAGAGTTCAATCTGCAGGCTGGCATGGACAAGCAGTCGATTTTTGTAGAGACATGGGGTGACGAACTGGTGCTGGTCATGGGTGACCGGTTTGCCTCTGCCGGTGCGAAATTTGATGAAAAGGCGCGGGTCGCGCATCTGCGCCTTGCATGGGACCGCAAAGAAGGACGGTGCTCGCTTTACGGTGCCGATGGTCAGTTGTGGGCGGAAATTCTGCCGGAAACGAAAACTGCAGAACCGGAGAAGAAGGAGGAAAAGGAAAAGCCAAAAGGCTCATGGCTCAGCCGGTTGCTTGGAGGCGCATGGCCTGCGCTTAACGTGCCTCCGGTAGTAAAGGTAATAGCGCCGCTTGGAAAGCCGATGATGAATAACGTGGCCGCCGTGCAGAATGGCGTATCGCTGGTTAACAAGGGGCAGGGAATCATGATCGAACGCTTTTCTGTTGCCGGCTGGAGCGGTCAGCCACCGCCAGCGGTGGTGGCAGCGGCTCCCTGCGTGGAAACGGATGCCGAAATCATTGAAGGGGAGCCGGAGAAACTGGAGGGAGATAAACTGACTTTAAGACTTAAAGACGGCAGCGCCAAAGAAGTGCCAATGGCCGTCCTGCGGGCGATCCGCTGGGTACGCGAAATAAAAATGGAGCGCGATCCGGCGCTAACTGACTTCTGGTATGACGACGGCTCGTTGCTGCGGGGAAAGCTCGGTGAAATCAAGGATGGCAAGGCCAGTATGGAGACAGCCTTTTCCCCGGTGACAATCAGCGCCTCCATTACGGGGGTCAGATACATCACGCTGCCCGATGCTCCTAAAGAGGAGAAGGTGCCGGAGAAGAAGGATGGTGCCATAAATCCGGATACAAAAGTTGAGAAGCTTGACACCCTCACTCTTGGCAGGACTTCGCTGCGCGGGCGCATTGTCACCAATGGGGGGAAGGTGCCGCAGTTTCTGGTTTTTGGAAGTTCAAAGCCCGCGACTCCAACTGATGCGGGAGGCATGATACTCTCCCGTGCGCTCGATCCGGAAGCCAAGTTTGAACGGGCCAAAGCACTGCTGCACATTAACGGCCAGCAGTCGCTGCCTGTGACCCTGACGGACATGGACCGGAAGCGCGTCGCATTCACATGGAAGGCCGCCGAGAAGCAAGAGTTGGAGGCTGAGAAAGTCTACGCGGTGCAGTTTCTGCCTCCGCCGGCTGGCGATGAAGAATTCGCCAGTTCCTCGTGGCAAATTATCGGGAAGCAGGATGCGAAGAAACCGGTGCGCCGGCCTAACGGGGACATTCTGCTTTCGCCCGGCACGGGCATTGGGCATCCATGGGTGCTGCAGGGCGGCGATATTAACTTCAAGGTCTCGCGGGATCGCGGCGGAATGGGGACCCTGCGCATCCGTCTTTTTTGTAACGGCGTGCAGCGGGAGACGGGTTCCCTCAGCTTTATCGTGGCGGACTGGGGCAACAATCTTTATTGCGGACTCGAGCGTGAAGAGGGACAGCTGAATTCAAATACCGAAGTCATCTCCCGGGCATCCGGTAATGAAGTCCGTATTTCCTTTCAGGGGTCCTATGTCGAGTTCTACGTCAATGACGTAAGTGTAGCCCGCACCGCCATGGCTACCATTAAACGAAAGCGCGCTGGTTCTGGTCTTGTTCTCGAGACCGCCAGTCTCTGGGGTAATACCGAGGGCAGCGTCAAGGTGTCGTCCTTTGCGACTAAAGCCTCTGCACTCATGGCGAGCCCGCCGGGATTTCTTGAGTCTGCCAAAAAAGAGGCCCTGCTGCTCCCGCGCTTGCGACGTGATTCGCCGCCCCGCCACATGCTCATCGGGATCAACGGGGACCTGCTCCGCGGGGAGATAGAAGGCGTCACCGCCGCGCATTACGTGTTCCGCTCCGGACTCGAAACCTTCAATGTGCCGCGCGACCGCGTGACTGCTGTGGTCACGCTGGCAAAGCCGGAGAAAAGGGACCCCGTCGCTCCTGTCGCAGAGGCGCCGAAAAAGGAAGAACCTAAACAAGAGGGCGGCAGTGGACTACTTGGAGCACTATTTGGCAAAAAGCCTCAGATTCGTGTGGCCGACGCCGGTCGTGGGGTCATTCGCAAGGGTGGCGTTATCGAGGGTGAGGGGGATGAGGAAAAGGCTGCCGGGACGGAACCGCCGGATAAAGACGTGCCCAACGACGGCGAGCAGTGGCTGGACCTCAGCAGCGGAGGACGTCTGGCCGTCAAAGTAGACAAATGGGAGACAGAAACGGTAACCGGCACGCACGCGCAGTTGGGCAAAGTGACGATCCCCGTTGCTCAGGTTTATCGCGTTGGCATGAGGCCTCCCAACGTTTCCGGGGCATGGGCGGCGCTCAGTAATTGGAAGCTGGAGAATACACCTGACCCTACCATTCCGAAGGATGACAAAGAGGGCGGTGGTGGAGATGCCGGCAGTGGGGAGCCCGCGCCGGATTTTAAACTTGCTACACTCGATGGTAAAGAGGTCAGCCTTAAGGAAGCGAAGGGTAAAGTCATCGTGCTCGACTTTTGGGCTACGTGGTGCGGCCCGTGCGTGAAATCCCTGCCCGGGCTGATTGCCGCCATGGCAGAGTTTCCGGAGGACAAGGTGATCTTCCTCGCGGTGAATCAGGGCGAGACGAAGGATCAGGTGCAAAAGTTCCTCGATGCCCGAGGGTTCAAGATGCGTGTGGGCATGGATGGCAACCAGTCTGTCGGCAAGTCTTTTAAAGTGGAAGGCATTCCGCACACCGTCGTCATCGATACGGAAGGAAAGATCGCACTATCCAAAACCGGCTACACTGCCGGAGGTGATAAGGAAATCGC
This sequence comes from Akkermansia muciniphila, assembly GCA_945861415.1. GTDB lineage: Bacteria > Verrucomicrobiota > Verrucomicrobiia > Verrucomicrobiales > V1-33 > V1-33. The sequence goes on along the minus strand of CAMAUV010000076.1, from coordinate 8,928 downwards.
GGACTCCGTGAAGAAAGCGCTCAACGGCGCCGGCGTGTCTGCGGCTGAGCCCGGTGATAAAGAAGAACCCGCGGAGCCGGAAAAGAAGGCCCCCCCGGCAAGTCCAGATCCTGTCGGCGATGGATTCCTGCCCCCTCCGGTGCTGAAATAGCGGGCGCTACTCTTCTGTGCGCGCATAGTCCGCCACCCCTTTGGAACTGAAGGCCCCCTGCAGCCAGTTAACGTCCGGCCTCAGCCCGGGAATGAGCAGGACTTCAACAATATCGAAACGGAACGGGATTTCCTTTTCGTCCAGCATGCGCAGCCATGCGGCGGCCCCGCGTAGAATGAGGGCGCGCTTGTCCTCCGTCACTGCCTGAGCCGGGCGGCCAAAGGCAATGCTGGTCCGCGTCTTGACCTCCACGAAGGCGAGCACTTTTTCATGGCGGCAGGTGATGTCGATCTCCCCTCCGTGCGGGCCTTTGAAGTTCCGGTAGAGCACCCGGCAACCACGCGACTGCAGCCATTTCGCCGCAATATCTTCACCCCGGCGGCCGATCATGTCCTTATCCGCAGCGGCCTGCATGGCTGAGGTCCACGGGTCCGTGAGCAGTTGGCTGAGGCGGGCGATGAGGCGGCCGAGAAACTTCATGCGCTCAGGAGTTCACTGAATCCGCAGAACATCGTTGACGTCACCGGAGGTGTGGGCGCCACCGCAGCATCGTGTTCAAGGTAAGTTCGACATACGGCGAAAAAGTCTTCATGTGTTCTCACGCGGCGGATTTCAAACTCAAATTGACCGCCATCATCCACCCCCTGACTGATGTAGCAAAGATACTTCTTCATTTTGGCAACGTGCTTCTGCGGCTCGAACCTCGGCTGAAAAGAAGCCGTCTCCTCCCACAGGGAAGTGATCCATGCCAGCACGTCCCGCCCCACAGGCACATGAGCGGAGCGACCCTCCCAGTGCGCGCGCAGTTGAGAAAAGATCCATGGATTCCGGATGGCTCCGCGTCCGATCATGAGTCCCGCTGCGCCGGTTTGCCGCAGCCATGCAAGTCCTGTCGGCACGTCCACCACATTTCCGTTGGCGATGACAGGGCAGGGAAGCGCGGCGACCGCATCCGCCACCCGCGGCGGCTTCACGGCTGTTCGGTAGCCATCGCGCACCGTGCGCGCATGAATGGTCAGCCCATCGATTGCGTGCTTTTGAAAGATGCCCAGCAGCCGCGGAAATTCGTCATCCGATTCAAAGCCTACGCGGCATTTCACCGTGAATCGCGTCTGCACGGTGTCGCGCAGCGCTCCAATGATGGCGTCGATCCGGTCTGGATAGCGCAGCAGTCCGCCGCCTGCATCTTTGCGGCACACGATGGGGGCCGGACAGCCGAGATTCAAATCAATGCCTGCTACGGGATACCGCTGAAGTTCTCCTGCGGTGCGCACGAGGGACGGAATGTCCTCCCCGATCATCTGGGCTATGACTGGAGTGCCCGTGCCGTTTTCCGTGATGGACCGCACGATTTGAGCCTCTGGACGCGAGTCCCGGTGCACACGGAAATACTCGGTCACAAACACATCCGGCCCTCCGTAGCGCGCCGCCAGTCGCATAAACGGGAGGTCCGTCACGTCTTGCATGGGCGCGAGGATCAGGCCGGGACGGTGAGAAGGAAGGAGGGAGCGCACTGGTGTCATGAGAAACGAGGAGGATGCTGAAGCGCCGCTGCGGCCCTGTCGATACGAAAGATCGCGTGCAGGCAGGCCGCACAATCGTTTGCCGGGTCACCAAAAGCAGTCATGGATCATCAGCCCCTGACATCCTAATCCATGAACGTCCGCCTCACCCAACTCGTAGATTGCGCCGGTTGAGCTTCCAAGCTGGCGCCCAGCGCCCTCGCTCAGGTCCTGAGCGGGCTTCCCGTTCAACCAAAGAATCCGAATCTGCTCGTCGGCTACGATGACGCAGATGACGCCGCTGTGTATCTCCTGAGCGAAGATCTCGCGCTGGTGCAAACTGTGGATTTCTTCACACCGATTGTTGATGATCCATTCGACTTCGGCCGCATCGCGGCGCTCAATTCGATCAATGATGTGTGGGCCATGGCCGGCACGCCGATCACGGCTATGGCTGTTACCTGTTTTCCCAAAGAAGGGCTCGATTATGCCATCCTTGGCGAGATTATGCGCGGCGGATTGAGTGTACTCATGGAAAACGGAGTAGCGCTGGTGGGAGGGCACAGCGTGGATAATCCTCAGATCATGTTTGGCTATGCGGTCACCGGGCTTATTCATCCGAACCAGATCGCCGCCAATGCAGGGGCTAAACCGGGCGACATTCTCCTGCTTACCAAGCCACTGGGTACAGGCATTATTTCCTCTGCGGTGAAGTGGGGCGAGTGCGATGACGCGACTGCGACTGCGTCGCAGGCGGTGATGCTGACAGCGGGCCGACGCGCGTCGGAACTCATGCGCGCCCACGGAGTGAAGGCCGCCACGGACATCACTGGCTTTGGCTTCATGGGCCATGCGTGGGAAATCGCCAAAGCGAGTGGCGTGACTTTTAAAATCGACGCAAGCAGCGTCCCGGAAATTCCAGGCACTCTTGATCTCGTCCGCAAGGGAGTCAAAAGCCGCGGTGACCGCACGAACCGGGAATACATTGGTCCCGATTTTCTCCTCGCGGAGAGTGTGACGCCGGAAGTGGGCAGCCTGTTGTTTGATCCACAAACTGCCGGCGGCATTCTGATGTGCGCCTCGCCGGATAAAGCGGAGTCACTGCTGGCGGAATTGCGGCAAAGCTATCAGCAGGCTGCCATCGTGGGCCGCGTGATGCCGCGGGCTGCCGTGTCGCTGGTGGTCCAATAATGCGCGCTGCGGGCGCGTGCTTCGCATTCCATTGGCGAGCGGTTGTAGCCCAGTGCGGGACTAATAAGACGGTCGTGGAAAACGTCGATGCACTGCGAAAACGTCGGGTCGCGTTGCCGTCGGCGCCTGCCTGCGCCCCGGACTGTGGTGCGCTTAGTAAACCCCTTCAATAACCTTCTTCTCCAGAGCGCCGAAAGGACGCACATCGCCCACCCCGTCCCACGGGTATTTGGCACAGGGCCCGCGGCGAATGGCTTCATCTCGCTCAAGGAAGCGCGGCATGAAGAACTCCCTCGTCATGGTCGTCAACTCCACGCGTCCGTATTCGCCGTATTCTGCGATTTTAGCTGTGTCCTTGCTGTTAACGATGCGCAGGACGGCGCGGGGTTGCGGGCTCCAGTAGGTCACGGAGTAGTTCTCTGCGCGCAGGGTATCTGGCAGACTGCAGGCGAGCCCCATGAGGGTATTGCCATAGGTGGGCACGAACTGACTCTTCCCCTCCAGCACTTCTTCCATAAGAAAGCGCACCATCTGAGGGGTCATGCTAGTGCCGCCACAGAAGACGCCTTTCACGCCCTGTCCGGGGATGCTGATGCGCTCGGCCAGTGCCTCCAGCAGGCGCGGGGTTGTGAAGAGGCAATGCACGCCACGGTGCTTGATCATCTCAACGCCCTGATCGATCACGTGCTTCATGTAGCGCTCCACTTCATCAAACTGCTTGCGCGCTATCAGCTTCTTCACCCAGCGCGGATCGAGGTCCACGAAGTAGCAGGAGCCGCCGCGGTAGTTGGCAAGGTGCTCAATGGCGAGGCGCAGACGGCGCGGGCCGGTGGGCCCCATCATCAACCATTTGGCGCCGCGCGGGAAAAATTCGTCGTTCAGATTGTCGCCGAACTCCTCGTAATCCACCTTGTAGTCATCCCAGCCGATGCGCTGCTTAGGCACGCCGGTGGTGCCGCCGGTTTCAAAGATATTGAACGGACGGTTACCGAAACCCTTCGGGGCGAAGCGCTCATTTTGTTCATCGCGAAGCCACTCGTCCTGAAAGTGGGGGAACTTGTTAATGTCCGCGAAAGTCTTCACCTCCGTGCGCGGATCCCAGCCGGCTTTATTCGCCCAGTCCAGCCAGAAGTCGCACCCTGTTTCAGGGTTGAAGTGCCATTCGATGATGGAGCGAAGATGGGCGTCGAGTTGTTCTGCGGGAGTCATGTGTCGTTGAGTGGAAAGTGGGTGGGAAAACTACGGACTGGAAGCGAAGGGGGACGCTCCGGGAAGCTTGTGAAGCACGCAGAAACGCGCCCCGCCAGCGATTCTTTTCTCCGCGCCTGCCGTTGCTGAGGGCACCGCCTTAAGGTTTTTTACCGATGTGTGCCGGAGCGAGCAGGGTCGAGGGGGCGATCTTTGCGCGCCCGTTCAGCTCGTCCATGGTCAATTCCCGCCGTTCCAGCAATCCGCCACCGGCCTGCTGAATTTCATAGCTGAAGCGTGGCGTTCCAGTCGCGGTGTCAAAGTCGAGCACCACCCACATTTTTCCTTTGTCGTTGCCTGTGAATAGTTCCGGGTTGGCTTTCAGAGCAGCATTTCGGCTACCGATGGGCCCGCTGGTCAGCTCGAGAAAACGGTCCTGAATTTGGTAGCCGGCGGTGAAATGCCGGTCGCCGGAGATAAAGAGGACGTTTTCTAGGTTTTGCCTTCGGATGTAGGAAAAGATTTCTTCGCGCTCGCGGGCAAATGACGCCCAGCCGTCGTCTTGAGTGCGGGTTTGCCATTCACTGCCGGCGGCGATCACTTTGAATACGGCCTTTGATTCCGAGAGGCTCTGCTTGAGCCATGCCAGTTGCCGTGCGCCTAGCATGGTTTTCTTTCCGTCCTCGGGCGCGCCGTTGGGCGTGCGATGGTAGCGGTCATCGAGCATGAAGAAGTCGACCCCGCTGCGGCTAAAGCGGAAGTAGCATCCGGGATTCTCCGGCTCCCCGGCCGAGGGATTGGCCCACCATTGATTGAATATCCGCAGGCTGGTCGCCTTGCCCGGCAGGGTGCCGTCGGAGTTGTTAGGGCCATAGTCGTGATCGTCCCAGATGGCATAGACGGGCACCTCGCGGGTCAGGAAGGAAAAGCCGTGCACGGTGCGCTGCATGAAATAGTGGTCGCGCAGTTTGACGGCATCGGTGGTGTCCGCGTAGTGATTGTCGCCCAGCATCAGCAGGAGATCGATGCCTCGCCGGGCGTTCATTTCTCCGAAAGATGCCGCGGCCTCATACCCCCGTCTGCCCGCGCAGGATCCGATAGCGACTCTCAACGTCCCGCGGCTGCCTCCCGTGGTCGCGAATGAAGGCCATGGTCTGGCGAGTGCTGGCATGCCATTGAGCATTGGGGCGTAATAATAGCGCGTTCCGGCTTCTAGGCCGCCAGCCTCGACCACGCCGGTGAATTCCGTGCCCACGTCCAATACCGGCCCGGGTATGAGCTTCGCATCTGATAGGTCCGGCGCGCGTCCTATTTTTAGAATGAGTGTCGCTTTGTTGGAAGCCTTAACCCATATCTTGGCAGCAGACTCCGAAACGTGGCCGAGCATGGGCCCTGCATGAAGGAAGGCAGGCCCCGGCACAGCCTCTGCCGAGGCTACGGGGCCGAGCGATTCCTCCCTCGCTGCCTTCACCACTCCTGTGACCAATCCGGATGCTCCACTGGCCCCGGGTGGCGATTCCGGTGGAGTAGCTTTGGCAAATGGGGACAGGGTCGCTATCAGAGCGGTGAGAGGGACCGATGGACGCATGGAAGTAGTATCGGGAGCCGGGACCGTTAGCCGTGCTACTGTTTGCCCGCGTCCCAAGGACGCGGAGACCGTCGCCTCGCTGACTGTGCGGTGACGTAACCTTGGCTATTTCACCTACTCCACCTCCGGGACCGGTGGCAGGGAGATCGGGGCGGCAGGACTCTCGGGTGCTGGGGCCACCGTGTCCGGGGTGGCTGGTGGCAGTGGTCCTATCGCGGGAGCTGGCGGCATTGTTTTCATCATGCGGAAGAGTTCGCTGTCCGTAGAGAGCACCACGGTGAAGTTAGGATCTGTGATTGTGCTGTAGGTCTCGAGGGTGCGGGTGAAGGTGTAAAATTCCGCCGCCGCTGGGCTGAAGTTGTAGGCGCCTGCGTAGATACGGGTCGCTTCCGCGTCCGCTTTACCTGTGATTTCCTGCACCTTCCGGTAGGCCTCACTCTGAATGCTCTTCAGCTCCCGTTCCCGCTCGCCTTGGATCTTGGCGGCTGCACCCATGCCCTCGGAGCGGAAGCGCTCGGCGATTTGTGAGCGTTCGCTGCTCATACGACTGTGAATCTTACTTTGGACTTCGCGGCTATAGTTCAGACGCTTAAACTGGACGCCGAGCAGTTCGATGCCAAAGTCCTGAAGCATTCTGGGGCCAGCCGCTTTCATGATTTCATCTGCAACGAATTGGCGTCCCTTCTCAATGGGGGCAAGTGAGCTGAGAGACGCGGGCACGCTGCCTTCGATCGTGGGCGCCGCCAGCGGAGCCGTGCGTGCTTTGTCCGTGCGAATGAGTTCCGCAAGGTCGTTCCGGGCCACTTCGCCTTGGGTGGCGCCGCCGAGCATGGTGTCCAACCGGCTCAGCGCTGTGCGTTCATCCCGCACCGCCTCGAAGAACTTCACAGGGTCTTTGATTCTCCAGCGTGCAAAGGTGTTGATCTCCAAATAGACCTTGTCGCGTGTGGGCATTCTCTGGGGAAGACCGTCCCACTCGAGCACGCGCTTGTCAATACGGTTCACCGTTTGGACGAATGGCGTTTTGAAATGCAGGCCCGGCTTATCGACGGTCTTACCCTCTATTTTTCCGAATGCGGTGATGATCGCCTGCTCCGTGGGATAGAGCACATAGGTTGAAGCGTAGGTCAGTACTGCGGCAACAAGAGCGGCGGCGAGAAGAAGTATTCGTTTCATCGGTTTTGGGGAGTGGTGGTTGCAGGAGCCGGCGGCGGCACGAGGTCCGCATTCAGCGGCAGGAAAGGAAGGACATTGCGAGCACTGTCATCGAGGATCACTTTGCGGCCCATCCGCGGGAGGACCTCGGCCATCGTTTCCATATAAAGCCGCCGCCGGGTGATCTCCGGAGCGCGTGCATATTCTCTGAAGACGGCGCTGAACCGGTTCGCGTCGCCTTTGGCTTCATTGGTGCGCTTCAGGGCATTACCCTCTGCTTCGCTCACCTTTTTTTCTGCTTCACCGCGGGCCTGCGGTACTGAGCTATTGTACTGTGCACGGGCCAAATTGATCTTTTGTTCCTTCTCTTGCTCGGCTTGGTTCACATCATCAAATGCGGCCCGCACCGGCGGAGGCGGGTTCACCCCCAGCAGTTGCACTTGGTCCACGGAAATGCCCAAGCTGTATTTTTCAGCAAGTTCTTCCAATTTTTTCTTCGCCTCGGATTCCACATCCATTCGACCGATGGTCAGAACTTCATCTACGGTTCGGTCACCAATGATTTCACGCATCACCGCCTCTGAGGCGTTGCGCAGGGTATCTTCCGGGTTTCGGGTTTTGAACAGGTATATTTCCAAATCGCTGATCTGATACTGTACTACCCACTCCGCGTGGACTGCGTTCCGGTCGCCCGTCACCATGTTCCTCACGATTTCCGGGTCGTCATCGCCGTATTGGCTCGCATTGGTTGTATCTTCGCGGCGGCTGGAACTGCCGAACTCCATTTTCAACTGGCGCTTCACCGGCACGATCCGCACTTCATCAATGCGAAGCGGGAGTTTGAAGTGCAGTCCGGGTTGGATGATTCCGTCAACAGCGCGCCCAAACCGCAGTATGACACCTTGGGAGTCTGCGGGGACCGTGTACCAAAGAGTGTTTAATGATAGGATGAGCAGGATGGCGCCCACGACCAAGGCATAGCGTTTGGCCTGATGAAAGGCGGCGGGGAGTTCGGGCGGCCATTGTGGGCCTCCTCTGCGGTTGGTGCGTGATGGATCGTCCATAGGTGTCGTTTATGTCTGCGGAAGTTTATACGGTTGTCGCCGCTTCACAGCGCAATTTTCGTTTTATTTTGTGAATACGTGCGGCATGCGCCGGAGCGCAGCGGAGGCTTCCCAAAATCGGGGCCGCATGGGGGGGGGCAGAAGTTAGGATTGTTTCCTATGCCGCGCTCAGCGCTTCCGCCAGAGCCGCTCGATGAACACGTTGTCCATCCACCGGCCCTTGCCATCCATGCTGATGGCAATGCCCAAGCCCGTCAGCCGCGCGGTCCATTCCTCCGAGGTGAACTGGCTTCCCTGATCGGTGTTGGAGACCGTCCAGCCCAACACTTTGCGGGTGTGCCAGTCCATCACGGCGCACAAATAGGCATGCCCCACCGGCATCGGCACGTAGGTGAAATCAGTGCACCACACCTGATTGGCCCGGTCGATCTTCAGGTCCCGCAAGAGATAGGGATACTTGCGCTGGCTCCGGTCGGGGACCGTGGTCCGGGGGCGGCACCAGATCGCTTCCAGCCCCATCGCCCGCCGCAAACGCTGCACCCGCTTGCGGTTGATCAGGATCCCATGGTCGCGCTCCAGCAGCGTCACCAGCGGACGGCTGCCGAGGGAAGGAGCCTTCAGATAAAGCTCATCCATGATCCGGATCACCTGACGGTCCGCGTCGCGGGCCAGCACCGGTTGATAGGCGACCGAGGAGCGTGCCACGGCCAACAGCTCCGCCTGCCGCCGCTGGCTGATTTGAGGGTGTTCTCTCTCCAGCAACTCGCGTCTTTCCCTCACAGACCGAGTTGTTTGGACTTTTTTCGCAACCAGTCCAGTTCCACCGTCAACTTGCCGATTTTGGCGTGCAGGGGATCGCAGACCTTATCGAGGCTGGCCTCATCCGCCCCGGCAGCGACGCTGCCCGCGCTGGCAAAAACTCCCGACGCCCCCTCCGACAGCTTCCTTTTCCACTCCGAAACCTGCACCGGATGCAGGTCAAAATCCTTGGCGATCGGTTGAATGGTCTTCTCCCCTTTGAGCGCTTCCAGCGCTACACGGGCTTTAAATCCGGCATCATGTCTCTTTCGTTTGGCTTTCATTGGGTGG
>CAMAUV010000075.1 GCA_945861415.1 Akkermansia muciniphila | reverse complement strand
GCCATGAAGAGCTTCATGGTCACCACCGTAAATAACGTCACGACTTACTCGCTGGAAGGCTTTGTCTTCCCCGGCACTGCGGACCTCACCGTGCCAATTCCCGCTGCTCCCAATCAGGCCAATGGCTACACGCCGGACACCTTGGCACGCTTCGGCGGCATCCTGACCCGGAATTCGGCCGCCGCATGGTATGGCGCCAATATTCAAGGCACGGCCGCAACCTCCACCGTTTATGAGCCCGCGCAATTCTTCCCCTCCACACTAAATGGCGGCAAGGCCAGCCCGGGGCAGGGAAATGTGCTGGCCCTCACCGATTTCTCTGACCCGGATGGAGACGGCGTAGCGCACCTCATTGAAGAGGCCCTCGGAATGAATGACTTTGTGGCGGACAATCAGAAGCTCCCGCAACCCGGCTACGAAACCCTGAACACCGTCCCGCAACCTGTCTTCAAAGTCGTGCGCCCCAGCCTCGGAGTAGCCGGATTGACTTATACGGTTCAGGGGTCGCGTAATCTTGCTCAGTGGACCCTGCCGACGGTAATCAACTCCACCCAAGCGAACACTCCTTCGGCCGGACTCGAGACCATCACTTATGCGGTTGATCCCGAGTTCCTCGAACTCCTCAACAGCAGCAAGCGCGCCTACTTCCGGCTTAAAATCACCCGCCCATAAGCGCCCCGGACTGCGTCTGGCTGCACGCAGAGGCTGAAATTGGCGGGGGCCCGCGCCGAGCAGGAGTCGCGCTAATATAGCCACGGATGGGGCTACGGGTTTCTAGGAAAAGTTTCCAGTTTTTAAGGGTTCAGATTTCGGGCGGCAGCAGTGCGGTGCTCAAAGTGGATGATTCCACCAGCTCCCGCCGATCCGTTATCGCCATTCGTATCCACCATTTATTTAGCCGTGCCCAATCAACCGGACGACACTTCACTTCCCGCTGCGGTTCCAGTAAATAACGATATTCCTCGTCGCGCGCCCAGCGGCGATGACGTCGAGTTTCCCGTCGCCATTGAGGTCAGCTAGTTTGAGGTCTTCGCAGGCCATGGTGTTGGGCTCGCCGAGCCATTCGCCTGTCCATTTGCCGGCGGCTTCGCTGTATACTTTGATGCCGAATTGTTTGCCAGCGTTGGGCTCGCGCCACCCGGCGATGATTTCGCTGCCGCGGGCTTCAAGCAAGTCACCGGCACCAAGCGCGTGGCCCTGATTGAAGCTGGTGTCGATTACCTGCCGCATCCATTGTCGTGTGGTGCTCTCATAGCGAAAGAAGGTGAGGTTGGGACCGTGGAAGGGCTCGATGGCTACAGCAGCATCGGCAGATTCACCGGCCCGCGGAAAGAACCGCACCTCGCCTGCGCCGCCCCATCTTGGGCCGCCGCCGGTCCCGCTCTGGGGCAGGCGCTGCGCGGTCCAGCCTGCACCACTCGGCTTCGCAACGAGCAGCGCCTCCTTGCCGCCAATGAGAAGTTCCTCCGCGCCGCCTGCTGAGCGCACATCAAAGTTGTGCGTCACATGCAGGGAGTCATCAATCACGCTCTGTGTCCATGCGGCGGGGTCAGCGGGTTTTTCAGGAAACGTGTAGGCGATAATCTTCACGCCATTGGCTCCGGCGCCGTTCACATTGCCGCGGCCGTGCAGGGGGAGGACCACGAGGGCGTGTTTGCCTGCATCCGTCTTTACCCAGTGCATGCGGTGGACAGTCGGCTCGTGCGGGAGCTTCACCGGTTGCCACTGGCCACCTTCCTTTTCCGGGCGCTCAAGGAAAAAGACCGCGCCGCTTTCCGCTTCGCTGGTGGTCTCTCCGGGATTCCACTGTGCGCCCACCGCGATCTCCACTTTGCCGTCGCCGTTGAGATCGCGGGTGGCAAGGCACACATTGTCACGCAGCGTGAGGTTCTTTGCGATGACGGTTTTCTCCCATCCGGGATTCTTATACCAGACGATCTCCTTCGCATCCGCCAGCAAGACGTCCTGCTTTCCATCTCCGTCCACATCCCCAATCGCTAGGCCGTAGCCAATGGCGATTTTGGAATCGATGGTCTGAGCTTCAAAAGGAAGCGCCGCGATGGATGGAGCTGCAGTGGCAAGAAGCAGGCTTACGAAATGATTACTCATAGGCTAACCGATTCACGGCTGTGTTCAGCCGGCAAGCTTTTTCCCCGCCACCTGTGCGGAGGCGGGTGCACTCCCCTGAAAGAATCTGCTCGCCCCGCGCGCAATCAGCAGCCACCATACCGTGATGCGCCGTCTGCTCTTGTTACTTACACTTATCCTTGCCATGCTGCTTTCCTCATGTTCGCGCGAGAACGGCAAGGGCGGGCTTAGTGTGCTGGTGGATTATTTTTCCAGCGATGTGCGGGAACTGGAAGCACAAGTGTCCCTACTGAGGGCGCAAACAGCGCGATTGCCGGAGCAGTTCCCCGATCAGCAAACCAACCGCCTAGGCTACCATAGCCGCACCACGAACCTGAATACCGTGGGAGACGCTTCCCTGCCGGACACGCGGTATATCCGTATCGATCTCGGTTCCAAGCAGCGCATCGACAGCGTGGTGCTGGTGCCAGTGGACTACACTCTGGGCGCGGACACCGGTGCGGGTTACGGATTCCCCGTGCGGTGGCGCATGGAGGTGAGCGACGACCCTAGCTTTGAAGACCCCCGGCTGCTCAAGGATCAGACCGATGCGGACTTTCCCAACCCGTTGCGCTTCCCTGTCGTGGTGTCGCGTGATGGCGGACTGGAAACCCGCTATATCCGGCTCATCGCCACCTCGCTGTGGTCCAGCAACGGGCGCTCACTGCTGGCGATGGGTGAGATCATGGTGCTGCAGGGAGGGCGGAATTTGGCCGCGGCTCTCCCGCCGGAGCAGTTGAAAGCATCAGACAGCGATGAAGCACCACCAGCGTGGGGACTGGCCAACCTAGTGGACGGTCAGAGTGTCATTGGCCTCCCGCAAGGCAACGCGGAGTCTCCGACAAGGGGATTTCAAAGCCTGCCGGAGGGAGAGGAGAACGGGCAGCGCTGGGTGATGGTGGATCTCGGGAAGGACCTGCCGCTGCATGAGATCAGGCTGCTGCCAGCCCGCACGCCCGAGTTTCCCTCGCGGCGCGGGTTCGGGTTTCCACAGCGCTTCCGCGTGGAAATGGCAACCTCAGCGGATGAGACTCTCTCCACGCCCATCCAGATACATGATGTGACGCGGCGCGACACGCAGAATCCCCGGGAGAATCCCGTGAGCATTCCGGTGCCGGGCACACCTGTGCGCTTCGTGCGCATCACGGCCACAAGGCTCGCACCGCGGGCGGATGATTCCGCCTTCGCGCTCTCTGAGGTCCAGCTTTTCAGCGGCGGTGAAAACGTGGCCCTTCGTGCCAGCGTAAGTGCGCAGAACTCGCTGGAGAATACCGAGTGGGGCAAGTCCTTCCTCACCGACGGCTTTACCAGTCAGCGCAATGTGATGCCGTGGCCGGACTACGTCAGCGGGCTGTCACGGCGCCGGGAGCTGGAGCGCGACATTAGCGATCTGACGGCGCAACGCCGGGACATCACGGACCGGGTGCTGCGTAAAACGGTGGCGTGGCTCGCCGGCATTGCGGTCGTTGCCGCCTTCGCATTTTTCCTGAACCACCAGAGGAGCAAACGCACCAGACGCCGCGAACTGGCCGCGTTGCGCCGCCGGTTGGCGCAGGACATCCACGATGAAATCGGCAGCGGTCTCGGCACCATTTCCCTCCTCAGTCAGATGGGCAGCGGGGAGGGCGAATATTCGGCGCGCGCGCGCGAGGAGTTTGGTGAAATTAGCCGCTTGAGCACGGTGGTCACCGAAAGCCTGCGCGATATCGTGTGGTTCATCCGCCCGGATTCCCGCACGGTGGGTGACCTTGCGCAGCGGCTGAAAGAAACCGCGGCATCGATGCTGGCAGGGGTGGAGCACACGTTTGTCTCCGGAGGTCCGGCTCTGGAATGCTCTCTGCCGCTGGAACCCAAGCGCCAGGTGCTGCTCTTCTTCAAGGAGGCCATGCACAACATTCAGCGGCACAGTCATGCCAACCGGGCGGCCGTGGAAATCGGCGGGGATGACAAGTACTTCCGCCTCAGCATTGAGGACAACGGCAGCGGGTTTAACCCGGCCGAGCCCCGCAGTGGCGCGGGCGTCACCGGGATGAAACAGCGCGCGAAATCCCTCGGAGGACGCCTCTCCATCACCACGGCCCCCGGACAGGGAGTTAAACTCCTGCTGGAAGTACCGTGGAAAGGGCCCCGTAAACTAGCCTCCCACTAAACCGGACTTGCCACCCGGCACCTTTAAGTCCATTCCCAGCATCGAATGAAAAAAACTGCCGAAGCACCCATCACTGTCTGGCTCGTCGAAGACCACGCGCCGTTCCGCAACACCGTCTCGCGTCTTCTTAACAGCACCGCCGGCATGTCCTGCACGCACCTCTTCGCCACAGCCGAAGACGCCCTCCGCAGCCTTGGCACTCAAAACAAGCCCAGCGTCATCCTTCTCGATGTCGGGCTCCCGGGCATGAATGGTATCGAGTTTCTAACCCAGGCCCGCGTGGCCGCTCCGGAGACGCGCATTGTGATCCTCACAGCGTTTGAAGACGAAGAGAAGCTCTTCCACGCCATCTGCGCCGGAGCCTCCGGCTACCTGCTCAAGACCGCCAAGGCCGACATGATCACCGCAGCTATCAAGGAGGTGCACAGCGGCGGAGCCCCCATGACGCCCTCCATCGCCAAGCTGGTGCTCGACATGTTCAGCCGCATGGCCCCGTCCAAAACGGACTACGGCCTGACGGACCGGGAGAAGATGGTACTGGAGAAAATGGTGGGTGGACTGACCAAGAAAGAAATCGCGGCCCATCTCGACATGAACTTCCATACAGTGGACGCCGCGCTGCGCAGCATCTACTCCAAGCTGGAAGTGAACACCCGCACCGGAGCCGTAGCCAAGGCACTGAAGGAAAAGCTGGTGTAAGCGGGGAGTCTCTTCCGCCGCCGCACCTGCGGGGATGCGCCGCAGCAGGTTATCCGCTAAAATCAGCGAACTGTATGCGCTCACTCCTCCTTTGCTTTGTATTTCTTTTCCCGACCTCTGCCCTCGCGGAGCCTCAATCATGGGAAGGCCTGAAATATTTTGCCCCGCCCAAAGCACCGGCGGAGGGCGCAGTCATGGAGGACTGGCCGCGCTTTCTCGGTCCCGCAGATGCGCCGATGAGCGCTGAGACAGCCGTTTTGCGGGAGTTCACGGAGGCGGGCCCGCCAAAAGTCTGGGAGTGCCGCAAAGGCGAAGGGTATGCCAGTCCCGCCATCGTGGACAGCCGCCTTTATTTGTTTCACCGCGAGAAGAGCCAGGAGCGGTTGGACTGTCTGGATGCCGTCACGGGCAAGCGCCACTGGTCCCACGGCTACGAGGTGGACTACCGCGATGACTTTGGCTACAGCGCCGGACCGCGGTCCGGACCTGTAATCAGCGCGAAGCGCGTGGTGACTTTTGGCGTGACGAGCTGGCTCAAGTGCTTCGACACGGAGAGCGGCCGGGTGCTCTGGTCGCATGACTGTCAGGCGAAGTTCGGGGTGCAGAAGTATTTCTTCGGCAGCGGCGCCAGCCCCTTGATTCACAGCGGGCTGGTGATCGTTAATCTCGGCGGCTCAGAGGACCGCTGCGTGTGCGCCTTCGATCTAGAAACCGGCGCGCTAAAGTGGACCGCTAATCATGAGTGGGGTCAGAGCTATGCCTCACCGGTGATGGCGAAGATCAACGGGAAGGACCGGGTGCTCGTGTTCGCCGGCGGTAAAAGCCAGCCCAGCACCGGCGGTCTGCTCAGCATCGATCCCGCAGACGGCAGGATCGAGGACGCTTACTTCTGGCGGGCCAAACGCTATCCCAGTGTGAACGCTCAGACTCCGGTGCTCTGCGGCCCGAACAAGGTGTTCATCTCGCAGGCCTACGTGGACCGCGACAGCGAGTGCAATGGCGGCGTCCTGCTGGAAGCCGGTGCGGATGGAAAGTTCAAGGCCCTGTGGAAAGCCCCAGAGTTCGGGTGCCACTGGAACACGCCGATCTTTCATGACGGGCATCTCTATGCCTTTAGCGGCGAGAAGGAACGCTCGTGCCAGCTCATCTGCGTGGATGCGGCGACGGGCAAAGAGAAGTGGTCCGAGCAATTCACGCGCAATGTTGCGATCGATGGTCAAGACGTGCCCGTGGGTCTCTTTCGCGGCAGTCTGCTCAAGGTGGGCGACCGCTTCCTAGCGCTAGGCGAGTGGGGCACCCTCGCATGGCTGGAACTAACGCCATCCGGCGCCAAACGCCTCAGCGACTTCCAGCCATTCGTGGCGCAGGAGAGCTGGACGATGCCGGCCCTGAGCCACGGGCTCCTTTACGTGAGCCGGATTCAGGAAGATAAATTGAACGGAGCGCCGCCCGCGCTTATCTGTTATGATCTGCGCGCACCCTCCGCCAAATGACCGCTGCTCCGCAAGCCGCTCCCGCTTTCCGCCGTCTCCGCGCGGCGGCGCTGGCGCTCCTGTGGCTGCTACCCGCCTGCGGCCCGCTGGAGCCTCCGCCGGCGCCACCACCTGAGCCCTTCCGCGCCCCCCCGCCGGAGCCCCGCCGCGCCACAAATCCGTCGCGGGAGAGCGGTCTCTGGCTCCAAGCATGGCGCGACCTTCGCGAGCGCATTCAGCCCATGGCGGAAAAGATGCACAAACTGCAGAAATTCTTCGCCGAAAATGATCTGGACCCGCTTCTTGAACTGGACCCGCTGACGCTCGAAACCGGGCGCCTCTGCAGTCTCTTCCACTTTCTCGACCGGGAGTGTTTCACCGTGGAACGCGATATCTACATCGACCTGCTCGAGCGCCGCCTTGCGCGCCCGCAGAGCCTTCCGGTAACCGACGGCCGCTCGCGCCTCAAAGACCGCTTTGCCGTCGCCATGCAGCGCGATGAACAGCGGCTCATGGATATCGAGTCCGCCATCGCCCGCTACGAAGCGGCCACCGGCAGGGACATCAAAATTCCTAACGAACTCACCCCGGAAGAGCTTTACGAGCTGCGCACCACTGTCCGCCGGATGATGGACGACACGCGCTCCAAAGTGGATGTGCTGGATGCCCGCATCCTTGAACTGCAGCCTCAACTCAACGTGCCCGTCCACAACGATTAAACCGGCCCCTTGGCCACGACAGCAAAAAGAAAGCTTGTGTATTTCCTCCCCTCAATAGATATGACAATACCTCTCGTCCCGGGGGCTCACCTAAACAACAATCCTTAATACTATGAAAACTAAGTTCATGGCCGCCCTTGCGGCCTTTATCTCAATCGCCGCCATTTCGTGCGGAGAGAGTAAAGAAGAGAAGAAACCTGCCGATGCCGTAGTGGCTCCAACTCCCGAGCCAGCCCCAGCTCCAACTCCCGAGCCAGCCCCAGCTCCAGCTCCCGAGGCAGCTCCAGCTCCCGAGGCAGCTCCAGCTCCGGCTGCTGTTCCCGACCCGGCTCCCACCACACCCAAGTAATCCTGCGCCGCTAGCGCGCTAGCATTCAGGGCCGGGGAAGGTTTGCCTCCCCGGCCTTTCTTTTGTATCTAGGGATCGCGGCAACGGCTCCAGCGCCAGCGGAACCTCCGCCTTTTGGCATTCGCGGCGTCAAAGCCGCACATCCCGGCATGAGGCTGCATCTGGCCGCAGGAAAAACCGTGGAGATCAAGGTGCAGCGCACTCAAATCGCCTGCCGCAGGCTGGAAATGACAGCGCTGCGCTACCCCCTCCAGCCAGAAGGCTTAAACGGCGAACGGCGGCAGGGCTAGCGCCCTGACGGAGGGTCAGGGGCTCTGAGATAATATGCCTACTAAGGCACCGGGGCGTTCTGCAGGACGTTGGCGACCAGACTGGCGGGATCACCAGCCTGACCGTGGCGGTTGTCGCGCAAAATGAGACGGTGGGCGAGGACAGCGTTGGCGACTGTTTTGACGTGGTCGGGATAGACAGCAGGTGCATTTTCCATCCATGCTACGGCCTGAGCGGCGCGCATGACGGCGATGCTGGCGCGCGCGGAAAGGGCTCCGCGACCGGCGTCGGATTTGCGCAGGCTTTCGCAGATGACCGTGATGTAGCGGCACACGCGGTCATTGACCGGCACAGCAGCGCACTCGCGCTGGGCGCTAACGATTTCGTTGGCGTGGAGGATGGGTGAGCTGTCGGGTGGCTCCAGCCCGCGGGAGGCGTGGACCTTGAGCAGCTGCGCCTGTGTCTCCATGTCGGGCAGTGTCATGTTGATGCTGAGCAGGAAGCGGTCGAGCTGCGGTTCCGGTAGCGGAAAGGTGCCGGTAGAGTAGAGGTTGTTCTGCGTTGCAATGACCATGAAGGGGGAGTTCAGCTTACGCGTCACTCCGTCCACGGTCACCTGCTGTTCGCTCATGCATTCAAAGAGGGCGCTCTGGATGCGCGGGCTTGTGCGGTTGATTTCGTCTGCCAGCACGATGTTCGAAAAGACGGGACCGGGGATGAACTGGAACTGCCCCGTGCCCTGATGATACATGGAGTAGCCGGTGATGTCGCTGGGCAGCAGGTCAGGGGTGAACTGAATGCGGCTGAACGTGGCCTCGATGCTTTTGGCAAGAGTGGCGGCGATGGTTGTCTTACCAATGCCGGGCGGCCCCTGAATAAGCGCGTGCCCTCCGGAGAGCAGTGCGGTGATGAGTAGATACGATGGCTGCTGCGCTCCCAGCACTGTGCCGGTGAGCCGCTCGTGGAGGGCGTGGAGTTTTTCTTTCATGCGGGAGAGGGGCTAAAAGCCGCGCCGCGCATAACGCGCTGTCACCCCGAGTGAAAGGCGAAATGCAGCAGGCACCATCTCCGGGATTCTGGGAGGCACGGGTCGATGAATCGCCGGGCCGCAGCTGGAGTCCGGATCACAAAGTCACGCGCTACATTTCCTGATACCGGCGAATTTTCTATTTTCACAATTCAGGAAGCGTGGAATGGACCGCATGCCACATTTGCCACTGCACCTGCCCATCCGTCCCCGCCGCAACCGCAAGAGCGCCGCTGTGCGCGGGCTTGTGCGCGAGACTTCTCTCTCGGCGCAGCATTTCATCTACCCGCTCTTCCTCAGCGGCACGGAGGCGGATGAAGACATCGCGTCGATGCCCGGCTGCAAACGCTGGAGCACGGCGGGGCTGCTCGCCGAAATCGGCAAAGCGGCGGCGGCAGGCGTGCAGGCGGTGGTGCTGTTCCCGCGCATCTTGGATGCCCTCAAGACGCGGGATGCCGCCGAGGCCTGTAATCCGGATGGCCTCGTACCGCAAACCATCCGCGCCATCAAAGCCGCACATCCCGGCGTGGTGGTGATCACGGATGTGGCGCTGGATCCTTACAGTTCAGACGGGCACGACGGATTGGTGTCGGATGACGGGATCATCATGAATGACGAAACGGTGGAAGTGCTCTGCCGTCAGGCGCTGACGCACGCCCGGGCGGGAGCGGATATCGTTTCCCCTAGCGACATGATGGACGGCCGCGTGGCCGCCATTCGGGAGGCGCTGGACGGCAAAGGGTTCACGGACGTGAGCATCCTGAGCTACACGGCGAAGTATGCTAGCGCCTGCTACGGACCGTTCCGCGGAGCGCTCGATTCCGCTCCGCGGGCCGGCGACAAGAAGACCTACCAAATGGACCCAGCCAATGTCCGCGAAGCAGTGCGCGAGACGATGCTGGATGAAGCCGAGGGAGCGGACATGGTCATGGTAAAACCCGCGGGCATGTATCTCGATGTCATCCGCGCCGTGCGTGAGACGACCGCGCTGCCGGTGGCGGCTTATCAGGTGAGCGGCGAGTATTTGATGATCAAAAGCGCCGCCGCCGCCGGCTGGCTGGATGAAAAGCGCATCGTGCTGGAATCCCTTACCGCCATCCGCCGCGCCGGTGCCGACATGATCCTCACTTACTTTGCGCGGCAGGCGGCGGAGTGGCTGCGGGAGTAGACTATGAAAAGCTGGGCATGCCAAAGAACCGTTCCAGCAAGATTAGCACTACCATAGAGATCTCAGGGAAACCGGAGGCGATATCCACTGCGGCGCCGGCCATGGTTTCGGCGACTTTGTTGTGAATCCACGAAGCGAACAGGCGCTCGTCCAATGTATTCGCGTTATTTTCCCGGCAGTGCTCCACAATTCCGTTGAGGAAGTCGCCCGATTTCAAACGAAACGCTTTCACCGTCAGCCATGCGAGTGGCCGAAACCCGATGGTCTTTAGAATCTGCGCCTCAATGCGGGCAGCAGAGCCGGAAATCTCCGCGACGTGAACGGCGAACTATGTAGCCACAGCGATTATCAGGAACACCCCCAAACAATCCATGCTCAGCCAAGCAGCGCAGTCTCTTGGTAGGCACCAACAATTCCTGCCGTAAGCAGAAGTGAAATCGTGAGCATGATTTTGATGCTCATCGCAGTGGAGCGATTGTTAGAACAACTCGTGGGCCAGCGCGCTGAGGCTGTAGATAGCGGCCGTCTCTGTGCGCAGAATGATGGGTCCCAAACTCATGGGCAGACACCCCGCGGACTTGGCGGCGCCGACCTCCGCTGGTGTGAAGTCTCCTTCGGGGCCAATCAGCACTAGCACTCTGCCGGGACGCGTCTTCCCCGGATTCCGACCGCGCCATTCCTCCAGCAGTTCCTTAAGCCGGCGGGCTCCAGGCTCAATGGCGGCAATGAGCAGAAGGTCGTGCGCGGGTTTGCCGGCAAAAAAGCGGTCGGGGGTCACAGGTTGCGCCACCCGCGGCAGATGGTTCTGGCCGCATTGCTTGCAGGCTTCGATGGCGATGCGTTGCCACTTTTCCTGTTTGTCGTGCGCTTCTGCGGCGTCGACCCGAACCACGGTGCGCTCACTAATAAGCGGGACGATCTCCGCGGCTCCCAGCTCCGTGGCTTTCTGGATGACGAGGTCCATGTTTTTCCCTTTGGGCACCGCCTGCGCGAGCGTTATGAGCGGGTCTGGCGGCGGCGTGGTTTGGGTGAACAGCACGCGCAGTCCTACTTCTTTTTTGGTCAGCAGGGAAATCTCCGCCGTAACTTCCGTCCCCTGTCCGTTGAATGCACCCACGCGGGTTCCCTCCCGCAGACGCAGCACATCGTGCGCATGGTGGCTTTCGGCTTCGTCCAGAGCCAGGTGATCGGGGTTCCACTGATCAGGCGGGATATAAAAGCGGTGAACGGTCATACCCCTTCGCCTAGTGCTGAACAGCCCGGGCGAAAGCAAAAATCCTCTGGGCAGGAATGCGCTGGCCGGGAATGGCATTTTCGCTCGTCCGTCGGCAAAGGACTTCCAGGGACTCGGACGCTCATTTCAGAGGCGCCGAAGAGCTTTAACAGGGTGGAGCGGCTTCGCTGGGGCCTAAAAGGAGGCCCCGCTCCGTAACTGGCCAAAGTGAGCGGCATCCGCAGGGCGATCTCCTCAAAAACTTTTTCGCCCTTCCCTAATCGGTTTTCAGTTGTCACAAAAATAAGATAATCAGAGGGTTACAGATCAAAGCGCCTACCGTTTTATGGTCATTCGGTAAAAAGTTGTGCGCCGTTTTAAAAAAGTTTTTGAAATTTTATAATATGGTGTTAAAGGTAGGGATATATGAAATTTCCGTCCATCTGGAAAATCACTGTTCTGATCCTTTCGCAAGCCGCGTTGGCCCCGGCAATGGGGGCACCTTCTGGCAGTGGCTACACAGTGAGAAGCGGTGATACCTTCGCCAAAATCGCCCGCTTGGAAGGGATTTCGCTAGGGGCTCTGCTGAAGGTCAACAAAGTCAGCGACCCGAACCTGATTTATCTGGGCCAGCGCATCGTGCTACCGGGTGCCGCCCCGGCTAAGGAAGTAACGCAGACTTCCCCAAAATCTGCTGCCAAGCCCACGAAAACGACTGTCGCAAATTCCCCCACAACGGCGCAGCCCTCCAGCCCGAAAAAGCCGGAGAAAACTACACGCAGTGGTAACACCACCGTGGACATCACTCCTCCTACAGGCCAAGGCCTGCATACTGTTCAGGCTGGCGATACGCTCAGCCGCATCGCCAGCCTCACAGGTGCCTCCCCGGCGCAAATCATGGCGCTCAACGGTCTTAGCGAAGACAGCAAGCTACGGGTGGGTCAAACCCTGCGCACTAAAACTGCCGCCGCGAAGCCCCCGGTGAAAAAAGTCCCGGCCATCGAACAGCCGGCAGGTCTCGACGAGGCGCCGGTTAACACCCAGAACCGCAGCGGCGTCAAGCCCGCTGCCCATATCACCACCCTCAGCCATAAAGTGAAAAGCGGAGAAAGCTTTGCCAGCCTCTCGCGCAGCTACGGCATCTCCAGTTCGCGGCTAGGCGCCGCCAATCGTGGTGTCGATCCTTCCCGTCTGCGCATTGGCCAGACGATTCTCATCCCCGGCCAGCCAGCCCGCGAGCAGGCGAAACCTCTCACGGTGCGGGCCGACGGACGCGTGCTCGCCGATCACCGCGACCCGCTCGATCCTGCTTACGTTTCCGAGACACCCCCGCCCGTTACCGAGCGCACCCGCACCGGCTACCAGGTGGAAGACGGGGACAAGCTCGCCGGCATCGCCCAACGCTACAACACCACGACCGAATATCTCCGCGCTCTGAACCGAATGGGGGCCAGCGAGGACGTGTATCCCGGCCGCTACATCCTCGTACCCTTCATTCCACAGAATCCCGGCGAACCCGCGGATACCAGCCGCCGTCAGGACATCTGAACCATTCTTTGCTGCCAGGCAAAAAACCGACCAAACCGGCTGGGGTGCTCGCGCGTCCTAGCCGGTTTGCATTTCTAGGGGTTGCCTTACGGCTAACAATTTTGGGATTCGCGGCTGATTTTCCCGAATGCGTGCGACAAATTCCCCGAGAGCGTAAAGAATTTTCCTGTAAACCTCTCAAAATTTTTCCTAATAATAACGCCGTAACCTATGACACCACGCCTCCTGCTGCTACTGCCTCTCCTCCTCACGCCTCAATATTCTGCAAATGCCGGGCCCGCTCCGGAACCAGCAGCGAAGACCGTCACTACAGCTCCAGCGATCGTCCCGGAACCAGCCGAAGCCCCAACGCCAGCCGTGCGAGCCCCTTCGCCAGAGACACTGCCTGAAGCCCGGCCGGCACCGGCGTCCGGGACCACATCGGAACTCCTGCCAGAGTTGCCGCCGGAAGCCTTTGATCCCAGCCTGCCTATCCCGCCGCCCCAGCGGGATGAGTCGCCGAAGAACTCCAAATCCGGGAAGCAGGGCAAGGCCTCCGCTTCCTCCAACGGACACTCCGGAGCCCCCCCTCCGGTGCCGGCCACTGTGGTGGTCAGCGGCATTGAGGACCTCCGAAGGCGCGTGCTCGATGCCAACTGGTCCATTCAGGGACGCATGATGGACTATGAAGTGAAGCGCCGGACGCAGATGGCGGCCAAGGGGATGTTCGACCCAAACTTCAACCTTTCCTACAACTACGAGGACTCCACGCGCCCCAACACGGTGGAGCAGCGTCGTAACCTCAGCGGCGTGCCGCAACTTAGCGAGCGCAACCATTCCTTCCAATCGTCCATTGAGACGCTTACCCCGCTGGGTTCCAAGCTCAGCATCACCGCCAGTATCAGCGAGTATAGGAACAACCTCCAGCGGCTCACCACAGGCGGCTTTGGGGCTACGGGAGCCCCTGAGACGGTGAGCTTTATCGGCGTAGCGTTTGTGCAGCCGCTGTTGAAAAATGCCGGGCGCAACACCGCCACCGCCGCGCTGAAAGTGGCGGCGTGTGAGACCGAGCAAGCATGGCAGGACTTTCGCCGACAGCTCATGGTCAGCCTTGGCTCTGCCGAACTAGCCTACTGGAATGTGAACGGTGCCGCCCGGCAGGTGGACTACATGCAGCAGTCTGTCGATACCGCCCGCCAAATGGCGGAAGACACCGCGACACTGAAAGCCGCCGGCAAAGCCGCTGCCGCCGACGTCGCCACTGCCGGAGCCGGCGAGCAGGAGCGACTCGCCCGCCTGACGCAGGCAAGACAGAGGCTGGCGGAGGCCAAAGCGCTGCTCGCGGGATTCTGTGGGATGTCCATGACCGACGGCTTCGACGTGAACACTTCCTCGCCTCCACCGCCACTCAGGTTTTCCCCGGATGCCCAGTCAGGCCTTGCCGCCGCGCTCGCCGCGAATCCTGATTATCTCGGCAAGATTTCCGCCAAGGAAGCCGAAGACATCCGCACCGCCTACATGAAGAATCAGAAGCTCCCTCAACTCGACTTCAAGGCCAGCTACGGACTCAACGGACTTGGCACAGACCTTACCAAAGCCAACGAAGACATCACCGAGTACGACTTCCCGGCATGGGGCGTGGGGCTGGAACTCACCGTGCCCCTCGGCAACCGGGAGGCCAAAAACCGCTACGCCGCGGCGCTGGCCCGGCGAAACCAAGCGGAAACTGTCCTCAGCGATCTCCGCACCCAGCTTGGCAATGCCGTAGAGAACGCCGTTCAAAAAATCTACGCCACGCGGGAAGTGCTCAACGCCTACTACCGGGCCATCGCACTGAATCAGCAGGTGCTCAATGCCCACACCGTGGATCACAAGGAGGGCAAGGCGGACGTGCGCCGCGTGCTGGAGGCGGAGGAGGATCTCAGCCAGTCCAAGCTGGATGCCGTAGCCGGACTCATCCAGCATCGGCAGGCGCTGCTGGAATATGAACTGGCCACCGGTCTGGTGCTCGACAACCGCGCCATCTCCATCACCAAGGAGGAGCTAGCCCAGAAGACCACCCTGCTGGCGAAGGAAAACAAAATTTCCCGTCAGCAATACGAGGACATGCTCAAAGCCGTCCGCCATTCCTTCGCACCTTAGCCGCAAAAGCCATGATCACCCGCATTCTCCTCTCCGCGGCTCTGCTGGCCGCTTCAGCCCGTGCGCAGCAGGACTGGCATGAGGGCCTCTGCAAGTCCAGCGTGGATGCATCGCTCAGTTTTCCTGTCGCTGGCGTGCTCTCCAAGGTCCTCGTGAAGGAGGGCGATATCGTAAAGTCCGGGCAGGCACTCATGGAGCTGGAGAGCGATACCGAAGCTCTGGAAGTGGAGCGCCAGTCGCTCGCTGTGGATGCGTCCCGCAAGGACTACGAGCGCACCAAAAACGCCTTTGCCCGGGGTGGCTCCATCACCCAGGAGGAACTGGACCAGAAGGAGGCCGTGTGGAGAATTGCTCTCGTCGAGAAACAACAGGCCGAAGCTCAGCTCAAACGCCGCCGACTGCTCGCCTCCGCCGATGGCATTGTGCAGGATCTCTTCGATCTCGACCGCGGGGAAGCCGTCGCTCCTAACACTCCGGCAGTGCGCGTGGTGAATACGACATTCTGTCATTTCACCATCTACGTGGACGGCAACGAAAAGACCGGATACGCCGCGGGGCGGGAAGTTGAGATCATTGTTAACAGCGACGATGGAGAGAAGACCGTATCGGGCACTATCGACTTCACCGCCCCGGCACTGGATGCCGGCAGCGGCTTGCAGGAAATCCGCGCCGTCTTCACCAATCCGGACGGCAAAATCAAAGGCGGCGCCAAAGGCAAAATGAAGCTAAAAGCCAAATCCTGATATGGAAACAGCCGCAGAAAATTTTGCGCCTCCCTCCGGCAGTAAAGCTGCGTGGGCCGCTCTGGAAAAGATGGCCGACTCCACGCTGCCGCCAAAGGAATACTGGAACCGATTTGCTGTTTGTCTCCGAGAGTGCCTTTCGTCAGCGGTCGTGCTCGCACTGCACCGGGCCTCCGCCTCGCAGCCGTGGCGGGTCATCGCCTCCGCCGTGGATGGCCCCTCCGCCAGAAAACTGAGCGGCGAAGAATTTGTCAAAGCCGCCCCAAGCCTCGCCGATAGCGCCGCCGCAGGTGGTGAGTTTCCCCGCCAAGTGATCATGGCGGATGGACGTGAAGTCCTCGCCGCCGCCGCCGCCATTCCCTCCCGTCGCGGGCAGGATCAGGCCGTGCTGCTTTCGCTCCATGCACAGGGGGCCGATGCCATCTCTCTCGATGCCAGGCTGCGCGCCGCAGCGTTCATCCCAGCCGCCAGCGAAGCCCGCGCAGCCACTGAACGCGCCGAAGCCGAAAGCCGGCGCCTCACCGGTGTGCTTGACACTGTCGTGCAGGCCAATGCTGAAGAAAAGTTCGGGGCCGCCGCCATCGCGCTTTGCAGTGCCGTAGCCGCCCAATTTTCCTGTGACCGCGTGAGCCTTGGATGGCACCACGCGGGCTATACCAAGCTAGCTGCCCTTAACCAGCACGAGCATGTGGACCGGAAGCGCGTCACTCCGCAGCTCATCGAGGCCGCCATGGATGAATGCCTTGACCAGGACGAACCCATTACGCTGCCCGCCCCGGCAGATGCCGGATTCGTAAGCCGCGATCACCAGAAACTCGTCACCGCCACCGAAGGCGCACACCTACTTTCCGTTCCTCTGCATCATGCGGACAAAGCGGTGGCCGTACTCACCTGTGAACGCGGCAGCAGCCCCTTTACCGCCGAAGATATACCCGCCGTCAGACTGGCATGCGATCAGATCACTCCACGCCTTGCCCTCCTCCGCGGGCGAGACCGATGGTTTGGCGCGCGGATGGTAGACTCCCTGCGCTGCAGCGCCTCTGGATTGTTAGGACCAAAGCACACTCTCGCCAAACTCTTCGCGCTTCTTGTCGCCATCGCCCTCGGCGTGCTGATCTTCTGGCACACGGAATACCGCATTGAGGGTAACTTTATTCTCCGCTCGGAAAAGATGGTTAACATGACCGCACCAGTCGAAGGATTTATAAAAGAGGTTCTTGTGGAAAGCAGTGACAAAGTCACCGCCGGCCAGGTGCTTATGAAGTTGAACACCGATCAACTCAAAGTCGAGGAGAGCGCCGCCATTGCCGAAGTGGCCCGCTTCACCCGCGAGGAGGAAAAAGCTCGCGGTGCCAATGCCGTGGCTGACATGCAAATCGCCGCCACGCTTTCCCGCCAGTCCCGCGCAAAGCTGGAGGCTGTTCGCTTCCGCCTCGCCCAGTCGGAAATCAGGAGTCCCATCGAAGGCGTAGTCATCGAAGGTGACCACAAGGAGCGCCTCGATTCTCCGCTGAAGCAGGGCGATCCCATCTTCCGCATCGCCCAACTTCCTGGCTACTACCTCGACATTCAGGTGGACGAGCGCGATGCTCAGGAAGTCCTCCACGGCGCGCAGGGCGAATGCGCTTTCCTCACTCAGCCCAATACCAAGCTCCCCGTGAAAGTGGACCGCGTCCTTCCCGCGGCGGTCGAAAAAGACGGCGTCGCTATCTTCAGCGTACGCGCGAAAATCGATACCCCCGAAGCCGCATGGTGGCGCCCCGGCCATAGTGGCGTAGCCAAAATTAACGCCGGTGAAAAAAGCCTGCTTTGGATCATCTCCCACCGCACCGTAGATTTCCTTCGCATGAAACTGTGGTGGTAGCGCCCATCAACTCACCGCCATCACTAACGGAATTCGATGCCTGCCGAAATTGAACGTAAATTCCTTGTGAAATCGGATGATTGGAGGTGCGGGCTGCCCGGCGTCAGAATGGTTCAAGGGTATTTGTGCAGAGACCCAAACCGCACCGTACGGGTTCGTATCGCGGGCGATTTTGCTTTCATGACTGTCAAAGGCCGCACTTCTGGCTTCTCGCGAACGGAAATCGAATTCCCCCTCGGCATGAATGCAGCCGAAGAAATGCTGGGGCTCTGCTTCCAGCCATTGATCGAAAAAACGCGTTTCCGCGTTCCTTACGGAGGATTGACCTGGGAGGTCGATGAGTTTCACGGGGCTAACGAGGGGCTGATCATCGCCGAAGTGGAAATTCCGTCTGAGGACACCGTCATCTTGACTCCTGGCTGGGTCGGCGCCGAGGTCTCATCAGATCTGCGCTACACAAATTCGCAGCTTTCTGCGTGCCCGTTCCACCAATGGCCGCAATTACCCGCACGGACCGGACAGACAGACCACTAAATATATGTCCTCCTCCACTTTCAGCGAATCATGGCACCGCGTGGCGGCACTGCAGTTACGGCTGCGGCGCGGTGTGAAAGCGGGGCGGCAAATGTTCCGCGGGGAGCGATGGTATGTCATTGAGGACGACCTGGCGGGGAACTACTTCCGGGTGCGTCCGGAGGCGTGGGAATTCATCGCAAGGGTGGATGCCGGCATGACGGTCGAGGCGGCATGGAAGCAGTGCATCGACCTCTTTCCGGAGAACGCGCCAGGGCAACAGGAGTGCGTGAATTTGCTCGGCCAACTCTACCGCGCCAACCTCCTGCACTACGAAGCCGGAGATGCCGCCGAGCTGTTTCGCCGACAGCAGAAACGTCAGCAGAGCCAGCTCCGCAGCCGGCTGCTGGGCATCATGTTCCTGCGTATTCCGCTGGTGGACCCGGACCGCTTTCTGGTGCGTAGCATGCCGCTGGTGGGCTGGCTCATTTCATGGGCCGGACTCGCGTTGTGGGCTTTGATCATCGGCTGGGGGCTGAAGACTGTGGCGGAAAACTGGGCCGCCATTCTCCACGAAGGCCGCTATGTAGTCTCCCCGGCCAATCTTCCGCTCTTCTACCTCTCCCTCGTCGCCTCCAAACTGCTGCATGAAATGGGCCACGCCTATTTCTGCCGGAAGTTCGGCGGTGAGGTGCATACGCTCGGCGTCATGATGCTGGTCTTCACTCCCGTACCGTATGTGGATGTGACCTCCAGTTGGTCCCTGCGCAGCCGGCGGCAGCGTATGCTGGTCGGCGCCGCGGGAATGATCGTCGAATTGTTCATTGCCGCACTCTGCGTGCAGTTATGGGCGCGCACCGGCCCCGGTGCCATGCACGCCGTCTGCTACAACATTATGTTCATCACCTCGGTGAGCACCCTGCTCTTCAATCTCAATCCCCTGCTCCGCTTCGACGGCTACTACATCCTCACAGATCTACTCGGCCTGCCCAATCTCGCGCAGCGCGCAGGCATGCACCTCAAGCACCTCTGGAAGCGCTGGGTCTGGGGCCTCAAGCTTTCGCGGAGTCCAGCCGTGAAGCGCGGTGAAAAGTCGTGGCTCACCATTTATGGCATCACCAGCGGCATCTACCGTGTCTTTGTTTTTGCCGCCGTGCTCTTCTTTGTGGCAGACCAGTTCCTGCTCTTCGGCATCCTGATGATGGTAGCCTGCGTCATCGGCTGGGTCATCGCTCCCTTCATCCGGCTCATCCGCTATCTGGCCAGCCATGCCGAGTTGGACAAAAATCGAATGCGTGCCGTCGTGAGTTCGCTGGCCATCACGGGAATCGTTGTGGGCTTTCTGCAGTTCTTTCCATGGCCGCGGCACATCGAGGCAGAGGGCATGGTGCAGGCGGCCCATTACACTCCGGTAACCACCGGAGCTTCCGGCTACATCGCTAAAGTCACCGGCCAACCCGGTGCCGCCGTGAAATCCGGCGACGTCCTCTTCATCCTGACCAATCCCGAACTCCTCAACGGCATCGAACGCGCCCGCGGGATCGTCCAGGAACTGGAAACCCGGTTCCGCGTGGCCCTCTCCAGCGAACCCGTCGCCCTCCGCCCGGTGGAAAAGCGCCTCACCGCCGCACGGGAAAATCTCCAAGAGCTCGAAAAGGAGGCCGCCGCCCTCACCGTCACCGCCGGACAGGAGGGCATCTGGAGTTTCGCCATGCATGGGGGCATGGACGGCATGTGGATCCCTCGCGGCACCCCACTCGGCCTCGTCGTCGATCCCTCGCAGCACGAATTCAGCGGCGTCGTGCTCCAGGAGGACTCCGGCTACCTGCGGGCCGACGATTTGAGCGATGTCGAAGTGCGCATCCACGGGCAGGCCGCCACCGCCATTCCCGTCCCGGCCACCGCCCTGACCCTTGAACCCGGATCCCGCAGCTACCTGCCCTCCGCCAAACTCGGCGCTACTGCCGGCGGGTCCATTCCAGTAGCTACGGATGACCGCACCGGGCGCCGAGCCGCCGAACCCTTCTTTCCGGTGAAAGCCGTGCTGGCCCCGGACGTCGGCGTCAAACTCCTCCACGGCCAGCTCGGCATCATTCGCCTCCGCGTCGGCAGCGAGCCCCTCCTGCCTCGCTGGATCCGCAGCCTCCAACAGTTGCTCCAAAAGCGCTATAAGGTGCTGTGAGGCCCTTCCAGCATCCGCTGCCGCAAACCGCCAAAGCATTGCGCTCAGTCACTCAAGATTGTCCTGCGGTGCTGCGCTGGCAATGCGGGGAAGGTCAGTGGCGAGCGTCATGACGCCGGTGAGCAGATTGATATAGACAATAAAATGTCCGGGGAACCACGATCGTGATGTTGAAAGTTACGACGGCGGCGGCGGCCTGATACGTGAAAGCTGCACTGCCGCCCACGGCCGCAAGGCACAAGCCAAGACCGAAGCTCACGGCGGATTGATTGAGCGTGCGCTGTGGGTTTGACATTTGGAATGTCGATTTAGACTTACCGGACCTTGCCGCATTAAAGGCCGACCCGAGGAGGAATATCCGAAATTATGTTAAATTGACCTACGCATTCTCTGCCCCGGTGACCTGCAGACTGTGGATATCGGCACCAAGGGCGGCGGCTTCCGCGCCCTAGTCCGTAATCTACGTATTACGTCGAGCAGCATGATCCGCAGGCTATCCCAACGGCGCATTCAGGTTCAGGTTTTATTGTGGTTGGGTCGCACGCCAAGCGTGCCCAGTTCTGTGGCCAGCGCCTCCATTGGCAGGCCCACCACATTGGTCCATGATCCGTCCACGGCCGCAATGATACGGTCTCCGTGCTCCTGGGCCGCGTAGCCGCCGGCTTTGTCGAGGGGATTGATCAGCGTCAGATATTCATCGCGCTCGGCTGGAGTCAGCGGCCGAAACGTGACCCGCGTCACTGCATCGAAACGGCGTTCGATTTCTCCAGCTGAGCATAGTAGGACCACGGAGGTGCAGACCTCGTGCGTGCGCCCTGCGAGACTGTCGATCATGTCGCGCGCTTCTTCCATGTCCGCGGGTTTAGTCAGCGCTCGGCCTCCAATACAAACGAGAGTATCCGCCGCGATGATGAGTCGCTCAGGAAACTGCTCCGCTATAAAGCGGGCCTTGGCCGCGGCATTTTCCATAGTGAGATCCTGTAGACTGGCGCTCTCATCATGCGCTTCGTCCACATTGGGGGCATGAATTTCAAAAACATAACCCGCTTCGTCGAGCAGGTCTTTCCTGCGCGGTGACGCGGAAGCAAGGATGAACGGCAGTTGAGCGCAGGCGCAGGACTTCATCAATGGCGGTGGCCCGCAACAAACTGCACGCAAGCGGGCAGCAGAAGAGCTGGGATTATCACGAATGCGAAAAAGTTAAGGTATGAGGTGGACGCCGAAAACCAGGCCACTGGTTAAGCTATGATTGGGCTGGACCTTGGCGCACGAAACCGCGAACGCAATAGCCACCCAATGAAAGCCAAACGAAAGAGACATGATGCCGGATTTAAAGCCCGTGTAGCGCTGGAAGCGC
>CAMAUV010000074.1 GCA_945861415.1 Akkermansia muciniphila | reverse complement strand
CGCCGGCCCGAGGCACTGAAGTAAGCGGAAAGTTTAAGCCAACCGCGAACCGAAGGATGTCCCCAGAAGCCCGCACAGGTTCCCCCTCCATAAAAATCTTCCCACCCAACCTCAGCGGCGATATCACTCCCATTAATCCCATGATATGACCCTCAAATGCAATCCTTCCTACAACCCAAGTCCGCTGATTTTGCCCCCATTTCGAGTCGGAGACACGGACACAACAGACCCCCTCACTCCCCGTTCCCGATCCCGCAAATGACGCCACCCGCAAAAAGCAAATTCCTTTCAGGCACTCACAGAGGGATTGAAACCCTGATCAAGCGTGCCTGCTATCTGAGCACGTGCTGTATGCATTGTGATTAGGTTTGCCAGTAAGCCCATTACAGAGGGTATGAATCGGCGAGTGAGGCAAGAAATGCTGAGAGTATTGGGCGAGTTCATTTGAGCGTGATAATTGGTAGCCTTGCCGGGCGGGCAGGAGCTTAAGAAGCCGCAACGAGGCGGCCCCACCGGCCTTTAGCCGACGGCAAGCCGCAGGTCGCTCATTTCTGAATGGAATTTGCTTTTTGCGGGTGGCGTCATTGGCGGGCTCCGGATCGGGGAGTGAGCGGTTAGGGGAGAGTGGGGTGGAGAACGGGTGAGTTTTGAGGGGAGAAGCAGGAAACGCACCGGACGCGAGCCTCCGAAGTGCCCGTTTCGAAGGCTGCACCGGCGATGGCGCGGCTTATAGCGAATTTTTAGTGGGTTTGAGCATAACTCTCCTACCCGCCGTGCCAAGATATTTTTGGGCTACGGATTTTATATCGTTTCGTTGGGTTGCTTGGAGCCGGTGTCCGCCAGTGTCAGGTGTATTTCAGAGTGAGCCCACGCGCGCGCGCCCGCCTGTTACTATGACCTGGCGACACCAAAACCTTGTAATTAGCCCGAACACCCGTATCACCTTTTGCTTGCTGATTCCAGACCCATTGGGCTAGGCGCTTCCCGAACGGTGGCGAATTATTGCGGGCAATCGTTAACCGGACCTTGATCTTTGACACCCGCCGCCGCTGAACGTTAGGCTGCCGGATGAAAACACCCCACCGCATGCGACTTATCAGTGTAATCTCCCTATGTCTTTCGAAGGGAATCACCAGTGCCGCTCCGGGTGATCTGGATCTCACCTTCGGTAGCGGCGGCAAAGTCATGGCGGATGTTGGCGAGGATGTTCCGTTTGCGTGATGGTGCTTAATTGTTCCACTCCGCACCGACGGCAGGCTTCCAGACCATCGCATGTGTTTACCGCCAGCGCCTGTGAGAAGGCCTCATGCCTTTGATTCGTGGGGAGCGCCATGAATCTGGTTTCCCCCAGTCATCCCATTTCAAGCATCAGAACTCGCTCCCGCCGTCCCGGCGTTTACTTCTGAGACTTGATCGACTTGTTGCCAGTAATGTTGCCAGTCTAGCCGATTTTGGGCCATTTTCTCGAAGTGGAGCGGGTGATCAGAATCGAACTGACGTATCAAGCATGGGAAGCTCGTGTTCTACCATTGAACTACACCCGCATGTGCTTGTTAAGATGTAGTATAAAATGAAATCCTGCGCAGGTCAATGACGATCGGCACTTCTGTCTGCGGGTAAAACCCCGGGAAACGGTAAATTACTCCCCATTCAAGGACAATGTATGGAGGGCAGGAGGCGAGATGCGGTTTTCGGCCCTAGAAAAGGGGGCCTTTAGAGTATGGCCCCCATTTTAAAAGGTGCGGCGGCAAGGGACTTCGACCAGACCCATGAGAGCTGGGTTTCTGCCCCCCAAGATCCGAAAAGTGTCCCGTCGGGCCCCTCCGCGCCTTGCCTCAAAATCACAGGGAATCAGGGTTGATTTGCCGTGACATTCAGCTTTTCTACATGCCCTCCGCGTTCTGCGCCCGGGAAAAGCTCTGCGCCTGCGTGCGTCTCCGGCTTTCCCGCTCAGCTTACGTGGTTCCACCCGCCGCCTCCCGTGGGGCTTCATTATTACTCTTCCAACTGACACACATGATTTCCACGCTTCTTTTCTTCGCCGATTCTTCACAGGGCAGTCCACTCGCAAGCATGTTGCCGATGATTCTTATCTTCGTGCTCTTCTACTTTATGCTCATCCGCCCCCAGCGGCGCCAGCAGAAGGAGCATCAACTGCGGCTGGCCGCGCTTAAGAGCGGTGACGAAGTCATTGCCTGCGGAGGCCTTCACGGACTGGTGACCAACGTGGCGGAACGCACGGTGACGCTCAAGATCGCGGACAATGTGAAGATCAAGGTGGAGAAGCAGAGCGTGACCACCATTCTCAAGAAGTCTGAGGAGCCAGCGCTAGCGCCTGAGGCCGAAAAAGCGGAGACTGCCCCCGCCAACTAAGTCTTTTCTTAAATTTCTCAGGCAGGCACCCGGCGCAACAGGCGCATACCGCGCTCCGGCCCGTTCCCAACCATTCTTACCCAGCACACCCGATCTCTATGACCATTGCCGCTTCCTTCATGGACAAATACCTGCCCTATATGGTGCTGGTCACCGGACTTGCCTCCGCTGGACTTTTTGTCGCCTATTTCGCCTCGGTGACGGATAAGCGGAAGCGCTTCACCGGCACCCTGCTGGCGCTGCTGCTCGCGGGCTTCAGTATCTTCTGTATCACCGAGGGCGAGGGCGTGAAGCGCGGCATCGACCTCAAGGGAGGTGCCTCCTTCCTCGTGCGGGTCATGCCCTCCGGCGAACGCACGGTGAATCCCGACATGCTGGATCAGGCGCAGGAAATCCTCGAAAAGCGACTCAATCCCCTCGGCTCCAGAGACATCAGTATCACCAAGCAGGGTGAGGACCGCCTCTACATCGAAGTCCCCGGCCTGAGCGACGAGGAAATTAAGAAGAGCAAGGAAACGATCGAGCGTGTGGCCAAACTGGAGTTTCGACTTCTCGGACCGGATGGTTTAAGTATGGTGGGGCCGGAGGACACCGGTATCAAGCCCGGTCTGCAAAAGATGAAGTATCTTGATCGGGATGATGAGGACGCCGCCGAAAATGAAGCTAAGCTTGAAAAGAAAGACCAATTTCTCTGGGTGAAAAACAAGCCCGAGATGTCCGGCAAGAGCGTTAAAGGCGCTGTCCCTTATCTCGACAAAGGGGCGACCAACTACACCATCGAAGTACGCCTGCACGATAACTTCGGCGACCAGATGCTGAAGCTGACGAAGGAAAATCAGGGCAGGCCGATGGCCATCATTCTCGACGGGGAAGTCCTCTCGGCCCCGACGATCCAAAATCCTTTTGGCTCCAACTTCGTCATCACCGGCAGCTTCAATGAAGAAAAAGCCCGCGAACTCTCCAGCCAGCTCATGAACCCGCTGGAAAATCCCCTGGCAGTGGAGCAGTCCAGCACCATTTCCCCCACCTATGGGGAAGCCGCAGTAAAACAGGGCATCACTGCCTGTCTCGGCGGTCTGGCTCTGACGCTCGTGTTTATGATGCTTTACTACCGTCTCTCAGGCATCATCGCCGTCATTGGCCTCGCCGTGAACCTTCTCCTGCTTCTGGGAGCCATGCGCGTGTTCGACCAGACACTCACCATGCCCGGCATCGCGGGTATCATTCTGACGCTCGGTATGGCCATCGATGCCAACGTGCTGATCTACGAACGGATGCGGGAGGAATTTGCCCAGGGCAAGGATTTGGAACAGGCCATTCCGGCTGCTTATAACAAGGCGTTTACCGCCATTTTTGACTCCAACATCACGACGCTCATCACCTCTGTCCTCATGATCACCATCGCCAGTGGCGCGATCAAGGGATTCGGTCTCGCGCTGACGATCGGCCTCATCGCCTCCATGTTCTCCGCGCTGCTCATCACGCGGGTCTGCTTCCTCTGGCTGAGCCGCATGGGCCTCAAGAAGCTCAGCTTCATGAGCCTCATTAAGAACCGGCTCTACGACTTCATGGGCAAACGCAGGCTGTGGCTCACCATCTCCGCCTTCGCCTGCGCCGCATGTATCGGCATCACAGTGATGAATGGCGAGCGCACCCTAGGCTACGAACTCCGCGGCGGCGACATGATCCAGCTCAAAGGCATCTCCGGGATCGACCAGGCCAAAGTGGACGCCGCCCTCAAAGACTGGACCTTCACCAAGGACAAGGACAGCTACACTCACGACAGCGTTAACATTGGCAGCGTGAAGCCGCTGGGCGAAGACGCCTACATTATCATACGCAGCACCCCCGGCACCGCCAAATCCATCAAGGAACACCTGAAAGCAAAGCTCGCCGGGGATGATACGGCCAAGGCTGCCGCCATTGAGAACGCGGCCACCGAGACCATGGGTTCCACCGTCGGCGCGCAGATGCTGAAGAACTCCATCCTCGCCCTCGTGGCCGGTCTCATCGGCATCTTCATCTACCTCACCTTCCGGTTTGAAATGCCTTTTGCTGTCGGCGGCATCGTCGCCATTTTCCACGACGTCATCATCGCCGTGGGCCTCTGTGCGCTGGCCGGCAAAGAAGTCGGCCTCATCCTCGTGGGGGCCTTCCTCACCATCGCAGGTTACTCCATCAACGACACCATCGTTATCTTTGACCGTGTGCGCGACAACCTGCGCACCATGAAGGGCGACCTCAAGGACATCCTCAACGCCTCCATCAGTGCCACCCTCAGCCGGACGATCATCACCTCCGGTGTGACCGCCCTGGCCGTGCTGGCCATGTTCCTCTTCGGTGGCAAGTCCATGAGCGACTTTTCCTTCACCATGCTCATTGGCATGATCAGCGGTGTGTATTCGACCATCTTCATCGCCAGCCCGGTGGTGCTCTGGTGGGCCGGCAAGCGCAAGACGGACCTGCGTCAGCAGATCCTCGATGCCGATGCCGCAAAGCTCGAAGCCCTCAGCGGCCTCGAGCACGAGGCTCCCGAAAAGCCCGGCAACAAGGGCTCCGGAGAAGTGGAAGTTATCTCATCGTAGTCACCGCCTAGTTTCTGAATCGTCCTGCGCCACCGCCGATAATGCGGAGCGCATTTCTACTGGCGCAGCCTGAAGCGCACGGCAGGGGACCGGACATCCATGAAACTCCTCCTGCTCTCCGCCTCGCTCCTCTTCACCGTCGCCCTGTGCCAGGCCCAAGACTGGCCCCGATTCCTCGGACCGGGCGGCAGCGGTAAAGGCAAGGCTCCGGGGCTCCCGGCGAAGTTCTCGGAAAAAGACTACGCGTGGAAAATCGACCTCCCGGGAGGAGGCGTGTCTTCGCCCGTGGTCACCGGGGAGAGAGTCATCGTGACCAGTGAACTGGGCGAGGGAGGAAAGCGTGGCGTGCTCTGTTTCAATCTGAAGGACGGCAAGGAACTCTGGCGGGTGGAGGACGCGTTCGAGTCCCACACCAAGCATCGCTTCAACAGCTTCGCCAGCAGTTCGCCGGCGACAGACGGCAAGAATATCTACCTCGCGTGGAGCAGCGGCGGCACCATGCGGGCACTGGCGCTGAACATCGAAGGAAAGAAGCTGTGGGAGAAGGAAATCGGACCCTACAAGGAAGACCACGGCAGCGGGGCCTCGCCGGTGCTGGCCGGGGACACGCTCATCGTGAGCACCGACTGCGAGGGCGGTAACGGCGGTGTCACGGCTTTCAAAACGGCGGATGGCAGCCTGTTATGGAAAAGCGATCGCGCCAGCATGCGCACCCCGTTTTCCTCCCCGCTCACTTTTGAAGAGAAGCCCGGCGAATGGCAGGTGGTGGTCTCCAGCAATCCCAAGGCGCTCACTTGTTTCGATGCCAAAGACGGGAAAGTGCTCTGGGGAATTGAGAATGCCATGCCCGGACTGCGTGCGGTGGGTTCCCCAGCCATGACGGATGGCGTGATCTTCGCGGCGACCGGTCAGGGCGGCACGGCCAAGGCCAACATGGCCGTGAGGGTCAGCGGCGGAAAGGCGGAAAAAATCTGGGAGGGCAAGAAGGCGATTCCCTATGTGCCCACACCGCTGGCCCTCGACGGGCACTTCCTATTTCTTGGGGATGGCGGCATTCTGTCCAGCGTCCGCGCCAACGATGGTGAAATGCTCTGGAGTGAGCGCGTTTTCGAGGACCAGGCCTACAGTTCCCCCGTTTGCACCGGCGACAAGATCTACTGCATCAGCCGCAGCGGAATCGTGGCCGCAGTGAAGGCGGATGCCACCAAATACACTCTCCTCGGCACCACCACTCTCGGCGAACCCTGTGACAGTACCCCGGCCATCGCCGGAGGCAGACTCATCATCCGCACCACAAAACGCCTCTACTGCATCAGGCCATCGCCCGCAGGAAAATAGAGGTGGCGCCTCTGCCGCGGTAGGAAGGAACCTCCCGCCACACCGTGTCTGGTCCCACGGAGGGCGGGAGGCTGGTTTGGGGTGATTGGTTTACTTCTTCTCCAGCGGAGCGGTCACAGCGCCGGCAGGCACTTTGTTCGCAGGCACCAGTTTCCACACGGCACCGCGCTCACTGGTCATGGGGTCCACAGGGCCGCCGTAGTTGGCGGTGGCATGGGTGAGGTAAATATTGCCCGCCTCGTCTTCGCCGCCGCTGGTGGGGCGCAGGGAGACGTCGAGATCGAGGAGTTCCTGCATCTGCCACTTGCCGGCGGCATCGCGTTTGAGCGCCCACACCTTGCCGCTGCCCCAGTCCGCAGTGTAGTAGATGCCATCCATCGCGGGGTAGTCCTTGCCGCGATACACGCCGAGACCAATGACGCAAATACCTTGGTCCACGTGGCTGAATTCCGCCACAGGCAGCACGCCCACTTTCGGCGCATCCTTAAGCGCTTCGGTGATGTCTTTATCGTTCGCGTCCTTCTTCAGAATGAGCGGGAACGGATGGCTGCCGCACATGAACTTCCAGCCGTAGTTTTCGCCGCCCTTGCTGGAAGCTGGCTGGAAGTCGATCTCCTCCCAGTGGTTCTGGCCGATGTCGGCGATGTAGAGATCACCGGTCTTGCGGTCGAAGCTAAAAGTCCACGGATTACGAATGCCGTAGGCCCAGATTTCTGGTCTGGCTTTGGGATGGATTTTGGAGAAGGCCTCCTCTGACACACCGAAAAGCGTCATCTGCTGCAGCGGGGTGATGAAGGGGTTGTCCTTTGGTACGTCATAGGCACGGTCTCCGGTGGTCTTGTTCACATCGATACGCAGCATTTTGCCCATGAGCGTGTGCAGGTCCTGTCCAGCATTGACCACGTCGCCCTCCCAGCCGCCGTCGCCGGTGCCGATATACAGAAAGCCATCAGGGCCGAACTTCATCTTTCCGCCGTGGTGATTGCAGTAGGGGAAGTCTATCTGCATGATCACGCGGCCCGTCTCGGGGTCGATCACGTCGGGGTTCTTCTTCGACATGGTGAACTCCATGAGCAGCGTAGCTCCATTGAACCAGAGGTCAGCGTAGGAAACATAGACCTTTCCGTTGTTCTTGAAGTCAGGGTGAAACTCCACGCCGAAGAGCCCTAGTTCGAGGAAGGAACTGATGGTCTTGTCCTTGAGGTCTAGCGCCGGCTTCTTGAGCAGTTCGCCGTTCTTGATGACACGCACCATGCCGTGGCGCTCGCACACGAACAGACGGCCGGAGCCGTCCCTTGGTGCCGTGACATCGACCGGATCCACGAGACCGTCGGCGACTTTGACCAGCGCGATGGGTGCCGCGCCTTCGACCTTACCACCCGGCTGGGCGACAGTATCAGCAGCGCGGGATGAAAACGGCAGCGAGAGGGCTGCGGCAAGACTGAGAAGTGAGAATGTGGGTTGTTTCATGGAATTGGAGTTGGGATTGGGATAGGAATTTAAATCAGTTAAGTGAAATCTCTGGTTGATGGCAAGCTCCGCGGGTGAGAAATTTTTATTTCTTAGGCGCAGAGGGCGCAGGCGCAGGCTCCACGCCAAAAAGCGGGAGCGACTTTTGCACGGATTTGGTGATGCCCCAACCGAGTGGGACAGCGACGAGGAGCCAAATCAGGAGATTGCGGGATATTCGGGATGGGTGGTGCATGGCGTCAGGCTTTCACGTGGTATTTTGAATCCACGGGCTTCACGAGCAGATTGGCGATGAGGCCCAGTGCGAGCAGGCCGCACATTAGGAAAAAGGTGCCGTTGTAGGCCTCGGCTTTGGGCACACCGGCCTTAACGCGGCTGTCGTAGAGGCCGTTGATAAGCATGGGCCCGATGACCGCGGCCATGCTCCATGACGTAATGAGCCGCCCGTGAATGGCTCCCACCTGATAGGTGCCGAACATGTCCCGCAGATAGGCCGGGATAGTGGCGAATCCAGCTCCATACATGCTGATGATGATGGCGGTGAGGGCCACGAAGAGCACGCGATTCCCGGTATTCTGCGTCCACGGCAGCAGGGCGTAAAGCACGATGCCGAGAATGAAGTAGATGCAGTAAACGCGTTTCCGCCCAGTGATGTCGGAGACCGATGACCACACGAAGCGTCCGCCCATGTTGAAGATGCTCAGCAGGCCGGTGAACCCTGCGCCGATGGCGACGCTCACGCTGAACATGTCTTGCAGGATGTCGCTGGCTCTGCCGAGGATCCCGATGCCCGCGCTCACATTCATACAAAGCACGACCCACAGCAGCCAGAACTGGGGCGTTTTCCACGCCGTGTCCACTGCCACATTGGCATTGGTCACCATGGGTTTGGCGTGTTCCTGCGGCTCCCAGCCGGAGGGTTTCCAATCCTTTGCCGGCACACGTATGAGGAAGGCACCGAAGAGCATGAAGAAGGAGTATATCCCCGCCATGGTGAGCAGCGCACGCATGGCCCCGGTATCCCCGCCAGCGGCAAAGTGCTTCATCAACTCCTGAGCGAGCGGAGCGCCAATGAGTGCGCCGCCCCCAAATCCCATAATGGCCATGCCCGTGGCCATCCCCGGCCTGTCGGGGAACCACTTCACCAGCGTGCTCACCGGTGAGATATAACCAAGCCCCAGCCCGATCCCGCCCAAGACGCCGTAGCCGGCCAGCAGCAACGGCAGAGACTTAAACTGCACCGCTAGCGCCGAAAGTAGGAGTCCGCCGCAAAAACAGAGCCACGAAGCGAACATTGTTTTCCGGGGACCGCTGCGCTCCACCCATTTTCCAAACACGGCCGCGCTGAGGCCCAGCATTACCAGCGCGATGGAGTAGGCGAGTTGGATTTGGGTAATGCCGGCCCCCAGTTCCGCTGCCAACGGCTTATTAAATACACTGAACCCGTAGACCTGGCCAATGCACATATGCACAGCGATGGCGGCGGGAGGGACGAGCCAGCGGTTGAATCCGGACGGGGCAATAGTGGCTTCGCGGCTGAGAAATGAGGCGGGCATGAGGAATTTTGTGCGAGTCTGGCGAATTTCCCGGACGGGCGCAAAGAAAATCCAATTTCGTTTGCAGTAATCGCTCAAGATATTGACCATAGTTTGGCAATGGACCCGGCTCAGGCGTCCCGAAGGC
This sequence comes from Akkermansia muciniphila, assembly GCA_945861415.1. Taxonomy (GTDB): domain Bacteria; phylum Verrucomicrobiota; class Verrucomicrobiia; order Verrucomicrobiales; family V1-33; genus V1-33. The sequence continues at coordinate 12,100 of CAMAUV010000074.1, read as the reverse complement.
CACGAGCGCAGCACGGCCGGGTCCAGTGAAGAGAAAAAAAGCCTGGCACATTACGCATTTCCGGTGGAAGACTGGTCCCCCGGGCGATTTTGCCCGTGGCTCCCCTGCCAACTTGTGCCCGCGGACTCGCGGTGCGCCCAACTATTTTAATCATGCAAAAACGCCTATTCTCAGAACTCGGACTGTCCGAGCCCATCCTCAAAGCCGTCGCCAAGCTCGGCTTTGAACAGACTTCTCCGATCCAATCCGCCGCAATCCCAGCTCTCATGGAGGGAAAGGATATCCTCGGCCAGAGCGCCACGGGCAGCGGTAAGACCGCAGCTTTTGCGATTCCAGCCATCGAGCGCGTGGCGGACAGCGACCGGAAGGTGCAGATCCTCGTACTCACGCCGACAAGGGAACTTTGCACGCAGGTGGCAGAGGAATTTGCGCGGCTCTCTTATTTCCGTCCGAAAGTCCACGCGGTGCCTATTTACGGCGGCGCGAGCTACGACCGGCAGTTCTCGGAACTGCGAAAAGGCCCACAGATCGTGATCGGCACGCCGGGCCGGGTGATTGATCACCTAGGACGCAACACGCTGGACCTCAGCGAAGTGAAGATGGTGGTCCTTGATGAATGCGACCGGATGCTGGACATGGGATTCCGCGAAGACATCGAACGCATCCTGCGCAGTGCGCCGAAGGAGCGGCAGAATGTGTTCTTCTCCGCCACGCTGCCACCGCCCATACGCCGGCTGATTGATGAATTCGCCAAACAGCCGGAACACATCAAGATCGAAGCGCAGACGCTGACGGTGCCGACGGTGAGCCAAGTGTATTTCGACGTGCCGCCGCGCATGAAAATGGACGCACTGACGCGACTCATCGACATCCACGACGCCCGTCTTTCCATCGTGTTCGCAAATACGCAGCGCATGGTGGACGACATCGCAGATGCTCTCGCGGCCCGTGGCTACTCCACTGATAGGCTGCACGGCGGTATGAGCCAGATGATGCGCACGCGCACGATGGCAAAGTTCAAGAAAAGCGAATTTGAAGTGCTGGTGGCAACGGACGTAGCGGGCCGCGGCATCGACGTGGATGCACTGGATCTAGTGATCAATTTCGACCTGCCCTACGACCCCGAGGACTACGTGCACCGTATCGGGCGCACCGGCCGCGCAGGTCGCAGCGGGGTGGCGCTCACGCTGCTGAGCGGACGGGAAATTTACCGCCTGCAAAACATTGAGCGACTCACCCGCGTGCGCATCCGCCGCGGCACCATCCCTACATGGGACATGGTGGAAGAGAAGCGCATGGGCGGCGTGCTGGAAAAGATACGCACGGCCATCACGGAGGACAGGCACACGTCCCGCACGATCTATATCGACCAGCTCATGGACGAGGGGCACTCTGGCACGGACCTCGCGGCCGCCATGCTGCACCTGCTACTGCAGGCGGAAGGCATCGACACTGGCAGTCCGGACGCAGATCCTTTCGCCCGCCGTGGAGCCCCGGCCCCGGCTCCGGTTCCTGCTAAAGGCAAAGGAAAACCGGCTGCAGAGTTGGTGAAACTTCCCGTTCAGCCCCCTGCCGCCAAATGGCCGGCCGTGGACAATGACTACGCGGACTCCGCCGCGCCGGCAGCCAAAGCGCCCGCCCCGGCGGCGGCAAAACCCGCACCGGTCAAAACAGAACCGGTTTCCGTCGCACCCGCTGTTAAGCCAGCGCCCGCGCCGAAGAAGACCGCAAAAGCGGAAGCCAAAGCCGCCCCGGCTCCGGCAGAGCATGAACAGCCCGGAGACGCATCCGAAAAGGCAGTGATCGCCACCCCGGCAGCGGAGGCCACCACCGTTTCCGCCATCGTCAGCCCCATCCCCGAATCGAAACTCGCACCGGCCGCTAAAACCGCTCCCGTAAAAACAAAGAAGGGCGCACTTTTCGCCGCTGCTCTGGCAGAGGAGGGAGTGGGACTGCCTCCCAATCCAAAGTCTAAGTTTGCCGCTGAAGAGAAAGCAGAGGACGAAGATGATGAGGATGAGGAAGAGGAAACCGAAGACGGCGATGACGCTTCCGATGAGTCGGACGCAGATGATATCTCCGGTGAATCCGAAGAGGAATCGAACGACGAGGACTCCGATGATGAGGACGAAGACGACGAGGCGGAAAGCGCGGATGACGAATCCGGCGGCGAAGACGATGCTACCGCAGAAGACACAGGGCAAGACATGAACAAAAAAGCCCCGCGTAACAAGAAAGTGGACCGCGCCATGCCCGGCGATGCCGACGCGCCGCGCGGCAAGCCCCGCGACAAGGCCCCTAGCCATGGTAGCGATCTACCAAAGCCGGCCACCGGTTATAAGTGGGTCACTATCAGCATCGGCAAGGAGCACGGCGTCAAGCCGCGCGACATTGTAGATGCCATCACCGCGACGGGAGAATTCCCCGGAAACGCCGTGGGCCTCATTCTTCTCCATCCCGATGCCTCCAGCATTCAAGTGCGCACGGAAGTGGCCGCCGACGTGGTCGAAACACTCGACGGCGGAGATTTCGAAGGTCAGAAGATCAAAGCCTTCTTCCCAAAAGTCACAGCAGGTGCATTCGGGAAGAAGCAGGCAACTTTCGGCGACAAAAAGCCCGGCTTTGCCGGCAAGAAGACCGGCTTCGGTAAAGGCGGCAAGTATCCGCAGCGCAGCGACAGCGCTGAGCGCCCGCACAAGACTTACGGCGACCGCGATGACCGCGGCGGTGGCAGCGGCTACGGCCCACCAAAACCATGGGAGCGCAAACCCGCAGGTGAGCGTGACAGCGCGCCCCGTCCGTGGGATCGCAAGCCTTCCGGTGAACGCGACGCCCGCGGCCCGGTCGGCGACAAGCCCTGGGAGAAGAAACCCCGTCCCTACAGTGCCGGCGGCGGCGATGACCGCGGTTCCGCATGGGCCCGCAAACCCCGTTCCTTCGACGCCCCCCGCGCCGACGGCCCTGCCCGTCCATCCTATCGCGACCGCGACGACGACCCTCGCCCTGCCCGTTCCTCTGACGAGCGCCCGCGCAGCACCGGCAGCTACAGCAAGCCCGGTGGATTCAAAAAACCCGGTGGATTCAAAAGCGGCGGATTCAAGAAAAAGGGCCCCGGCCGCTGGTAAGGCTGGGTGTGACCAGTCCGCCCCGGCCGGGTGCGATAGCTCAGGACATCACTGCGCTCACGGCGTCAGCAAATGCACGCGGTATAATTGCCTCGTAGCCGACGCAGGGATCGTTGCATTTTGCGTCCCCGCGGAAGCCGGCAGATAAATGTGACCGGCCACCCAGTTCCATGAGGTCAGGTCAGGACTTGAAGATACCCGGTAGAGTCGGCCCGGTTGTACCGGCCATGCAAGATTGAACTGCCCGCCGGTAGGCCCCGTTGCCTCCACACGCAGAGCCGATGCCGCGCTTTGCGGATCAGTGCCAGCATAGTATTCGGCGAGATTAGAAAAGCCGTCGCCATCCGTATCCAGAACTGTATCGGGCGTGGCCGGGTTGGTGCCGTTGGTCAGTTCCCATGCATCGGGCAACATGTCGCCATCGGTATCCGGGGCAGGTTCGATGATATCGAATGGAGCGGAAATGCCAGTGTGTTTCGCGCCGTCCTTCAAAGTCATCCTCACGCCGGAGGCCTGCGGTGATGCGGCAAGGAAACCGGTAAAAATGCCATTGGAAAACACAAGGCTGCTAGGGCTAAGGTTCACGGGCGTACCGGTCACCCATGGCAGGGTGAGTCCTTCATTGGTGGCCCCCCATGATGTGACGCCGGTGGACCATAACCAGTCGGCGGCAGAATTGGTGTCAGAGGTTCCGGTGCGCCTGAAGGCGTCCGTATTGCCGGCGCGGGTGCCCACCACGGGGCCGTTGCCGGACCATTGACCACCCACGGTGACGGTCTGGTCATTAATCAACACACTGAGGGCGGCGAGTTCCCCGGCGGTCCAGCCCCAAGCCACAAAGTCACGAATTTTAGTTCCGGCATCCAGCAGCATGATCCAACCCTTGGCGGCGCCGATGTTCCATGAGATGTTGGCGCCAAAATAGGCGCGGTCCACCTGTCCGGAGAGTTCTGTCACGCGCAGCAGACCTCCCTCAGGAATAGAGGCGGGCAGCGGCCAGGTGGTCGTATTCATCTCATTAATGTCGCTGCTGTGCCCCAGCCGCACGAACCAGCCGTCTGTTTTGACCGCGGCGGATCCGGTGTTTTGGATTTCAAACTGGTCCTCGCTTTCATCACTGAACTCAGTGATGACTACAGTGGAGGTTCCCTGCCCCGCGGGGTCTGCCGCGGTAACCGGCACGGTGCCATTGAATGAGGTGACCACCCTGCCCTGTATATCGCGGGCGGTAAGCCATGCGGCAAAGGGCACGCCGCTTTCCGCGCCAGAGGGCGCTCCGTCCCATGTGAAACTGCTCAGCGGACCACTGGAGGCGATGGTGAGGGTGAGCAACTGAGCGCCAGCGCCGGCAGGGTTTACGGCGCTGATCGCTACAGGGAAAGTACCCTCGGCTGCAGGTGTGCCGCTGATGAGTCCGCCTGCCGTATCCACGGTGAGTCCCGCGGGTAATCCCTCGGCCCCAAAGGATAGCGGCCCGCGGCTGGCGGTGGTCTGATAGGAAAAGACATCCCCGGCGATTCCGGAGGCGCTCAGGAGACTGGTGATGGAGGGAGGCCCGTAACTGCCGGGTGTGCCGTGGACCACTCCCGAGGCGGTCCATGCGCTGCGGTCGCCCCAGTCACGCGCTGCGGTCATAGCAGCGTCCACCGTAGTCAGGGAATAGCCATTGTTGAAAGTGAGCGGCTCCCATGAGGTCTGGTAGCTGAAGTTAAGAATGGCCACATCCCATGGCTTCGGGAGCGACAGGGTGATCCGCTCTCCGCTGTTATCCAGCGATCCCATGTAACTTCCCGCAGCCAGCAGGCCCACCACGTTGGGAAATCTGGTCAGAAACTGAGCCGGATTGCGGCAGACCACAATGAATCCACCGGGCCAGAGGTCTGTTCCGGCATTGAACGTATAATCAATTCCACTGGTGAAGCGCACTCCTCCCAGTTTCAGCATGGCGGTGCCTGTGTTGTAAAGTTCCACGAATTCAAAGTCGCTACCTCCCGTCGGCTTGTAATTAAATTCGGTGATGCGCAGAGAATTTACCAGCGCCTGATACCCGGCCGACAGCGGCGTATTGGAAATGCCCGGGCTAAGAAACGGCAGTACACTGTGTGCAGCGTCACCGTCGGAACTGCTGCCGGTGCTGGTGTCACGGAAGTGCGACACCGTGAAAACCCCTGACACGGTGACATCGTTGGCCCCAATGAGGGCAAGCCATCCGGAGGTGCTGTCGATGCCGAACGGCAACTCCACCGCGTTGCCAGGAGTGGCCACGCCACCTTTTGCCTTGAAGACTTGAAACCCTTCCGGCCCAATAAAACTGAGCGCCGGCAGCACGTGCCGGGAGCGGTAGTTGATAGCGTCGTCGGTGATTCTCATGCCCCCCATGGCCACAGGCCCGGCCGCGGGATTGTAGATTTCGAGATAGTCTTCACTCACCCGGAAGTCGGGATTACCCAGCCACTCGTTGATGCGCAAAACGCCGGGAGCCTCAAGAGTCACCGTGGTGTTGGCGTCACCAATCGTGGGAGAACCAAGTGCCCATGAGTTGAGTCCTGCCCCGCTGCGTCCGATGGAGAAGTTTGCTGCCTGCGGTCCGAAAGTCACAGAATCAAGGAGCGCCTGGTCTGCTCCAGCGGCATCATAAAGGTACACGGTGTCTCCGCCCTGATCCAGCTGGAAGCCTGTGTGCAGACCGGGGGCTGCAAAATCAGAATCGGCATACAGCACGAGGTAACCGCCGGGCGGCAGGGTGGCGCTCGCGGCAAAAACGAATTTAACTTTCTGAAGCGGGTCGTCGGTGAGAGACTTGCCGCTGAGATCGACGGGGGTGGTCCCTTAATTGTGCAGTTCAATCACATCCGGGAACGCAAGTCCATTGGTATGGGCCGAGATGTTCGAGGCGAGCACTTCGGAGATCATGAGCGCACCGTGGGATGATGTCATGGCGGGATTCGCTGTCGCGGCAGGCGGGGTAATGGGACCGCTGGCAATGGCGGCGAGCAGGGCGCTTTGCCGGGCAGTCATGAAATTCTTCAGATCTGTGCGCACCGCCGCGGGCACCCAGCCGGTCAGATAGTTATCAATGAACACATGGAACGAAGGCTTGGCCGTGATAGCTGTATCCGCACTGAAAACGGTGCCAAAGAGCTGCCGGATGGCAAGATGGTAGCGGTTTCGAAATTCTGCATTGCCCGGTGCGTTGCTGTTTCCGATGAGCGGCAGCAGCGGGGTAAAGACGGAGCCGTCATCGGTCATGTCGTACAATCCGTGGGAACTGGTATTATCTCCCTTTCCAAGAATCGTGTCGAGGTCGTGCGGCAGCAGCTGCATGAGCCTGCGGCCCCCGCTCGAGGGAACAAAGTAGGCGGCGTAGTCGTCGTCTTGGCCGTTTGATATGTTGGTTTCGTTGGACTGAAGCAGGGTCATGACGGCGAACCATCGCGCCCATTGATTCAGGTCCGCGACAGTTTCCAGCATACCAATATCATCCGTGTCATAGGGGACTCTGTTCCATGCCGCACCGTTGCCGGCATCTCCAGCGGGGGCACCGGGAAAATGAGGACCGGCCACGCTCTGGTAGGTGGCAAAGAAGCCGGTGAGGTCGCTCCAGTCGTTGGCCGCGCTGTTATTTTGCTTTGACCACCCGTCGAGGAGTCCGGCTGGTGATGAGGGGGCGCTGGCAGTATTGCGCCAGAATTCATCAGGCCGGCCTTTCTTGTAAATGTTGCCTCCGGAGGCCAGTGGCCACTGGCGGCTCACCATTTCACCGCCGGGATCTTCCACGCGTACCCAGCGGCCGTAGTCGGGCGTATCCCCGCCACTGGTGGTCTGCTCCAACCCATTGCGCCGCATTTCCACAGGCACGGCATCCGGAGCAGGCAGGCCGGAGGCCTGAAAGAGCTTCATGCCGATGAATTGAAGAAAGGAGGCCTTGGGATTGAGATTGAATCCGGTGGAGCCGTCCCAGTCATCGTCATTGGGGATGCTGATGCGCAGCGGGCGGAACTGATAACTGCGGCTGCTGTTTCCGCGCGTACGCATCGAGGATAGATACCGGATGGTGTTTTCCGTGCCACGCCGGGCTATGAAAGACATGTTATACTGCCGGTCGCTGCCGCTGGACAAATTCGTCCATTCCGTGTTGTCGGCGGCCGTCAGCACCAGCCGGTAAATATCCGCGCCGGGAGGATCCAGTTCATTGTCCACCTGGTAGAGACAGTTTGCATTTTGCCCGGTCGTGGTGGCTGCGGGCCATGTGCGCGTGCCGGCGCCGTCGCTGGAGGAAATGTAGAATTCGAAGATCGATTTGTTGGGAGCAGCGGGAATCGTGGCTGAAAATTTTCCGGTGCCGTCGCCGGTCATGGCCACGCTGGTGAAGGCCGGAGGAGAGGCAGTGGTGACATTGCGGTAGAACAACGAGGCGGCGCGGGACCCCGCGGGAGCTTCATCATTCACTTCACACGATACCACGACAGGCTCGGTGGACAGAGGAACCGCGGGGGAATGCTTCACACTGTGAATGACCGGAGGGACGTTGGAGGAAGCAGATGTATTGGCCTCGCCGGGCGTGCCCCCGGCCGAGGCCGTGCTGGCGGCCCAGTTCTGGCCGTTGTCATTGCTCAGGGCGGAATTGCGCAGTTCCATGGACTTGCCGCCCGTCGCCGCCGGGGACTGCCAGTCCCAGCCATTCCACGCGGCTTCCCGGAAACGCTGGCCCCAGTCTCCTTCAGAGGCATAACGGACTTCATCCACTTTGATCCATGTCCCGGCGATGGCACCGGGCATGGAAAGCGTGATCTTCTCACCATTGTTGGCGAGCGTGGCCCCCGCCGCCCAGGGACCCAAAAAGCTGCGCGACCACAGTGCATTGAGCGCCGCCGGGTTCGCCCCCGCGAGCACAAAACCACCCGCCGGAATGACGGTGCCGGGCGGAAACATGTAGTCCACGCCGGAAGTGAGCGCCCAGCCGCTGATGTCAGCATCCGCGGCGTCCGGATTGTGAATCTCAATGTATTCAAGGCCGGTGTTCTCCGGATACGTTGTGCCGGGCCGGTACATGATTTCATTGATCACGGGCGCGGCGCAACAGATTGCAGCGGGAAACACGGTCAAGGTCAGCAGGCCAGTAAGAAGGAACCGGATGGGATTGGTCATGAATTTGGAAACGGGAAGCATGCAGACGCGACTGGTCGGCAGGTTTTGCAAAACTACCGGATTTTGGCAGGCGCGGTCAATATTCCCGTGTATTCCTTCATCTCTGTGATTTCTGTGAAAATTGCGCCCTCTGTTTCCGGTTTGGCAAATGGCCGCAGACAGTCATAATTGGCCCCATGAACGATCAGCCCGCCGCCAAAAGCGGCCGTATTTCCATTCCCGAGTATGCCATGGCGCTCGCGCACGTGGCCAGCCTGCGCAGCGAAGATCCCTACCGCAAAGTGGGGGCCGTGGCTATTGATCATGCCAACCGGGTGATCGGCACCGCCTACAATGGTCTGGCGCCGGGCTATGACCCTCCACCCGGATTTTGGGATGACCGGGCCGCACGGCAGAAGTACATGCTGCATGCCGAGGTGAATCTTTGCAGTCTCTTCACCCGCGGCACTGTGAGGCTGGTGGCCATCACCACAAAACCTTGCACTTCCTGCATGCAGATGCTCTGCGCCTACGGCATCAGAGAAATCTACTACCGTGACGAATACGAAGGCAGTGAAGCGGATGCGATTGCGGAAATCTACGGTGTCACGCTCACACGCCTGATAGACTACCCGCACGCCGGACTCTAATCACTTCCGGGGCCACCGCCCCACACTCAGTCAGTCTTCTTTTTCGCCGTCTTCCTCTGAGGTCCGGCGATCATTTCCCCGACATGCTGAAGCCATTTGGCATAGGTGAATCCAAGCGCCGGGGGAAAAATGTCGCCTTTGGCCTCTTCGCATACCCAGTTTTCGAGGATTTCGTCGGACTGCTGCCCGAGCAGGGCGTTGATGTCGTGGAGCACGGCTTTTTTCAGCTTGTCGTCTGCTTTGCGGAGCCATTTCTTAATGGCATGATCGGCAGACTCATGCCGGATGGTCCAATCAGGATGGAACACGAGGCCGAGGAAAATTTTCAGTTCAGCGAGAGGAGCTTTCTTCATGACAAATGCTAGTGAGGAGAACCGCAGGGCTAAAAATTGCGGAGGATGCATGCTTGTGCGCCTTTCCTGAGCGCGAGGCAATCCATTTTTTTATCGAAGTGGCGCTAAAGGGCGCAGGGTATCAATGTCTGACCTTTTCCGTGGCCGGGTTACCATTTTCTTTCGTGAGCGAAAGGAAAATCTGCTCCAGTTCCGTGTTGCCGACCTGGCGGCGGAGATCGTCCATGGTGCCCAACGCCCGAAGTTTACCCCCGCAGATGATGCCTATGCGGTCGGCAAGTTCTTCGGCGATGTTCAGGAGGTGGGTGCTCATGAAAACAGTGACGCCGGCGCGACTGCGGGCTTTGAGTTCCTCTTTCACCACCCGCATGTGCACTGGGTCTAACCCAATCATGGGCTCGTCGATGATGATGACGCGGGGATCGTGGAGCAAGGCCGCAGCGATGGCTAGCCGCTGGCGGGTGCCGTGGCTGAGGTTCTCAATCTGCTCCGCGGCGTAGGGCCGGAGAGAGAATTGCTCAAACAACTTCCCCGTTAGCCGACCGGCCTTGCCGCGCTCGACCTCGTAGATGTCTGCGACGAACTCCATGAATTCGAGCGAAGTGAGTTTGTCGTAAAAGACGGCGACATCCGGCACGAACCCCAGCGCAGCCTTGGCGAGTTTCGGCGCGTTGTGAACATGATGACCGCAGAGCCATGCGTCCCCGGCGGTGGGTTTTAGCAGGCCCGTAAGCAGCTTGATGGCAGTGGTCTTACCCGCGGCATTGGGGCCGAGAAACGCAAAGAACTCTCCTTCGGCAATATCAAGACTGAGGCCGTTGAGGGCGCACAGGCCCCCGTAATGCATGGTGAGGTCGCGGGCGCGGATCATGGACGTCTCTTAATTGCGGGGGTGCCGTAAAGTTGCAGCGAGGGGACTTCGGTCCCGGGAGGTCGCAGCGCCTGACTGAGGAATCGCAGCCCCAGTTCTGAACCTTTGCTGAATGGGGTCTCGATGCGGAGAATCTCACCCGTATTGGCCATGTAGACGCGGAAGGATTGCCCGCCCTCTCCGCCGGGAGCGATGTAGTAGCCATCCACAGCCTCATTTCCGGCGGAAATTCTGCCAGCCCGCACTGCCACAGGCACCGGAGGTCCCTTGTCAGTCCATGCATCCGGTGAAAACCCGGCGGCTGATGTGATCATATTCACTAAATAAATGTTCGCATCGTCGGCGGTGTGGCCGCCGATGGACTTAAAGAGGATGACATCACCGCGCACCAATTGAACGGAAGGCCATTTCTCTCCGACCGGCTGGTGCACCTTGAGATTGATCTCCGGCTGGCAGAGCAATTTGAAATTGAGATCAAAATCATCGACTTCTCCTGTAGCTGCGAGAAAGCAGCTACCCTGCACCCCCAGTATTTGGGTCCCCATCACCGCCTGTTTGAGCAGGACAGTGGCTTCCACGCGGATCTTCCCCCCCCTTTGCGCCATCCTTGCGAAGCGTGAGGCCGTAGGGATTGAGGTAAAGGTTGCCCGTAATTTTGTTGGCCTCCCAGATGTCCAGGGGAGTCCCCTCCAAGCGCTTGAGGAAAAGTTCTATGGGCACTTGGGGCGCTATAGCAGAGAGCCTTGATTCCTCAGGCCAATAGACGGCGCGCACCAGCAGTGCCGTCATCGTCCCGCAAAAGAGGACGATGGCAATTGCGGCCAGACGGGCGGAAGTCATGCAGAGCAGCAGGGAATCTAAACCATAGACAAGTGGATTTACGGTTTGCTCAATCTATGCCTACCGTAAAAGCAAACAGGGCAGCGAAGGGCTGCCCTGTTTGTGTAGGAGAATTGATTCCCGGTTCTTTCCGGTTAGAGCGCCTGGAAGGCCTGTGAGCCGAAGAACGGAGCGACACTGATGCGACCGCCGTAAACGGAAATCGGCACCACGGTCTTGTTCTTAAAGGCATCGCTCGGCACCGTCACAAAGAGGCGCTGGGTGAAATTGGCGGGGTCGCGGACGACGCCCGCTGGAAGACCGAGGAGTTCACCAGTGGCCTGCGCAACACGCTCGAAGCTGGCGTCCGTGCTTTCGCCCTCACCGAAAAAGGTCATGAAGCCGGTTCCGGAAAAACGGGGCGCGGGATACTTCCTCGTAAGGGTCCCATTCCATGTTGCGTTTGCAGTCTGGAAATTGGATTCAGGTCCGCCGGGAGTGTAGACACCGCCCACGAGCGGGTTACCGATACCATAGCGAACGCCGTTGAAGACACCCCAAGAATTGCCGTTAGCGCTGGTTAGAACAGAAGCGGGATTGGTGAGGTCTGCACCGGCAACATTGGCATTGATGATACCGTCCACCTGGCCGCTTGCGAAATCTACGAATCCATAAGACTCACCGTAGTAGGTGATACCGTTGTAATAGAGAACCGAGTCACCGAACTGACTGTTGTAACCAGAAGAAGTGTTTTGGGAGAATCGGGACATGCCAGAAACGTTCGTACCACGGACGATGTATTGGAAGATACCGCCGTCGAGACCGTCCAACGTATTATTACCGAAGGGACCGCCAACCCAAGCAAAAGCCTGAGTCATGAACATGGAGAGGATGGTGAAAATAGCGCTGATTTTTTTCATAGCTGTGGGCTAAGTATTGCAGAGGTCGCACCGTAGGGCAAGAAAAATCTGGGAATCGGGAATTTTTTTATGCCCCCCACCGGGGTTCTTTGAGGTGAGCTAGATTTCTGGACCATCAACCGCTAGAACCAAGCACCGGATGAACCAGAAACCACGCAAGCGCTACACCCCCGAATTCAAAGCCCAAGCCGTCGAGCTGCTGGCCCTCGGCAGGCCGGTCGCCGAACTCGCCGAA
>CAMAUV010000073.1 GCA_945861415.1 Akkermansia muciniphila | reverse complement strand
GCGGCCATGTGCTTTGTTGGCACAAGCTGCGCCCGGGGGCCAAGGCGATCCCTCCCTAACATCATTATAATATCCAGGCACACAGGCCACCCGCACCCCATAATCCCCAGGTTTTTCAGGCCAGAGCTAAGTCCGACAGGCTGCTAGGGAAGCTCGCTGAACAGCAAACGGATCAAGAAGCCGCTGCCGCCGCACAGGCGCTGCTGCCGGAAAAGCCCGATCAATAGCCGGACGCTAAGCAATAGAGTCGCGCCCTGCGCCTTACCTTTCTGCGCCCGTAATCATCCTCCACAGCGCCCGCCATCGCTCGCCCGCCGTGCGGCGGAAGCGGTTGTCGAATTTACCGTGCTGCTGCGGCTGCGCGGGGTCGAGTGCGAGGCCCCAGAGGGGACGGATTTGGTCCGGCACCATCGCGTAGCGCAGGTCGCCGATCACGTGCGGATCGTCCGGGTGCAGGCCCATCCAGCCATCGGAGAAATGGCCGAATCTTTGGATGTCCTGCACGGCCACGGAATCCGCCGGCAGCTTATCCAGCGGCGGTGGCAGCCGGTCGGCGCTGAGCAGCGGCGCCCGCGAGGTGCCCAGCACGCGCGTCCCTTCGGTAAGGCCCGGACGCACACACACGACCTGACAATCCCCGCTTTCTACATACAGTCCGCGCCACACCATGATGTTGGCGAACGAAGGTTTCACCGTCAGCCGCTCTGTCGTGTGCCCCTGCGCTGTCGCCCACTCCCTGACCGCCGACTCCGCGCGCTGCTGCTGCACGAAACACAGCGACAAATAAAACACCACCCAGGCCGCCCCCAGCCATGCCGGCCCGCGGCTTCCGCGACGCCATGCGAGAATGGCGCAGGTCAGGATCGGCAGCGTCATGAGCGGGTCCACTACCGAGATCAGATCCCACGATTCGCGCCGCTCCGTGAAGGGCCACAGCAGGTGCGTGCCGTAGCTCGTCCATGTATCGCAGAGCCCGTGGGTCGACACTGCGGCTATGGCGGGCAGCCACATTCCCTGCCAGAGAGCCTGCCTCCGGAATACTCTTCTCAGCAAATTGGCGAGCAATACCCCCAGCACTCCCAGCACCGGAATCATGACCAATGAGTGCGTAAAGTGCCGGTGCATTTGCAGTCCAAAAAGCGGATCGGTCGGAGAGATGAGAAAGATGTCGAAGTCCGGCAAGGTCGCTGCAATGAATCCCGCCAGCGCCGCCTTTTTCCTCAATTCAGGAGGAGCCACGAGGATGGCGGCCAGGATGCCGAGTGTGCCGTGAGTGATGTTGTCCATGGATTGATTTCTGGCAGGAGAAACGAGCCGGGCTGCGGCATGGCTGCCCAGGACGTTCAGACGATTTGTTTTTCCCGTTGCCACGGGCTTCCGGGATCTGTGCTTTCAAGGTGAGCGATACCGACTGCCAGTGCGTCAGCCGCATCGTGCGCCGGCGTCTCTGTGAGCTTGAGCAGCGCCCGGACCATGAAGGCCACCTGCGCTTTATCCGCAGCCCCGCGGCCCACCACCGCCTGTTTCACCCGTCGCGGGGGGTATTCGCAAATCTCCAGTTCCGCCTCCGCAGGTGCCATGAGACAGGCTGCGCGGGCAGCGCCAAGGGTGATGGCCGTTTTGAAATTCTGCACGTAGATGGTGCTCTCGATCGCGCACGACTGCGGACGGTGCTCGGCAATGATGGCCCGTATGGCCTTCATGATGGCCACAAGACACTGCGACTGCCGCAACGCCGGCGCATTGCGGATGATCCCCCACGCGATCGCGCGATTCTCCTTGCCACGCCGCTCGAGCACAGCCCAGCCGGTGTTTCGCAGGGCAGGATCGATAGCAAGGACGCGCACGGGTTGGGAAAGGCTAAAGGCTAAAGGCTAAATGGAGGTGTGAGTGTAGGCATCTTTGGCCTTTTGACTTTAGCATTTAGCCTTTTGTTCCCAGCAGGTGGTCGCGCAGGAACTGAATGGTCGCAAGAAACTGGTAGTCCGCGTTCTTCTTCTTTCCGAAGCCGTGGCCTTCATCGGCAGCTTCCAGATACCAGACAGTATTGCCGGTGGTGCGCACGGCTTTGACCATTTGGACGGCCTCGGTGACGGGCACGCGCGGGTCGTTTTTGCCCTGCACTACGAAGAGGGGTTTTGTGATCTTCGCGGCATGTTCGGTGGGGCTGATGGCCTTAAGGTGCCCGGCCATTTTTGGGTCGCGCTCGTCGCCGTATTCCACGCGGCGGAGGTCGCGGCGGTAGCCGGAGGTGTTGTTGAGGAAGGTGAGAAAGTTGGAGATGCCCACAATGTCGATGCCGCAGCGGAGGCGGTCGGCATAGCGGATGCTGCAGGCGAGGCTCATGTAGCCGCCGTAGCTGCCGCCGGTGACGGCGACACGTGTGGAATCGAGTCGCGTATTCTGCGCGATGTGGTCGAGGAAGGCGCCGATGTCCTTCACGGAGTCCTCGCGTTTGAAGCCATTATCCAGGCCGAGAAACGTTTTGCCGTAGCCCTCGCTGCCGCGGACATTCGGATAGAACAGGGCGACGCCCAGTTCATTGAGGTAATAGTTGTTGCGTCCCTGGAAAACAGGGCGCGACTGGCCTTCCGGGCCGCCGTGGATATTGAGCAGCACCGGGCGCTTGCCGGGGAATTTCTTTTCGTCCGGCACGTAGAGGAATCCGCTCACGGTGAGGCCGTCGAAGCTCTTCAGCTTCACCAGTTCCGGCTCCACACACTCCGCGGCATCGGGGCCACCCGTCTCGCTCTCCGTCCAGCGGTTCAGTTTGCCCGTGGTCACTTCGATGGACCACGCATCCGCCGGCGAGCGTGCGCCGGTGAAAGTGAGTCCGATCTCTTTTCCGTCCTCCGTCCATTCCACGCCGCCGATCACGCCGGCCGGCAGTTGAGGTGCGGCCGGCGGGGCGCTGCCGTCAGTAGCGAGAAAACGCAGACGGCTTACCCCATCCTCATTGGTGACCAGTGCGATCAGCTTTCCATCCGGCGAAAGCTGGAACGATTCCACATCCCACGGAATGTCCGCCGTGAGGGGCACGAACTTCTTCTCCGTGAGGCTCATCCGGCCCAGTTGCTTGAACTCCCCGCCTTCATCACTGGTGACGAAGAGTTCCTTGCCGTCCTTGCTGAATTGCGCGGCGTCGCGGGCCACCGTTTTGTCTGTCTTGGGCGTGAGCAATTCACGCTTCCCGGTCTTCACATCGCAGAGCCAGATGTAGCTCTCGTTGGCGGAAATCATCTCGCCGAGCAGCAGAGTGGTGCCGTCCGGGGACCAGTCCGCCACGGCCCAGCCGCCGCCTTTGGATTCGCTCACGAGGCGGCGCTCCGCAGGCTTATCCGGGTCCATGATCCAGACGTCGTTGTCCGAACCGGTGCGTGCGGTGCTGGTAAATGCCAGCCACTTCCCGTCCTCGCTACATGTGCCGCCGGTGTTGCGGCTTTTGCCATCCGTGAGCAGAGTGGTGCGGGCGCTGACGGGATCGAAGCGGAAGAGCTGATAGTTCTCTGTGCCGCCCACATCCGCGGAAAAGACGATGAGTTCCCCCGACTTCGGCCGGAAACCTCCGCCAGCGACGGGTTCCTGGCAGAAGGTCAGCTGCCGCCGCGCTCCGCCCGGTGCTCGCAGCAGGTGTAATTGCGCCGTTTCGCTGAACCTCGTGGAGATCAGCATCTCCCGCTTTTTGGGATGCCAGCCCTGAAACGCCGCAGCACGAAACTCCATGAAGCGTCTGGTGTCTTCCCGCAGTTTATCGCTCAGCGGAGGAATGCCATCCGCCGTGATGGCTTCCGGCACCGCCACAGCGGCATGAAGCGCAGAGACAAAGCAAAGAGAGAGGCACGACATGGGACGGTTCATAGTGCCGGCATTCGCATATCAGTCCCGGCGCGCAAGACTCAACTTCCCGGCCTCCCGAACAGCGTGCCGGCCCGGAAGCCCGCGCGCCTGCCGAGGCGTCACGCCTACTTCGCCGCAGCCACTACCTTTAGCGCGGCGTCGGTGAGGTCTGTGGCGGCAGTCAGCTTGAGGCCGCTGCTATTGAGGAGGGCGCGGCCTTGCTCGACGTTCGTGCCCTCTAGGCGGACCACCAGCGGCAGGCTGAGGCCGGTTTCCTTCGCCGCATTGATGATTCCTTGTGCGATCACGTCGCACTTCATTATGCCTCCGAAGATGTTCACGAGGATCGCCTTCACATTCGGGTCGCTGCATAGAATGCGGAAAGCCTGCTTGACCTGCTCTTCGTTCGCGCCGCCGCCCACGTCGAGGAAGTTCGCGGGTTCGCCGCCGTGGAGCTTGATGATGTCCATTGTCGCCATCGCCAGACCGGCTCCGTTTACCATACAGGCGATGTTTCCGTCCAGACCGATGTAGTTCAGATTGAATTTGCTGGCCTCCACTTCGCGCGGGTCCTCCTCAGTAATGTCGCGCATCGCCACGATGTCCGAGTGACGATAGAGCGCGTTGTCATCAAAGTTAAACTTCGCGTCCAGCGCTAGGATCTGACCGTCCGTGGTTTCCACCAGTGGGTTGATTTCCACCATTGAGCAGTCGCTCTCCAAAAACAAACGGTAGAGTGACGCGAGCACCTTCTCGAACGCCCGCAACTTGTCCCCGCCGAGGCCGATTTGTCGCGCGATCTTCCGCGTCTGGAAAGACTGAAGCCCCAACGTGGGATGAATCCCCGTCGTGATGATCGCCCCCGGATTGTGCTCCGCCACCTCTTCGATGTTCACGCCGCCCTCTGCGCTGGCCACGATCACCGGACGGCGCGTGGCCCGATCCATCAGAATGGCGAGGTAGTACTCCTTCTTAATATCCACCGATTTCGCGATGAGAACCTTGTTCACCTGCTTGCCCTCCGGGCCCGTCTGGTGCGTCACCAGCACCTGACCCAGCATGTTCCCGGCCAGTTCCTCCGCCTTCGCTGCCGAATCCGCGAGATGCACCCCGCCTTTGAATCCATTCTTGAACGTCCCCTTGCCGCGACCGCCCGCATGCACCTGCGCCTTCACCACGATGCCCGCCTCCCCCAGCGCCAGCGCCGCTGCCTTCGCCTCCGCCGCCGTAGAGGCCACTTGACCGGCGGGTGTGGGCACACCAAATTTGACGAAAAGTTCCTTGGCCTGATACTCGTGGATGTTCATGTGATTGGATAGAAAAGCGGTAAAATACTTGGAGCCAGGCAGGGGAGTGTCAAGGCAAGTGTGAAGGGCGAACTTTGAAGTGTGAAGCATCATGGATAAAATGAGCAAATTGTCCCTGTCCCCACAGACCTAAATGCCCCCTGGCGGAATTTATTACTTCCGACTTCATACTGCGTTGTTCTACCCATGCGCATCATTACAGGCACCGCCGGGGGCATCCCCATCGCCGTTCCCCGCACCGTGCTCCGTCCCACCGCGGACCGCGTGCGCGAGGCCGTCTTCTCCATCCTCGGTCCGCGGGTGGAGGGAGCCGTCGTGCTCGATCTCTTCGCCGGTAGCGGCAGTTATGGGCTGGAATGCCTAAGTCGCGGCGCCACCAGCGCCCTTTTTGTTGATCAAGAGCGTCAAAGCGCCCAGGTCATCGCCCAAACCCTTGCTAAAGCCCGGCTCACCGGCGGCAAAGTCACCACCGCCAACGTTGAGTCATGGCTCCGCCGCGCCGACGGCCTTCGCTTCGACATCATCTTCGCCGATCCCCCCTACGCCAAACAGCGCGGCGACAAAGACTGGAACACCCTGCTCCTCACCTCCGCCGCAATGCCCCGCCTGCTCGCCCCCGGAGGCCTCCTCCTCCTCGAATCCTACTCCCGCAACCCCCTCGCGCTCCCCCCCGACTCCCCATGGCACCTCCTTAATGAGCGGAAATACGGCGACTGCATGGTCCTCTTCCTCGAATGCCCCAGCCCTCTCGCCGAGCCTGCCGCCGGGTAAAGCCCCGGGCCACCGCTTCCGAGCGCGATGCACGTCCCGGCGGGGCGATTTGGCTCGGTTTTGCGGATTTGAGTGGCGCGGTTAAGGGCAGGATTTCGAAGGAAGGATGGAACAGGAGGGCGCGGAGTTGGACGAGGTGGCTTAATAATTTCTTTTGCAGTGGTCTTGTTCTGAGGCTCTGCGCTCTCGGTTGCATCCTGTTGAGCTTTTTTACTTAAAGCAGGGTAAATAGAGGCTTGTTTCCGGGTAGGGTTAGTTATGTATGGCGCCATGAAATCCTTCCTCTTTCTTCTGCTCATGTCTGCCTCGCTTATTGCCGATCCACTCACTCTGAATCTACGCTCGCGGGGCAAGGCGGATGTGGCGGTGGCGGAGAAGAAGGCGGAGTGGGAGCCGAAGAAGTCGGCGATCATTGTCTGCGATATGTGGGATGATCACTGGTGCCGTAGTGCGGCGCGCCGGGTGACGGAACTGGCGGGACCTATGAATGAGATGCTGAAGAAGGCCCGGGCGCAGGGGTTCTTTATCATTCACGCGCCGAGCAGTGTGACTGATTTCTATAAGGCGACGCCGCAACGAAAGCTGGCTCAGGCGGCTCCATTCGCTAGGACGCCAGTGCCGCTGTCGAAGGCTCCGCGTTGGGGCACGGCATGGTGCTGGACGGACCCGAAGCGTGAGGCGGTGCTGCCGGTAGATGACAGCGACATGGGCTGCTCGTGCACAGACAGGAAGTGTGATATTGTCCCGCCATGGAAGCGCCAACATCCGCTGATCGAACTGGTGGAGGGGGATGCGCTTACGGATGACGGTCAGGAGACATGGAATCTACTGACGGAGCGGGGGATTAATCATGTGATTCTATGCGGGGTGCACTTGAATATGTGCGTGCTGGGCCGGCCGTTTGCGATCCGACAGCAGGTGTATCTGGGAAAGACGGTGGCTTTTATGCGGGACATGACGGACTCGATGTATAATCCGGAGCGTCCGCCGGGCGTGGATCACTTCACGGGGCATGATCTGATCATTGAGCACGTGGAGCGGCACTGGTGCCCGAGCATCACGAGTAATGTGATTACGGGCGGGAAACCGTTTCGATTTAAAGATGACAATCGTCCGTTGAAATAAGTGGAGCGGGCCAGACAGGACGGGCTATTCCTTTTTCCCCTGATGGCTGCCGCCGCCGTTCTTCCCGCTGCCCGCCCTGCTGTGGTTCGCGATTTTTCGGACCGATTGAGTTCCGATGCTGGTGAAGCAGTTGCGGCAGGGGCTGAAGTCGCCGTTTTTTGTCTAGGGACTGGTGGTGGTGCAGACGGCGCTGGGGATAGCATCGTTTGTGAGCACGGGGCAGACGGACGCTGCGGCTGCGACGATGTTCTGGTGGGACTGCACGGCGGCTGCTTTATACGGGCTGGGCTTCGAGCGTGATCTTCTCCACGCTGATGCTGGCGGGATTGGCAGTGCCCATGTGTTTCCTCATTTTAAGGTGCGAGGAGTGGCGGGTTACGACCTACAAGGGTATGGGTTTCTCGATTTCCCAAGATGCTTCCCTGCGGGCGACTGCCTTTCTTGTCCCATGGGCAGCCATTGTAGTGGTTCCGTTGGTGCTCTGGAGACTGCGGCGAAGAAGAGCGAGTGCAATTTCATGCGATGGTTGATCGTTCCCCTGCTGTTGGCGGGCTTTTACGGCAGCCTAGCGATGCCGAATTTTAAGACGCGCTCCGTCGTCCTGACTTATGCGAACGGCGCTTTCCCGGCGTGCGGGTTTTTATACAAGGAGTTCGCGATAGCGCAGGCGAAGACTGAAGGGGCGGAGAAGGAACGCCAACTCATGGAGGCTTGCCAGACAGAGAATCCTGAAGCCAAGCTGACTGCTTCCTATCCAGCTGAAGTGAAAGACGCCCTCCATGGTTTCGTCGAGGCGAGGTGACTTTTTCACAAAACGAATTTGCTCTGGGTCTCGTTTGGCTCGGCTGCTCTCTGGTTGCTGGCGGCCCTTGTGCTGGTCGCGCGGGAATTTCGCCGTCTCCGGAAGGAGGAGGACGGGTTAGCGCTGGCTCTGAACGCCCCGAAAACGGCCGGATTGGGCTGAATGGGGGTGGAAATTCCGGGATGCGGGGTGCTTTTCCCGGTTTGGCGGCAAAATTTCCCCCTTTTTGCATTTCTGTTTTGCATTCCCGGAAACCGGGGTTCAGGGTAATGGCCCAAATTTATCATGAGTGACCGACTAAAGACCATTAACGCCGCCATGCGCGGCAACCCCGACTGGCAGAAAGTGCTGGATATGATCCTTCAGGCTTTCGAGTGCCAGACCGGCACGCTTCATAAGTGGAATGACCTCCACGTTGTGCTGGACCTCGTCGCAGACCGTGGGATTCCCCGCGAGCTGATGGACAAGATCGAGCGCATCCCTATGGGTAAAGGTATCGCCGGTCAGGCGGCCGAGCGCATGGAGCCGGTGCAGCTATGCAACCTTCAGAATGACTCGTCCGGCGTGGCCCGTCCGCGTGCGAAGAAAACTCAAGTGGGCGGCTCCCTCGCGGTGCCCATCGACATGGGCGGCCTGCTGATGGGCACGCTGGGAATTGGTAAGCTGGTGCCTTACGAGTTCACGCCCGCCGAGACCGCCGACCTACAGAAGATCGCATCCAACATTGCGGAAAAGTGGCTTGGCTAGGCCGGAGCGCGGCAAATCGGGAACTCTCCCTCTTGCCAGCCTTTGAGAGCCTGTCAGACATCGCGTCTTCACATGAGCGTTCTTATCGATAAAAACACCCGCCTTCTCGTCCAGGGCATCACCGGCAACTCCGGTGCCTTCCATGCCCGCGGCTGCCGCGATTATGGGACTAGTGTTGTCGCCGGCGTCACGCCCGGCAAAGGCGGCCAAAAGTTTGACGATACCATTCCCATCTTCGACACGGTGCATGAGGCCCGCGAAGCGACGGGATGCAATGCGACCATGATTTTCGTCCCGCCACCCTTTGCGGCTGACGGGATTCTCGAAGCTGCGGACGAGGGGATTGAGTTGATCGTTTGTATCACCGAAGGCATTCCCGTGACGGACATGATGCGCGTCAATCAGGTGATGTGTTACAGCAAGAGCCGCCTCATCGGGCCGAACTGCCCCGGTATCATTACCCCCGGCGCAGCGAAGATCGGCATCATGCCCGGTTACATTCACAAACCCGGCCGCATCGGGGTGGTCAGCCGCTCCGGCACCTTAACCTACGAGGCGGTGTGGCAGCTTACCAGCCGCGGCCTCGGCCAGAGCACTTGCATTGGCATCGGCGGCGACCCGATTAACGGTACCAGCCACCTCGACTGTGCGAGGATGTTCGCGGAAGATCCGGACACCGATGCTTTTATCCTGATTGGCGAAATTGGCGGCACCGCAGAAGAGGAAGCCGCGGAGTGGATCAAGGCCAACTGCGACAAGCCCGTGGCCGCTTTCATCGCTGGAGCCACAGCGCCTCCAGGGCGGCGGATGGGCCACGCGGGCGCCATCATTTCAGGGGGCAAAGGCACCGCTGCGGCCAAGAAGGAGGCGCTCCTCGATGCCGGCATCCTCGTTTCTGACAGTCCCGCCGACATGGGCGAGACGCTCATCAAAGCCATCGCGGCAAAGAAGAGATAACCCGCTGCCCCGGCACTCACCTTTGCCACTCGGAGAGGACTTTCAGCTTGCCACTCCTTCCCGGCGCATCCATTGAGCGCTCTATGTCTGCGGCGATGAAAATCCTAAGCGGCACCGCCCATCCAGAATTGGCGGACCGCATCTGCTCCTACCTCGGCGTAAACCGCTCCGACGCGACAGTGAACCCGTTTCCCAATGGCGAGACCTTTGTGAAGTTGAACGAGAACGTCCGCGGCAACGATGTCTACATCGTGCAGCCGACCTGCCCGCCCACGAATCACAACATCATGGAACTGCTCATTATGGTGGACGCGGCCCGGCGGGCCAGTGCGGACCGCATCACCGCTGTCATTCCGTTCTTCGGCTATGCCCGTCAGGACCGCAAAGATCAGCCGCGCGTCCCCATCACGGCCAAACTGGTGGCCAACCTGCTCTCTGCCGCCGGCGTGCAGCGGGTGCTCACCATTGACCTCCACGCCGGGCAGATTCAGGGCTTCTTCGACATTCCCGTTGATCACCTCTACGCGGCCCCGGTTATTATCCGCTACCTCAAGCAAAAAGGCCTCCATGGCGACAATGTGGTGGTGGTTTCGCCGGACGTGGGCGGCATCAAGATGACGCACTCCTTTTCCAAGAGCCTCGGCAGCGACTTCGCTATCGTCGCCAAGGCTCGCCGCAGCGCCACGGAAGTGGAGGCGCTCAATGTGATTGGTGAAGTGGAAGGCCGCGATGTGCTCCTCGTCGATGACATGACGGAAACCGCCGGGACTCTGACGGCTGCCGCCAATTTGCTGAAGGAACGGGGAGCCAAGCGTATCTTCGCTGGAGTGAGTCACGCGATTCTCAATGAACTGGCGCTGCGCAGGCTCGAGGAAAGCAGCATCGAGGAGTTGATCTGCACCAATTCTACTCCTATGGCTTACGGACCCCGGGTCACCACGCTGTGCGTGGCGGAAATCCTCGGCGAGGCTATTCGCCGCATCCATAACGGAGAGAGTGTGAGTTCGCTCTTTGACATCCGCTAGGCCACCATGTTTCGACAGCTTCTCAAATCCAAAATCCACCGCGCGGTCATCACTGATGCTAATGCGGACTACGAAGGCAGTATCACCATTCCGAAGGACTACATGAAGGCCGTTGACCTTTGGGAGGGAGAGAAAGTGCTGGTGGCGTCCATCACCAGCGGCGCGCGGCTGGAGACGTATGTGCAGAAGGGACCTGCGGGCTCAAAGGAGTTCATTATCAATGGCGGGGCGGCGCTGCTTATCTCGAGAGGCCACAAGGTAAGCATCATGGCGTTCGGAGACAGCGAAAAGCCGATCATGGCGAAGCGCATTTTGCTCAATGAGCGCAACGACGTGATCCCTAGGGAGTGAATGACGCCGCTCGCTGAGATTCTCCGCGAGACCATTCGTGCCGGCGGTCCCATGCCGTTCCCCAGCTACATGGGCATGGCGTTGTATCATTCGGAGCACGGCTATTATGCGCGGGGACCGCAGCGGATCGGCAGGGCAGGGGACTTCTACACCAGTGCGAGTGTGGGAGCAGTTTTTGGTGAACTGATGGGCGGACAATTCTGCGCAGTATGGGAAGCCATGGGCAAGCCGGCGTCGTTCAGTATTGTCGAGCGCGGGGCCAATGACGGAGCGTTTGCGCGTGATGCGCTCACATGGGCGGCGTCGGCAAGACCGGACTTTTTTGCCGCGGTGACTTATCTGATCGATGAACCGCTGGCTACCGTTAAAGCCGCTCAGGAACGCACGCTGGAATCTTTTGGTGACCGCGTGCGCTGGGGGCTGGCCGGTCCGGCGCGTGGAGTGTTTTTCGCCAATGAGTTGCTCGACGCCATCCCCTTCCGCCGAGTGCGATTTACCTCCGGCGGGTGGAAGGAACTGAGCGTCGCCGTGGAGGGTGATGGTTTTGTCTGGGTGGAAACGGAACTGCTGGACGGTGCCACAAAAAGCCGGTTGGAGGAGATCGTGAAGATTCATCCGGATTTCCCGGAGGGTTACGAAACGGAAATTGCGCCCGCCGTGGCCAGTGAAGTGAGACTTGCCGCCAGCGCGATCAGCGAGGGGGTGATGTTCTTCGTCGATTACGGTCACCCGGCCTCAGACTACTATCATCCAGCACGCCGAACCGGCACGTTGCGCTGCTACCGCGGTCACACCGCTCACGAAAATCCTTTTGAGGCTCCTGGGGAAACAGACATCACGGCGCACGTGGAATTCAGCCTCGCAGCAGCGGCCGCCATCAGTTCCGGATGTGAACTGCTTGGCTTTTGCGATCAAGGTCATTTTCTGACTGGTGCGGCAGCGGAAACGCTGCGCCGCATGGACGGCAAGCCCGCCTCACTTGCGAAAGCAAAATGGCTGCGACAGTTTCAGACGTTGACACATCCCGCCCACATGGGCCGCAGTTTCCACGTGCTTGCCGCTTCGAAAGGAAACGTTGGGGGTGCGGTGCTTTCAGGGTTCCACTATGCTCGTGCGGCTCCCGGAGGAGCCACTGAGGTCTTGGGGTTGTAGCGCTGGCTGGTCAGCGGCTACTTCTTGGCGGCAGCCTTTGTCTGAGGCAGAATCACTTTACCGAGATTGAAGATCGGCGAGTAAATAGCGTAAATCAGGAATCCGACCATCAAACCGAGCATGATGATGGTAATCGGCTCAAGAATCTTATCAATTTGATTCCCGATGTTGTCGAGTTCTTCTTCGTAGTCGTCGGCAATTTCCTCCAGCATGTCAGTGGAGGAGCCAGTTTCACTGGAGAGCTGCATCAATCCTGAAATGGAGCGACCATCGGCACCGAGAAGGTGGGATTCCAGGAGGAAGGCCTCGTGCAGGCTTAAGCCTTCTTCAATATGCCGTTGCACAGAGCAGAAGAAAATACGGTGCATAATGTTGGGAGCGCTCTCGCCCGTGATGCGCAGCGCTGTCGAAACGCGCACGTTGCTCTCAATAAGCATGGCCAGCGTGCGGAATCCGACCGCCGCGGAAGACTTGCGCAGGATATTTCCAACGGTGGGAAGTTTAAGCCAGAATTTCTGCACCGCAGGGATGGTGCAAATTTTGCCCCAGTTCTTGAAAAGCATCATGAGCCCAACAATCGGAAGCGCCGCCAGATAGGGCTTGGTAATCAAGATATCCGAAAGCGTCATCATGAACTTGGTGGCGCCCGGTAGTTCGCTGTTAAACTGTCCGTATAAGCCCTTCAGCGCCGGAACGAGGGTCATTGACATCGTGATGATCACGCCGACGCCAATCACCAGCACAATGGCGGGGTAAATCATACCGCTCTTCAGTTTCTTTAGAATTTTTAGTGTCTTTTTCTGTCCTCTTGCGATCCGTTTACAAACTTCTGGCAGCTGGCCCGCTTCTTCACCGGCGCGAATGAGAGCGAGCATCGCCTCTCCAAAGAGGTCGCCGTGCTTACTCATGGCATCGCTCACCTTTTCGCCCTGGGAAATCTGCGCGGCTATATCCGCAATAGCCCCTTTATAGCGCGGCGATTTGACGCGGTTTGCTTGAAGTTCGAAGCTTTTAATAGTGGAAATATTGCGGTCGAGACAACGGGCAAGTCCGGAGAACAGATTCACACGGTCATCAAGGCTGGCGCTATTGACAGACATCCGGTAAACTTTTTCATCAAGGCCGGTAACGGTTGTAACCTTGGCGACTTCATTGCTGGCCTTGCCGCTACCTACAATGGCCTTGGCATCATCGTCCGTATCGACAACTATTTCTTGGCTACGCCCGGAGTTGACATTCGTGAGTAGGACTTTTTTGATCATAAAATTAGTATTGGAAAATTGACTACGATTCAGCGGTGGATGGCCGTGGGGCGCACGACGTCCAAGCTTATCGTGCGTTGGGCAGTGCTGCCATACGGGGTGTAGGTAACGCTGACCGTGGTCGCTTCTACGGTGCCCTGATCAATGCCGCTGTCATTACCGAGGGAGATGTTGGCGACTGTATTGATGTTCCATGACATAGGATTGAAGCCATTGGAACCCTCGGCACCCTGTGTCTGAGTTAGCAGAAAGCTTGAAGGATTCACGCCTAACTGCCAGAGCTTAGCGATTGTTTCTGCGTAGCGAACAGCCGCCAGTTGGCCCCTTGTAAGTTCTTCCTGTTTTGAGATCCCCATACTGAGAGCTGCTGCAGCCCCGATGGCTGCGGAGAGGATGCCCGAAGCCGCGAGCACTTCAATGAGAGTATAACCGCGGTTGGACCGCCTAGAGGCTGATGATTTCATACCGTGCGGGGCTACCATGTATTCTCAAGAGTGGAGGAGCCTGGAATTTTGTCAGGCATGATCGTTTCTACCCATGCCGCGCGGGGGGCCAGGCGAATCAATCCGCGGGTATCTGTCTGCAGTAGCAGTTGCATTCGTGTGCTAGTGCCGCGCAGGGTCAGAGACGAGTCCGTCTGAATGCCGCCAACAAGGTTGAGGGTGGTGGCGCCTCCGCTCAGGGTAACTGTTAGCGGAGTGTTCTCAGCGACAATGATGGCGTTCCACTCACAGATGGCGTTGGAGTCCTCTATGATAATGTTTACGGGCGTGCCGCCTACGGGGGTTGCTTGCTTAATAGCGAGGAGCATGCGGCGCGCGCCCTGATTGCGCAGCCGTATTGTGTTCAATTTACGGTTGGAGGCGGAGTTCTGGGTGTAAAGAACAGCAAAAGCCGGCCTGAAGGGAGCGTAGGTGGAGAAATTGCTTCCGGTTTGGCCGTCGATGATAATTTCCCGGATCTCGTCTGTCAGCACGATGCTTGGAAGGTCGGCAGGGCTGGTTAAGCCGACGCATTGTGTAATCGTGACGGTGCCTGTTCCCGGATTGGAATATCCCCGGGCATCGGTGGTGGTGGATGTGCCGCTGTCCTGAATGGTGGATGCTGCGGCAACGACTCTGGCTTTCAGGGAATTACCTCCATTGTTAGGGGCGTCCACGACGTTCAGTCGGCCAGTGAAGTCAGCAACATAAGCGCCGTCCCGGCGTCCGAAAGTGATTGGCGTCCACGACAGATTCGACGGAGCGATGCTGTTTCCGGCCAAGTCTTTAGGTGCGGCGTTGACCGTCACGCCGGGAGGAGAGTCAAAGCGGGCAGAACGCGCCGTGTAGTTTTCAGGCTGAACTTCCGGAACGAAATGCACGACCCTGCCGGCAACCCTTATATTACCGATTACAGCCGGGATTGCCTCCGGTGACCGACTGGACCGGTGTAATAGAAGCAAATCACCGCCGAGAATCGGACTACGGCTGCGCAAGTAGGTTCGCAGATAGCTGGTACTTATGCCGTATGATGCGGAAATGGCGCCGATTTCACTTGTGGCAAATCCCAGTGATTTCGTTTTTGCGTTCACGTCCAGGATTTTGGAGTATGGATAGTCCCATGTGCAGGAAAACGCGTTTAGGCCGGCGATACGCGTGGTGCTCTCCATTGCATAGCCATTCCATGGTGCGGTGGAGGTGTCGGACCATCCTCCGAGTGCAGTCGGATTGAAAGAAAGGCCGTCGGAATCAATGCTCGAAGTGATGGCCCTCTGGAGCGCGTAAACCTTGATGGAGGCGCGGGTGTTTGAAGCAGCTACGCGGCGGCGTGTCGCATGCTCTTCAACCTCACCAGTTCTTCCCCGCTGGGCCAATAGGCCTACCCACGCACTAAACCCGACGCCGACAAAAGCGACGCTGATTAGTGCGATGGCCAAAACCCCTCCGGTCGGTTTACTGTGTTTACGAAAGCCTCTCATTCAATCTGATAGGTTAGGAGGCCGGAAACTGAGGCACGACAAAGACGTAAGAAGTCTGACCCTCGTGCTGAGAGTAGGAAGACTGTGGGTCCGAAGAATTATAAGTGCCAGCAGCGGTACCTGCCAGCGTGGCGGAACCGGGGTCTGGCCACCAGATCATGTAGAGTGGCTGTGTAGCGGCTTTTTTGAATTTTTGGATTGAAGCGGCTTCGGAAAGACCTGCGCGACTGCTTCTCTCAAAGTGAACTAGTGGCGGCCCTGCTTGAGAGATGTTAGAACCCCGGTAAACCACGTCGTAATAGTGAGTGAGGGTGCCGTTTACGTATCTTCTTACTGAAGCAAAAACGCAATTCACGTCTGGCGCCGTAGGAACTGCGCTGTCTGTCGGCAGGTTTATGTAATCAATTTCGTAGACAGCTCGCACCCAGAGTTGTGAATTGGAACCGGACGGCTGAATGAGAAAAATGGAGGCGTTTGTCACCGGGCCGATGACTGTTGAAGTAGTGGTGCCGGAGGTCATCGGATATGTCGCGGTTAGCGGGGGGGCACCTCGAAAGGACGGAAAGTTGGCAGCACCTGCGGATGTGTCTGTATTGGCCGCCAAAAAACTCCGGAATGCCTCGGGGGTGTCGAGAGCCTGAGGTAGCACCCCCCTCAATTCGAGGCGTGGGGGCCGAATCGTGTTTATGTTGCTCGCGCGGGGGAGCCCAAAAACAGCGATCGACTTTTCGACATCTTCAAGAAAGCGGGTTCGGAGAATGTCTGCCTGATTACAGCGGCCGAAGTTTGGCGCTACGTAGCTGTCAATGTATGGAACCTCAAATTTTGGATGAGGTTCCGAGGCGCCGAAGAAGTTTTGAATGACCGCCTGCGGAGGGAAGACGGTTTGCCATGAGCCCGCGGTGCGTTGATTCCCCGCAACGACTCGGAATGCGAGGGCCCCCACTGAGAAAACGACTGCGCCAAGAGCCGCCACCAGAAGCAATTCTATAAGTGAAAAGGCTTTAGTGGACGATGGACTTTTGCAGACAGTGGGAGTTCTCATGCAGAAGAAGGGCCAAAGGAAGCGTGAACGAAGGCGTTTTGCCGATGCAGCGGGATCAGGGGGCGCCCTCAGGTGGGGCCGGTGGCGCGGTGGTGTCCGGATCGGGTTGCACAGCATCTTCCATGGGCAGTTCGCCCGGGGTGGCTTCATCCGGCGGAGGCAGCGGAGTCGGGGACGGTGCTTGCTGTTCGGGGTCCTCTATGGGTGCCGGCGATTCACCGCCAGTAGGGACGGGAGGTGGCGTGTCCTCAGGAGGAGATTCATTGGAGAGCATCTGGGCCTGTTCATCCGCGCTGAGTGCGCTATTACGATTCACATCGACGCTAGGGGGCAGGTTATCTGCAATTTCCGACGGATCGGCCGTCAGATCGTTGCGCCGAGGGATAAAAAGCTTACCGGTGTCATCGAGGAGATAGGTTCCTTTTGCTCCATCTTTGGGATCGGAGTCATTTGAGGCGAGCAGCACTTCCACGCGCGGAGTCAGGTCCACTTTGAGGGTAATCTTGCGTGGAGTGGCAGTGTCGTAGGGGGAATCTTCGACCCAACCGAGTTCCACGGTGGTCTTGTCCACACGCATGACCCGGAGGATTTGAGTCTGTCCGGGAATCAGCGGTGGCAGAGTTTGCCCGGCTTCGAAGACAAGCCGTCCAAGCGTGGCGATGTATTTATCACCAAGTTTGACAATGCCGCTGATTTTTTCTTTTTGCAGGAATGCCCGGATTTTGCTTTCCTCCGTTTCCGTATTATCGACTTCTGCTTTTGGCTCCGTCTTTTTGGCACGGTCTGCGAACGGATTACGCCGTTTCATCTCCATTTTATCCTCTGGCCGGTAGTCGGTCTTGTCCTGGGGCAGGAAGCCAAGGCGGCGAACTTCGGTCATGGTTACTTCCTCGCCGGTAAGAGAACTGCAGCATGCGGCAAGAGATCCAAAGGCTAGAATTAGAAACTGCTTTTTCATATGAGTATGACTTTGAGATTACTTTGCGGGTGGGGGAGCGGGGACCAGCGGTGTTTCGACCGAGACGTTCAATTCCACATCGTTGCCACGCTGACCTTTGCAGATTTCCATGTTTTGAATACGGCTCGTGGGCATGTCGCGTTCAATAGAGCCAAGGAACTGAAACGCCTTTTCGGCGTCGCCCTCCAGTTTCACGTTGCTCGCGATACGGCGGCTAACATACGCCATGTCCCGGTTTTCTGTGGGCGCGGAGGTACTGTTTAAAAAGGTAACAAGGGAGGGGAAGCGCTTTAATTGCCTGTTGAATTCGAGTTTAGCGCTCGCCTCATTTGCGGTTACCTCAAGTTTGGGTTTCCACATTTCCAAATATTTTCGGTGAGCGGCGGTATCTTTGCGAAGTTTTTCGAGGGCCGTGATGTTTATGGTATACTCCTGTGTGGCGGTGCTGTGGCGTCCGATAGCGTCTTCCATGTTACTCCGGGCATTAAGCATGCGCTTGTTGAGCATCATTGTGCCCTGGAAAAGCCCGAGAATCACGGCAAACAGAACGACGCAGGCGAGGTGTTTTGTGTTCATAACTGGTATTACTGTTCAGACGTTGAGTTTTTGACGACTGTGGCCGTGTAGGTCATCGGTCCAAAGCGGTCGTTTTTATCGGACGATAACAAGTCGTCCTTAAAAGTCTGAAAACCGGCTTTGATTAAAGCTTGGACGATTTCTGTCTGCTGCGGATTTCCTCCGTTGTTGATTTCGACACGCATTTCCATATGCTGCGGATTTTCCGCCGTCCGGTTGAGCCTCAGGGAAGAGAGGGTGTTGCCCGTTTTGATGCTGCCTACGACAGCAGTTACCACGTCCATCATCGGTTGGGTGCTGTCCATCCAGGCAACGACTTCCTTGGCCTTGGCGTGGGTCTGGTCGATTACGGCTTGCTCGGTTTTCAGGCCCGCTATTTGACTGCGCTTGTCCTGCTCACCCTCCATCTCCTTTTGCTCCTCCGCCTGAGCCTGACGCGTCTTAATAGTAAAGAGGGAACCGAGGCCGACGGTAGCGATTGCGGACAGATAGAAGAGACAGGGAACTACCATCATCACTCTCGGTAGCGGGGGCGTGAGATCAGCCCGCTCCGGCTTAAGGTCGTGCATTATACTAGACTGTTTCATGAGGTCAGGAATCAGTTAAAAGTTTCCAAAGCTGGTTGGTTTGTGAGACATCACTGACGGTTATTTGCGGGAGGTTTAGCCTTAGAATCTCCGGCAACTGGCAATCAGCTTCCTCGTTCATGACAATGACATTAGCGCCAGGGCCGGCATTCTGAATCAGCGGGATCGCGATCTCGAGCACTGGGCTCATGTCGTCAGTATAGAGGTCGGAACGTGACCGCAGTTCAGTCCATTGCTCCTCCTTCTGGCTGAGCACACACACT
The DNA here is from genome assembly GCA_945861415.1 of Akkermansia muciniphila. GTDB lineage: Bacteria > Verrucomicrobiota > Verrucomicrobiia > Verrucomicrobiales > V1-33 > V1-33. Next base: position 2,940 of record CAMAUV010000073.1, on the reverse strand, counting down.
GAGCCTGCGCAGCAGGCGATCAATACGACTGAACCAAACGGTTCTCCGGGATTGGTTACTGTGCGGGCGCGGCGGGCTTCTGTCACCTGATCAATCAGGTCCAGCATCATCCCGTAAATTCCAACACTTACGCGTCCTGTGGCGAGTCCGTTATCCTTAAGGGCGGCCAGTGTTTTGTTGATTACTTCCTCATCACAGGAAAGCAGCACACTGGTGTTACTCTCAGGGTTGTGGAGCAGATTGTATTTTTTCCCCCGTTCGGCTTTCGCCCCAAGAACTGCTTTTGGGTTTGTGCGAAGCTGTTCCTCTAGTCCGGCCCGGCGCGACAGGTTTACTTCCAGGGTCATGACGAAACGCTGGTTAAGGGACACTGCGCACCAGCCATTATCGGTGATGGCACGCCATTCAGTTCCCATTTGGCCGACGATATCTTTAAAATCTCCATCCACGGCCCCGGCATCCTGGAAATTGCCGCTTTTGTCGCGAGCCATCCAGGTGGTTCGACGACGGCCAATGTTAATGGCAAGGGTGCTCTCCCGTGCGAAGCGTTTCGACCAGGGCGCAGTGTTGTCGTCCGGTTCTGCCCGGAAGGCCCTGAAGGTTAGCATGTCGTTGATGTCTTTTAATTTCATGGGTATTCGGTTTGATGCATGGTTATGCTGTTAGCGTCCGTGTTCTGACATGTAGGATTCGACTTCCTCCGGGCTGAAGCCGGTCTTTTCCGGTATGGGGACGTTCCACCCCTCGGCGGAGCGCATGCCCATGCTGCGTTCCCAAGTGATCAGGCCTTTCTTCCACCCGGTTTCCAGTTCCTGGTCCAGTTTCTTGTATTCGCCTCGCCGGATGAGGTTCGTGGTCGAGTCATACTGAAGAAGCAATTCGTGAATACCGAAGCGGCGCTGGCGAATGGGATCGAAGAGCAGTCGCTGGCATAGTATGGCCCGCAGGGTATCGGCGAGACTTGCCTGAGCGGTTTCAAGACGGTCACTGGGGACAAGTTTAAGAAAACGCTGAACCGTCTGAGAGGCGGACGAGGTGTGGAGGGTGGCCACGACCACGTGACCCGTTTCCGCGGCTTGGAGGGCAATCTCCGCCGTCTCGCCGTCACGGATTTCACCGACTACGATGACGTCAGGTGCCTGGCGAAGTGAGGCGCGAAGAGCCATACCAAAGTCCAGATCATCTTCACCTATTTCCCGCTGTGAAATGAGTGACGATAAACCGTCGGGATAAACGTATTCGATTGGATCTTCGAAAGTGACCACATGCTCCTGACGTCTTTCGGCTCGGTGAAGGACCATGGAGGCGATGGTTGTGCTCTTACCGGAACCGGTGGCCCCGCAGATAAGATAGAGGCCATTTTTGGCTTCCAGAAACGATTTGACCGCCGCGCCGGGCACGGCAATTTCCTGTGGATGCGGGATTTTGGTGGGTAGGAGGCGCAGCACCCACCGCAATCGTCCCTTAGTGACCATGCGGTTCACACGGTAACGCAGGCCGGCGAACGACATGGCGTAGTCCACGCAGCCCGGTTCGACCTTGAGTTGCTCTTCTGGATGGTAGACGAACGTATCAAAAATCAGGCTGCCATTTTGCTTGTAGCACAGCGGTTCCCATGGGGTAATGTATAAATCGCTCACACCGGGCAATTGGGAGATTTGGTATACCCGTTGCCCTAATGGGGATCGTTCGTCTAAGTAGTCCATGGGTGATTAAGCTAGCGAGTTATAAAAACTATAACCAATATAGCTGCCATGCAAATAAAAACTTTGTTTTTTTAGTGTTTCGTAACTTTTATAAAATACTGGTTTTCCAGTCTTCTGAAATTTCTGGTCGAGACTGACTTTCTGGCGAGCCTTAAGCGACTTGGTCCTGTTGAACTGAGTCTCCCGGAGAAAAGTCGTTTCTCAGAAATACGAGGATCTAGGATCAGAGCCGACATTTTTGGTGGGCTAAGAGGCGGACCGCTTGCGGTCTAACCCGGCCTTTGTCGAAGCAGACCTAGCGCTGGTCTGCTTTAAGGCGGGCGGCTTTATCCGCTGATTGGACGGAAATCGGTCACAAAGCTTAGAACCGCTTGCGGGCGAAATGACATGGGCACTCCGCCAAGTGAAGCATTATTGCGCCAAGCAGTAAGTGAGACAGCAAAAAGCTGCGTCAGTGCGCATGCATCTACTACTCTGGCCCTGCCGGGTGGTAGTTTTCGCTCCGATTGAGTAGACCGTTTGCTCTGCGATAGGGATAAGGACGAACGACTGCCTACAAAATTGTTCTGTTGGCGGCGGCGATCCCTTCAAATTAAGAGCGGTTGGGGGAGGCAGAGACCTTTGATCCTGCTCCAAAGAATTTAAGTCTGCCGTAATTGCGCCTCCTATGCTGCTCTATTTTTTTATTTAAGTTGAAGATGATCAGTGGGTTGTGTCTGAATAAGGTCGCCGATGTTTCAGCTCAAGATCGGAAAATGCGGGCTTCTAGTCGACCAATTTCGCGATTCTGGTAGTTTGGAGGCGGATTTTCCGGGAATCCTAGTTCCGATGCATTTTCCCCGATTCATAAACTAGGCCACCATAAGGGCGGATGGCACCGATGTTGGTGGAGGTGTTGGATCTAGCTTGTTTTAGCAAATAGGTGAGGGGTCCTTGATCCTTAACCGTCTGAACGTTAGCGTCATCCGCGCTATCCGCGGCGCTAATTCTAACTTTCAGCTACTGATATCGCTAAATGCCATTTGGTTAAGGTTCACTGACCACAAGAAACTCCTGACAGGCCAAGAGACCCCGAGTTTTTACCTTTGAGGTGGACCCCGAAAACCAGGCCACTGGTTAAGCTATGATTGGGCTGGACCTTGGCGCACGAAACCGCGAACGCAATACCCACCCAATGAAAGCCAAACGAAAGAGACATGATGCCGGATTTAAAGCCCGTGTAGCGCTGGAAGCG
>CAMAUV010000072.1 GCA_945861415.1 Akkermansia muciniphila | reverse complement strand
CCCGGACCGAGATCTTCGACTTCATCGAAGCCTACTACAACACCCACCGCAAACACTCCTCCCTCGGCTACCTCACCCCGGCCAAATTCGAGGCTGATTTAAACACCATCAACTAACAAAAATTTAGTCCAAAAATCCGTTGCATCTCATGGATTGAGGTTGGCGCCGTCGGCAAGGCGGTGAGGTGGACTGGTCACTTTTTTAATCACACGAGGCTACTTGGCAAATACTTACTATTCAGTGTCTGAGGGTCTCCAAGGGACCGGGGCACCGGGGGCGAGTCAGCTCTGGGCCTCTATGCGGCGGGTAATTTCGATAGCCAGAGCCAAAGCGGCAGCGGCTTCCTGGCCGCCAACTTTGGGCTGAAGCCCGTGGCGTGCGCAGTTGGCGAAGGCGGCCAATTCCAATTTAAGGGGCTCGTCTTTTTCGACGACGACTTCCTCCATGGCGATGCCGCCCGGGCCGCGACGGTAGATTTTTCCCTCCTGCTCTTGGTAGTCGAGGCTGAGATAGGCATCGCTCTGGAAAACGCGGAGCTTGCGCAGTTTCTCCGGGCTAATGCGGCTGGCCGTGACATTGGCGACGCACCCATTTTCGAAGCGCAGGCGGGCATTGGCGATATCCTCACGTCTCGTCAGAACAGGCACGCCCACTGCGTCGATGCTCTCCACAGGGCTTTTAACGAGGTGCAGAATGATTTCCAGATCGTGGATCATGAGGTCGAGCACCACGCCGATGTCGATGCTACGGTTGGGGAAGGGGGAAAGCCGGTGGGCTTCGATAAAACGCGGTGCACTGAGGCCCTCCTCGATAAGCGACATCACGGGATTGAAGCGCTCAATGTGGCCCACCTGGAGGACACGGGTGCGGGCTCTAGCAAGCTCAACCAGCTCGCGGGCCTGCTCCGTGTTGTCGGTTATAGGCTTTTCGATGAGAACGTGGCGGTCGCGCAGGAGGAGATGTCTGGCGGTATCGTAATGAGCAACGGTGGGCGTGGCAATAGTGATGGCCTCTGCGGCATCGGCAAGGGCATCAAGAGAACTGACGGGGGTCGCTCCATACTTAGCGGCGATCTCAGCAGCCCGCGCAGGATCAGCGTCAAAAATAGCGGCCAGTTTCACCCCTGGCAGCCCGGCGATGACGCGGGCGTGATTTTGACCAATGGCTCCAACACCGGCGACCCCCATGGAAAGTTCTGTCATACCCACGCCTTAGCCCCGGGGCCGGGCCGCGCGCAAGGGGGGGCCTTCGGGCACGACAAACAATAAACAGAACACCAATAAGCGGCACTTCATGGCTAAACAGTGGCAGAATGTGCGCCGGAAGATCGGTTCTGAACGCGAAATTTACCGCTTCGGCGGCTGGGCTTCCTTGACCGTGGCACCGTGCTGGTCGCTCATGATGAGGACTGAAAATCGGGTGGTCCCGTCGAGGTCGCTGGTGCTGAGGGATGCGTAGTCAAATTTGCCGCGTAGGTCGGTGTAGCCGTCTTTGTAGAAGGTAGGGGTTCCGTTCACTTCTGCGAAGACTTTCACATATACTTTGCTTAGCGGCTTCTTGTTGACGGCATGCGTGACCTGGAGGCGGCCGAAGCCTTCGCTGAACTGCACGTCGAGTTCGTTGGCATAGGCGGCTTCGGCTTTGGTCAGGCCACCACCGGTGATCTCGACGAGCACGTTGGCGCTCTGGTATTCTTTGGGCAGTGCGAAGACGTGGTTCTCGCCGGCGGGGAGTATGACTTTCTCGCTCTTGTTCGGGAGGATCATTCGGAAGCGGCTGGTGTCTTGGGTGACGAAGGGATTCGCACTGAAGAGGAACTCAAGGTCCATCGGGTAATAGTTGACAGTGACTTCCGCGAGGTTGCGGTAGTTCAGCGTGACGGTCTTGTTTTCGATCTTCACGTTTATAGCTGGCTCCTTGCCGGCGAGGCGATCCTGTGTGGCGTCGCGGTCGTCGTCCTTCGGTTTCACCGGGACTTTACCTTCAATTTCGTCGAGCTGGGAGGCGAGTTCGGTGAACTTCGCTTTCCAGTGAACCACCGGATGCGCGTTGTGGGCGGTGGAGATGCGGCGCGCGGTGGCGGTGTCGCCCTGACACACGGCGAGCCATGCCTGCATGTAGTCATACTGGAGCTTCTCGGCGACCTTGGCGTGGGCCACTTGGGCAAAGCGCACGATGGCTTCCTCGATGCGGTCCTGAATGGCGAGGTAGTAGGCGGCGGCGAGGTGGCTCTCTTCATCCAGCACGGGGTGGTAGCTGAGGACTTTCATCAGCGCATTGAACTGACCCCGCAGTTTGTCGTTCATGATCTGGCGGCGCGAGCTGAGCTGGTGGGCGCGGGCATTGATGAGCGGGCTGTATTCAAGGTGCTGGTAGATGAGGCGCTCCACTGGATCGATCTTGATGATGGCGCAGTCAATATAGCCACCGCTCTGCGCGAGAAAGCCGTCGTTGTGCATGAGGAAGTCGGTGACGGCTTCCGTGATATTGTGTTTCAGCGAATAGCTCCATGTGGTCGGGTGATAAACGTGGCGCGTGCGGAGTAGGCTGATGGCTTTTTTTGCAAAGTCCTCATCGTCCATGCGCCATGCCATGAGGTCGAGGTTGAGCGTGAAGAGATTGTTCTGTTCAAGGAAACTGATGACGTCTTCTGGCTTGCCGTTCTGGCTGATATATTCCCACGAGGCCTTGTCGGCCTGCGTAGCGCGGGAGACGACATTGAAAGTGAATGGCTCGGCACTGGCGGCGGTTTTGAAGTTGCGGTTCAGGTGCACGGGGTAGTGCGGGAACTTCCCGGCGGCGGGAAAGTAAAAATGGAAGTCATACGTGCCGGTGTGATAGGGCTCCAGCACGATGGGCAGGCTTTTGGTGGCCTGCGTTTGCAGGACGGGCATGGCACCCTGCGGGACTTGGAATAGGAGGTCCAGCTTCTGGCGTGAGGATGAGGGATTTGTGACCACAACTTGGCAGCCATAGACGACGCCGGTGATGAATTCAGCGCTGATGAACTTATCGATCTTCTCACCGGCCTGCTCAATGTAGCGATCGCCGTGGCGGTAGAAGTTCTGGCTCACGAGGAGCTGAGCGCCTTCCTTATCCTGTTCTGCGGCGCGGATTTCCTGATGGAATAGGATGCCTTTGCCTGCGGGGATGAGGGTCACACTGCCGTTGTCGCGCTTCACTTCACCTTTAGCGGGTTGGAAAGGCAGATCGAGCGCGGCGAGGGCGAGTAGCATTTCGGTGAAGCTGCCTGAGGCTTCGGCGAGGTTGAGCGAGATAAAATCGCCGGTGCCGTCCCACAGCGCGTAATCCTGCCAGAAGCGGTTGGGGGCAACTAGGTCGGCGTTTTGCTGAGCAATGAGCAGGCGGTAGTAGTTATTCTCGGCCCACTCTTTAGACTGCTCCGCTTGGCGAAATAAGCGCTCGGCTTTTTGTCCGGCTTGGCGGCGGGTTTCCGTGGACGTCTGGCCTCTCTCACGGTTCATTCCCCGGCCGCTAAAGCGGGCGCCTTTGCCCGAGGTTGCATCAAGGCCGCCATCGCTCTTTTTGAGTTCAAAGAGTTTTCGGTTTTGCTCCTCTCCAAGCCCTTCACCGGGCGGGGGAGAAGCCAGACCAAGCGCCTTGCCTCTCATCTCCATTTGCGCCGCTATGACCTCGTTCTCGGGGAGCGATAATCGATCGTCTCCAAGAGTTGCGTCAACCCCACCATTGGCCACGCCCCCCCGGCTATTAACATCGATGAGACCGTCGTGGGATAGTGAACCTGAGGATTTCCCCCCCCCGGCTACTGCAACGATGGAAAGACTGGACGGAAGTAGAGCACGCCCATTGAGCGCTGTTTCAAAAAGAAACGTATCGCGTTGCGGATTCTTCGGCAGAGTATGCAGCCATTCCTGCAAATGACGCTGAACGACCGGCACCTCCGCGGCGATGCGGCGAGAGAGCAGCACCCGCTCCACGGTATTGAGCCGGCTGTATTGCCACGGGCGCAAGTAGCCGCTCATGTCCGCTCCAAGCAGATATTCGTCCATGAAGGTCTTTTCGCGCTTATTGGCGATGTAGGGCTGGACGAAGGATTTGAAGAAGTCGGGGGCCTTGCGGGCGAGGAAGAAGCTCAACTCGTGGCAGGCGTATTTGGAATACATCTCCGCTTTCATCTCTGGCTTGAGATCCGGCCACATCATCAGCCATGAGAATTCAGCGAGCGTGGGGTTGTTGCTGATGGTGGAAAGCAGCGAATGCGCGGCACCGATGTGGCTGATGCTCTGCCACTGCGCAGTGAGGGCGTCTTTGAATGCAAACGCCTCTCCTGTCTTCAACTGGCTCATGCGGTTTTGCCGGCTGTAGTGCTGTGCCGGGTCGAGACTGTCCGTTAGGCGCAGGTCACGCAGCTTGAGCTTCTGCTCCGGCAGGGTGAAGTCACGCGCGGCAGCGCTATCGCTGTCCACAGCGATCACGCGGATAAACTGGCGGTCGGCGAGTGACGCGACATCGATGGCCACATTGCCATCCTTGTCCGGCTTAAGGTTAAACGCGACGGCTCCCGGTGTGCCCATGAAGGAGAGGTCGGGGTCCATGGGGCCGACAGACTGGCCTCCTTCCTTGGCTGGCGCATCATTAATCGGAGCCGGGGGCGCGGGGGCGCCGGGTTTATCGGCGGCCATGGCTTTCGCACTATCACCAGAGGCAGCGGTCTGCTTTGCCGTGGCGGTATCGGAGATGGCCCAGGGATTCAGCAGCAGACCTGGCCGCGGGAGGAGATTGCCCACGTAGTGCTTTACGGTGCGTCGCTGGAGCACGTAGTCGTATTCCTCCCCGATGGTGCGCGCATTTTGGTAGAGGCTGGGGCGGAAGGATGTAGACCACGCCTGCGGCTCCGGCAAATGATCAGAGCCGAGCGCACCAAAAGCATCGAACGCCGGCAGGAAGCGACTGACCATGACATGCACGCGGGTGTCCACGCCGGCGTTGCCCACATGGAAAACGATCACGGATTTCGCAGGAACGTTTTCACGTGCGGCGATATCCGCCTTCGCCATGCCCGTGATGCTGAGGGGCGCGGGATTCGAGAGTTCCATGAGCAGCGTGCCATTGGTGAGGTGTCCGCTCACCGTTTCGCCTTCGCCAACGCGGATGGTGGTGGAGGAAAGCGCGGGAGCCATCTCCAGCGCATATTCGCCGCGAGTGAGTCCTTTGATGGTGACGAGTCCGCCCTTCACGGTGACGCCTGCGGCGGCATCGCGAATGGGTGTGCCGCTGCGGAGTTCCAGCACGCTCACGTCGCCGGGTTGCGGCTCGGAACTGCCGCGCCATGCGATCTGCACCGGTTCACCGGCTTTGACGTTCACTGCGCTGGGCAGCGAAGCCCATGTGCGCGGCAGCGAAAAGGTGCGTTCCACGCCATGGGTGGTACGGGCGGTGAAGCTGGCAATGCCGTCAAGAGAGCCAAGCTGAATAACTCCAGCGGCATCCGTCTTAAGCGTGAATCCTTTGGCTTCGGTAAAGTCGCGGTGCAGAATCGTCAGGACCACCTCGCGGTCGCCGCGCACTTCACCCGTGCGGCCTCGTTCCTCCAAGAGGTAGCCGGTCTCTGCGCTGGTGAGGTGAAGATCGCTAGTTTGCTCGGTGAGTGTGAAACCGTTCACCTTGAGCGAATCTCCGGCGCTCACTTTCACCGATTGCCCGGTGCTCAGCGATTTAACTTCCGCTTCCAGCGAAAAGCTCAGCGACGCGAGGCGGTCCGGCACAGAAAAGTCCACGATCGCCTCGGTATCGTCCGACAGTTGAGGCCCCACGGGTTTTCCGTCCGTGTCGACTGCGCCGAATTCATACGTCACACTGCTCGGCACGCCGTCGAGAGACTGCGAGTTGAGCGTGAGCCGCACCTTCTCCAGCAGACCTGCGGATGAGGGTTTACCATTAAGAAGCAGCGCAGGTCGGATGGCGATCTGCGCCGTTGCTCCTGGCATCAGCGACTCGCGCGCCACATGGAACCCGCTTTTTAACTCATAGACTTCTCCCGCGACTTTTACTTTCTCCAGAGAGGTGAATCCCGTGCTGTCGCCGAGGATCACATTCTGTTCGCCCGGTTGCGTGCTGAATGGCACCACGAGACGCCCGTTCGCGTCCAAATCAAAACGCCGCGTGCCCAGCAGTGCGAAGGGCTTTTCTGCCGGCTTCATTGCTTCGTCGAAGACTTCAATGCGCGTGCCGTCGCTCGCGTGCTCCACGATATGGCGCAGCCCGCCTTTGCGAATGAGCGCGCGGCTACTTTTCCCGCCGCCGATGAATTCCACGATCCACACACCGCGTTTCCCTTTCAGCCCGGGAAACTGGAACGTGCGCTTTTGCCGCAGGATCGGAGCATCGCGAAAGTCGTGGACTTGCTCACTGTTGGGGGTGAGGCCGTCGAGGTTGAGGTCCGTGTTCACCTGCTGGCCGGTGTTACGGTGGACGTTCTCAGTGTTGATTTCATAGACCTTTACTAGGAGTTTCGGCACGTTCTTCATGTGCAGGTCGAGCGTAACGTCGTCACCGGACGCGTAGGTCTGTCTGCCGGCGGGATCGAAGTCGAGGTCCACGCGGTCCTTGAGGCCCTGATAGGCTTCCGGGGAGAGTTTCGAGACCCAGTTCTGGGCATCCGCCGCACCCGCGAGGAGCTTGGCTTCAGCGTGGACGGCGTTCAGCCATTCTGCGGTGAACCAGGGCGCGAATTTCTCCGTCGTGTCAGCCGTGGCCAGTATACGCAGGATCATCCGGCGAAAGAGCGGGTCCTCGTTGCCAATAGGGGGGCAACCGGAGAGCGGCTCGTAGTTGGCATTCAGGTCCACGTGAGGTTTATCGGCGTCTGTCTTCCGCCATGAGCGCGGGAGCTGAATGTAAGTAATCAACCGGTCCTCGCTGAGCACGCCCGCGGCTTCGTCGTGGAGGAGGCGGTGATAAAGGACGTGCGCTTTTAGCGAGTTGAAAGAGGGGGCCAGCTTGGCCGTAAACGCCTGAAGCCTTTCCAACCAAGCCTCGCGCACCACCGCGCTGCGCGCTGCGTCTTCACCAAACGCGGGCCGGAGCTTGCCGGACCACGTGGTGACGAAATTTTCACTCTGCAGCAACGCCGGGCGGAGCTTCAGCAATTCATCCAACTGCGCCAACGTCAGCTTTCCGTGAATAGCGAACTCGCCAAAACCTTTCGACTCCTCCGTGCCGAGGTCGGCGTTGATGATTTTTACCAGGCTCGGAAAGTCGGGCCGGTGCAGGCGATTGAGCAGATCCCGGCGCCGGGGCGTCAGTAGTTCCACTTTACCGTTCCGTAGCGCATTCACGAGCCCCGTGGTCGTTAGCTTGGCCAGATTGTCCGTATTAGTCAGCGCCGCTTCTAGATACTTTTCCCATGAAATGAGCGTAGGGTCCAGCTTCGTCGCAAGGTCCGGCCGGGCTTCCGAAGTGATGCGGGTGTGGTTGTAGTTCACTCCCAGCTTGTCGCGGAGGTAGACCAACGTGGCTGCGGGATCGGTGCTGTAATTGATTAACGCCTGACGGTTTTCAATTTCCCCGCGGCGCGGGTTTTCGTTTTGGAAGCGGTCGCTCCATTCTTTAAGAAGCGCGGTCAACTCCGCAGTCTTTCCCTGATTCTGAAGATGCAGGGCGTGGTAGTAAAAGTAGTCGTCTGTGCCCGGGATGAGTTCTTTTAACACGGCATCGCGGTCAGCGGAGAGGGAAAATTTTTCGAGAAAGCTCGTTTCCTGAGCAGAAAGGGTGAGCGTGAAAGCGGCGAGGAAGCCGGGGATGGTGAGGTGATACTTCATGCGGTGAATGGGAGTAAAAGTTTAACGAGAGTAGCTGCCGTAATGTCTTGATCCTACACCCGCCGGTGCTGTCTGTCGCTGAGGAAGGTGTAAAGAAGATGTCAGGACGCGCTGATGCCGGGGCAGGAACACAGGGAAGGCAAGGGTTGCCTTGTCTTTGCCGGTTTTGCCGCTACTGCGAAATCTTCTCGCCGGCTAGGGGCGGTTCCGCCGCGGCTCAAATCTTTCTCAGCCCTTTGAGGCTCAGAATGATCTGACCGCGTTCCCACGGTAGCAGCCTAATAAATTGCCGGGAAGGGGCGTCCATTACAGGCACGAAGTTGGTCAGATCCGGACGATTGACCAAGATTCCGAGGTTATTGCTCGTTTGAATGGTCCATGCGGGGTTGGTCCAGTAGAGGTAATGGCCGCCGTGATCTGTCCCGATGCCCCATCTATTTGCGCTGAGAGCGGAAAAAGACGCGGTAAGCGAGGCGTCAACGGCGCAGTCACTGGAGTCCACGGTGTTTTGGTGAACTTCCACAGCCAAGACGTTGAGCGCCGGCGCGACATAGGGGACTGGCAGAGTCGCACCATTCGTTACTGTGAGTTCGTGATAGCCCTGAATGCCGTGGGTGCGCCAAGAGGAGATGTAGCGTCGTCAAGTGTGGCTGCCGTGCCGATGGCCGTGATGGTGACTGAAGTGGTATACCCTTTGCCATTGAGGTCGGACGGCGTCACGGCGGCAACCGCGGCTCCTGTAGAGCAGGCGAGATTTAGAAGCAGACGAGGCAAGGGAGATAAAGGCATACCGAATAGTCTTACCTTCGTCCCCGGTAACTAACAGGTAAAGAAATCAAACGACTTAGCGATGGCCCAGCCAATGTAGGTGAGGCAAAACCCCTTGCTTACCCCTGTCTTTCGGGTTCCCATCAGCCCAGTTTGGGGCATACCTGCATTCCTCGACCCGACCAAAAACCAATGAGTCATTCATCTCCCGACACTTTCCCCTGCGTCATGAAAATCGCCGGCACTGGCAGTTACCTACCGGAAAAAGTGCTCAGTAACGCTGACCTCGAGAAGCTGGTGGAAACGACGGACGACTGGATCACTTCAAGGACGGGGATCAAAGAGCGCCGAATTGCAGCTGCGGATGAAGCCACCAGCCACATGGCGACCAAGGCGGCGGAGCGTGCAATGGAGGCGGCCGGGGTTAAAGCAGAGGACATCGACCTGATCATCGTGGCCACCATCACGCCTGATACCTTTTTTCCCAGCACGGCGTGCCATGTGCAGCGCAACCTGGGAGCCATCCGTGCGGTGGCATTCGACATCAGTGCCGCCTGCGCGGGATTCCTCTATGCGATGCAGATCGCTAGGCATTTCATCAACAGCGGCAACCGCAAGACCGCGCTGATCATCGGCGCTGACAAGCTCAGCGGCATCACCAACTGGACGGACCGCAATACCTGTGTGCTGTTCGGCGATGGTGCCGGTGCGGCTATTTTGACAACGAAGACACCCGATGATGGCGATCCCAGCGGACTGCTTTCTTCGGTGATGGCCAGCGATGGACGCCTCACGGACATCCTTTCGGTCCCGGGAGGCGGCAGCGCCATTCCTATTACGCCCGACAATGCCCACCTGCGGCTCAATACCATCAATATGCAGGGCAAAGAGGTCTTCAAAGCGGCGGTCAAGAACACCTGTGAAGCCTGCGAGGCCGCCATTTCAAGGGCTGGTCTTACTTCGGATGATATAGCGGTGCTGATCCCGCACCAAGCCAATGTCCGAATCGTGGATGCCATTCGCGAGCGCCTGCGTATGCCGCCGGAGAAGGCATTCCTGAATCTGCATAAGTATGGCAACACCAGCGGGGCCGCCGTTGCTATCGCGCTGGATGAGGCCGTGCGCACGGGAGTTGTAAAGAAGGGGGACAACATTCTCCTCGTGGCCTTCGGTGCGGGCTTTGCATGGGCGGCCAGCGTTGTGAGGTGGTAAGCGTTTCCATCATGAAACCGGGGTTCCTTCATCTCCTCCTCGTCGTCGGCCTCTGCTCTGCCGGCTGTGGCAAGTTAAAGAAGAAGGAACCGCCGCCTCCAAAGCCCGATCCCTTGGCGGTGCCGGAAATCGTGGACGAAGTCGCTTCCTCCGCTCCTGCCCCCGCTCCCATCGATCCGGCCGTGCCCGCGCTTACGATTAACAAAAGCGCTCAGGTCTCCGTATTGGGCTACCACAATTTCATCACCGGAAAGTCGAAGGAGCAGATGCAAATCAACATCGATCACTTTCGTAGCCACATGCAGGCGCTGAAGGATGCAAAATTGCCCGTGATCCCCATGAAGGACTTCCTCGCCTGGCGGCGAGGTGAAAAAGACATTCCGGATCCAAGCATTGTCATCACCATAGACGACGGGTGGAAAGCCACACACACGCTCGCGCTTCCGGTTCTCAAGGAGTTTGGGTATCCCTTCATCATTTTCTGCTACAAAAATTTCGTAAATCTCGGCGGCAAAAGTCTGACCACGGCGGAGATCAAAGAATTAATGGCCGGCGGTGGGGAGATCGGCTGCCACAGCGTGAGTCACCCCTACAAGTCGAAGATCAACTCCATGTTCCTTAAATCGCAGGACACTGGCGAGAAGTTTCTGAGCAAGGAAATGAAGGACTCGAAACAGTTCCTCGAGGATCTTCTGGGACTAAAGGTGACTACTTATGCATATCCCGGCGGCTACTTTTCTCCGCGGGAGGAGGAAGTCGGCCGCGAGGCGGGCTACGAAGCCATGTTCACGGTGGCGCCAGCCAAGGTAACTTGGGATACTCCGGTCACCGCGCTGGGCCGTTACATTATTCTAGGAAATGATCCGGAAGATCGCTACTTTAAACTCGCTGTGAGTTTCCGGGGAACGGCGGACGGAGCCATGGTCAAGCAGTTGCTGGGCGGCGAAGGCAACGATGAGCCTTTGGTGGTGACTACGCCTTTGCCGAATGCCATCGTGAGCAGCCGCAGGCCGCTCATTGAGGTGGACGTCGCCAAACTGGAGGGGATTGACCCGGCCAGCATTGTGATGAAAATCGCGGGCTTCGGTCCGGTGCCGGCTGCATTTGATGCAGCGGGGAAGGTGATTCGTTATCAGTTGAATGAGTCGCTTCGAGCCAAAGACTGCCATGTGTTTGTCACCTTTAGGCGCAATTCAGAACCTAAACCGGACATGGTCTCATGGCGCTTCAGTATTGACATCGATTCGCATTACCTGCCGGAGCCTCCGGTGAAGTTGGAGAAGGCGCAGCCGATTGAAGAGATGGAGCCTCCTGAGGAGGAACAGGCGGTGACGGAGGACCGCTGAGAACTGAGCGTCAGGGACTTGCCTCAGCAGTGGCGCATCCAGTTATTTCCCGGATAGCGCGTCCAGCCCAGCGCACCAGCGCAGGGCATTCCCGAGAAGCGTCCGAAATTCGCTCCGTTGAAAGTCGTCCTTGTGGCCGAGCGACGTATAGAAACGCGGCCTTTGGCCGGCGTCGCATGTGTTCATGCCACCGGCTCCTCCTGTGCCGCACCCTCGGCTCTGCCGGTGAGCAGAACGGTGCCGCCTCGCAGCGGTGTGTTGCGATAGAGCAAGCCTCCGGTGAGCCATTCGGCACCCGGCACGCCAGCAAGTATCGGGTGGCTGACCCCGACCGACGTGCGTGCGAAGGTTTTCAATGCGTTGCCGAGGTGATTCTGATAGTTGCCTCCCAAAATGGTTTCATCCCACTCTATCCACACCCCGGCACCGGGTGGTATCTGCTGACCATCGCGGTGTGCGAAGGCGTGGCTGGCGGTGCGAATGCCCGCGTTGGCTCCCCCGCGCTCTGCGAACTTTCGCAATGCTGCCAGTTGTGCCCTAGGGAGCAAACGGTGGCGAACGCTGACCAGCAGCAGATCGGCTGTCGCGAGAGCCGTCATGTTGAAAAAGTCAGCAGGCTTTTCCTTCGTCGGCAGGATGTAGGTCACGCGAAAGTCCTTCACCATACTGTCCATGAAAGCGGCCAGTGTTTCCTCAGTCCGGTATTCGTCTTCCCCGATCATGATCGCAAGGTGGCGGCGTCTCTCATGAGTGAATAACGGAGTCTCGCCTCCGAAGACTTCAGTGCTGAGCACCGTGGGGGCGATGAATCGCTCGATGTGCGACACGATGAGTTCGGTTCCCGCCGTGTGTCCCACCTGCGGCCGCATGGCGGAATTGTACATGGTATCGGTCAAATCGCGGAGCAGCACCACGTTCTTCCCGTTTTTAGCCAACTGCATCAGGCCGAATGGGCGGCCGCAGACGCACATGTTGGCATGCACTCCGGCCAGCAGCACATCGTTGATCCCCCGAGCGTGGAGCACATTCCAAATTTCCGCGCCTTTGTCAGAAATGATGTCGCGCTCCGCATCAATTTTCACCGCCGAATGCTGACCAAGCCAAGGGTGTCCTGTATGGCGGCCCTGTTTCTTAAGCTCGGTTTTCCACGCCGCGGCCTCCTTTGGATTATCGTCACAACCTCCGTCAAAGGCATCGATGGGATAGCCGCACTTCTCCTCTTCCGTAGAAATCCAGTTCATCCATGCATCAATTCCTTTGGGTAGATTCGGCGCGGATGGCGCTTCGATGGCCCGCTGCCGGGCAGGGTTGTGCGGCATAGGCTTCCATGCAGTCGCTGGGAGCATGAACGATGAGTAGACCCATTTCCCTCGCCTGCCCGACCACGGCAGCAACGCACGGGGCGAGTTCGCTCACCCGCTTCACTGCGTTCGCGCAGTGATGAGAGTCCCAGAAATCGCAAAGGATCAGTGCTGTTTTGGCTGGATCCCACTGCTGGGAGATGATCCTGACTCCGGCACTTCCCGCAGTTGTGCTCCGCAAACGGGCCGGCACGGAAAGGGTGACGCCTGCGTGGGATGCGATGGCAGCGAGAAGAAAAGTCAGAAGCCGGGCCATAAGATGTTATCGTGTGGTATGTATGGTATCACGGCGAAATTGTTCTCCTGAACACTGGATTTTCTCCCCGTGTTCAAGCTCACCGCGTCGCGGGTTTCTGCACCACATGAAAGAAATCGCGTGTCAATTTCCAGCGGGCGTTTGTTCGTTGCGGGCTTGAATCTCCTTCATCCTTCAGTCAAGTCCCGTCATGCCATTTATTCACGAGGACTTCATGCTCCAATCCCCGCTGGCTTCCCGTCTCTATCACGAGATCGCGGCGAAGCAGCCCATCATTGATTATCACAGCCACTTGCCTCCGGCAGATGTGGCGGTGGACCGGAAGTTCGCCAACCTTTTTGAGATTTGGCTTGAGGGGGACCATTACAAGTGGCGGGCCATGCGCTCCAACGGTGTGGACGAAAAGTTTTGTACCGGAGATGCCTCGCCAAAGGATAAGTTCATGGCGTTCGCCGGCACGGTGCCTCTTACCCTGCGCAATCCGCTGTTCCACTGGTGCGCGCTCGAATTGAAGCGCTACTTTGGCATCGACGAAATATTAACCCCTGCGAGTGCTGAAGGCATCTGGGACCTAGTCGGCGAACGCCTGCAGGCCCCGGACCGCTCGGCCCGGGGAATATTGAAGGACTTCAGCGTGCAGGTGGTATGCACCACTGACGATCCCTCGGATTCACTGGAGCATCACAAGGCAATCAAGGCCAGCGACTGCGCCACGCAGATACTGCCCACCTTCCGCCCTGACGCTCTGCTGAAGATTGATCAGACGGAGTCGTGGAACAAATACGTGGACCGCCTTGGTGCGGCGGCTGACACGGATGTCACTACATTTTATGGCGTGCTTAATGCGCTGGAGAAGCGGCACGAATACTTTCACCAAATGGGCTGCCGCCTGAGCGATCACGGTCTGATGCAGGCCACCGCGAGTTTTTGCTCCCATGAGCAGGCGAGTGCAATTTACAATAAGGCGCGCAAAGGCGGGGCGGTCACACCAGAAGACCAACAGCAATTTGCCACCTATATCATGATCCGCAGCGGACAATTGGATGCCGGAAAGGGATGGGTAAAGCAATTGCACCTCGGCCCCATGCGGAGTAACAGTACCCGCCGATTCAACACGCTGGGGCCTGATACTGGCTTCGATTCCATCGGAGACTACCCGCAGGCGGAGCGGCTTTCCCGCTACCTTGATGCCCTAGACACCGATGGTTCACTTCCGAAGACGATTCTTTATAATGTCAATCCGTCAGACAACTACATCATGGGAACGATGTGCGGAAACTTCATGGATGGGAAGACCGCCGGCAAGATTCAGTTTGGCAGCGGTTGGTGGTTCCTTGACCAAAAGGAGGGAATGGAATGGCAAATAAATGCCTTGAGTAATCTAGGACTGCTCAGCCACTGGGTGGGAATGCTGACAGACAGTCGCAGTTTCATGAGTTTCACGCGTCACGAGTATTTCCGCCGCATTTTCTGCAACCTGTTGGGAGAGGACGTTCGCCGCGGAGAACTGCCGGATGATTTTGAGACGCTGGCAACGCTGGTGCGCAATGTCTCCTACGGCAACGCACAGAGATACTTCGGATTCCTGCCAGCAGGTGCTCCGGTGCTACCCTGAGACAAGCTACTTTTCATGCTCGGCAGGGAAGGGGTCTGCACCGGCGCGCTCTTTTATACCCTTTGGCACAGGAGTCTTCGCTGGTATTTTAGGCGCAGAGTTCTCACGGCCAAAATACCAAAAGCCGATGGCAGCCCCAATGAGGGCGACGAGAAAAAAAAGCTTAGAGTTGGACATGGGTGAACCAAGCCGCTTTCCCTCGAAAACTCAAGTCTGTTGCGTCGCTTCGTTGACAATCTTTACGCGAAATCGCGGTTCAAAATTACTGCCGCAGCAGAAAACACTAGCGACGTAGCGGGCAGCGGGCACAGACCATTCACCACTTAATAAATAATGGCCGTGAGCTTCTCGGCTCCGAAGCTTGTCAGAAATCCAAGAAACAGTTGTTAGCCTTTGCAGGCGCAGCTGTAGGAGGTGCCGTTAGGATTGCAGTGCACTTACTATTTCACCTTCTCCGTAAAGAGCTGGCTCTCAGGGGATTCTCCAAGGGATTCGAAGCGCTTAAGAAAGTCATGGTGGTTTAGCCTTAGTTTCGGCGTGGCTTCCGTTTGCTCCCCGGAAACCCAGAGGTCGTTTTCGCTAGGATTGGTGCCTGTGAGCCAATACTGAAATTTGGGTTCGGTGGTGGAACACACGAGAAACCGGCCGGTTTCTGACTGCGTGTAGAGCAGGCATGACAGACACATTAGCAGGCTGAGTCCAAAGGTGCCGCCATGAACTGCGTCGGTTACCGGAGGGCAATGACGGCACGGGAAAGCGTAGGCTGACAGGATCCACTCAAGGAGTGACCGGAGGCGGCGCAGTGGACATCAAGTTAGCGTTGAACCAGTTCGTTGGCCCGCTCCAGAACGGAGCGGAGGAGCTTCCAAAAGTTGCCCGTGGAGGAAATGCTGGCATGTTCCTGAGGGGTGTGCACGCCCCACATGTTAGGGCCAAATGATACCATCTCCATGTCCGGGTAGGCCATACCCAGTAATCCGCATTCGAGTCCAGCGTGAAATGCTGTGATCTTCAATTCTTTGCCTGTGAGGTCGAGGTGCACTCGCTTAAGATAATGCACCACGGCGCTGTCTGGCTGCGGTTTCCACCCAGGGTAGTCATTGGCTTCGCCGCCGGCAAACCCGTAGCCGGAGAAGATGCCGTTGATCTGTCCGGCCAGTGCCGCCTTGGCGGGATCAATGCTGCTGCGGGAGAGTAAATTAATTCCCACGGCTCCATCCTGAATGGTGACCATCGCGAGATTGGTGGATGTTTCCACGAGTCCAAGGACGTCCTTGCTCATAGCGATGACTCCGTGCGGCAAGGCGTTGAGCAAGGAAATGAGTTTAGCGCTGTCCTCGGCAGTGAGCGCACTGACGGCGGTGGCAGGCTCGAGGGTGATACTGAGTCCGGAGTCCTCCGGAAAAGCTGCCCGGGCAGATTCGGCTCCGCGAAGGACTATACCGGACGCGACGCTGACGGCACCGCTCTCAAGCCAGATTACGGCCGTGGCCTCGCGGGGAATGGCATTGCGTTTATTGCCGCCGGCGATGTCTGCCAGTCTGACGGGAGACACGGCTTCCAGTCCCTCGAGCAGACCGGCGAGGACTTTGATGGCATTGCCGCGGTTCTCTCCAATGTTCAGGCCTGAATGCCCGCCTCGCAGTCCGCGCACTTTGAGCGCATAGGAGGAAGCACCGATTGGTGAAGGAACGAGAGAAAACCCGCGGCGGCCAGTGCTATCGCGGGCACCGGCACACGATATGGTGGCTTCCCCCTCGTCCTCGCTGTCCAGATTGAGCAAATGACGGGCACGAAGCCAACCGGGCCGCAGCATTCGGGCTCCGGTCATGCCAGCTTCTTCGTCCACAGTAATTAGCACCTCCAGGGGACCGTGCTTCAGCGTTGGGTCAGCGAGGGCAGCCAGCGCGGCACATACACCTATGCCATTGTCTGCGCCCAGTGTGGTGCCTTCGGCCCTCAGGTGATCGCCGTCGATCAAAAGACGAATGCCGTCAGTGGCAAAGTCATGTGCAGTGCCTTGGTTTTTCTCACACACCATGTCGATGTGTGCCTGCATAGCGATGACCGGCCATAATTCTCGTCCAGCGGTGGCGGCCTTGCGCAACAGGACGTTGGCGAAGTAAGGGCGTTCCTCACCGGCCAGTGGCTGCGTCTCCACGTCACAACCGAGTTCTCGGCCAGTGCGTACAATCCATTCGACGGCGCGATCCTCCTTTTTTGACTCCCGGGGGATATCGGAAAGCAGGCGAAAGAATTTCCAAATGAGCGCGGGCTGAAGTGTGTGTAGAGTGGAGTCGATCATAGTTGTCTCAAGTCGCAGAGGATTCCCGCGGCAAGCGTTAGTGTCGCGCGCATCCCTCAGGCCCCCGGGTGCTGGTGGGAAGTGGGCCACAGCTTACCAAACAGCCGGCCATGGTCAGTTCGGGCAAAGATTCCTTGAGCCTGCCCGCAGCTTCGAGTATGGCACCGATAGCACTGAAATATTTTCGCTGCAGATCACGGCAGGTTGCGCTGTCGCGGAAAAAAAGGAGATATCCCTGTCCTCATCAAGCAAGGGAGCGTCGATAATCACCATATCGACGCTGTCGGCAAGATACTTCAGGAGGCCTTGGAACCACGTTTTGGAAAATGCGGGCGCCGGTGCACTGCTTGCTTCGAATAGCTGAAGGGTGAAGACGTTACAGGCCCCGCAGCGAAGTTGCTGAATATCCAAATTCAGCCGGCCATTAAAGGCGACGATGACCCAGACGGTGGCGCCTCCCGGCTCACGCTGAGAGAGCAGGACTGCGAGGATTGGTATCAATGATGAGCGCGTTTTTGACCTAGCAATACTTGCCACTCCGATGGCCGCGGCGCAGAAGGGCCTTGCCTTCACCCCAAGTGCGTTCGGAGACGTGGATGAAATGTTTTTACGGGACCGCTCAGGTGGCGAGGCGGGTCGCAGCGCTGATCTGGAGGGTTTGACTGGCACATTTCCTTGTTATCCTAACGGCATGTATCAGCTTTACACATCAGCGAAACTCAGGGTTGGAAGAACCCGTCCCGGGTCATCCGACCGACATTTTCAGCACCCTCACCGAACCTGCCCCTTCAAAGTAATCCCCGGTTTACCCGGCGTAGAAAAACTAGACCGCGCCCGCGGCTCTTCGCTTTAGATTCGCTGTAATTAAACCCCGGCCGCCCGACTCTCGCGAGGGTGCTGGTTCAGAGTATGCCGGAATAACGCTGTTCCAGAGTGAGTCCAAAGTGGCAGTCGAAAATGTCCTGAGCGAGCGCCTCATCCATGCGGCCCTCGCGCACCAGCGGCCAGTGAGCAACATCAGCGCGATCAATGATGCGCGGCCAGTGAGGCTTGAACTGCACTGGAACCAGCGGGTGCCCTAGGTGCACAAGAGCAGCAGTGCGGTGCTTGCCGCCGCGCACAAGGAAACGAAATTCTTGGCCGCGGCGCAGGAGGAATCCGGTGATATCGCCATGGCGGTCCGGCTGGTAGCCATGGCTTCGGATGCTCTCATAGGTGCCGGTCAGGCGCTGCATTTCCAAATCAACTTTCTTGTCTGTGGCTGGCCCGTAAATGGCGGTCCCATGCTCCGGGCCAAGGCCGCCCTCACCGCGCGGAGCCCGGCTACGGGCTTTGCCAATCCATGGGATTTCCCACGGAGGCAAATCACTTCCGCAGCGGCCACCCGAAACGGCATACATGGCCGCGATATTCTGAGGCTGAAAGCGCTGGTAAAATTCCGCCAGCGTATGCCTCCCATGCTCTATCGCCGCTAGGAAATGATGGCTTGCGGTTGTATAAGTGAACCCGCCCTCCATTACCAGCAAGCGCGGCGGCAAACAAAGACGCAGCACGGTGGAACGGTCGGTCCAGTGGGCCGCACAGAGAAGCGCACCGGGATCTCCGTCAGGTATTTTCAGCGTTCGGACCCGGCCCGGCCGCACCGCATTGCGCAGGGATTCCCATACTGCTTTGAGCCGCGCCTTCATTTGTGGCTTTGTCCGGTTAGGCGGAGAAAAGGGGAATTCATTATAGGAAGCCAATGCGGCGGGCGAAAGAGATGGCGGAGGAGTCCTCAATGGTCTCGGACTCTATCGCGCTGACGAGACGGCGCACTTTTCGTTCGTAGTCCCGGCGCGCGGTGGGGCTGGCGGGCCCGCGCCGGAGCTTTTCCTCCAGTTCAGTGCGGGAGCGCGAGTAGTAGTGATTGAGTTGAAGATGGGAGGAGGAATAAAATTCAGGAAGGGTTCGCTGCCTATGCGCGTACTCAATGCCGGCGTCGTTGACACTGACATCCCGGTGGCTGCAGGTCATGCTATGGACGCGCAGGGCGGTGAGGCGGCAGGGATCTGCGAGGCATTTGAAATTACGCAGGCCCTTAGCCGGATTCAGCGGATCACGGGCACGGAGAGTATAGTTTTGCAACACCGGGCCGTCCGGTGCCGTATCGTGTCCACTGTGGCCGAACATGTGCCACGGCAGGGAGATACATTCTGTATCTTCAAGGTGCGCCAGCGCAGCGGGGATGTTGGCGGCTTGTTTGGGGATGAGGAATTCGTCTACATCAATAAAACCCATCCAGCGGAAGGCTCCGCCAAAGTTGGAGGCTGCGTGGGCGAAAGCGAGCACTTGGTTGTGCAGCGCACGGCGCAGGCGCGCATCACCCAACTTCTGTTTCCACGGAATTACAGTAAGTGCTTCGGATGGCAGAGCTTCGGCCAGCCGCGCGAGCGTGCCGTCTGTGCAGCCATTGTCGTAGACGTGAAAATGCCTAACCCCGGCAAGGTGGTGGAAACCTGCCCATTCTGCCACGTAGCGTTCCTCGTTTCGCAGGATGACCGTTAGCGCCACGCCGTGCCGCTCCGGCGAAGGCGCCGGCGGCACCATGCTCACGCGCGATATTTTTCCGAGGCTTGCGAGCTTCCAGAGCATGGGGTCAGATGAGTGAATGACGGAGTGCAGAACACATGAACGGACAAGTGCCCGGGGGATGGAAAGTGTCAAGACTCATCCCTGCTTGCGCCCCTTGCCGAAGCCTTCCAGAGAGTGGCGCATGGACGAAGCTATTAGGATTCATACGCAGAAAAACGGCGTGGATATAAGAGGCAACGCGGTGGAAAAAAAAGTTCCACCTAGTACCGAAGGGGTTGCGTAGGCTTGATTTGGAAGCGCGGGCGCTCCAGCGCATGGTGGGGGCGACGGGCATTCCCCTACTTCTGGAGCATTCGCGCAAGGAGGAGCGGATGGTGATGTCGCGCCTGCCCGGGGTGGACCTCACACATTGGCTGCAGTCGCCGGATTCCACTTTTGTCTCGTTGCGTATTGTGGTAACAGAAATGCTGGAGCGGGGCGTGGCCAGTCGCGCCACCCCGCCAAGGAATGTCATCGTCCAGCTGCACGGCACCGCCGGGCTGGTCGATTTAGAACGGGTCACACTGAGATGGAGCCAGTGGACGCTGATCTGGTGGTTCGCCTGTGGGATCACCAATTTCCGCTTTCTGAGACTGCTCGCAAAATACGCCCCTCATCCGATGACTTTCTCCGAGCATCGCCGCTTGGCGTGGCAGTGGCGTCTGCGCGGGGACGAAAAGGCAGTGCCGGCTCCCGGGGTGAATCAGCCCCCTTCGTCGCGGGTGTGAAGGCAATGTGAGGAAAGGATTCCTTGTTTCCCGGGGCTTCCGGCTGTAAGCTACCGCAGCTGTTTACCTCAATAATGGTATCGTTTTTCCGTTCTGTGCTGATGCTCGTCGGGCTCGCGGTTTCAGCCGCAGCAGCCCGGGCGGAAGTGTGCCTGTCCGAAATTGTGGCTTCGAATAAACTGGGCATCGCTGATGAAAATGGTGCCCGTGCAGACTGGATCGAAATCCATAACCGCGGCGAACAACCGGCGGATCTGAAGGGCTGGCACCTTACGGATGATCCCGGGCAGTTAAGCCGCTGGGAGTTTCCTGATGTCAGCCTGCCGGCCGGCGGTTTTCTTGTGGTTTATGCTTCGGGAAAGGACCGCAGTTCCGCCGGCAGCGCCCTTCATACGGATTTCAGACTCTCCGCAGAAGGGGAGTACCTTGCTCTCTCAGACCCTGACGGACTCGTCGTGGACTCGTTTGCCCCGGGTTTTCCTGCCCAAACTTCTGATGTCTCATGGGGCCAAGTATCTGGCGAACAGCGTGGAGTGAGGGCATACTTCTACATCCCGACGCCGGGTGCGGAGAATTCGGCTGCCTCCCGAGCGGCCGACGCTCCGGTCATCGGAAGCCGGAGCGGCACCTTTGTCACCGACTTTCATGTCACTATCGCAACGTCGGCTCCGGATGCTCAGATTTTCTACACTCTCGACGGTTCCCAGCCCGTTCCGGGGGACAATCTCTACACCGGGCCTCTACAGGTGAATACGACCACCCGCCTGCGTGCTCTGGCCACGCGCCCTGGCATGGCACCGAGTCCCGTGCGCGGGGAAAACTATGTCCGGATGTCAACCGGCCTGAATCCCTCCTCCAATCTGCCGCTGGTTGTTATCGACAATTTTGGCGCCGGCCGGCCTGACAGTGCCACCGCAGCGGCATGGATGGTCTTTGATCCGGCGCATGACACGGATGCGGCCACTTTTCTTGCTCCCCCAAGCGTGGCGACCAATGCGGTCATCAAGGTGCGCGGAAGTTCCACCGCGGGCGCGGCCAAGTATTCGCTGGCGATTGAAGCTCAGAATGGAGGCGGTGGGGACCGCGATTTGTCAATAACGGCTTTTCCTGAAGACTCAGACTGGATCCTCCAATCCGCTTATGAGTATGACCGATCGCTTATACGTAACTCCCTCATGTTTGGTCTCAGCAACGACGCCGGGCGCTACGCACCGCGTAGCCGCTATGTAGAGGTCTACCTTAATACCGATGGCGGTGCGCTGAGCCCAGCGGACTACTTCGGCGTCTACTCCCTGACAGAAAAAATCAAACGAAGCAGCGACCGCTTGGCGATCACGGAAATCAGCCCTCTGGATAATGCAGAGCCGGCGGTCACGGGAGGATACATTCTAAAGATCGACCGGGCAGACCCCGGCGAGATTGGACTCACGGCCGCTGCCCAGAAGCTATATTTTGTCGATCCGGACGAACCGGACGTCAACCCCATCCAGCTTGGCTGGCTTTCCAACTATCTGAACTCGTGGTGGAGGGCGTTGAATGCCGTCAACTTCTATGATCCCGCCGATGGCTATGCAAAATGGGGTGATGCGGCGAGCTTCGTCGATCATCATATTTTCAATGAGGTGGACCCCGAAAACCAGGCCACTGGTTAAGCTATGATTGGGCTGGACCTTGGCGCACGAAACCGCGAACGCAATAGCCACCCAATGAAAGCCAAACGAAAGAGACATGATGCCGGATTTAAAGCCCGTGTAGCGCTGGAAGCGC